>NZ_QHCP01000001.1:165358-888622 GCF_003182415.1 Actinokineospora spheciospongiae | reverse complement strand
CTCGTCGTCATGGTCAGCCCACCTCGACCCAGCAGGGGTCGAAGTCGATCAAACGGTTCGATCGGACCAGGTCGCCCAAGCTGCCGCCCACGCTGAAGTTCAGCTTGAGCAGGATGTGGCCGCACACGCACGGCTCGTCGTCCCAACCGTTCTCGGGGGTGGTCGATGGCCAGTCGTAGGCCTCGACGGTCCCGGTCGTGCGGACGTGCTCCGCCCGCACCTGCGCGCACTGGCTGCCGCTGGTGACCGAGCCCGACGCCGCCGGGTTCTCGTGCACCGCATGGCCAAGATCTAGGCATGGACACCCGTTTCCAACGGATGCCCCACTCGTGGGGGTTCAAGTCCCCCCCTCGGACACACGCGCTATCTACACCGGGGCAGGCCGTCACATCGATGGCCTGCTCTTCTGGTTGGTAGACCACGTGCAGGTCGAGGTTCCGGTACAGCCTGTTGAGCGCTGGCGGCTTGCGTCCGTCCAGCATGCGGGCCACATCCCCGAATGAGTCGATCATGGCGTAGATCTCGGCGGGGTCGAGTTGGTCGCCTTCACGGTGGTTGTCGATCTCGGCTTGCGCGGTCACGCGTTCGGCTTGGGCCTGGTTGATCGGCTCGACCAAGGCGGCGGGGTCCACGCCTGCGGCGATGGCGTCTTGGAGCTTGTGCAGGCGACGTTCTGCGTCTGCCCTGCGGGCCTTGGCGTTGGCGATGTTCGGGGCGATGGCGACCCCGGCTCCGATGTCGTCTGGGGCGATCAGGGTTTCCTGTTTGGTCCAATGGCCGAATACGGGTGCGGGTGAGTCACGCGTCCGGCCGGGCGGCGATTCCGTCGAGGACCTTGCCGAGGTGCCGTTCGAACCGCTGGTCGCCGTCGTCGCGGAGGTGCCCGGCCTCCTTGACCAGTGACGCGCCTCCGCCCAGCCAGGCGTCGCGCAGTGTCGTGGAGTAGCGCGTCGGATCGGTTTCGACTGATTGGCGTCGTTCCTGTTCCTCGATGACGAAGCCGACGACGAAGGCGGTGACCACGTCGACGGCGTCGTCGGCGTCAGCGGGCTTCCAGCCGGCTGCGGTCCAGCGTTCGAACAACGGCTCCTTCATGCGGACCACGTCCGGGTCGGTGATCCGGGTGCCGCTGAAGGTGCGGGCCCCGTCGCGGTGGAGCAGGTACTCCGAGCGCAGGACGCGGGCGTAGGAGGAGAGGTCGTCGCGCCAGCAGGCGCCGGGCGGTACCGCTGCGAGGGCGCCGGTCACGCGGCGCATGACCTCGGTGGCCATCTCGTCGAGCAGCTCCTGCTTGTTGCGCACGTGCCAGTACAGGGCGGAAGCGCGGACGTCCAGCCGGGAGGCGAGCGCGCGGACGGTGAGGCCGTCCATGCCCGTGTCGTTGAGGAGTTCGAGCGCCGCCGTGACGATCCGCTCCCGGGTGATGCCCTTGGTCATGGTTGACACCTTAACGGTGTTCAGGAACACTGGCCACACCGTTGAACTTAGTTAAGGAGAGCTCGATGCGCGCCGTAGTCGTCACCGCTCCCGATGTGCCACCCGCCTGCGCCGACTTCCCCGAGCCGACGGTCCCGCCCGGTCACGAGCCACTGCACCTCGTCGGAGCCGGCCTGCACAACATCGTCCGCGGAGTGGTCACCGGCCGGCACTACAGCCGCGGCCAGATGACGTATCCGCTGGTGCCGGGCATCGACGCGGTCGCACGCACCGGTGATGGGCGCCTGGTCTACACCGGATACGCGCGTCCGCCCTTCGGGACGATGGCCGAGCGGCTGTTCGCCCCGTTCCAGGTGGAGGTTCCGGCGGGAGCGGATCTGCTCGCGATCGCCGCGGGCATGAACCCCGGCCTGTCGGGCTGGATGGTGCTCGCCGCGCGGCGCAAGGAGGTGGGGGCCTTGGGCACCGTGCTGGTGCTGGGCGCGACCGGGATGTCGGGCAGCCTGGCGGTGCAGGGCGCGCTGGCCCTCGGGGCGGAGCGGGTCATCGCCGCCGGGCGTGATCCGGTGGCGCTGGAGCGGCTGCGCGGTGCCGGGGCGACGACGGTGTCGCTGGCCCAGGACGGGCCCGACGGCCTGGAGAAGGCCCTGGCCGCCGCTGTTGCCGAGGCGCAGCCCGGTCTCGTGCTGGACTACCTGTGGGGGCCTGTCGCCGAGGCTGCGTTCGCCGTGTTGGGGCGGGGCAGCGAAGCGGACACGGCCTACGCGCAGATCGGCTCGCTCGCGGGTCCGGAGGCGTCGCTGCCCGCGGACCTGCTGCGCGGTCGGCGCATCCGGATCACCGGGAGCGGCATCGGATCGGTGTCCCCGGAGGAGATGCTCGCCGAGGCGCCCGAGGTCATGGCCCGCTTCGCCGACGGGTCGATGCAGGTGCCCCACACCGCGTTCCCGCTGAGCCGGGTCGGTGAGGCGTGGGCGCACACCGGGCGCAGCCGGGCCGTCGTCGTGCCGGATTGAGTTGTCCACCGACCGATCGTTGTCACAGAGGGGAAGAGCCATGCGGAAGAGGGCACTGGTGGTGGGGCTCGGGATCGCGGGGATGTCCGCGGCCATCGGGCTGCGCCGGGCGGGGTGGACGCCGGTGATCGTCGAACGAGCAGCCGAGCGTCGGACGGGGGGCTACTTCATCTTCATGTTCCCGGAGGGTGTGCAGGCCGTGGCCGACCTGGGGATCGCCGACCGCCTGCACACCCGCAACCCGGAATGGCGACCGGGCGGGAACTCGTGGTCGGTGGATCGCCGGGGCAGGCGGAAGCCGGTTCTGGGCTTGCTGGACGCGCCCAGCGGGCTGGCAGCGGTGCTGCGCGGCGACATCGAGGCCGCGCTGTGGCAGGGCATCACCGGCGACGGGACCGAGGACGCGGTCGAGGTACGGTTCGCGACCACTCCGGTCGAGATCACCGAAGGTGCGGGCGGGGTAGAGGTCCTGCTCGAGGACGCCTGCACCGGGAAGCAGTACCGCGAGGACTTCGATCTTGTGGTCGGTGCGGACGGGATGCGCTCGAGCGTGCGCCGGATGGTGTTCGGTCCGGACGAGGACTATCTGGCGAACTGGAAGGCGATGATCTGCGCGTTCCAGATGGAGGAGCAGGTGCCCTCCTACGAGGCGAGCGACAGCATCATCGTCTCACGCCCGAAGCGTGCGATGTGGGTGTTCGGACTCGCCGACCACGCGCCCTGCGCATGGCTGACCTACCGCACCGAGGACATCCCGGACCGGTTCGCCAGGCCGTCGATCGAGCAGGTGCGCGCGGCCTTCTCCGGGATGGACGACGACCCCGTGGTGCGCCACGTCCTGGACTCCCTGGAAAAGGCCCCTGACCACGTGTTCGACTCGATCCACCAGGTGAAGATGCCCCGGTGGAGCAAGGGCCGGGTCGTGCTGGTGGGGGACGCGGCCTGGTGCACGAACACCTACTCGGCCATGGGCTCCTCGTCCTCGCTGCGCGGCGGCGCCGCACTGGGCGTGGCCCTGCGGGAGCACCCCGGCGACCTCGCCGCCGCTCTGGACGCCTGGGAGACCGGCCTGCGTCCCTACATCACCCGCCAGCGGCGCTCCGCACGGGTCAAGCAACAGCGGTTCGTCCCGTCCAGCCGTCCGGCCGAGGTGATGGTTTCGGGCGTTCTCGACCTGGTCCGCAGGGTCGTCCACCGCAGGCTGGCAGCGGAGTTCACCGCAGCAACGGCTGCTGCCCCGTCCGGCACGGCGCGGTGACGGCCATGCGGAAGAGGGCGCTGGTGGTGGGGCTCGGAATCGCGGGGATGTCCGCGGCGATCGGGCTGCGCAGGGCCGGTTGGACGCCGGTGATCGTCGAACGGGCGCCCGAGCGGCGTACCGGAGGCTACTTCGTCGGGCTGTTCCCGGAGGGCCTGCAGGCCGCGGTCGACCTGGGCATCGCCGACCACCTGCACACCCGCAACCCGGAACGGCGACCGGGCGGGAACTCGTGGTCGGTGGACCGCCGGGGCAGGCGCAGGCCGGCTCTGGGATTCCTGGATCAGCCCGGGGAGCCGGCAGCGGTGCTGCGCGGCGACATCGAGGCCGCGCTGTGGCAGAGCGTCACCGGCGTCGAGGTGCGGCTCGGGACCACTCCGGTCGCGATCACCGAGGGACCTGCCGAAGTACAGGTCCTGCTCGAGGATGCCGGTACCGGTGCGCGGTACCGCGAGGGCTTCGACATGATCGTCGGCGCGGATGGGATGCGCTCGAGCGTTCGCCGGATGGTGTTCGGTCCGGACGAGGACCACCTGACCACGTGGAACGCGATGATCTGCGCCTTCCAGCTAGAGGAGCAGGTGCCCTCCTACGAGGCGAGCGACAGCATCACCATTGCGCGCGCGAAGCGGGCGGTGTGGGTGTTCGGGTTCGCCGACCACGCGCCCACCGCGCTGCTGACGTACCGGACGACAGACATCCAGGAGCAGTTCGGCGGGTCGCGGGTCCAGCGGCTGCGCTCGGTCTTCTCCGGAATGGACGATCCCGTGGTGCGGCACGTCTTGGACTCCCTGGAGAAGGCCCCTGACCACCTGTTCGACTCGGTGCACCAGGTGAAGATGCCCCGGTGGAGCAAGGGTCGGGTCGTGCTGGTGGGAGACGCGGCGTGGTGCGTGAACCTCTACTCGGGCATGGGTGCCACGTCCTCGCTTCGCGGCGGCGCCGCACTGAGCGCGGCCTTGCTGGAGCACCCCGACGACCTCGCCGCCGCTCTGGGGGCCTGGGAGGCCGGGCTGCGTCCGTTCATCACCAAGCACCAGCGCACCGCGCGGCTCAAGCAGCAGATGTTCGTCCCGTCCAGCCGTCGGGCCGAGGCACTGCGTTCGGTCCTCCTCGGTCTGGTCCGCAGGGTTCGCGGCCGTCGGCAGGCGACGGAGGCGGGCGGTCAGCGAGCCTGGACTCTGTCGGGCCCAGTCGTACACCCTCGGCCCATGCCGACGCGACGGATTGGGGCCCGCCTACCGCGCGGAAGGTGTCAGGTCTTCCAGGGCGCGCTTCTGGCCGTGGGAGAAGATCACCGAGCTGCGGAACTGCACGACCTCCTTGCGGCTGCTGAGTTTGTCGACGAGGAAGCTGTGCAGGTGGGTCACGTCACCGACGCTCACGTGCAGCAGGAAGTCGTCGCCGCCCGCGAGGACGAACACGGCCATGACCTCGGGCATGGCCAACGCCTCGTCGTGGAACCTGCTGATCAGGGCCCGGGTCAGCGGGCGGATCTGGGCGAAGATCATCGCCTGCACCGGCCTGCCCAGTGACGCGAGGTCGACGTCGGCGTGGAAACCGGTGATCAGGCCGCGTGAACGCAACCGGCGAATCCGTTCGGAACAGGTGGAGGCCGCCACGCCCACCATCTCCGCCAGCTCACGCATGGGGATGCGCGCGTCCTGCTGCAGGGCACGCACCAGCTCCCGGTCGACCCGATCGAGGTTCGGATTTTCAGTCACTTTTCGAACATACATCAGCATCGGGCGTTCGGTTTCGAGCTATCATGGAAACTGGCGGCATGAGTCGAACAGATCTCGCATCCACCCTCGACCGCGCGGGTGTCGAGCACGAGGAACTGCACGTGGTCCGTGGGGCCCGTAGCAACATCCCGATCGTCGTGGCGGTGCACTCCACGACACGCGGTCCGGCGATCGGGGGGTGCCGGATCAAGGCTTACCGATCCGTTGGCGACGGCGTGGCCGACGCGTTGCGGCTCTCCCGCGCGATGACGCTCAAATGCGGGCTCGCCGAGCTGCCGCACGGCGGCGGCAAGACTGTCGTGGTCCTCGGTGACCCACCGCTGACGCCGCCGGTGCGGGAGAACCTCGTGCTCGACATCGCCGAGACGATCGGCGGGCTGGGCGGGCGCTATCGCACCGGGCCCGACATCGGTACCACCCCACAGGACATGGCGGTGATCCACCGCCTCACCCCGGGGTGGGCGTTCTGCCGTCCCGAAGCGCTCGGCGGCAGCGGCAACTCGAGCGCGGCCACCGCCCGCGGGGTCCGCGCCGCCCTCGACGCCGCGGTGGCGCGGGTCCACGGCGCCCGCGCCGTGACCGGCCTGCGGATCGGCGTCATCGGCTACGGCAGCGTCGGACGTCTCCTGGGCCGGTCGCTGGCCGCCGACGGCGCCGACGTGGTCGTCGCCGACCGGGACGACCGCCTCCGCGCGCAGGTGGAGGCCGACGGTCTCACCTGGACCGCGTCAGACCTGCTGCGGCAGGACGTCGACATCCTCGTGCCCGCTGCCACCGGCGGACTGCTCAGCCCCGAGACCGTCGCAGGCTGCACGATCCCGTTGATCGTCGGCCCGGCCAACAACCAGCTCACCGGCGACGAGGTCGCCACCCTCCTGCACGAGCGCGCAATCACGTGGATACCGGACACGGTCGCGAGCGCAGGCGGCATCATCCACGCCGTCTGCCGCGAAGAACTGGCCTGCGACGAACCGGAAACCGACGCCCGCATCGACGCCATCGGCGCCAGGGTCGACCGGCTCCTGGCCCACGCCCGGACCCACGGAACCACCCCGCTGCAGGCCGCACACGCACTCGCCACTCGCCACCCGCAGGCAACGGCCTAAGAGCGGCTTCCCCTGCTGGCCCGAGGCAACGGGCGTTGCCCAGCACCGGCCTCGAGGCGGTGGGACACCACGAAATCGTCCTGCCCGCACGGCGACGACAGCCGGGCTGCGAAGTGGTCACCGTGCGGCGGTGGAGCGGTCCGGCCGGGCCGGTCCCCCGCACTCGCCTGCCGCAGCAGAGCCATGGCCGCCTCCGACGGTGACCCGGCGGGCGTCGTGCACACCACGACGGACTGCCCCGGCGAACGCGCGAGGACGAGGGTCTGCTGGGTGACGGTCACCGTGCCGACGACCGGGTGGCGCAGCTCGTAGGTGGCGGCGTCGCACGGCGTCACACGGTGGTCACCCCACAACGCCACGAACTCCGGGCTCTTCATCGTCAGCTCGCCGATCAACTCGGCGAGCAGCCGGTCTTCCGGGTGACGGCCGACGGCGATCCTCAGGTTGCCCACGACCGCGCGCACCTTGCGCCGCCAGTCCCCGTAGAGCTCCCGGCAGTGCGGGTCCAGGAACAGCATCCGACTCATGTTCGGTCGGCGCGCGGGGTCCTCCGGGCTCAGCGGGTCGACGTGCCCGGCGAGCAGGGCGTGGCCGAGCGGGTTCCACGCCAGCACATCCGTGCGCCTGCCGAGGACGAGCGCCGGGACGCCGTCGAGGGAGCGCAGCAGGTCCCGCGTCTCGTCGGCGAGCTTCTCGGGGCGGGGCCTCCGCGCCCGCGGTACCCGACGGGAGGCCCCGGCGAGGCGTTCCAGGTGGTCCCGCTCGTGGTCGTCGAGCAGCAGGGCGCCCGCGATCGCCTCGAGCACCTCCGCCGACGCGCCACGGGACAGGCCCTGTTCGAGCCGGGTGTAGTAGGACACGCTGACCCCCGCCAGCCGCGCCAACTCCTCCCGGCGCAGCCCCGCCACCCGCCTGCGCGGCCCGAGGTCGCGGAGGCCCACGTCTTCCGGGCGCAGCCTGGCCCGCCGTGCCTGCAGGAAGTCGCCGAGCGGGCTTGGTCCGTCCACCACTCCACTATCCACGCCTGCGGCACCGCCCAGCCACACCCTGCCGGGGGTAGGACAAGGCGGGGCTGGTCGGCGCGCGCGGACGCGATCAGGCTCGACCTGGTCAGGGCAGTCGCCCACCACTCACGAGGAGTGATCGTGGATCAGATCAAGCTGGGGGACGTGACCGTCACCCGCGTCAAGGAGTACTGCGGCTCCGTCGAGATGGGCCCCGCGGACTTCTTCCCCGACAGCCCCGACGGCGCCTGGGACGAGCACCGGAACTGGCTCGCCCCGGACTTCCTGGACGCGGGCACCGGCGAATGCCGCTCGGCCATCCAGACCTGGCTGCTGCGCAGCGAAGGCCGCACCATCCTCGTCGACACCGGGGTCGGCAACCACAAGGACCGCCCCTACGCGCCCGTCTGGAACCGGCTGGACACGGACTACCTGGACAACCTCGCCGCCGCCGGGGTCCGGCCCGAAGACGTCGACGTCGTCATCAACACCCACCTGCACATCGACCACGTGGGCTGGAACACCCGCCTCGACGGCCGGACCTGGGCGCCGACCTTCCCGAACGCCGAGTACCTGATGACGCGGCAGGACTTCGACTTCTGGAACCCGGCCAACAACCACGAACCGGTGCTGGGTCGCGGCAACCAGAACGTCTTCGAGGACAGCGTCGCCCCGGTGCACGAGGCCGGGCTGACCCACCTGTGGGACGGCTCGTACCGGATCGACCGGAACCTCCGGCTGGACCTCGCGCCCGGCCACACCCCCGGGTCGTCCGTGCTGACCCTGGAGTCGGGCGGCGACCGCGCGCTGTTCGTCGGCGACCTGGTGCACACCCCGCTGCAGCTCGTGGAGCCGGAGACCAACTCCTGCTTCTGCGAGGACCCGGCCGAGGCCCGGGCGACCCGCCACAAGCTCCTCGGCCGCGCGGCCGAGGACAACGCGCTGGTCTTCCCCGCCCACCTCGCAGGCCGGGGCGGCGCCGAGGTCGAGCGCGACGGGTCGAAGTTCGCCATCAAGGAGTGGGCGGGCTTCTCCCGCATCGCCTGAGCCCAGTGGGGCAGGCCTCCTGCCCCGCAACAACCCGAGAGGGGAAGCGCTTCCCGTGTCCCAGCAGGCAGAACCGATCGTCGAAACCCCGGTGGGCACCGTGCGCGGTGTTCGTGACCGCTTCGGCGAGCTCTACCGCGCCGTCCCGTACGCGGCGGCACCCACAGGCGCGGGCCGGTTCGCGCCACCGGCGTCCCACCCGGGCTGGTCCGGTGTCCGGGACGCCACCGCGCCGTCGCCGACCGCACCGCAGCCTGCCCGGGACTTCGGGCGGCTCGACATGATCCCCTACTTCGGCCCGGGCTGGGTGCGCGGCGAGGAATACCTGACCGTCGACGTCCGCACGCCCGGCGCCGACAGCGGGAAGCGGCCGGTCATGGTCTTCGTGCACGGCGGCGGGTTCGTCACCGGCTCCACCCGCGCCGCGCTCTACGACGGCAGGCCGTTCGCCCGCGACGGCGTGGTGCTGGTGACGGTGAACTACCGCGTCGGCATCCCCGGCTTCCTCGACCTGGAGGGCGCCCCCGCCAACCGCGGGCTGCTCGACGTCCTCGCCGCGCTCGGCTGGGTGCAGGACACGATCGCCGCGTTCGGTGGCGATCCCCGGAACGTCACGCTGTTCGGCCAGTCCGCGGGTGCCACCATCACCGGAGCTCTGCTGGCGACGCCGGAGGCCAAGGGGCTGTTCCGGCGCGCGATCATCCAGAGCGGCAGCGGCACCGGCGCCTTCACCCCCGAGCAGGCGCACCGGGTCACCGCGGCGGCCGCCTGGGCACTGGGCGTGCCGCCCACGGCGGAGGCCTTCGCCGAGATCCCGGACGAGAGGTTCCTCGAGATCCTGCCGGATCTCGTGGGGATCGACCTGCGGACCGCGACGGCCACGGACCCGCTCGTCGAGCTGAGCCCGTTCTCCCTGGTCCTGCCCGTGCAGCCGGCCGACGCCCTGGCGGAGGGGCCTGCGGGAGAGGTCGACCTGCTCATCGGCACCAACACCGAGGAGGGCCACCTCTACCTGGTACCGCAGGGCAAGCTGGAATCCTCCACGGACGACGACGTGCTCGCCGTCGCGGCGAAGATCGACGCGGACCCCACCGCCGTCGTCGCGGCCCACCGGGCGACCCGGCCAGGGGCGACCCCGGGTGAGCTGCGCTCCGCGGTGCTGGGCGAAGGACTCTTCGGGGCAGGCACCGCGCGGATGATCGAGGCCCACGCCCGGCTGTCCGGTGGCCGCACCCACGTCTACTCGTTCGGCCACCGCTCGACGGCACTGGACGGGCGGCTGGGCGCCACCCACACGGTCGAACTGCCCTTCGTCTTCGACATCGCCGATGAACCGTGGCTGCACGGCGACACCGGTCTGCTCGGGCCCGACCCGGCGCCCGCCGGGCTCGCGGCCCGCGTGCACGGCGCCTGGGTCGCCTTCGCGACCCACGGCGACCCCGGCTGGGCCGCGTACGACCCGCGGCAGCCTCACGCGGAAGCCCTGGGTGGCTGAAAGATCCATCAGGTCCGGCGCAATTGATTGCCGAGCGCTGGGCACCGGACGGTGACGCACCCGGACCGAGCCATCCAGGGAGACACCATGTTCAGGTGGCACAAGCAGCGCCCCGAGCTGACCGACTCGCTCAGGCTGGAGGCAGATCGACGACGCGCACCCGCCCCACCACCGCTCCCCATGCGCCTGATCGCCGGTGAAGGACGGCGTCGCATGCTGTTGGCCGAACGGGTGGACCACCGTCCGGTGATCCACCCGACATCGGGGCGTGGTAGCCGGTTCGCGCGGTGAACCGCTCGTGCTGTGGGTTTCCGGTGAGCTGTGAAGAAGTGGTAGACCCTGTGCCGGGACACCGTGGCCCGGCGGGTCAGCCGCAGTGGCGGTTGGCCCACTTGGCGTGCTCGATCCAACCACCGGTGTTGACTCGCGCGCCGAAGCTGATGCAGGAGTTCGGCGCGTAGATGCGCACCGGGCCTGCGTAGTAGGCGTAGGAGTTGCTGCAGTCGGCTTGACGAGAGGCGGTGTCGATGAAGCCCGAACACAGGGTGCTGCCGCCTGTGGCGGGGATGTCGACCGAAGACTTCGACACTGCCACCGCCATCCCCGCGGCCTGCCCCCAGGAACCATCGCGGGTGCGGTTGACCAGGCAGTTCGTGCTGCCGTTCTCCGGATGGCGCTCCTCTTCCACAATGCGGACAAGATTCCACCAGCACCAGCATGGACCCACCGTCGAAGTCGCCGACCAGGTTCAGCGGGGGCACCGGCGCCTGTCCCGAGGGGGAAGACCGCGACGAACCACCACGGCCATACCGGTCAACTTCAACTCTTCCAAGGACGAGCCCCGCCGCGACTCGACCGCCACCCCGGACACCCCAACCTGTTGGCAGACAGGACTTCGAGGCACCAACCCGATGGGGCATGCGACGCCCGCACTATGACCCAGCCGACAAACAGTCAATGCTGACTGTCAACCGATACACCTCGCCCTCGACGCCACCTCCGCGGTCAGGCCTCCAGCCAGGGTGATCAATTTGCGAGGCGGCGACGGGTTCCGGGTCGGCAACTTCGACCCGGGCCCGCGGAACGGGGTGACAAGCAGGAGACGGTCGGCAGTCCGAGTTCGTGGATCAGGGCGGTCAAGATCCCGAGCAGCGGTCGGCCTGCGCGCGGTGGCCGGGAACAAGCAGGGGGAGCTGGGTTGATGATGGTCGCATGCGACAGCGAATCCCACCATCGCCGTCGAGGCCTGCGCCGAAGTCAGCCCCGCACGCGTGAATACATCTCCGCGATTGCCAAGAGAAGCACCTCCAACGCTTGGCGAGGACTGTCGCCGAGGCGGGTAAAAGCATCCAGCCCGGCGTAGACCGACCCGTCTTCAGCAATTCCGAGGTAATCCGTGCGGCAATCCACGTCGCCGATGGGGTAGACTGGAACGCCCGCCTCATCGCTGAGGAACTCGTACACGGAATCATCGTGGCAGGCCGATGTCGGATTCAGCGAAAGCGCCATCTTCCCACGATTTGCCGTTGGCAGCGGATACGGTATCTCGATGCCACCGAATTCTGCCAAAAATTGCCTGGCAGCGTTGTGCATGACAAACCCGTTCGACGCCAGGAGTTGTTCCCAGCCATCGGTCGGAACCACCCGACCGGAAAACCATCCGAACTCTCGGAGCAAAGCTTCCGCCTCGACCGACAGTTTATGTGGATCTTCTTCCATCGCCACCCCTTGCCCGGCTTGTTCCCGACTCTTCTTCGACCACCCCACGGGGGATGGCGTGCGCTTCGAGGGTATCGATCTCACCGATCACCCACAGCGCCTTCAGGGCGATCTGCCGGTGGGGGTCCCACGGGAAGTGGCGGTGCACCACGTCCCCCAACACCGGCAGAGCCGCCGGGTCCGGGATGTCCAGCATGACTTCCAGCACCTCCTCGTGCCGGACGTCGGTGGTCTCGACCTGCGATGACCGGCACGGGGTGCCGGTCATCGAGGGATCAGGCCGCTTGCCCGCTGCTGCGAGGTAGAGGCTGAATCGGTCCCAGTCCTCTGCGTCCAAGGCCGCGGTGAGGGTAGCCGCGATGCAGGGCTCCGCACCCACGGAAACCTGCCCCTCCGGGCGGGACCTCAGCTTGTTTCCGGGGTCGGTTCCAGCACGGTCCCCGGCACTGTTCGCGGTGGCGTCCCGTGCGGGGACTCCAGCGTGGGGTCCGGCCGTGTGTCGGGCCACGTTTGCGGGGCCGGGCCGAACGCGCGCCGGGCGGTGCGGACGGCCAGGGCGGCGACGGTGGCGTTGGCGCCGCCGCCGATGACCGCGCCGATGCCGAACGGGACCACCCGGCTGAGCACGATGATCCCCTGCTTGGTGCCGTACTTGGTGATGAAGTTCTTGCCCAGGACGTTGTTGATCTGGCGCAGCGTCGCCGCGGGCACCTTGCCGACGAGGTGGCGGCCCCAGTGCTTGCCGGTGCGCTCGGCGACCTGGCCGATGGTCGTGGAGCCGGACTGGCCGAGCAGGACTCCCATGACGAGCGTGCGGCGGCGTTCGATCTCGTCGAGGCGGACCCCGTGGACCTCGGCGACCGAGAGCACGAACAGGGTGCTCAGTTCCAGCGAGGAGAACGCCTCACCCGCTGAGAGCGCCAGCGCGATCCCGGTGCCGACGGCGGGCGCGGCCGCGACGCCCCCGACCGCGGCCCCCGTGCCCGCCAGGGCGCTGACGTACATCCGCTCCAGCGTGCGGATGACCTCCGCCGGTGTCGCCTCCGGGTTGCGCTGGCGGGCTCGGGCGATGTTCTTGCGCACCAGCGGTGTCTGCGCGCCGATGGCCTTGTCCAGCAGGTCCAGGACCGGTTGGCCCCGTCCGCTCGACGCCGGGACCGGCCCTTCGAGGGCGTCAGGGGTCACACCGAACTCCTTGGGTCGTCACGTTCCGCGCCCAGTCTGGCACCCGAGTGGCCGGGGCCCGCCTCCGCGCTCGAGAACCTGGGCCGCGGTGCGCGCTCGAGGTCGTGCTCACGGCGGCGACGCGCTGGGGCGGCCGGCCAGGTGAACTGCGGACCGCGTGGTGGTGCCCGCAGGTCGGGATGCGGTTAACTCGTGTTCATCGCGCGTTCATATTGGTCCTACTGTGGGGATACGCCATGACGCTGTCGCGCCGCCAGTTCATCAGCCGTGCCGGAGGCGTTGTCGTCGTCGGGTCCGTGGAGGCGTTGTTCGCCGCGCGGCCCGCGGTGGGGAACTCCGGGCCGCCTGCCGGGTACGGGCCGCTGATCCCGGACCCCGCCGGGGTCTTGGACCTGCCCCGCGGGTTCCGCTACAGCATCGTGTCCCGCGAGGGGACCACCCGGCCGGACGGTGTGGTCGTGCCGAGCCGGTTCGACGGCATGGGGGTGTTCCCCTCCCGTCGGCAGGGTTCCCGGCTGGTGCGCAACCACGAGTGCTCGCCGACCTCGCGGATCGCCGTGCAGGCGCCACCGGAGCGGACCTACGACCCGGCGGGCGCCGGTGGCACCAGCACGCTGGTGGTCGACCGGCACGGCGGGGCCGAGTCCGAGCACACCAGCCTCGGCGGGACCGCGATCAACTGCTCCGGCGGCACCACGCCGTGGCGTACCTGGCTGACCTGCGAGGAAACCGAGGACAAGGCGGGCACGAAGGGGTACACCAGGGACCACGGTTTCATCTTCGAGGTGGACCCGTACGACGACCGGCGCAACGCGGACCCGACACCGCTGACGGCGATGGGCCGGTTCCAGCACGAGGCCGTGGCGGTCGACCCGCACACCGGGATCGTCTACGAGACCGAGGACGCGTTCGTGGCACCGCTGGGCGGCTTCTACCGCTTCCTGCCGGAGCGGCCCTGCGGCGGCTGGGGGAGCCTGCGGGCGGGCGGTGAGCTGCAGGCGCTGCACGTGCCGGGCCTGCCCGACCTGTCGGTGGTGCGGGAGGCGGGGGCGGTGTTCGGCGGGGCCGAGTGGATGACCGTGCCCGATCCGTTGGCGGGGAGCGAGTCGGTCCGGTCGCAGGACTACCCGAAGCCGATGACCGGCGGTTACAAGCTCGAAGGTGCCTGGTGGGGTGAGCGGGACCGGTGCGTGTACTTCGTCTCGTCGTTCGCCCGCACCGAGCTGGGCCCGGCGGAGAACCACGACGGGCAGGTCTGGAGGTACGACCCGCGGCGGCGGACGCTGCGGCTCGAGGTGGTCTTCACCCGGCCCACGCCCGGTCCGGACAACCCCGAGTTCGACGCGCCCGACAACATCTGCATGTCACCGTACGGCGGCCTGATGATGTGCGAGGACGGCATCGGTGACGCCTACATGCTCGGCACCACGCGCGACGGTGAGGTCTTCCACTTCGCCCGCAACCGCGTGAACAACGGCACACCGGAGGAGCCCGCGTACGGCGAGCTGGCCGGGGTGGGGTTCTCCGCCGACGGGAGGACGATGTTCTTCAACATCTACGACCCCGGCACCACGTTCGCCGTCACCGGTCCGTGGAACCGCCGCAACGACTGACAACGCCCGGCCCGCTGGGGTGCGCGGGAGGCCGGCGCACCCCAGCGGGCGCGGCCGGGTGTCGAGGCCGCCCGGCGGCGCGTTCGGATCAACGGGTGGGCCAGACCCGCGCCATGCGGCAGGATCGCCCCATGGACGACTACCCCAACCACGACGCCGTGGGCCTGGCCGCCCTGGTCCGCTCCGGTCAGGTCACCCCGGCCGAACTGCTCGAAGCGGCCCGGGACCGGCTGGCGCGGGTCAACCCCCGGCTCAACGCCGTCGTGCGCGAGGTGGACCCGCCGTCGGGCGCGCCCGACGGCCCCCTCGCGGGCGTCCCGTTCCTGCTCAAGGACCTCCACCAGGACCTGGCCGGAATCCCCACCAGCGGCGGCTCGCGGTCGATGGCGGCGGTGCCCGCCGCCGAGACCAGCACCGTGGTCCAGCGCTGGCTCGACGCCGGGCTGGTCGTCTTCGGCAAGACCAACACCCCCGAGTTCGGCGCCAAGGGCATCACCGAACCGGACCTGTTCGGGCCCGCCCGCAACCCCTGGAACACCGACCACACCCCCGGCGGGTCCTCCGGCGGCGCGGCGGCGGCCGTCGCCGCGGGTGTCGTGCCGTGCGCGGGGGCCAGCGACGGCGGCGGCTCCATCCGCATCCCGGCGTCGGCCTGCGGGCTGTTCGGCCTCAAGC
Organism: Actinokineospora spheciospongiae; assembly: GCF_003182415.1. NCBI lineage: Bacteria > Bacillati > Actinomycetota > Actinomycetes > Pseudonocardiales > Pseudonocardiaceae > Actinokineospora > Actinokineospora spheciospongiae. Next base: position 873,322 of record NZ_QHCP01000001.1, on the reverse strand, counting down.
CCTCGCGCGGGCTGATCCCGTCCGGGCCCGCCCGCGCCGAAGGGCTCGGCGGCACGGCGACCGACGGCGTCATCTCCCGGTCGGTCCGCGACACCGCGGCCATGCTCGACGTCCTCACCGGCCCCTCCCCGCTCTCGCCCTACCTCGCCGCCTGCCCACCGGCCCCGTTCGCCGACGAGGTCGGGCGCGAACCGGGCAGGCTGCGCGTGGCGCTGTGCACCAGCAGCTCCATCAACCCCACCCCGCACCCCGAAGCCGTGGCCGCCGCCCGCGCGGCCGCTGACCTGCTCGCCGAACTCGGGCACGACGTGGTGGAACTGCCCACCCAGCCCTTCGACGACGCCGCGCTGGCCAAGGACTTCCTGACGAGCTGGTTCGTGAGCTGCGCGCACACGATGGCCGAGTGCCGGGCGGCGAGCGGGGCGGGCGAGTCGGCGTTCGAGCTCGACACCCGCACCATGGCCGCGCTGGGCCGGGCCACCAGCCCGGTCGACCTGGTGCGGGCCATCGAACGGCGCCACGAGCACACCCGGCGGCTGGCCGAGTTCCACGAGTCCCACGACCTCCTGCTGACCCCGACCACGGCGACCCCACCGCCGCGGATCGGGGCGTTCACCATCCCCGCGCCGATCCGCGCGGCGCAGCGCGCGCTGCTCACCGCCGGAGCGGCGGGCCTGCTGCGGCACACACCGATAGTGGATCGGCTGATCTCCGAGAACCTCAGTTGGGTGCCCTACACCCAGTTGGCCAACCTGACCGGCCGACCCGCGATGAGCGTGCCCCTGCACTGGACCGCCGACGGGCTGCCGATCGGCGCCCAGTTCATCGGCAGGCTCGGCGCCGACGGCACGCTCCTGCGGCTGGCCGCACAGCTCGAACGGGCCCGACCGTGGGCGGACCGCCGCCCGCCCCTGCGATGACCCGGACCGATCCCCGGGGGCTGTCTCGGGGCCCGGTGTATGGCGGGCGTATCCGAAAACCGATACGCCCCGGCAACGGGCCCGCGGGTCCAATGGGAGCGTGAACCAGACCCCACCCTCGTCAGCACCACCCCACCGCGCGCAGCGGATCGTGCTCGTCGGCCTGGCGGTCCTCGGACTGGCGGCCTTGCTGTTCGCCGTGCGGGGGCCGCTCCTGATGGCCGCGCCCGCGTGTGCGGCCGGGCGGTGGCACGGCTGCTTCGACACGGTGAACGGCGTGCTGCTCATGATGCTGGTGGGGCTGCCGTTGGCCCTCCTGGTGGCGTGGGTGCTGGCACGCCGTCGGATCGCCGCGGGGGTCGGATCGGCGTGGCCGGTGTCGTTGGCCGAGGTGGGGCTGATTTACGGGACGGTGCCGTGGGTGTGGCTGACCTTGATGCCGGGCTCCGGGGCGGGCGTCGTCCCCGGTCGGGTCAGCCTGGTGCCGTTCCGGGACCTGGTCACGATGGGGCCGCTCGGGATCGTCGGCAACCTGCTGGTCTTCGCGGCGCTGGGGTTCTTCGCCCCGGTGCGGTTCGCGGCGCTGGCGTCCGTGCCGCGGGTCCTGGCGCTCGGGGCGGGTTGCTCTGTCCTGGTCGAGACCGCGCAGTACGTGTTCCAGTTGGACCGGGTGTCCTCGGTGGACGACGTGCTGGTCAACGCGGTGGGCGCCGCGCTGGCCGCACTGGCCTCGCGCCGCTGGTGGCGCACGGCGTCGGAGGTGCCGCCCCGGCAGCGCGGAGCGCGCCGCCGGGGCTCGGACCGGGTCGAGCCCGCCCGGGTGGGGGGTCAGGCCGTGGGGCGGGGCAGGTAGGTGCCGGTGGGGTCGCCGGTGATCTTGCCGTTGTCCAGGACGTGGTGGCCGCGCAGGAAGGTGTCGGTGACCTTGGCGGTCAGCTCGAAGCCCTCGAACGGGGTGTACTCCTGGGTGGACTCCGAGTCCTCGGCGCGGACCGTCCAGCGGTGGTCCGGGTCCACCAGGGCGATGTCGGCGTCCTTGCCGACCGCGATGTCGCCCTTGGAGCGCAGGCCGTAGCGGCGGGCCGGGTTGGCCGCGAGGAGCTCGGCGACCCGGTGCGGCGCCAAGCCGCGGCGGGTCGCCTCGGTGAGCAGGCCCGGGAGCAGGTACTCGGTGCCGCCGAAGCCGGACTTGGCCACGAACACGTCGTCGCGGTCGGTGCCGAACTTGGTCTCGTCGCGGCAGCAGGCGTGGTCGCTGACCACCCAGTCGATGTCGCCCGCGGCCACGTGCTCCCACAGCGCCTCGACGTCGTCGCGGTCGCGCAGCGGGGGGTTGACCTTGCCGCCGATGCCGTGGGCGGTGCGGAAGTCGGCCAGCAGGTGGCCGATGGTGACCTCGCGGCGGAAGTTGATGTGCGGGAACGCCCCGGCCATCCGCAGTGCCGCGTCCACGGCCTTGCGGGAGGACAGGTGCAGCAGGTTGATGTTGACCAGGCCGGTCTCGTGCGCCAGGTAGGAGGCGATGGAGATGGCCAGGCCCTCCGAGTGCGCCGGGCGCGAGGCCGAGTACGCCTCCAGGCCGGTGAGCTTGCCCTCTTCCTCCACCAGGCGGGTGTAGGCGGTCATGATCTCGGCCGTCTCGCAGTGCAGCGACAGCGAGATCTCGTCGGCCAGCTCCGGGAAGCGCTCCCGGGCGGCCTGGATGCCGCGCATGACGAACTCGAAGTGCGCGTAGTCGTAGCGCTCGCCCTCGGGGATCATCAGGAACGACGACTGGTCGGCTGAGCGGCCGTGCAGGCCGTGCGCGCCGTAGAACATGAAGACCTTGAACGACGGCACGCCGTGCTCGCTGACCAGGTCGGGGATCTCCTCGATGTGCTTGCTCATCATCGGCGCCAGGTGGAAGCCGTAGTCCACGTGGGCGCGGCCCTTCGCGGCGGCCAGCACCTCCGGGAAGAAGGACGCGTACTCCCCGCCCTTGTTGAGGTAGTACTGGCCGGTGCGCATGTAGTTCAGCGCGGTGGTGACCCCGCCCTGGGCGCACGCCCGGCTCTCGGTCTCGGTGTCGGCGGCCAGCTCGTTGTAGATGCCCCAGTGCTGGTGGGCGTCCACCACACCGGGGAACGCCAGCCGCCCGCCGCCGTCCACCACCTCGGTGGCCGGGCCGAGGTCCGGGCCGATCGCGGCGACCTTGCCGTCGCGCACGCCGATGTCGGTGCGCTCGACCGCCTCGACGCCCGGCCGGACCAGGTCGACGTCGCGCAGAACCAAGTCGTACATGTCCACTCCTTCGCTACCCACGGCTGTTCCCCCGGTCGACCCGGACCAGCGCCATCAGCTCGCCCGGTCGTGCTGCCCCGCCCAGGTCCGCCACCGCCGCCTCGACGGCCGCGGCCGCCTCGGGCGCCAGCAGGCCCGCCACGTTCTCGCGGAACTTGGTCCGCAGTTGCTCCCGCGTCAGCGGGTTGTCCGGCCCGCCCCGGTTGACCAGCGCCTTCGCCGTCCACTCGCGACCGTCGGCGGTGCGCGCCCGCAGCACGCACGGGAACTGGTGCGGGAAGATCTCGGTGCACTCGGCGTCGGCCACCACCCGGGTCTTGGCCATCAGGCCGGTGCGCTCCGGTGCGGTGAGCAGATCCGGGGCGTAGTCGGCCAGCGCGGCACCGAGGCCGCCGCCGCCGAGTAGGCCGACCACCGCCGCGTACGGGCCGCTGAACTGCGCCTCGTAGGACGTCGTGGGCTGCCGCTTGCGCTCGATCGGCTCGCCGACGGTGCGCACCACCGACGCCGGGACGCCGACCTCCAGCTCCGCCACCGCCTCGGGCGTGACGCCCTGGGCCCGCAGGTCGGCGGCGGCGTCGACGATCGCGTGGGTGAAGTGGTTGGCCGGGTAGGGCTTGAAGAAGATGCCCGGCACCTCCCACCGCTCCCCCAGCCCGTCGGTGATCGCCCCCGGGTCGAAGCGGCCGTGCAGGTGCGCCTGGAAGAACCCGAACCGGCCCTCCAGCGCGGCGGGCGGGCCGGTGAACCCGTGCCCGGCCAGTTGCGCGGCCGACACCCCGGCGTGCGCGGCCCAGCCGCAGTGCAGCCGCTTGACCGTGCCGCCGGTCCGGTTGGCCTCGATGACCCCCGACGCCATGGACACCGAGATGCCCAGCGCGTGCCCGATCCCGGCCTCGTCCAAGCCGAGCAGCACCGCCGCGGCCACGGCGCTGCCCACCGCCCCGCAGATGGAGGTGGCGTGCTGGCCGTGCTCGAAGAACAGGGAGGTCTTGGCGTCGCTGTCGTAGCCCGCCATCCCCAGCCGGACGCACACCTCCAGCCCGGCGGCGACCGCGGCCAGCAGCGCCGTCCCGTCGGCGCCGGACGCCTCGGCCGCGGCCAGCGCGGCGGGCACCACCGACGCGCTCGGGTGCAGCACCGACGGCAGGTGCGTGTCGTCGTAGTCCAGCGAGTGCGCCAGGACGCCGTTGGCCAGGGCGGCCAGCGCGGCGGGCACCCGCTCGGGCAGGCCGATGACGTGCGCCTGCCCGGCCCCGCCCTGCTCGCGCACGTAGGCGAGGACCGCGGCGCTGGTGTCCAGCGGCAGCGCGCCGACGCACAGGCCCAGCACGTCGAGCACCCGGTCCCGGACGCTGTCGGCGACCTCCGGCGGCAGCGGCTGCGCGGCGGTCCGCGCGGCGAACGCGGCCAGCGCGTGCGACAGCGTCGTCTCCACGGCGGTCATCGCCCACCCCCGGCGACCACGGCCAGCGGTCGGACCGGGGAACCGGTGGCGCCGACGAGCTTGAGCGGGGCGAGCACGAACAGGAACTCGTGCGCGCCCGCGGCGGCCAGTCCCTCCAGGTCCATCGTCTCGATGATGTGCACCCCGCTCTCCACCAGCAGCACCCGGTGCGCGGGCAGCAGGGCGTGGCCCCGGCCCGGCGGCAGGCACTCGAACGCGATGGTGTCCGCCCCGACCGCGTGCGCGCCGCGGTCGGCCAGCCAGCGCGCCCCGGCCTCGCCCACGCCGGGGACGCCCGAGTCGTGGCCGATGAAGTCGCGCGGGTCCGGGGAGTCGAACCGCGCGCCCCAGCCGCTGCGGATCAGCGCCACCTCGCCCGCGCCCAGCCGGGCGCCGTGGCGCCGCTCGCAGCGCTCCAGGTCGTCCGGGGTGATCTCGTAGCCGGGGTCGCAGCAGTCGGCGCCCAGCACCGCGGGCACGTCGAACAGCACGCCCCGGCGGAACATCGGCTCGATGGTCTCCGCGCCCAGTTCCCGCATCGACCCGCCGCGCTGGGTTTCCTGCGCGTCGACCCCGCCGAGGAGCCTGCCCTCGTGCGAGACGTGCGAGAACGCGTCGATGTGCGTGCCGACGTGCGTGCCCAGGGAGATGTGGTCGGCGGCGGCGGACCCGCCGTCGGCGCGGACCGCGTCGCCGTGCCTGCGCGGCAGGGTGTGCCAGTACGGCGGGTGGTTCGGCGACTGCGGCATCCCCCGGTAGAGCGGGCGCCCGAGGTCGAACACCGCCGGGGCGCCGTCGAGCACGGCCGCCAGCCAGGTGCTGACCGCGCTGGGCCCCAGCTCGGTGCGGGGGGTCACGCGACCGCTCCGCGGGCGCGCATGGCGTCGATGTCCTCGGCCGGGTAGCCCAGTTCGCCGAGGACGGCGTCGGTGTCGGCGCCCAGGTCGCGGCCGACGTGCCGGATGCGGCCGGGGGTGCGGGACATGCCCCACATGACGTTGTGCATCAGGACGTCGCCGAGCTTGGCGTCCGGCGCGGTGGTCAGCATCGCTGTCTTCCTCACGTGTTCGTCGGCGACGATGTCGGCGGCGTCGTAGACCGGGGCGACGGCGGCGCCCGCCGCGTCGAACGCGGCCAGCACCTCGTCCCGGGTGCGCTGGGCGATCCAGCCGCCCACGTGCGCGTCGAGCAGGTCGGCGTGTTCGGCGCGCTGCCCGCCGGTGGCGAACCACGGCTCGTCGATCACCTCGGGGTGCCCGACGAGGCGCAGCACGCGCTCGGCGATGCTCTGCGCGCTGGTGGACACCGCGACCCACTTGCCGTCGGCGGTGCGGTAGGTGTTGCGGGGGGCGTTGTTGGCCGACCGGTTGCCGTGCCGGGTCTCCACCACGCCGAGCTGGTCGTAGGCGGTGGGGCCGGGGCCGACGGCGGTCAGCAGCGGGGTCAGCAGGTTCATGTCCACGACCTGACCCCGCCCGGAGCGGTCCCGCTCGTGCAGCGCCATCATGGTCGCGGCGGTGGCGGCGATGCCGCACAGCGTGTCGGCCAGGCCGAAGGCGGGCAGCGACGGAGGGGCGTCGGCCGGTCCGGTCAGGTGCGCGAAGCCGCTCATCGCCTCGGCCAGGGTGCCGAAGCCCGCGCGGCCGGAGTACGGGCCGGTCTGGCCGAATCCGGTCACCCGGACCACGACCAGCCGGGGGTTGCGCGCCAGCAGCACGTCGGGGCCCAGGCCCCAGCGCTCCAGGGTGCCCGGGCGGAAGTTCTCCACCAGCACGTCGGAGCGCTCGGCCAGGCGCAGCAGCACCTCCGCGCCGTCCGGTGTGGACAGGGAGGCGGCGACCGCGCGCTTGTTGCGGGCGATCTCCTTCCACCACAGCGGTTCGCCGTCCTTGGCCGGGCCGTGCCCGCGCATCCCGTCCCCGCGCTGGGGGTGCTCGACCTTGACGACCTCGGCCCCGTAGTCGCCGAGTAGCCGGCAGCACAGCGGGCCGGCCAGGATGGTGGAGGCGTCGATCACCCGCAGCCCGGTCAGCGGCCCGTCGCCCGCTGTGGCAGCGCTGCCGCCCGGTGTGGTGCTCATGCCGTTCTCCCCGTTCGGTCGATGGTGTCGGCGAGGGCGCCGCAGAAGGCGGCCGGGTCCTGCTCGGCGACGAAGTCGGTGGCGCCGGTCAGCGTCGTGGCGCGGGTGTGCGCCAGGGTCGCCACGGCCCGGTCGTGCATGTGCCCGATGCGGTCGGCGGTGCCCGCCAGCAGCAGGTCCACCGGCCCGGCCAGCTCGGCGGACGCGGCCAGGTCGTGCCGCCAGACGGCCCGGTAGGAGGCGGCGAAGTCCGGTCCGGCGGCCAGGTAGTCGGCGACCAGCTCGGTGATCAGCTCAGGGCTCGCGTCCGGGTACTCGCCGCGCACCCGAGCCCAGATCCAGGCCAGGTGAGCGCCGTCGTGGTCCGGTGCGTACGGCGGGGCGAACCCGGCGAGCCGGTCGGCCTTCTCCGCCCCGGTGTAGACCGGCACGCCGTGCAGCACGATCCCCGCCGCCCGGCCCGGCTGCTCCGCCGCGGCGGCAAGGGCGAACACCGCGCCGGTGGCCCGGCCGAACAGCCAGGGCCGCTCGACGCCGAACGCGTCGGCGACCAGCCAGGCCACCGCGCCGTAGTCGGCGGCCGACCACTGCTCGCCGGGGCCGTCGGAGCCCCCGTAGCCGGGGGTGTCGACGGCCACCGGGGCGCAGAACGCGGCCAGCCCGGCCAGTGCCCGCCGGTAGCGGCGGCTCGACAGCGGGCTCTGGTGCAGCAGCACCAGCAGCGGTCGACCGTCGCGCAGTTGCCCCGCGACCGGTGCGCCGGGCGCGTGCCGGTAGTGGACCTGGCCCCACGGCGCGTCCAGGTACCCGGCGCTCACCCGGGCTCCCCGGTCGGCAGCAGCTCGTCGCTGCGCTCGGCGCGCAGGCAGGTCACCGCGTGCCGGTCGGCGACCAGCCGCACCGCGATCGGCCCGGACGAGCACTCCGGGACCTCGATCGGACAACGCCCGCTCAGGACGCACACCCGCGGTTCCCTGGTGGGGTTGGGGATCTCGCCGCGCAGCGGGACGTGCTCCTGGCGCTCGCCGACGACCGCGCTCAGCGTCGCCGAGAGCAGCGCCTTGGTGTACGGGTGCCGGGGATTGCCCAGGACCTCCGCGGTGGGGCCCTGCTCGACGATCTGGCCCAGGTACATCACCGCGACCCGGTCGCTGATCGTGCCCACGGTGGCCAGGTCGTGCGAGATGAACAGGTAGGACATGCCCTCCTCGCGTTGCAGGTCGCGCAGCAGGTCCAGCACCCGGGCCCGGACCGAGACGTCCAGCGAGGACGTCGGCTCGTCCAGCACGACCAACCGAGGCCCGGTGATGATCGCCCTGGCGATGCCGATCCGCTGCTGCTGCCCGCCGCTGAGGTGCCGGGGCAGCCGGTCGGCGTGCTCGGCGGTCAGCCCGACCCGCTCCAGCATCGCCACCACCCGCTCGCGGCGCTGCGCCCGGCTCAGCCCGGGCTGGTGGATGACCAGCGGTTCGGCGACGATGTCGCCGACCTTGATCCGCGGGTTCAGCGACTCGTAGGGCTCCTGGAACACCACTTGCAGCCGCGCCCTGGTGGCCCGCATGTCCGCCTTGCTGAGCGCGGACAGGGCGGTGCCGTCGAAGCGGGCCTCACCGCCGGTCGGGGTGATCAGGCCCAGCGCGATGCGGCCCAGGGTCGACTTGCCCGACCCGCTCTCGCCGATCACCGCCACCGTCTCGCCCTGCTCTACGGCGAGGGAGACGCCGTTGACCGCGAAGACCTCCTTGCCGCCCCGGCGGAACACGTGCCGGACGTCGGACAGCTCCAGAACGCTCATCGGGTCACCTCCACCCTGGCCGACGCCGACCACGGCGCCGGTGGCACCGCCGCCAGCAGCTTGCGCGTGTAGGGGTGCTGGGGATCGGTGAAGACGTCGGCCACCGCCCCCTGCTCCACCACCTCGCCGGAGCGCATCACCACGACGCGGGCGCAGTACTGCGCGACCACCCCCAGGTCGTGGGTGACCAGCAGCAGCGACCGGTCCCCGCCCGCCACCTGGGCGGCGATGAGGTCGAGGATCTGCCGCTGCACGGTCACGTCGAGCGCGGTGGTCGGCTCGTCGGCGATGACCAGCGGCGGGTCGTGCAGCATGGCCAGGGCGATGACCACCCGCTGCGCCATGCCGCCGGACAGCTCGTGGGCGTAGCCGCGCAGCACCCGCTCCGGGCTGGGCACCTGCACCGACTCCAACCGCCGCAGCGCCAGGTCGCGCACCTCCGCGCGGCCCATCCGGCGGTGCGCGCGGACCACGTTGGCGAACTGCTTCTCGATGCGCAGCACCGGGTTCAGCGCGCCGAACGGGTTCTGCGCGACGAAGCCGATGCGGTTGCCGCGCACGTGGCGCAGCCGCTTGCGGCTCGCGGTGATCAGGTCGTGGCCCTCGAACTCGGCCCGGCCGCCGACGACCCGGCCGTAGCCGGGCAGCAGGCCCAGCACCGAGCGGATGGTCACCGACTTGCCGGAGCCGGTCTCGCCGACCACGCCGACGGCGACGCCGGTGGGCACCTCGAAGCCGATGCCGTCGATCGCCCGGACCGGGCCCTTCCTGGTGCGGAACTCCGTGGTGAGTCCGGATACGGTCAGCACGTCAACTCCCCTCCACCCGTCGCTGGATACCGCCCGCGAGCACGTTCAGGCTCGCGATGGCGAGGAAGATCGCCACGCCCGGCCAGATCGCGACCCACCACTGGCCGGTCGAGATGCCCTGGGCGCCGACCTGGACCATCGAGCCCCAGGTCGGGTCCGGCGGTGAGACGCCGATGCCGAGGAAGTTCAGCGCGGCGATGACGATCACGGCGTTGGCGGCGGTGAGCGAGCACTGCACCAGGCAGACGTCGACCACGTTGGGCATGATGTGGCGGAACACGATCCGCCGCGGCCGGGCCCCGGTGGCGACGGCGGCCTCGATGAACCGGCCGTCGCGGATGGCCAGCGCCTCACCGCGGATGAGCCGGATGAACCGGGGTCCGTTGATGATGACGATGGCGTAGATGATGTTCTGGATGGCGTTGCCGGTCAGCGACACGATGGTCACCGACAGCACGATCAGCGGGAACGACTGGAACGCGTCGAGCGCCCGCATGAAGCCCTCGCTGTAGCGGCTCTTGGTGCTCAGCGGCAGCCCGATCAGCAGGCCGACGACCAGTGACACCAGGGTGCCCAGCAGCGCCAGCACCAGGTCGCTGCGGCCTGCGGCCACGACCCGGGAGAAGACGTCGAACCCGTTCGCGTCGGTGCCGAAGACGTGCGACCCGGACGGCGCCTGCAGGACGTTGGCGGGGTCGGGGGTGACCGGGTCGTAGGGCAGCGGCGCGAAGAACGCCGCCAGCAGCATGACCAGCAGCAGCCCGCCGCCGATGCTGATGCCCGGGTTGGAGCGCAGCGCCCGCCACACCGAGTGCGCCGCCGAGGGGCGGACCGGGACCTTCGTGGTCTCACTCATAGCTCACCCTCGGGTCCAGGGCCAGGACCACCAGGTCCAGCACGAGGAACAGGGTCAGGGTCATCAGACCGGCGACGACCACGAAGCCCTGGATGATCGGCACGTCGACCTTGAGCACCCCGTCCAGCGCCCACTGGCCCATGCCGCGCCAGTTGAACACCCGCTCCACGATGGACGCGCCGCCGAGCAGCGAGCCGAACAGGATGGCGACGTAGGTGACGACCGTGGTCCGCGAGGCCAGGAACGCGTAGCGCACCACGGTGCGCTCGCGCAGGCCGCAGGCCCTGGCGAACTCCACCTGCGGGGTGGTCAGCGCCGTGCCCATGCTGCCGCGGGCGGTCTTGGCGAAGTACGACGAGTACACCAGCCCCAGCGACAGCACCGGCAGCGCCGCGTGCGACAGCGCCGAGCCCAGCGTGGTCCAGTCGCCGCTGAACAGGCTGCCGAAGATCAGGAACGAGTGCTCCGGGGCGCCCGCCTCGATGGGCAGCCTGCCGATGGGCGCCGGGGCCCAGCCGAGCACGAAGAAAAACAGGTAGATGCCCACCAGGGCCAGGAAGAAGTCCGGCACCGACTGCAACGCCGAGGTCAGGCCGGTCATCACCCGGTCCGGCCAGCGGCGGGCGAAGTAGGCGCCGACGACGCCGATCACCAGGCCCAGGCCGACCGCCACCAGCAGCGCCAGCACCACCAGTTCGAGGGTGTTGGGCAGGAACCGGGCGATGTCGTGCAGCACCGGCTCGTTGGTGAAGAACGAGGTGCCCAGGTCCCCTTGCAGCAGGTTGCCCCAGAAGGACAGGTAGCGGTCCCACAGCGGCTTGTCCAGGCCGAGTTGCTGGTTGACCAGGGCGACCTGCTCGGGGGTGGCGAAGTCGCCCAGGATGGTCACCGCCGGGTCGCCGGGGATGAACAGGACCAGCACGAAGGACACGCTGCCGAGCACGAACAGCGAGATCGGCACGATCACGATGCGGCGCAGCGCGTAGCGCAGGATCGGCCTGCGGCGGCGCTCGCCGCGCCGCGGGGTTCCCAGGCCGGGTCCGGAGACCTCGGCCTTGGTGGCGACGTCGCTCACAGGACGCTCACCCCGCCGTCGACGGGGAGGGTGTGCCCGGTGACCATGCCCGCCGCGGGCGAGGCGAGCCAGCGCGCGGCGGCGGCGACCTCGGCGGCGTCGACGACCCGGCCGAGCGGGATGGAGGCCAGCTTGGCCGCCATGTACTCGGCGTCGTCGACCACGTCGGCGGTCATCGGGGAGGGCACGATGGTCGGGGCGACGGCGTTGACCCGCACGCCCGCGCCCGCCCACTCCAGGGCGAGCACCTTGGTCAGGTGGATGACGGCGGCCTTGGTGACGCCGTAGACCGCGGAGCCCGCGATGGCGACCAGGCCACCGGTGGAGGCCAGGTTGACGATCGCGCCCCGGCTCTCGGCCAGCGCGGCGTACGCCGCCTGGCACATCCGGAGCGTGCCGTTGAGGTTGACGTCCACCACCGGCAGCCACACCTGCTCGGGCACGTCCTCGACGCGTCCCCTGGCGTTGATGCCCGCGTTGTTGACCAGCAGGTCGAGCCTGCCGAAGCGGTCCAGCACCTCGGCGACGGCGGCCCGGCAGGACTCCCCGGACCGCAGGTCCAGTTCGATCGAGTGGGCGGCGCCGGGCACCGGGTCTGCCACCAGGTCGGCGGAGACCACGGTGTGCCCGTGCTCGGCCAGGTCGGCGCACAGGGCGCGGCCGATGCCGCCCGCGCCGCCGGTCACCAGCGCGACCGGCCGGGTGTCGGTCGGGTCAGCCACCGCGCACCCCCGTTCCGACCGGCACGGCCCACCCGGTGCGGGCTGACTCGGGCAGCGGCAACGACATCAGCGCCGAGCCGGGGCTCAGCGGGCCGTCGACCCCGGCGAGGCGCAGCAGCGCCCACAGGGTGGCCAGGTTGCTGCTCACCGCAGCCCGGCCGGTGTCGGTCTCGACCGCCACGAGCGCGTCGAGCGTGCGCCAGTTGGTGCAGCTGATGACCACCGCGTCGGCGCCGGTGACGTCGAGGTCGCGGGCGGCGAGGTAGCTGGCGGTCGGTTCCAGCCTGCCCTTGGCCAGGTTGGACAGCACGTGCAGGTCGTTGCGGGAGACCACCTCGTACCCGGCCCGCGCCAGGTAGTCGGCGGCCCCGTCGGCGACGGCCGCCACGTACGGCGTGGCCACCGCGACCCGGTTCGCCGACAGCGCGGTGAGGGCGGTGGTCAGCGCCGAGCTGGCGGTGACCACCGGCACGCCGTGCCGCTCGGTGAGCCGGGCGCACATCGCGCGGTCCTCCTCCAGCCCGGCCAGGAAGCTGCCGGACGTGCAGGCGTAGGCGACCGCGTCGACCCCGGCGGAGGCAAGCTGCGCCACCGCGGCGTCGACACCGTCGCGCATGGCCAGCAGGCTGGCCACCTTGTCCTCCGGCCGGTCCACCTCGGCGACCGGCACCCGGGTGGCCAGCACGGCGACCCCGGCCGGGGCGTGCGCGGCGAACTCCGGCTCCACGGTGGTGTTGGTGGCGGGCACCACCACGCCCACCCGCGCTCTGCGTCCGTACATCAGCGCTCCTTCGGTCGGAGGGGGACCCGGAAGCCGGGCTCGATCTCGGCGAGCAGGTCGACGACCCGGTAGGACAGGTCCAGCCGGGCGCCGGTCCCCGGGTCGCGCAGCGCCGCGGTCCACCGCTCGCCGTGCCGGATGCGGTTGTCGATGCTGGTGTAGGTGCCGCAGAAGACCAGGTACGACTCGGGCAGCTCGGTCACTCGCTCACCGAGGACCTTCAGGATTTCCGGGGGCGGGAGGAACACCGAGGCCGGGCTGCTCTGGTACAGCTCGTCATCCACAGTGGACTCCAGCACCAGCCGGTCCCACACCGGTTCGACGTCGGCCCACCGCCAGACCCGCCCGCCGAGCACGCTGGGCGAGTACTGCTTGGACCAGAGGATCGACAGCCGCTCCAGCTCCCGGTCGGTGTGGTCGGAGCCGACCCCGACGTACAGCTCGCCGCCGGAGACCAGCAGGACCACCTCGGCCTCGCCGGAGGTGTGCCCGCTGTGCACCCCGACGACGTCGTCGGTGGTCACCGAGCCCACCGCCATCGGGTAGATCCGCGGGGCGGGCACGTCGAAGGCGATGCGCACCCCGACGTCGGCCACCTCCCGCTGGTGGGCCTCGGCGGCGGTGGAGTCCACCGTGGCCGAACCGAGGTTGTAGAGCCGGGTGGGCGAGGCCGACAGCGGCTCGTCCCCGCCCGGCGCGGCGACGCGGAGGCTGAACGTGGTCATCCGGTCGCCCCGCTCAGGACTCGTCGCCGAAGATCCGGCCGAACACGTGCGTGGCCTCCTCGACGGTGGGCACGCCGCCGGGCAGCGCGGAGAGCAGGATCGCCTCCAGCACCTCCCGACGGGACGCGCCCTCCTTCATGGCCCGCTGCGCGCTCCACACGATCCCGTCCGGATCGCCCTTGACCGCGGTGGTGATCCCGCACAGCACCAGGTACCGGGTCTTGAGGTCGAGGGCGCGGGGCTGCTCGGCGAAGAGCAGGTCCGAGGCCAGGTCGTCGTACTTGCGCAGGATCTGCGGGTCGACCTCGGCCATGAGCTGGTGCACCGGCAGCAGCCTGCCGCCGCGCTTGGCCCTGGCCCGCTCGACGATCTGCTCGTCGGTCATCTCGGCGCTGTCGGTCGGCGTGCTGGTGGTGGCTGTGTTGTCGGTCGACATGGCTGTTCAGATCTCCCGTCCGGCGAGTTCGCCTTCCCAGATGGCGTTGAAGATGCGGCGCGGCGAGACGCAGTCGCCGATCGCGCGCACCGGCAGTCGGCCCTTGAGGGCGTGGTAGAGCGCGTCGTCGGCGGCGTTGCCGGTGCTGAGCACCACCGCGTCGACGTCGGCGTGCGTGGTGGTCTCGCCGGTCCAGACGTCGCGCAGCACGACCGAGTCCTCCACCACCGCGTCGACCTCGTGGTCGGTGATGAACCGGATGCCCTTGCCCCGGACGCGGCGGTAGGTGGCCTGCAGGTCGCGGCTGGCCTCCAGGTCGGGGGCCACCTGCGGGAGCCGGGTCACCAGGGTGACCTCGTGCCTGCGGTCGGCCAGGTACTCCGCGGCCACGACCGGTTGGCGGGCGCCGGTGTCGTCGAAGATGAACACCCGCGGCCCGATCTGCGCCTTGCCCGACAGGGCCTCGGCGACGGAGTACACGTTCCACTGGTCTGCGCCGGGCACGGTCGTCCCGTCGCCCCAGGAGGCCGGGCGCAGCGAACTCCAGCCGTGCTTGAGCGGGGTCGACCCGGTGGCCACGACCACCTCGTCGAAGCCCTCGGCGAGCAGTTCCCCCGCCTCCACCCGGTGCTTGAGCTGCACTTGGACGTCGGTCCGGTCGAGCTGGGAGATCAGCCAGTCGGTGATCCCCTGCCACTCGGCGTAGGTCTCCGAGCGGCCGATCAGCCGCACCTGCCCGCCCAGCTCGGCGTCCTGCTCGAACAGGGTCACCCGGTGCCCGCGCTGGGCGGCGGTCAGCGCGGCGCGCATCCCGCCCGGCCCGCCGCCGACCACGGCGACCCGCTTGGCCGCCGGGGCGTCGGTCAGCGTGCCCACGCCCAGGGTCAGCTCGCGGCCGACCGCCGGGTTGTGCACGCAGGCCAGCGGCGAGTTGACGATGGAGGCCATGCACCAGTTCGCCCCGACGCACGGGCGGATCGAGGTCGTCTCGCCGTCGCGGGCCTTGTTGGCCCACTCCGGGTCGGCGATGAGCTGCCGCGCCATGCCCACCATGTCCGCCTGCCCGGCGGCGAGCACCTGCTCGGCCAGCTCCGGGGTGTTCATCCGGCCCACGACCACCACCGGCAGCTCGGGCACGGCGGCCTTGATCCGGGCGGTGTCCTCGACCTGGAACCCGGCGGGCTGCGGGGTGGCGCCGTAGATGTCCATCCGCTCGATGTAGGTGCCGCGGGTGACCGAGATGTAGTCGACCAACCCGGTGTCGGCGATGGCCCTGGCGATCCGGGCCCAGTCGGCGTTGGTGAGCCCGCCGGGGACACCGCCGTCGCTGCCGTTGATCCGGACGCCGACGATCTTGGTGCGGCCGGTCTCGGCCCTGGTCTTGGCGATGATGTCGAGGATCAGCCGCAGCCGGTTCTCGAACGACCCGCCGAACTGGTCGGTGCGGTGGTTGGTGGCGGGCGAGAGGAACTGCCCCAGCAGGTAGCCGTGCGCCAGGCCGTGCACCTCCACCCCGTCCAGGCCGCCCTCGACGGCGTGCCGGGCGGCGAGCACGTAGCCGTTGACCAGCTCGTCGATCTCCTCGTCGACCAGCACGTGCGGCATCTCGCGGTAGACCACGTCCGGCACCGACGACGGCGCCCACACCGGGAGCCGGTTGACCGTGCCGCTGGTCTCCCGGCCGCGGTGCCAGGGCTGGGCCAGCAGCAGCGTGTCGTGCTCGTGCACGGCGGCGGCCAGCTTCTCGTAGTTGGGCACCACGGCGGGGTCGAAGGCGAAGATCTTCCCCTTGTACGGCTGGGTCGTCGGGTGCACGGCCATCGCCTCCATGGTGATGACCCCGACGCCGCCGCGGGCGCGCTCGGCGTAGTAGTGCACGTGCTCGTCGGTGAAGTTGTGGTCCTTAACCAGTTGCGTGCTGTGCGCGGTCATCCACACGCGGTTCTTGGCGGTCAGCGGGCCGATGCGCAACGGGCTGAACAGGGTGGGGTAGTCGCTCATGTCAGGCCTTCTTCAAGGTGTGCACGAACATCTCGCCGTTCGGCGCGTGCTGGTAGTTGGTGAAGCCCTTGCGGACGGCGTGCACGAAGTCCCGGTCGACCAGGTAGATGAAGCCGGGGTTCTGGACCAGTTGGGCGGCGGCCCGCTTGTGCTGCTCGTCGCGCTCCGGGCCGGGCTGGGTCTTGCCCAGCTCGGTGGCGATCGCGTCCAGCTCCGGGTTCTTGTAGCCGAAGGTGTTGAGCTTGCTGAACGAGGAGTTGTAGAGGAACACCGAGTAGTACGGGTCGGCGACCGCGGGCGGCTCCAGGTAGAGCATCGCCTGGTAGCTGGCGTCCTTGAAGATCGTGTTGATCTCGGTGGCGCTGGCCACGGTCTGGATGCCCACGTCGATCCCGATCGCGGCGAGCTGGGTCTTGACCAGGATCGCGATCTGCTCGGCCTCCGAGCCGGGGCGGGCCGGGCTGATGTGCAGGGTGATGGACAGCGGGCCGACACCGGCCTGCGACAGCAGCGACTTCGCCTCGTCCACGTTGAAGGCGTAGGTGCCCTCGGGGCCCGGGTCGACGCCGTAGGCCTGGCTGATCCCGTACAGCGAGGGCTTGTTGAAGCCGCGGTAGACCGCGTCCACGATGGTCTTGCGGTCCAGCGCCAGCGAGATCGCCCTGCGCACCTGCGGCTTGGCCAGGTTCGGGTCCTTGGCGTTGAGCACCAGGGGAATCCGGTCGGCCGACGCGCAGGTCTGCACCTCGACGGCGGCGTTGCCCTTGAGCTGGGCGTACTGCTCGTACTGCAGCGCGGTGGCGTAGTTGGCGTTGCCGGTGGAGACGAGCTGGGCGCGGCTGGAGGCGTCCGGCACGGCCAGGAAGATCAGCTTGCGGACGTCGCCGCGCTGCCCGGTGTAGTTGGGGTTGGGCGAGAGGGTGAGCCGGTCGCCCGCCACGAACTCGGCCGGGGTCTGCGTCCACGGGCCGAAGGTGGCCGTGTTGGTGGACAGGTACTTCTTGGCCCACGGGTCGTCGGCGGTGGCGTTCTTCTTGGCCTCGGTGCTGTCCAGGACGCGGAACTGCGACCAGGTCAGGATCGCCACGTCCATCGCGGACGGCGCGTCGAGGACGATCTGGAAGGTGCGGTCGTCGACGACCTTGATCGGGTCGGTGGCGTAGTCGGCGACGTCCTGCATGAGCGTGCCCGGGGTGCTGACCTTCAGCGCGATGAGCCGGTCGACGGTCCACTTGACGTCGTTGGCGGTCAGCGGGTTGCCCGCGGCGCTCTTGACCTCGCGCAGTTTGACCGTGACGCTCTTGCCGTCGGCGGCGCGCTCGTAGGACTCGGCCAGCTCACCGGTCACCTGGCCGACGTTGGCCAGCGTGCCGCAGCCCTGGCCGGGCAGGCCCTCGGTGTCCCAGCGGAACAGCGAGCTGCCCAGCTCGAAGCCGATGTTGCGGGACGGGTCGCCCTGGTAGTCGGCCGGGTCGAGGCTGGTCGGCAGGCCGGTCAGGGCGTAGGTGAAGGTCTCGTTCGACCCGCCCTGGCCCGCGGACTGCCCACCTCCCCCGCCGCAGGCGCTCGCCGCGAGCGCGACGGCGGTCATCAGCACCCCAGCCCGCGCCGCCCGGCGCCGGATCGGTGTCGCGTGTGTTCTCTTCGCCATGCTGATCGCCATCCGAGACCTCGATCTGTTCCGCTCAGCGGGATTCGGTTGCTTTGTTGTTCCACATACCAATAGGCTCGGCGAGCGTTGTCAAGAGTCCACGAGAGACGAAACACATTCGTTCCGGTTGGACACCCACGGTGAACGGCCCCGATCTCGGTGCCGCGCACGACGGCGGGACGAGGAGGTCACCGGTGCTGCTGGACCCGGTCCGGGTGGGACGGTTGTCGCTGCGCAACCGCGTCGTGGTGCCCGCGCACACCACGAACTTCGCCGTCGACGGCCTGTTCTCCGCCCGGCACGTCGCCTACCACCGGACCCGGGCCGCGGGCGGGGTCGGCCTGATCGTCACCGAGGGGATGCGCGTGCACCCCACGAGCCTCGGGCGCACCACGACCGTCGCCGCGTTCGACGACCGGATCGTCCCCGCGCTGGCCGGGCTGGCCGACGCGGTGCACGCCGAGGGCGCCAAGCTCGCCGCGCAACTGCTGCACGTCGGCAGGCAGGCGGGCGGGCACCACGTGCTCACCGCCCCCTGGGGTGCCTCCGACCGGCCGTGGTCGGGCACCGCGGCCACCCCGCACCGGATGACCACCGCCGAGATCGCCGAGGTGGTCGCCGGGTTCGGCGCCGCCGCCGCCCGGGTCAAGGCGTCCGGGGTGGACGCCGTGGAAGTCCACCTGGGACACGGCCACCTGCTCCAGCAGTTCCTCTCCCCCGCCACCAACGACCGCGACGACGAGTACGGCGGCGACCCCGACCGCAGGCTCCGGCTGGCCCGCGAGGTGCTGACCGCGGTCCGAGCGGCCACCGACCTGCCGCTGCTGCTGCGGATCAGCGGCGACGAGTTCCTGCCCGGCGGCCTGGGCCTGCCGGAAATGCTCGACGCCGTCGGCGCGCTGCTCGCCGAGTTCCCGGTGGACGTGCTGCACGTCAGCCACTCCGCCTACGTCGGCTCGGTGAGCGTGGCGACGCAGATGGCCGACATGACCCACCCGCCGATGGCGTTCCGGCACCTGCCGAGGGCGTTCAAGGACGCCTTCCCCGGCACCGCCGTGCTCGCCGTCTGCCGGGTGGACACCCTGGACAACGCCGAGCGGATGGTCGCCGACGGCGACGCCGACCTGGTCGCGCTGGCCCGCCCGCACATCGCCGCCCCGGACCTGGTGGCCCGGCACCGCGACCGGCGGGCGGGGCGCGACTGCATCGCCTGCAACCAGGGGTGCGCGGGCAGGCTGGAACTGGGCCTGCCGATCGGCTGCGTGGTCAACCCCGAGGTCGGGCTGGAACGGGAGTGGGCCGCGCTGCGCACCGCCGCGGCGGACGGCCCGCGCCGCCGGGTGCTCGTCGTCGGCGGCGGGCCCGCCGGGATGGAGGCCGCGCTGGCCGCCGCCGGGGTGGGCCACCGGGTGACCCTGGTCGACGCGGCTTCCCGGCTGGGCGGCGCGCTCACCCTCGCCGCCGTCCTGCGGTCCGGTTACCGGCTCTACGTCGACCAGCTCGCCGCGGCCGTGCGGGCTTCCGGCGCCGAGGTGCGGCTGAACACCACCGCCGATCCCGACCTGCTCGCCGAGGGCTGGGACCACGTCGTCCTGGCCACCGGCGCGGTCGAGCGGCCCGAACCCGGGGACGTGGACTTCCCCGCGCTCGCGCTGCGCGCGGTCGTCGAGGACCCGGCCCGCGCGGGCGGGCACGCGGTGCTGGTCGACACCGAGGGTTCAACGACCGGCCTGGCCCTGGCGGAGCTGCTGCTCGACCGCGGCAGCCGGGTCACCCTGGTCACCGACCGACCCGCCCTGGCCTGGCGGGTGTCGCTCTACACCAGGCCCGCCCTGGTGGAGCGGCTGCGCGGCCGGGACTTCTCCGCCCTGCTCATGCGGTCGCCCGTTCGGGTGACGGAAGGTTCTATGATCTTGGCCGATCCGCTGTCCGGGCGGACCCAGGCGGTGGACGGCGTCTCGTCGGTGGTCTTCCTCCGACCGCCCACCGCCCTGGCGGACCTGGCGGGCCCGCTGCGCGACCTGGGCGTCGGGCACACCGTCGTCGGGGACGCCCACGCGCCCCGCTCCGCCCTGGAAGCCGCGTTCGACGGCAGGCTCGCGGGCCTGGCGGCGACCGGCGGGGCACAGACACCAGCAGCCGCGGCCGCGCTCCGCGGCAGGTTGTGACGAGAGGACAACGCGATGCAGTCGGTGGAACGGGTGGCCGGGGTGCTGCTGTGCTTCACCAGGGGTGAGCCGGAGCTGGGGGTGACCGACATCGCCCAGCGCCTGGACCTGCCCAAGAGCGCCGTGCACCGGGTGCTGGAGGCGCTGACCAAGACCGGGCTCACCACCAAGGAGCAGGAGCGGGGCCGCTACCGGCTCGGCCCGAGGGCCACCGAGCTGAGCTTGGCGACCCTCGGCACCGTCGACGTCCGGGCGCTGGCCCTGCCGGTCATGGAGGAGCTGCGCGACACCACCGGTGAGACGGTCACCCTCAGCTTCCTGATCGGCTCGATGCGCGTGTACGTGGCGCAGGCCGAGAGCAGGCAGGACGTCCGGATGACCGTCGAGGTCGGCAGGCGGGCCCCGCTCTACGCGGGCGCGTCCGGCCGGGCGCTGCTGATGACCTTCACCGAGACCGAGCTGGACCAGTACCTCGACGAGGTCGAGCTGACCCCGCTCACCGAGCACACCGTCCGCGACCGCGACACGCTGCGCGAGGTGCTGGCCGCCGACCGGGCCCGCGGCTACGCCGACAGCCGGGGCGAGCGCGACGCCTACGCCGCCGCCGTCGCCGCACCCATCACCGGCCGCGGCTCGCGGGCCTTCGCCTGCTTCAGCGTCTGCGGCCCGCACGCCCGACTGGCCGAGGCGGCCCGCGAAACCTGCGGCCCGGCCGTCGTCGCCGCGGCGGCCACCGTCTCCGAGATGCTCCGGGGGACCTGATGCCCGCCCGCTCCTACCTCTACGTGCCCGGCCACCGACCCGACCGGGTGCCCAAGGCCGCGGCGTCGGCCGCCGACGCGGTCATCATCGACCTGGAGGACGCCGTCCCGGTCGCGGCCAAGGCCACCGCCCGGGCCGCCGCGGCGGCGGCGCTGCGGGCGGGGTCGGGTGGAACGCCGCTGTGGGTGCGGGTCAACCCGGGCGCCGACGACCTGGCCGCCGACCTCGCGGCGGTGGTCGGGCCGGGGCTCGCCGGGGTGTGGCTGCCCAAGGCCGAACCCGCCGCACTGGCCCGGCTCGACGACCTGCTCACCGGGTTGGAACGCGAGCGGGGTCTGCCGGGTGGCGCCGTCCCGGTCGTGGCACTCGTGGAGACCGCCGCCGGGGTCCTGCACGCCGAGGAGGTGTGCCGCGCGCCCCGGGTGGTCCGGCTCGGCATCGGCGAAGCCGACCTGGCGGGCGAACTGCGGGTGCGCCCGGACCCCGACCGGACCGAACTGCACGGCGTCCGGTTGCAGGTCGTGCTGGCCTGCGCCGCCACCGGCCTGCCCGCCCCGGTCGGCCCGGTCGAAACCAACGTCACCGACACCGACCGGCTCGCGCACACGACCGCGACCCTGCTGCGCCAGGGCTTCCGCGCCCGCACCGCCCTGCACCCGCGCCAGGTCCCGGTGATCAACGCGGGTTTCACCGCCACCGCCGAGGAGGTGGCCGCCGCCGAGGCACTGCTGGCCCGCGTCCCGGCCGACGAGTCGACCGCCGTGGACCCCGACGGCCACTTCCTCGACCCGGCCGTGCTGCGCACCGCCCGCGAAACCCTCGACCGCGGCTGACGGCCGGACCTCCGACCGCGCCGGCAGCCGGTCATCACGTCCGGCGAGCCGCCACACCCACGAACTCCCGGCTCCGTTCCCAAGAGTGCACCGCGACCACCGGAACACCCACCGCGGAGGTGCCGGTGCACGATGGCTTGACGCGGGGACCCGGGGAACGGATGCGGTGCGTGGTGCCCGTCATTCACCTGTACCGCAACGGGTTTGCTTTCCCGCCCACACGTGTCGCGCCGTTGACCGTGCCGACCCGCCCCGTTCTACTTGGTGGGCCGCAGGTTCGGCGATCCGGGCCGCCGGTCACGTTGCCCGGAAACACTCGAGAGGTGGATCTCATGGCATTGCGGAAGACCCTGGTCGCCCTGGTGGTCGCGGGTTCGGCGGCGGTGTGCGCGCCGACCGCAGGCGCGGAGGTGGCGGGAGCCGACGTTCCCGCCGCGCGGGAGACCGTGGCGGTGATCGAGAGCGCGAACGGTTCGGAGGACGTGTGGTTGCAGACGCTCTGGGACACCAAACCGATCATCGTGGAGGACTTCCGCGGCAACGCTCGGCAGGTGTGGGCGTTGGGCAGCGGTGACAACCTCATCAGGAACCTCGGCACCGGTCTGTGCGCGGCCGCGATCGGCGGCGTGCTGAAGGGCCGCGCGTGCGATCCCGGCGACCCGGGCCAGTTGTGGTGGCGCGAGGGCAGCGGGAACTCCCGGGTGATCGTGAACGACGAGTTCGGCACCTGCGTGACCTACGACGGGCACGAGCGCAGCCCGCGCCTGGAAGGGTGCGACTTCGGCGACCCCGACCAGCGCTGGTACATCAACGAGCAGTAGCGCGGGCCGGAGGTGCGTCCTGGCTGTCGGGTCATCGTCTGACGATCCACCCGACGCCAGGACGTGGCGGTCACGACCCGGATCAGGTCAGCACGGCGAAGGTCGACAGGGCCCGGGACACAGGATTCCCCCGGTCGGCGGTCAGGGGGTTTGACTGGAGGTGCGGACGACCAGCTCAGGGGTGAAGAGGACCTGTTCGTGCACGTGGTCGGGGTCCTGGACCTCGCGCAGCAGCAACTCCGCCGCCGTGGCGCCGAGTTTGCGGCGGGGCTGGCGGACCGAGGTCAGCGGGACGGCCGCGGCGGCGGCGAACTCGATGTCGTCGTAGCCGACGATCGCCAGGTCGTCCGGGACCCGGATGCCGGTGGTGACGCACTGTTGCAGCAGGCCCAGCGCCAGGAGGTCGTTGGCGCAGAACACCGCCGTGGGGCGGGTCGCCGCGGGCAGGCCCGCCAGTCGTTGCCCGGCGTTGCGTCCTTCCGGGACGGTCAGTGCGGTGGTTTCCAGGTGCAGCAGGCTGTCCGGGGGGCGGCCCGCTGCGGCCAGGGCGCGTTCGGCGCCCTGCTTGCGGTCGCGCACCTGCCCCAGGGTGAGGGGGCCGCCGACGAAGCCGATGCGCTCGTGGCCGCGTTCGACGAGGTGGCCCAGGGCCAGTTCCCCGCCCAGGCCGTCGTCCACGGCGACCGAGCAGTGGGTGGTGTCGCCGCCGCGGGTGCGGTCGACGATGACGACCGGGGTGCCGCGGCGGGGCAGTTCGTCGAGGATCGCCGCGTGCGGGTCGGCGGGGGTGATCAGGATGCCCTGCACCCGCTGCTGCTCCAGGCGGGTCAGGTAGGACAGTTCGCGCTCGGCGCGGTTGTCGCTGTTACACAGGAACACCGACAGGTCCTCGGCCTCGGCGACCTCCTCGATGCCCTGGGCGACGTCGGTGAAGAACGGGTTGGCGCCGTCGAGCAGGACGTAGGCCAGGGTGCGGCTGCGCCCCGCGCGCAGTTGCCTGGCGGACTCGTTGCGGACGAAGCCCAGCTCGCTCATCGCGGTCTCCACCCGCAGCCGGGTCCGCGCGCTCACCAGCTCGGGCCGGTTCAGCACGTTCGACACCGTGCCCAGCGAGACCCCGGCGGCGGCGGCGACGTCCTTGACGCCCACCTGCCGGTGCCCGCCTGCCGACCCGCGGTCGGACACCGTCATGCGACCCCCTCTTTGAAACGTTCATGTGGAGCGCGGCGAGTGTAGCCCGGCCAGCCGTGGCGGGAAAGCGCCGGTCACCGCGCTGATCAGCAACGACACCCCTTGACGGTTGTGACCGCCGACATATACGTTCCCGGCACTGAATTGAAACCTTTCATTGTCACTCCAGTTACGGAGGTGCCGCGATGGCGCGGCCGGACGCCACCCCCCTGCTCGAGGTCTGCGACGTCGTGAAGTCCTTCGGCGCCGTCGCGGCCGTCCGCGGGGCCTCCTTCCCCCTGTACGCCGGAGAGGCGCACGCGCTGGTGGGCGAGAACGGCGCGGGCAAGTCGACCGTCGTGAAGGTGCTCGCCGGGGTGCACCGACCCGACGGGGGCACCCTCCGCGTCGACGGCAAGCCGGTCGACTTCGGTACGCCCGGTGAGGCCAAGGCCGCCGGGATCGCCGTCATCTACCAGGAGCCGACGCTGTTCCCCGACCTGTCGGTGGCGGAGAACATCGCCATGGGCAGGCACCCGACCGGTCGCTTCGGCGGGATCGACCGGGCCGCCATGCGCCGGGAGGCGCTGGCGCTGTTCGAGCGGCTCGGCGTGCGCGTCGACCCGGCCCGCCCCGCCCGCGGTCTGTCCATCGCCGACCAGCAGATCGTCGAGATCGCCAAGGCGCTGGCCGGGCGGGCGAGGGTGCTGGTGATGGACGAGCCGACCGCCGCGCTGACCGGGGTCGAGGTGGAGCGGCTGTTCGCGGTGGTGCGGGCGCTGCGCGCGGACGGCGCCGCGGTGCTGTTCATCTCCCACCGGTTCGAGGAGATCACCGCGCTGTGCCAGCGGGTGACGATCATGCGCGACGGCGCGCACGTGTCCACCGACCCGATCGAGGACCTGACCGTTCCGGAGATGGTCCGCCGGATGGTCGGCCGCGAACTGGGCGCGCTGTTCCCCAAGCAGGACGTCGACCCCGGCGAGGTGGTGCTGGAGGTCAGCGGCCTGCGCCGGGCGGGGGTCTTCACCGACGTCACCTTCCAGGTCCGGGCCGGGGAGATCGTGGCGCTGGCCGGGCTGGTCGGCTCCGGGCGCTCAGAGGTCGTGCAGGCGGTGTTCGGGGTGGACGGGCGCGACGGCGGCACGGTCCACGTCGACGGCCGCGCGGTCAGGGCGGGCTCGCCGCGGGCGGCGATGGCCGCGGGCATGGCGCTGGTCCCCGAGGACCGCAGGCAGCAGGGGCTGGTGATGGACCTGTCCATCCAGCGCAACGTCACCCTGCCCCGATCCGGGGCGCTCGCGGGCTTCGGCCTGCTCCTGGGCGGGGCCGAGCGGCGGGAGGCGCGGCGCTGGACCGAGCGGTTGCAGACCAAGTACGGCGACCTCGGTGACCCGGTCGGCACGCTGTCGGGCGGCAACCAGCAGAAGGTGGTGCTGGCCAAGTGGCTGGCCACCAGGCCCAGGGTGCTCATCGTCGACGAGCCCACCCGCGGCATCGACGTCGGCACCAAGGCCGAGGTGCACCGGCTGATGTCGGAGCTGGCAGCGGACGGGGTGGCGGTGGTGATGGTGTCCTCGGAGCTGCCCGAGGTGCTGGGCATGGCCGACCGGGTGCTGGTTATGCGCGAGGGCCGCGTCGTCGCGGAGATCGACCGGGCGGACGCCTCCGAGGAAGCGGTCATGTTCGCCGCGATGGGGCAGGGGGTGGTCGCGTGACCGCGCTCGACACCGCGCCCGCACCCGTGCGGGTCACCTCCGGCGCGTCCTGGTGGTCGTCGGTGGTGCGGGCCCGCGAGCTGGGCATCGTCCTGGCCCTGGTCGCGCTGGTCGGCTGCACCACCGTCGCCAACCCGCGGTTCCTGTCCGGGCAGAGCATCCGCGACATCCTGCTCGGCACCTCGATCCTGGCCGTGCTGGCCGTGGGCCAGGCGGTCGTGATCATCACCCGCAACATCGACCTGTCGGTCGGGGCGGTGCTGGGCCTGAGCGCGTTCACCGTCGGCTCGCTGGTGCAGGACAACCCCGGTCTGCCGGTGGTCGTGGCGCTGCTCGCCGGGCTGGCGGTCGGCGGGGTGTGCGGGCTGGTCAACGCCGTGCTCGTCCGCTACGGGCAGGTGCCCGCGCTGGTGGTCACGCTCGGCACGCTCTACGCCTACCGCGGCGCGACCTACCTGTGGGCGGGCGGTCAGCAGATCACCGCCGACGAGCTGCCGCGCGACTTCCTCGGCTTCGCCGACGCCTCGCTGCTCGGCGTGCCGTGGCTGGTGGTCATCGCCGTGGTGGTGACCGTCGCCGCGGGTGTGCTGCTGCGCAACTACCGCCTGGGCCGCGAGCTGTACGCGATGGGCTCCAGCCCGGAGGCGGCCACCCTGGTCGGCATCAAGGTCGGCCGCAACACCCTGGTCGCCTTCGCCACCAGCGGCGCGCTCGCCGGGCTGGCCGGGGTGCTGTTCGCGGTCCGGTTCGGCACCGTGGACGCCGCCGCGGGCACCGGCTACGAGCTGAACGTGGTCGCCGCCGCCGTGGTCGGCGGGGTGGCGGTGTTCGGCGGCAGCGGCACCGTGTGGGGCGCGGCGCTGGGCGCGCTGCTGCTGACCGTCATCGGCAACTCCCTGGCCGTGCTCGACATCGACCAGTTCTGGCAGCAGGCCATCGTCGGCGCGCTGATCCTGCTGGCCATCGCGGTCGACCGGTTGGTCGCCCTGCGCACCGCGCGGGCATTGAAGACGCGGGCACTGAAGACGCGGGCACTGAAGAAGGGCGGCTCCCATGTCGACTGACCGCGCGCCGCGGCTGCTGTCGCGGATCTCCTGGTGGGACGCGGCGATCATCGTGGTCACCGTGGTGGTGCTGGCGGTGGCCGCCGGGGCGGTGGACAACTTCGGCACCGGCCGCAACTTCGGCTTCCTGGTGCTGGACCTGCTGCCGATCGCGCTGATCGCGCTGCCGATGACGTTCGTGGTCATCACCGGCGAGATCGACCTGTCGGTGGCCAGCACCCTGGGCCTGACCTCGGCGGTGCTCGGGTCGCTGTGGAACCGGGGTCTGCCGATGGAGACCATCATCCCGCTGTGCGTGCTGCTGGGGGCGGTGCTCGGCGCGGTCAACGGCCTGTTCGTCACCGTGTTCAAGCTGCCCTCGCTGGCGGTCACCATCGGCACCCTGGCGCTGTTCCGCGGCCTGGCGTTCGTCGTCCTCGGCGACGGCGCGGTGGCCGACTTCCCGGCCTCGTTCACCTCCTGGGTCACCGGCACCACCGGCAGCACCCCGATCCCGAACGTGCTGGTGCTGCTGGTCCTCTTGGCCGCGGTGGCGGGTGTGGTCCTGCACGCCACCCCGGTCGGCCGCGCGGTGTTCGCCGTCGGCGCCAACGAGCAGGCCGCCCGGTTCTCCGGCATCCGCGTCGACCGGCTCAGGTTCTGGCTCTACGTGGTCAGCGGCGCGGTCGCGGGCCTGGCCGGGGTGCTGTGGACGCTGCGCTACTCCAGCGCCCGCGCCGACAACGGGCTGGGCCTGGAACTGGCGGTGGTGGCCGCGGTCCTGCTCGGCGGGGTGTCGATCTTCGGCGGCCGGGGCGCGCTGCCGGGTGTGCTGGCGGGCGTGGTCCTGCTGGCCACGTTGCAGAACGCCCTGCGCCTGTCGGACGTGACCAACGAAGCGCTCAACGTCGTCACCGGGGTGCTGCTGGTCGTCTCCGTGCTGCTGCCGAACCTGGGCCGCTCGCTGCGCGCCGCGCTGCGCCGCAGGCGGCACCGCGTGGTCCGGCAGACCTGACCCGCACCCCTCCCCCACGATCCCCGAACGTCCCAGAGAGGCGACAACGATGTCCCGTACCCTCACCTCCCGCGCCGTGGCGGCCGCGGCGGCGGCCACGCTGGCCGTCGGGTTGACCGCCTGCGGCGGCACCACCAAGGGCTCCGACTCCGGTTCGGCCCCCGGCGGCACCGCCGCGGCCGCCACCGCCGACCCGAACGCCGCGCTGCGGGAGGGCCTCAAGGTCGCGTTCCTGCCCAAGCAGCTCAACAACCCCTATACCGACATCGAGGTGGGCGGCGGCAAGACGGCGCTGGACGAGCTGAAGGGCGAGTACAAGCTGGTCGGGCCGAACGACGCCAGCGCCTCCTCGCAGGTCAGCTACATCAACACCCTCATCCAGCAGCAGCAGGACGTCATCGCGGTCGCCGCGAACGACCCCAACGCGGTCTGCCCCTCGCTGAACCAGGCGCGCGCCGCCGGGATCAAGGTCGTGTCCTTCGACTCCGACGCCGCCAAGGACTGCCGCGACGCCTTCGTCAACCAGGCCACCACCCAGGGCATCGGCGACAAGCTGGTGGAGATGACCAAGGAGCTGGCGGGCGGCTCGGGGGAGATCGCCATCCTGTCGGCGACCCCCAACGCCACCAACCAGAACGCCTGGATCGAGGTCGTGAAGACCGCGCTGGCCAAGCCGGAGAACGCCGGGTTGAAGCTGGTGAAGATCGCCTACGGCAACGACGACGACCAGAAGTCGTTCCAGGAGGCCCAGGGCCTGCTCCAGTCCTACCCGAACCTCAAGGTGATCGTCTCGCCGACCACCGTGGGCATCGCCGCCGCCGCCCGCTACGTCAGCTCGTCGAGCTACAAGGGCAAGGTCGCGATCACCGGCCTGGGCACCCCGAACGCCATGCGCGAGTACGTCAAGAACGGCACCGCCACCAAGTTCGCCCTGTGGAACCCGGCCGACATCGGCTACCTGGCCGCCTACGCGGGTGTGGCGCTCAAGTCTGGGCAGATCACCGGCAAGCAGGGTGAGAAGTTCAAGGCGGGCAAGCTCGGCGAGTACACCATCGGCGCGGACGGGGAGATCGTCCTCGGCCCGCCGACGGTCTTCGACGCCACCAACATCGACCAGTTCGACTTCTGACCGCCCGGCGGGCCGGGTCGCCCCGGCCCGCCGCGGCCCGACCGGTGAGGAGATCCGGTGCGGCGGTACTGCTTCTGCCTACAGGTGCGACCCGAGCGGATGGCCGAGTACGTCGAGCGGCACCGGGCGGTGTGGCCGGAGATGCTGGCCGCGCTGCGCGACACCGGCTGGCACGACTACGCGCTGTTCCTGCGCGCGGACGGCCTGCTGGTGGGCCACGTGCGCGCGGAGTCGCTGGAGGCCGCCCAGGCCGCGATGGCCCGCACCGAGGTCAACGCCCGCTGGCAGGCGGAGATGGCCGGGTTCTTCGCCGACCTCGGCGACCGCGCGCCCGACGAGGGCTTCCTGCTGCTGGAACCGGTGTTCGACCTCGACGAGCAGCTAGGCCGTGTTTCGAAAGCCCGTGTTCGCGATAGCCGCGCCGAGGCGGCCCCTGGCGGCACGGGACGAGGACACCGATACAACCCCGGTATCGGCGCCCTCGTCCCGCACCACCAGGAACCACCTCGATCACGACTCTCATCGAACGAGACTTCCGAAACACGACCTAACCCGCCCCACCCCGGCAACCCGAGAGGTGACGTGATCGCCGTGCCCGACCTGTCCGCAGTCAAGCAAGCCCTCGCCGCACAGCGCATCGAGACCCCGTCCTGGGCCTTCGGCAACTCCGGCACCCGGTTCAAGGTCTTCGCCCAGCCCGGGGTGCCGCGCACCCCGGAGGAGAAGATCGCCGACGCAGCCACCGTGCACCGGTTCACCGGAGCCGCGCCCAGCGTCGCCCTGCACATCCCGTGGGACCGGGTCGACGACTACGCCGCCCTCGCCCGGTACGCCGGGGACCTCGGGGTCAGCGTGGGGGCGATCAACACCAACGTCTTCCAGGACGACGACTACAAGCTGGGCTCGGTCACCAACCCGGACCCGGGCATCCGCCGCAAGGCCACCGACCACCTGCTGGAGGCGGTGGCGGTCATGGACGCCACCGGTTCGCGCGACCTCAAGCTGTGGTTCTCCGACGGGATCAACTACCCCGGCCAGGACGACCTGCGCGACCGCCAGGACCGGCTGGCCACCGCCCTGCGCGAGGCCTACGACCGCCTCGGCGACGACCAGCGCATCCTGCTGGAGTACAAGCTGTTCGAGCCCGCCTTCTACGCCACCGACGTCCCGGATTGGGGCACCTCGTTCGCGCACTGCGTGGAGCTGGGGCCCAAGGCGACGGTGTGCATCGACACCGGCCACCACGCGCCGGGCACGAACATCGAGTTCATCGTGGCGTTCCTGCTGCGCCAGGACCGGCTCGGCGCGTTCGACTTCAACTCCCGCTTCTACGCCGACGACGACCTGATGGCGGGCGCGGCCGACCCGTTCCAGCTCTTCCGGATCATGTACGAGATCGTCCGGGCGGACGCGCTGGACCCGGCCCGGGGCATCAACTTCATGCTCGACCAGTGCCACAACATCGAGGCCAAGATCCCCGCGGTGATCCGCTCGGTGATGAACGTGCAGGAGGCCACCGCCAAGGCGCTGCTGGTCGACCGCGCCGCCCTGGCCGCCGCCCAGCGCTGCGGGGACGTGCTGGAGGCCAACGCGGTGTTCATGGACGCCTACAACACCGACGTGCGCCCGCTGCTGGCCGAGGTGCGCGCCGACCAGGGCCTGGACCCGGACCCGGTCGCCGCCTACAAGCGCAGCGGGTACCAGGAGAAGATCACCGCCGACCGGGCGGGCGGCGAGCAGGCGGGCTGGGGCGCGTGACCCCGGCACCCACCAACCCCACACAGGACAGGAAGGCGGACATGCCCGAGCAGTCCCCGGCGGCCGAGCTGGTCGCCCGCAGCAACGCCCTCGGCGCTGACCCGCGCAACACCAACTTCGCCGGGGGCAACACCTCGGCCAAGGGCAGCGTCATCGACCCGGTGACCGCCGCGCCCACGGAACTGCTGTGGGTCAAGGGTTCCGGCGGCGACCTGGGAACTCTGGCGGAGTCCGGGCTGGCCGTGCTGCGGCTGGACCGGCTGCGCGCCCTGGTCGAGGTGTACCCGGGTGTCGAGCGCGAGGACGAGATGGTCGCCGCGTTCGACTACTGCCTGCACGGCCGGGGCGGCGCCGCCCCGTCGATCGACACCGCCATGCACGGCCTGGTCGACGCCGCGCACGTCGACCACCTGCACCCCGACTCGGGCATCGCCCTGGCCACCGCGGCCGACGGGGAGGCGCTGACCAAGGAGTGCTTCGGCGACCGGGTGGCCTGGGTGGACTGGCGGCGGCCCGGGTTCCAGCTCGGGCTCGACATCGCCGCGGTGAAGGCGGCCAACCCGCAGGCCATCGGCGTGATCCTGGGCGGGCACGGCATCACCGCCTGGGGCGAGACGTCCGAGGAGTGCCGGGCCAACTCCCTGGACATCATCCGCACCGCTGAGCGGTTCCTGGCCGAGCGCGGCTCCGCTGAGCCGTTCGGCGCGGTCGTGCCCGGCAACGAACCGCTGCCCGAGGCCGAGCGCCGGGCGAAGGCCGCCGCGCTGGCCCCGGTGGTGCGCGGTCTGGCCTCCACCGACCTGCGCCAAGTCGGCCACTTCACCGACAGCGACGCCGTGCTGGAATTCCTGTCCCGGGAGAAGCTGGCACCGCTCGCGGCGCTGGGCACGTCGTGCCCGGACCACTTCCTGCGCACCAAGGTTCGCCCGCTGGTGCTCGACCTGCCCGCCGCCGCCCCGGTCGCCGACGTCGTCGCCCGGCTGCGCGAGCTGCACGCGGACTACCGCGCCGAGTACCGCGCCTACTACGACCGGCACGCCGCCCCGGACAGCCCGCCGATGCGCGGCGCCGACCCGGCGATCGTGCTGGTGCCCGGGGTCGGCATGTTCAGCTTCGGCAAGGACAAGCAGACCGCCAGGGTGGCGGGCGAGTTCTACGTCAACGCCGTTAACGTGATGCGCGGCGCGGAGTCGGTGTCGACCTACGCCCCGATCGACGAGGCGGAGAAGTTCCGCATCGAGTACTGGGAGCTGGAGGAGGCGAAGCTGCGCCGGATGCCCGCGCCCGCCCCGCTGGCCGGGCGGGTCGCGCTGGTGACCGGCGCCGGGTCCGGCATCGGCAAGGCCATCGCCGAGCGGTTGGCGGCCGAGGGCGCCTGCGTGGTCATCGCCGACCTCGACGCCGCCGCGGCCGAGGGCGTGGCCGAGGGCATCGGCGGACCGGACAAGGCGGTCGCGGTCACCGCCGACGTGACCGACGCCGAGGCGGTGCGGGCCGCGGTGGACGCCGCCGCGCTGGCCTTCGGCGGGGTGGACCTGGTCGTCAACAACGCGGGCCTGTCCATCTCCAAGTCCCTGCTGGAGACCACCGAGCGGGACTGGGACGTGCAGCACGACGTCATGGCCAAGGGCTCGTTCCTGGTCGCGCAGGCCGCCGCCCGGGCCATGGTCGCCCAGGGCCTCGGCGGTGACATCGTCTACATCTCGTCGAAGAACTCGGTGTTCGCCGGGCCGAACAACCTCGCCTATGGCGCGGCCAAGGCCGACCAGGCGCACCAGGTCCGGCTGCTGGCGGCGGAACTGGGTGAGCACGGCATCCGGGTCAACGGGGTGAACCCCGACGGGGTCGTGCGCGGTTCCGGGATCTTCGCGGGCGGCTGGGGCGCGCAGCGGGCCGCGGTCTACGGCGTGCCGGAGGAGGAGTTGGGTGCCTTCTACGCCCAGCGCACCCTGCTCAAGCGCGAAGTCCTGCCCGAGCACGTCGCGGCGGCGGTCTTCGCCCTCACCGGCGGCGACCTCAGCCAGACCACCGGCCTGCACATCCCGGTGGACGCGGGCGTCGCCGCGGCCTTCCTCCGCTGATGGGCGCCGCCGGGGTCGCGGGCCTGGAGCGGATCACCCCGCGCAGGACCCGGGTCGGCCTGATCGCGGGTGGGCTCGGCGCGTACTGGCCGCAGTTCCCCGAGCTGCTGCCCCAGCTCCAGCGCTCCGCGGCGGCGGTCGCGGAGCGGTTGGGCGCGCTGGACTGCGAAGTCGTCGACGTCGGGTTCGTCTCCGATGAGCGCGAGGGCGCCGCGGCGGCCGAGCGGCTGCGGGTGGCCGACTGCGACCTGATCGTCGGCTTCCTCACCACCTACCTGACCGCCTCGATGCTGGTCCCGGTCGCGCGGCGCAGCGGGGCGCCGGTGTTACTCATCAACCTGCAACCGACCGAGGCGATGGACCACGCCACCTTCGACACCGGGGCGTGGCTGGCCTACTGCGGGGCCTGCCCGCTGCCGGAGATGGCCAACGCCTTCCGCCGGGTCGGTGTGGAGTTCCGGTCGGTGTCCGGGTACCTGGCCGACGAGCGGGCGTGGGCGCGCATCGGGCGGTGGGTCGCGGCGGCGGGGGTGCGCGCGGCGCTGCGGCACGGCAGGCACGGGCTGCTGGGGCACCTCTACCCCGGGATGATGGACGTGGCCACCGACCCCACCCTGGTCACCGCGCAGTTCGGCGGGCACGTGGAGGTGCTGGAGGTCGACGACGTGCGGGTCCGGGTCGAGCGGGTGACCGACGCCGAGGCCGCCGCCAGGGTCGCGCTCGCCCGCGAGGTGTTCACCCTCGACGAGTCCGTGGCCGACGACGACCTGGAGTGGGCGGCGCGGGTGTCGGTCGGGCTGGACCGGCTGGTCGAGGACTTCGGCCTGGACTCGCTGGCCTACTACCACCGCGGCCTGGACGGGGAGGTGCACGAGCGGGTCGGCGCCGGGATGATCCTGGGCTGCTCGCTGCTGACCGCCCGCGGCGTCCCGGCCTGCGGGGAGTACGAGCTGCGCACCTCGCTGGCGATGCTGATCACCGACCGGTTGGGCGCGGGCGGGTCGTTCACCGAGTTGCAGGCGCTGAACTTCCGCGACGGCGTGGTGGAGATGGGCCACGACGGCCCGGCGCACCTGGCGATCAGCTCCGGCAGGCCGCTGCTGCGCGGCTTGGACGTGCTGCACGGCAAGCGCGGCTGGGGCGTGTCGGTGGAGTTCGACGTGGCGCACGGCCCGGTCACCCTGCTGGGGCTGGGCCAACAGCGCGACGGCACGTTCACCCTGGTCGCAGCGGAGGGCGCGGTGGTGGGCGGGCCGCTGTTGCGGATCGGCAACACCACCTCCCGGGTGGACTTCGGGCGCGACCCGGCGGAGTGGACCGACGAGTGGTCGGCGACCGGCGTCGCGCACCACTGGGCGCTGGGCACCGGGCACCGGGTGGCCGAGCTGGAGGCCGTGGCGAGCCTGCTGGGGCTGGAACTGGTGGTGGTGCGGTGAGCGGCATCCGCGTGGCGGCGGTCGACCTCGGGGCGAGCAGCGGCCGGGTCGTGGTGGGGTCGGTCGGGCCGGGCAGCCTGTCCACCGAGGAGGTCCACCGCTTCCCCAACGAGCCGGTGCGCCTCGGTCCGACCCTGCACTGGGACGTCCTGGACCTGTACCGGGAAACGCTCGCCGGGCTGCGGGCCGCGCTGGCGCCCGGGCCGCTCGACGGGATCGGCATCGACTCGTGGGCGGTCGACTACGGGCTGCTCGACGCGTCCGGGGCGCTGCTGGGCAATCCCGTGCACTACCGCGACAGCCGCACCGACGGCGTCCCCGCCCGGGTGCACGAGCTGGTTCCACCCCGGGAGCTGTACTCGGTCACCGGGTTGCAGCAGTTGCCCTTCAACACCCTCTACCAGCTCGCCGCCGAGGTGGGTGGTGCCCGGCTGGGCGCGGCGGAGACGCTGCTGCTCATCCCGGACCTGCTCGCCTACTGGCTCACCGGCCGCGTCGGCGCCGAGCGCACCAACGCCTCCACCACCCAGCTCTACGCCGCCGCGACCGGGGAATGGGCCGCCGACCTGGCCGAACGGGTGGGCGTGCCGAGCAGGTTGCTGCCGCCGCTGCGCTCGGCCGGGGACCTGATCGGCCGCACGACCCCCGAGGTCAGTGCCGAACTGGGCGCGGAGGTGCCGGTGGTCGCGGTCGGCTCGCACGACACCGCCTCCGCCGTGCTCGGCGTCCCCGCCGCACAGGGCACCCGCTTCGCCTACATCTCCTCCGGCACCTGGTCGCTGGTCGGGGTGGAGCTGGACGCGCCGGTCACCACCGAGGCGGCCCAGGCCGCCGGGTTCGGCAACGAGGGCGGGGTGGACGGCACGATCCGGCTGCTGCGCAACGTCATGGGCCTGTGGGTGCTGTCGGAGTGCCTGCGCGGCTGGCGCACGACCACCCTGGCCGAGGCGCTGGCCGCCGCGGCCGAGGCGCCCGCGTTCGGGCCGGTGGTCGACATCGACGCACCGGAATTCCTCCCGCCCGGCGACATGCCCGCCCGGATCGAGCGGGCCTGCCTGGCCAGTGGACAGGCCCCGCCGCGCACCACCGGCGAGGTGGTCCGGTGCGTCCTGGAGAGCCTGGCCATGGCCTACCGGCGGGCGGTGCGCGAGCTGGGCGAGCTGACCGGCCACCCGGTCGAGGTCATCCACCTGGTGGGCGGGGGTGTGCGCAACGAACTCCTGTGCGACCTGACCGCCGCCGCGTGCGGGGTCCCGGTGCTGGCCGGGCCGGTCGAGGCCGCCGCCCTGGGCAACGTGGTGGTGCAGGCCAGGGCGCTGGGCGCCGACCTGCCGGACCGGTGGGCGATGCGCGCGCTGATCGCCGACACGCACGCCCCCCGCCCGCACCGACCGGGCGCCGACGCGGCGCGGTGGGATGCTGTGGAGGCCCGATTGGTCTCGGCCGGACTGTGGGAGCCGCGCGGATGAAGGTCGCCCTGATGGTCACCTGCGTCAACGACGCGCTGTTCCCGGACACCGGCAAGGCGGTGGTGCGGCTGCTGGAACGGCTCGGCGTCGAGGTTGACTTCCCGGCGGCGCAGACCTGCTGCGCGCAGCCCATGGTGAACACCGGGTACCTGGACGAGGCCGTGCCCGCCGTCCGCGCGTTCGTCGACGCCTTCTCCGGCTACGACGCCGTCGTGACCCCGTCCGGGTCGTGCGCCGGGTCAGTGCGCCACCAGCACGCGATCGTCGGCCGCCGCAGCGGTGACCCCGGCCTGGCCGCCGCGATCGCCGAGACCTCGCCGCGCACCCACGAACTCAGCGAGTTCCTGATCGACGTCCTCGGGGTCGAGGACGTGGGCGCGTACTTCCCGCACACCGTGGCCTACCACCCCACCTGCCACTCGCTGCGCCTGCTCGGCGTCGGCGACCGGCCGCTGCGGCTGCTGCGGGCGGTGCGCGGCCTGCGGCTGCTCGACCTGCCCGCCGCCGACCAGTGCTGCGGCTTCGGCGGCACCTTCGCGGTGAAGAACGCCGACACCTCGGTCGCCATGGGCGCGGACAAGGCCCGCCACGTCCGCGCCACCGGCGCCGAGGTGCTGGTGGCGGGGGACAACTCGTGCCTGATGCACATCGGCGGGGTGCTGTCGCGGCAGCGGGCGGGCACCAGGGTGGCGCACCTGGCGGAGGTCCTGGCGAGCACGGAGGACCAGCGGTGAGCGGCACGTTCCTGGGGATGCCCCCGTTCCCCACCGCGGCGCGCGCCGCGCTGGCCGACAGCCAGCTCCGGCACAACCTCGCCCACGCCACCGGCACCATCCGCGGCAAGCGCGCGGGTGTGGTGGCCGAGGTCGACGACTGGGAGCAGCTTCGGCTGGCGGGCGCGGCGATCAAGGACAACGCGCTGCGCTCGCTGGACGAGACGCTGCTGCGGCTGGAGGAGTCGTTGCAGGGCAACGGGGTCACCGTGCACTGGGCGCGGGACGCCGCCGAAGCCTGCTCGATCGTCGCCTCGATCGCCCGTGGGCACGGGGTGGACGAGGTGGTCAAGGTGAAGTCCATGGCCACCCAGGAGATCGGCCTGAACGAGGCGCTGGCCGAGCACGGCATCGCCGCCTGGGAGACCGACCTGGCCGAGCTGATCGTCCAACTCGGCGACGACCTGCCCAGCCACATCCTGGTGCCCGCCATCCACCGCAACCGCGCGGAAATCCGCGAGCTGTTCCGCGACAAGATGGGCTCGGTCGGGATGCCCGCGCCCGAGGGCCTGTCCGACGAACCGGCGGAACTGGCCGCGGCGGCGCGGCGGCACCTGCGGGAGAAGTTCCTGCGGGCGAAGGTCGCGGTGTCCGGGGCGAACTTCGCCGTGGCGGACTCCGGGACGCTGGTGGTGGTCGAGTCCGAGGGCAACGGGCGGATGTGCCTGACGCTGCCGGAGGTGCTGATCAGCGTGGTCGGCATCGAGAAGGTCGTGCCCACCTGGTCCGACCTCGACGTGTTCTTCCAGTTGCTCCCCCGCTCCAGCACCGGGGAGCGGATGAACCCGTACACCTCCACCTGGAGCGGGGTCACCCCCGGGGACGGGCCGCAGGAGATGCACGTGGTGCTGCTGGACAACGGGCGGACCAGGGTGCTGGCCGACGAGGTGGGGCGGCAGGCGCTGCGCTGCATCCGCTGCTCGGCGTGCCTGAACGTGTGCCCGGTCTACGAGCGCACCGGCGGCCACGCCTACGGGTCGGTCTACCCGGGGCCGATCGGGGCCATCCTGAACCCGCTGATGAAGGGGGTCGGCGAGGACGCGCAGACCGACTCGCTGCCGTACGCGTCGACGCTGTGCGGTGCCTGCTTCGAGGTCTGCCCCGTGCGCATCGACATCCCGGAGGTGCTGGTCCACCTGCGTTCCCGGGTGGTCGACGCGCACCGGTCGGGTCCACCGTCGGCGGAGGTCCTGGCCATGCGCACTGCGGGCTGGCTCTTCGGCGACGCCCGCCGCCTCGCCGCCGCCGAGGGCGCGAGCGGGCTGGCCTCCCGGCTGGGGCGGCGGGTGCTGCCGGGCGGGCGGCGGGCGTTGGGGTGGCTGCCGTGGCCGGGGTCGCTGTGGACGGGCGCCCGGGACCTGCCCGCCCCACCGCGCCGCTCGTTCCGCAACTGGTGGAAGGACCGCCGATGAGCGCCCGTGAGGAAATCCTGGCCGCCGTCCGCAGCGCCCTGGCGGGCGCCGACCGCGCGGACACCCCGGTGCCGCGCGCCTACCGGGACGCCCCGCCGCCCGCCGACGTCGTCGGCCTGTTCGTCGAGCGCGCCGCCGACTACCGGGCGCACGTGGTCCGGTGCGCGGAAGCGGACGTCCCCGCCGCCGTCGCCTCGGCACTGGGCGGCCTCACCCGCGTCCTGGTGCCGCCCGGTTTCCCCTACCCCCTGCCCATACCCGTGGACGCGGGCGAGAGCACCGCCGAACTGGACCGGGTCGATGCCGTGGTCACCACCGCCGCCTTGGCGATCGCCACCACCGGCACTCTCGTCCTCGACCACACCGCGGGCCAGGGCCGCCGAGCCCTGACCCTGCTGCCCGACACCCACCTGTGCCTGGTTCGCGCCGACCGGGTGGTCCCCGACGTCCCCGCCGCCATCGCCGCGCTGGACCCGCGCCGCCCGCAGACCTGGATCAGCGGGCCCAGCGCCACCAGCGACATCGAACTCAACCGGGTCGAGGGCGTCCACGGCCCGCGCAACCTGCACATCCTGGTCGTGGGGTGAGCCGTCAGGCCTGGTCGAGCCGTTGGCGCAGCAGGCAGAACTCGTTGCCCTCCGGGTCGGCGAGCACGTGCCAGCTCGCCGAGTCGGCCTGACCCACGTCGGTCGGGCGGGCGCCCAGCTCCAGCAGCCGGGTCAGCTCCCGCTCCTGGTCGCCGTCGGTGGGGTTGACGTCGAAGTGCAGGCGCAGCTTGCCGGGGGTGGGCTCGGCGACGGGGATGAACAGCAGGGTGGGCTGCGGGCCGCCGAAGCCGGACGCCGGGCCGATCTCGATCGCGCCGTCCTCGCGCGACAGCTCGACGAAGCCCAGCACGTCCGACCAGAAGCGGGCCAGCCGCCCGGGGTCGCGGGCGTCGACGACGATCTCGCTGATGCGGCAGCTCACGGGCATCCCCCAGTCCCCCGGCGGCCCGGTGGCCGCCGTTGTCGTGGACCGGTCTACCAAAGTGCGGAGCCGGGCGCTCGGCAATACTCACCATCGGGCACCCGCGCGACGACCGCGGGGGCGCGGTGCGATCATCGTCCCCCATGAGGGTTCTCGTGGTCGGCGCAAGTGGCCTGCTGGGTCGGCAGATCGTGACCCGGCTGCACGCGGCCGGGCACACCGCGGTCGCGGTCGCGCGCACAGCACGGGACGGGATCGACCACGCGGTGGACGCCACCACGGCCGAGGTGCAGACCTGGCTGCCGCTGTTGACCGGCTGCGACGGCGTCGTGTTCGCCGCCGGTGCCGACGACCGCGAGGTGCCCGCGCGGCCCGCGTACTCGGCGTTCCACGCGGGCAACGTCGTCCCGGTCGTCACCCTGCTCACCGCCGCGCGGCAGGCGGGCGTGACCCGCGCGGTCGTGCTCGGCTCGTACTTCACGCACTTCAACCGGGAGCACCCGGAGTGGGACCTCGCCGGTGCCCACCCCTACATCCGCAGCCGGGTCGCGCAGGCGGCGGAGGGGCGGACGGCGGCCGGGCCGGGCCTGCCGGTGGCGGTCGTGGAGGTGCCGTTCGTGTTCGGCCGCGCGGGTGAGCGGTTCCCGGCGTGGGCGGAGGGCTTGGTCGGCTGGGTCGGCTCGAAGTCCCCGCTGCTGGCCCCGACCGGCGGCACGGCGGTGACCACCGCGGAGACCGTCGCGGACATCGC
Source organism: Actinokineospora spheciospongiae (assembly GCF_003182415.1). NCBI lineage: Bacteria > Bacillati > Actinomycetota > Actinomycetes > Pseudonocardiales > Pseudonocardiaceae > Actinokineospora > Actinokineospora spheciospongiae. Next base: position 834,436 of record NZ_QHCP01000001.1, on the reverse strand, counting down.
GGTCGACGCCCTGGAAGCGGCCTCCGGTGCGGACCTCCCGGCGGCAGACGGGAACCTGACCTGGGCGGAGATGATCGGCGGGCTCGCCGCCGCGGCGGGCAGTCCCCGCCCGGTCAAGGTGCTCCCGGCCGCGGCGTTCCGGTTGGCCCTGCGCCTGACCGCCCTGCGCTACCGGTTCTCCCGGAAGGAACCGGGCCTGCACCCGACCCGGCTGGCCGACCTGCTCCTGCGGCACCTGCACCTCACCGCCACCGGCACGCGCCCGATCGACCCCGCGATGGTCGAGACGGTCGAGGCGGTCCGGGAGAAGCGCTGACACCCCGCTGACCCCGGCTCCCCGTGATCCGGCCCGAGTGGCGGGTGGTGCGCCCACCCGGCGAACCCGATACTGGGAGGCGTGACATCGGCGCCGACGCTGTGGGGTGTGTCCTTCGACGGGGCCGCCATCTCCGGGGTCGTGGTCGAGTTCGTCAAGGTCGCCCGCGAGTTCGCCCGCCGGGGCCACCGGGTCCGGCTGGACCTGGGCTACGACATCAAGGCCGACAAGCACCGGTTCTTCCGCCCCTACGACGGCGAAGCCGACCTGCTGCCTGACTGGGTCACCCTCGACCGGGTGGCCGACCTGCACACCGTGCCCGGCTATGACCAGGAGTTCGTCGCCCGCGTGCTGAGCGAGGTCGTGGCGGCGGGGGACGAGGCGCTGCTGCCCCGGGTGCGGCGGGTCGCCGAGGCGGTCGCCGACCGGATCGTGGCGACCTGGGAGGAGTGCGGGGTCACGCTGGTCGTGGTGGAGAACGGGACCCTGCCGGAGAACATCACCTACACCACCGCGCTCTACCTGGCGATCGAGCGGTACGGCGCACGGCACCGGTTGGGCCGCTTCGTGTTCTGGCGCGACCACGACCTGATGTGGCAGAGCGAACCGGGAACCGGCAAGTACGGCGCGTTCCCGCACCCGACCACCCCCCGCCCCCGCGACAGCCAGCACATCCACTACTTCGCCCTGCACGAGCACGCGCTGCGCCGCACCAGGGAATGGGTCCCCGGGCTGGGCAACATCAGCGTGCTGCCCAACACCTTCACCCACGCGCCCGCCCGCGTGGACGGGCGCAACGCCCGGTTCCGCGCCGACTTCGGCATCCCGGCGGGCGCGGCGCTGCTGGCCAGGTTCACCCGGATCATCCCGCAGAAGCGGGTCGACCGGGACCTGCACCTGCTCGCCGGGCTGCTCGCCCGGGGTGTGGACGCGGTGCTGTTCGTGGCCGGTGACCCCACCGAATCCGCACCCGAGCAGGCCCGCCTGGTCGCCCTGGCCGAGGAACTGGAGGTGCGCGAGCGGGTCGTGTTCGGCGGCAGGCTCGCGCCCTACGACTCCCCCGGTGATCGGTACAGCGTGCGGGACCTGCTCGCGCACGCTGACCTGGCGCTGTTCCTGACCTCCTACGACTACGAGAGCTACGGCAACCCGGTTGGTGAGGCGATCGCCTCCGGCACGCCGTACGCCGCGAGCCGCTACGAGCTGTACGACGCCGTCTACGGCAGGCTCGGGTTCCGGGCGCCGCTGCTCGACGTCACCGCGCACGACCTGCCCACCGGGGAGTTCGTGGCCGAGGTGGCGGAGCTGATCACCGATCGGGAGAGGTGGAACGCGGTCATGACCCACAACCACCGGCTGGGTGCCGGGCACTTCGGCCAGGACCGGGTGGGCGAGGCGGTCGCGCGGCTGTTCCCGGCGCCCATGGGCGCGCGCACCCGGCTGAGCGTGGTGCTGCCGGTGTTCAACGAGGCCGCGCACCTGGAGCGGGTGCTAGTCGGGCTGCGCGACCAGCGCGGCCCGGGCGGTCCGCTGGACCGGGAGCTGTTCGAGGTCGTGGTGGTGGACAACAACTCCACCGACGACACCGCCGCGATCACCCGCCGGTTCGCCGAGGCGCACCCGGACCTCGCGGTGCACCTGATCACCGAGGCGGAGCAGGGCGTGTCGTGCGCGCGGCGGGCGGGCATGGACTTCGCGGTGCACCGCAGCCGGGCGCGGCCGTTCGCCGACCCGGACGAGCGGTGCTACCTGGTGTCGGCGGACGCGGACTGCGTGGTGGACCCGGACTGGCTGTGGGAGCTGTTCTCGGCCATGGAGTCCAGCAAGGCCGCCATCGGGGTGTGCGACTACTACTACACCGCCGAGCACTTCGCGGGCAGGCCGCGGCTGTGGGACGCGATCCAGCGCACGCTGCGCTGCCGGGTGGTGGCCTGGTCGGTGTTCGGCGGGTTCCCCGACGGCAAGGGCTTCGCCGTGGAGCGGGAGGCGTACGCGGCGGTCGGCGGGATCGAGGTCTTCTACCAGGTGCAGGACGGGCGGTTCGTCAACCACCTCTCCGACGACTGGGACTTCGGCATCAAGGTGCGCAGCAGCGGCCACGACATCGCCTACGCCCCGAGGTCCCGGGTGGAGATCAACCCGCGGCGGGTGAACCACGCGCTGGAGGAGGTGATCACCGGTCGCGCCTACGGCAACGACGGCATCATCGTCATGCGCGACATCCGGGTGGCGGACCCGGCGCCCGCCCGCGACAGCGACCTCACCCCGGCCGAGGCGCGGCAGGCCTGGGAGTTCTCGATCAAGGACTTCACCCCGAAGAACGTCGTGCTGCCGGTGCTGCTCACCCCGGCTCTGCTGGAGGAGCAGCGGGTCGTGGACTTCTTCGGGGCGGACCTGGCCGCCCGGCTGCGCGACCGGATCGCGGAGATCCGCGACGAGATGCGGGTGGTCGACTTCACCCCCATCCACACCTACAAGACCCCGTCCTACCGGCTCTACCTGGAGTTCCGCGAGGAGCTGTTCGCGGTGCTGCGGCGCACGGTCGGCGAGGACATCGGCGCCCCGCCGCCGCTGCCGGACTGCTTGCGCGAGGTGCCCGAGGAGCGGTTCGCCGAGTTCGTGCGCTACTACTGCGAGGACCGCGAATCCGGCGAGGCGCACAACCACTTCGGCAACGGGGGCGTGTTCTGATGTCGACCGCCCGCGAGTCGCTGCACCGGCTGGACCCGGCGTACCCGAGGCCCGCCGTGCTGGACGCGCTGGCCGACCCGGTGAACGCGCACCTGCTGGAGTACCTGGAGGAGGACCCGTTCGGCGCGCACGTGTTCCCCGGCAACGTGCCCGGTCACCCGCCGGAGGCGTTCCTGGCCGACCTCGACGCCCAACTCGCCGACACCGCCCCGATCCACCTGTGGTCCTACATCCCGACCTGCGCCTACCGGTGCCGCTTCTGCCAGTACCCGGTGGTGCTGGTCAAGGGGGCACCGGAGGTGATGGACACCAAGGCGGCGCAGTGGGTGGACTGGAACATCCAGGAGGCCCGGCTGTGGCTCGACGCGGTGCCCAACCTGCGCCGCGCACCGGTCGGCGAGTTCAACGTCTTCGGCGGCACCCCGTCGATGCTGCCCGCCCACGCCATCCGCAGGCTGCTGGACTTCTACCGGGAGAACTTCGGCTTCACCGCCGAGACCACGATCCGCTTCGAGGGCGACCCGAGCACGTTCACCCCGCAGAAGCTGGAACTGCTGCGCGAACTGGGCTGCACCAAGATCTCCAGCGGCGTGCAGTCCTTCGACGACACGGTGCTGCGGGAGTGCGGCCGGGAGCACTCGTCGGCGATGTGCGTGGACTTCGTGCGCAACGCCCGCGCGCTCGGCTTCGAGTGGGCGAGCATCGACCTGATGTACGGGCTGCTCGACCAGACCGTGGACAGCGTCCGCCGCGACCTGGACGTGGTGCTGGAGCACGGGGTGGACGCGGTGGTGTGCACCAAGCTGCACCTGATGTCCTACGCGGACACCCGCACCGGCGTCACCGGCGAGAAGCCCGCCGCCTGGCAGTTCCCGGACTACCGCCGCAGGCTCGGCGAGACCGGCCACCACTGGCCCTCCCTCGGGGAGCAGTACCAGATGCGCGAACTGCTCACCGAGGGCCTGACCGCCGCCGGGTACACCGAGCACCCGACGATGTACTTCGCCCGGTCCGGGCTGCCACCGGAGAAGTGGAAGGCCATCATGGTCGACCAGGACAAGCAGGAGGCCGAGGTGGCCATCGGGCTCGGCGGCAGCTCTTCCTGCCGGGCCTCCGAGGCGATCACCGACACCAACCGCGACCGCTACGCCCAGGCCGTGCGCGAGGGCCGCATCCCCCTGGGCTCGGCCACCCGGTTCACCCCGGAGGCCCAAGCGGCCCGAGCGGTGAAGATGGCGCTGACCACGCTGCGACCGCTGCGCGAAGACCTGCACCGGGCCCGGTTCGGCCGGTCGCTGTTCGCCGAACCGTGGGCGTCGGCGTTCGACCGGCTGGCGGGGCGGGACCTGGCCCGGGTGGACCGGGCGCGCGGACTGGTCGAGCTGACCGGCACCGGCCGCACCCTGGTGGAGGCACTGATCAACGCGGAGCTGTGAGCACAGCGGAATGCGTGGTGCCGACCACCCTCATGGTCGGCACCGCGCATTCCGGTACCGCGTGCGCCCCGTGCGACCGGTCCCGCACGGGGAGTCGATCAGAGGAGCGGCAGGGCGGGCAGGCAGGGGGGTGCGGGTGCGGTCGGGTCGAGGGCGCGGCGGACGATGCCGATGGCCCGGGGCGAGTAGGTCATGGTCAGGTGGTCGGACAGGTCCAGCAGGCAGCCGTCCTGCAGGGTCACGTTGTTCACCCGGGCACCGGGACCGGCGCTGAGGAACGTGGACCGGTACGGCGTGGTGATCTCGTCGAACCGGGTGGCGATGACCGTGTAGGACACGCCGGGCACGGTGTCGCCCCCGGCGTTGAGGTCGAGCAGGAACTCCGAACCGACGACCTGCTGGGCGGCGGCCTTGCCGATCGCGGGCGGGGTGAACCCCAGCAGCCCCAGGGTGTCCACCAGGGTGGCGATGCCGTCGAGCGTCGTGCCGTGGTGGGTGGCGCCCAGGGTCACCAGGTTGCGCACGGCGGACGCGCCGCCGTCCTTGAGGTACCGCCGGGGCATCAGCCCGCCCTGCGAGTGCCCGACGATGTCGACCTGGGGTGCCCCGGTCGCCTCGCGCACCCGGTCGACGAAGGCCCCGAGTTCGCGCGCGGAGCGGCGGATGTCGCCGGTCGCCTTGATCGACGGCGGCACCGAGGCCAGGCTGTCGTCGGTGTCGCCGTAGTTCAGCGCGAAGACGCAGAACCCGTCGGCGGCCAGTGCCGGTGACATGGCGGCGAAGTCGTTGTACCGGTTCTCGTAGGTGCCGTGCACGAGGACGACCGGCCGGGGGTGCCGGGCGTCGGGGCGGCACGCCCAGTCGTTGGCCCCGGGCGGGGTCGCCTCGGGGGCGAGCTTGGTGTAGGTGAAGGAAACGACGAAGCTGGGGATGGCCGGGTCCGCGGACGCCGGGACCGCGGCCGCGAGGACGGCCGCGCAGGCGGCTGTTGCGGCGAGCGCGGTGCGCAATGGGGTCATGCGAGTGCCTTTCCGGCAGGTTCTTTCATGTTGGTGCTGGTTCCGCGCACGGCCGGGCGGGCGTTCCGGACGGACTGGGCGGAAGCCCATTAGGACAGACGTGACCGTGACCGGCAACACGAAGACCTTGGCGGGTGCGAAGTGCGCGCGGGCGGTCAAGAGCCGGGCGGGGATTTGGTACGCGGCGCAGGTCGGGGTGCTCAGGCGCCCGGTCGCACGAACAACCCGTCGACGATCACGTTGATCAGGCGCTGGGTGGACTCGTCGCCGTGGACGCAGGCGAAGTCGGCCAGCAGGGCGGCCTCGACCATCTCGAAGACCAGCACCAGGTCGTTCAGCTCGATGTCGGGGCGCAGGTCGCCCTGCTCCCTGGCGCGTTCGAAGGCGGGCTTGAGCACCGAGATGAGCGCCTCGGCGTACTGCTGCTGGTAGCGGTTCGGCAGGTTGCGGAACAGGTTGACCAGGGAGCGGCGCTCGACCTGCACCGAGAGCACCATGAGCAGCAACTCCCGGAACGAGCAGACCTCCCCCGTCGCATCGACGCGGCTGAGCCAGGCCAGCCGCTCGGTCGCCACGGCCAGGCCGAGGGACCGCCGGTCGGGGAAGTGGCGGTAGACGGTGGCCCGGCCCAGGCCCGCGCGGCGGGCGATCTCGTCGAGCGGGACGACCTCGGAGCCCTCGGCGTAGGCCTCGTCGGCGACGCGGAGGATGGCCTCGCGGTTGCGGCGGGCGTCAGCGCGACCAGACGTCGATGACCTCGCGGGGCGCACGCCGGACGATGTTACCGGTAAGTAGTGAGACCGGCAATCGGTTCCTTCTCTCGGTTGCCCTCCCTACCGTTGCCCCTGCCACCGCCGTCCCCCGAGGAGTGCTGATGCCCGCTGTCACCCGACGTTCCGTCCTCCTGGGAGCCGCCGCGGCGGCGGGGTTGTCGGCGGTCGGGGTGGCGACCGGGATCGCCGCTCCCCGCCGGGTGCCGGTGACGCGCGAGGAGCACCGGGTCGTGGTGGTCGGGTCGGGCTTCGGCGGGGGCGTGACCGCGCTGCGGCTGGCCCAGGCCGGGGTGCCGGTGCTGGTGCTCGAACGCGGCCTGCGCTGGCCCACCGGCCCCGACGCGGAGACGTTCCCGCACCCGACCTCGCCGGACAAGCGGATCTTCTGGCTCGGCTCCGCGCCGACGATCCCGGGCATCCCGAACGTGCCGTTCGAGCGGTACACCGGCCTGCTGGAGCGGGTCGCGGGCAACGGCATGGACATCATGTGCGCCTCGGGCGTGGGCGGTGGTTCCCTGGTCTACCAGGGCATGACGCTGCAACCCGAAGCCGACGTGTTCAACGCGACCTTCCCCCAGGAACTCGACTACGCCCGGATGGACGGCGTGTACTACCCGCGCGTCGCCGCCATGCTGCGGCCGCGGGTCGCACCGGACGACGTGGTCAACAGCAAGACCTACGCCGCGTCCCGGATCTTCGCGCGCAACGCCGAGCGCGCGGGCTACGCCGTGGAGAAGATCCCGATGCCGATCGACTGGGACTTCGCGCGGCGCGAACTCAACGGCGAGATGAAGCCGTCCTACACCAACGGCGACTGCGCCCTCGGGGTCAACAACGGCGGCAAGCACTCGGTCGACGTCACCTACGTCGCCGCCGCCGAGGCCACCGGGCGCTGCATCGTGGCCACCCAGCACAACGTCACCGACGTGGTGCTGGCACCGGACGGCCGCTGGCAGGTGCACACCGACCGGATCGGCACCGGCGGCGAGGTGCTGGAGAAGAAGATCATCACCACCCGGGCGCTGGTGATGGCCGCCGGGACCGCCAACACCACCCGGCTGCTGATGCGCGCCGCGGCCAAGGGCGACATCCCGGACATGCCCGACGACCTGGGCACCAACTGGGGCTCCAACGGCGACCGGATCTACACCTGGACGAACTTCGCCGACGACTTCGGCACCCCCCAGGGCGGGCCGGTCATCTACGGCACCAAGGAGTGGGGCGACCCGGCCACGGCCAACACCGTCATCCAGGCCTCCCTGCCCCCGACGCCGAACCTGCGCACCACCATGCTCGTCGGCTACGGCGTCAGCCAGGGCCGGGGCCGCTTCGTCTACGACTCCGCGAAGGACGACGCGGTCCTGCAGTGGCCCAAGGACGCCGACAAGGCGCTCAGCGAGCGCATCCACACCCGCATCTCCCGCATCGCGGGCACCTTCGGCGTCCTGCTCGACACGACCGCGGTCGCCCCCTCCACCTGGCACCCGCTGGGCGGCGCCTCGATGGGGTCGGTGTGCGACCTGGCGGGGCGGGTGCTCGGCCAGCGCGGCCTCTATGTGCTCGACGGCGCCCTGATGCCGGGGACCGCCGCCGCGTGCAACCCGTCCATGACCATCGCCGCGGTGGCCGAACGGGCACTCGACGAGCTGATCAGCGAGGACGTGGACACCGTCTTCTGAGGCAGGGTCTGCTGAGAGCAGGCGCCCACCCGCCCGGGGAAGGGGGAGCCTACTTCTCCTTCTTCCCCTTGGCGGGCTTCTTCGCCGCCTGCTCCGCGGGCCCCCCACCGCTGTTGGCGGAGGAGTTCTTCCCCGGCCCGCTGTTGTCCGCCGCGACGTCGGCGGGCTTGCCCGCCCCACCGGGGGCGACGGGGGCGACCTGCTCGACCGGGTGGTCCGCCACCTGGCGGGGTTGTTCGTCCCGGCCGGTGATGACGTTGCTCGCCACCCCCACGGCCGGTGGGACCACGGCCACGGGGGACGAACTCGCCGGGGGCTCCGGCGGGGAGGAGACCGATTCCGGGGGTGTGCTGCCCGCGGTCAGGACCAACGTGGTGCCGACCGCGCTGAGCAGGGCCATACCCGCCGTGACCAGGTACTTCCGCGGCACCTGCCGCCGGGGCATGGGTACCGGCAGGACAGCGGTCTCCACCGGGGCGGCGCTCTCCACCGGGATGGCGGGGACCGGCTCCTCGCCGGGACCGCGCAGCACCGCCGCGCACTCGGCGGCGGTGGGCCTGCGACGGGAGGTCAGGGCGGTCATCAGCGACAGCAGCCGCACCAGGTCGGCGGGCAGGTCGTCGGGGATCTCCGGGGACCGGTACAGGCGGGCCACCGCCGCCTCGACCTCGGTGCCCACGTACTCGCGGCGCCCGGTCAGGCACTCCAGCAGCACCAGGCCAAGGGCGTAGACGTCGGCGGCCGAGCCCACCTCGGAGCCGCGCACCTGCTCCGGGGCCAGGAAGGCCGCGGTGCCGACCATCTGGTCGCTGTGGGTCAACCGGGTGCCCCCGGTGAGCAGGGCCAAGCCGAAGTCGGTCAGGTGCGGCTCACCCGCGGTGTCGACGAGGATGTTCGAGGGCTTGACGTCGCGGTGGACGATGCCGTGCTCGTGCACGTGGGCGAGCACGTCGGCCAGCACCGCGCCGATCCGGCGGACCTCGGCGACGGACAGCGGCCCCCGCTTGACCAGCTCCCGCAGGGTGCACCCCTCGACCAGGCTGAGCACGACGAACGGGGTGCCGCCCTCGGTGCCCGCGTCGTAGGCGGCGACCAGGTTCGGGTGCGACAGGCCCGCCAGCGTCCGGATCTCGTTGGCGAAGCGGCGGGGGTCGCTGATCTCGGCGGTGCCGGTGAGGACCTTGACCGCCACCGGCCGGTCGAGCCTGGTGTCGAGGGCCCGGTACACCTCGGCCGTCGAGCCCACACCCAGCGGCTCCAGCAGTCGGTAACGCCCGGCCACCAACAGGTCAGCACGATCGGCGGACGAGGTCACGGCCTGTCCCCTTTCTGACTCGTAAAGTGTCCCAATACCCCACCAGCCCAACGCGCAAACCTGCCCGTCGTGACGAAATTCCGCTCGCACCTTGGCACGGGCCACCAACTCCGCACCAGTTGGGCGGGCTCGGCGAGGTTATGGGAACGACGTAGGGCGGTTGGTGGCGCGGCTGCGAGCCGCACCACCAACCGCCCTACGTCGCCCGGGACCGCTGTCAGGCCGCGGCGATGAGCTGGTACCAGGGGTCGGACTGGAGCTGGGCGAGCACCGAGGCGGGGAGCACCGACTCCACCGAGTCGCGGGCGGTGACCACCGCCTGCCGCGGGCTGACACCGCCGAGGAGCTGCTGGATCTGCCACGGCGTGCCCACCGGGATCGGCAGCGGCGCGCCGTAGCCGATCCTCGGGGCCTGCGGGTGCAGGGTGAGGCCCGCGCCGGTGTCCACGGCCGGGTTCAGGACGTAGGCGTGGTCGCCCGCGGCGTAGCCGTAGAGCCCGTTGGCGAACGCCAGCAGGTTGGTGATCATGTTCGTGGAGTTGCAGATGCCGTCGTTCTCGTTGCACACGTCGCGCACCGGGATGTCGCCGAAGTCCCGGCCGCCGCGCATGGTGACCCCGGGCAGGAAGGTCGGCAGGTTGGTCTCGATGCCGCCCGCGACCCCGCCGCGACCGCCGTCGCCGAAGGACCGCCGCGGGTTGCCGTACAGGGTGCCGGACAGCTTGTCGTGCGGGATGACGGTGCTGTTGGCGTACATCTCCAGCACCTCACCCGCGACGACCGCGCCCTCGGAGTACCCGGCCAACCGAAGCTGGGTGTCCGGGCACGCGGCGTGGTACCGCCGAACCGCGGCGTCGAGCTCGGCGGCGCCGTTGGCCACCGACTCGTCCAGGGCCTGCGCGTCGACCACGGGGAACACGCCCGCGTAGTAGGGCACCTCCACGATCTCGTAGCCCGCGGGCGGGTTCTGGTTGAACGCCGACGCCCGCCACGAGCTGAGCGTCTCGCCCGAGTTGTAGCCGTCGGTCTCGAAGACGGCCACGGTCGCGCACGCGGCGACCCGCACATCGGCGGACGCCTGCGGTACGGCGACCAGCGCGACGGCCGACAGCACGGCGAACGAGGCCGCCCCCAGCTTTCGCTTCATCGTCACTCCCTGAACTCCGACCACCGGCAGCGCGGGATCGGAAGAATCGACTGTGGACGAGCCCGGGGCGACATCTCCCCTCCCCGGACCACACCGCAGAACCCTGCCACACCGAAATCGGATTCGGTCCCCAATGGCATGTTCATGCAGCTCAACCCCGTGATCAGCACTTATTCCGACCACCGGGCACCCCATTCGGACACCATTGTCACCATTGCGCCGAGAATCGAGGGACGTGGTCGATCCGGACACCGCGGCGGAGGTTGCGCGTTTCCGCGCCACCGGTGCCAGGTGCACCCCGCCCCGGGCGGGCGAACTCGACGGTTGGGCACGGCGCTGTGGGGTATGCAGCCAAGATGAACTCGTCACCGCCCGCGCAGGCGCCCACCGGGGAGCCCGCGCCGTCCGACCCAGTCCCGCTGTGAACCCGCGTCGGGAGGTGGCACGGGGTCGCGCGCCCATCGGCGCGGTGGACCCGGCGCAGGCGGCCGGTGACGCCACCGGTGCGCACCGCCTCGTGCTGGCCGTTCCGGCGATCAGCACCGAACTCGCCGTGATCCGGCGGACGCTGGGGGCCTGGCTGGGCGCGCAGGTCGTCCCGGCCGGACTGGTGACCGACGTCCTGCTGGTCGTCGACGAGGCGGTGGCCAACAGCGTCGAGCACGGCTACCGGGACCTGCCCCCGGGCAGCGTCACCGTCACCGCCCACCTCGCCGCCCCGACCGCCGCACTGGTCATCACCGTCTCCGACCACGGGCGGTGGCGCGAACCCACCCCCGAGGCCACCCTGCACCGGGGGCGCGGGGTCGGCATCATGCGCGCGCTGGCCGCCACCGTGGACATCCGCGTCGGCGCGGGCACCACCGTGGCCATGCGGTTCGCCATCCGCACGGAGTGACACCCGGCCGCCGCCCGTTCGGGCGGCGGCCGGTTCCGCGTGGTGTCAGTGCTTCATGCCGTGTTCGATGGCCTCGATGATGCGGGGCCGCAGTTCGGCGGCGCTGATGATGGCGTCCACCGAGCCGACCTCGACCGCGCGCTGGATGCTGTGCACCCGGTCGAACTCCGCCGCCACCTCACCCAGCTTCTCCGCCCGCACCGCGGACCGCACCTCGGCGAGTTCGAGGGTGAGCGCCGCCCGCTCCGCGCCGCCCGCGGCGGTGACCCTGGCCTGCAGGTCGGTCACCCTCGGGTCGGTGGCGGTGCGGTTGTTCACCTCGCCGGAGAACACCACGGCCGCGGCCGGGGCGCCGCCGAGGACCGAGGCGAAGGAGCCCTCCAGCGCCAGGACGGTCATGTTCGGGTTGAGCGCCTTGGAGAACACCACGAACGCGCCGCCGTGGTAGCGGGAGATGACGCAGAAGACGATCGGGCCGTCGAAGTTGACGATGGCCCGGCCGATCTCGGCGCCGTACTCCAGTTGCAGCTTGCGCATCGACTCCGGGGAACCGTCGAACCCGGACAGGTTCGCCAGCACCACCAGCGGCCGGTTGCCCGACGCCGCGTTGATCGCCCGCGCGGTCTTCTTCGACGACCTGGGGAACAGCGTGCCCGCGGTGTAGGTGTCCGGGCCGTCGGTGGGCGGGAAGCCGCGGCGCGGGATCGAGCGGGATTCGATGCCGACCAGGCAGACCGGCCAGCCGCCGATGTGCACGTCCTGCACCGCGGAGGTGCCCGCGTCGGCCATGCCAGCCCAGCGCTCCAGCACCGGGTGGTCCTGGTCGGACAGGGCGCGCATCACCGTGCGGATGTCGAACGGCTTCTTGCGGTCGGGGTTGTGCGCCGCGGAGAAGATCTCGCCGACGGTGGTGAAGTCGCTGCCGACGACCGCGTGTGGGAACGAGGACACGTCGCGGGTGACCGGGTCGCTGGTCTCCGCCCGGCGCGGCGCCGCCTCACCGGGGACCACGTAGGTGTGGTCGTAGTGCGCCATCAGCACCTCGCGGGCGGCGGGCAGGTTCGGCGCCCAGTACTGCGCCTGGCCGTTGGGGCCCATCACCCGGTCGTAGCCGCCGATGCCGAAGTTGTCCTCGGCCGACACGCCACCGGAGAAGTCCAGCGACTGCTTGCCGGTGAGCACCATGGCCGAGTCCGGCGTCATGACCAGCACGCCCTTGGTGTGCATGAGCATCGTCGCCTCGGCGTTCCAGTACGGCTGGGCGCCGACGGCGATGCCCGCGACCACGATGTTGATCTCACCGCCGCCCTGGGTGAAGGTGACGATCCGCTTGAGCGCCGCCGCGATCCAGTCCATGTTCTCGGTGCCCGACGACATGGAGATGCGCGCGCCCGCCGACAGCGCGAACCACTCCAGCGGCACCCGCATCCGCTCGGCCAGGTCGAGCGCGGCGATCACCCGCGAGCACTCCGGCTCCGACAGCGCGCCCAGCGCCCTGGTCGGGTCGCCGAGCAGCACCACCCGCGTCACACCCTCGGGGTGGCGCGCGGTCGGGGTGGTCACCACGCCCGCCACGATCGCCGCGGTGTTCTTCCCCGCGGGCCGGTCGACCGGCACCAGGGCACCGCTGTCGTCGAGGTCGTGCTCGGTGAAGCCGCCGTCGGGCCCGGAGAGCAGGCCGGTCAGCTCGTAGGGGTAGGTGTTGCCGCGCTGGGCCGCGCGCAGCACCTTCAACCGGTAGTCGTCCAGCGGCCGCACCAGCTCGTCGGTGGTGTCGCCGACGTGCAGCCGGTAGCCGCCGGAGGCGTTGAGGGTGATCCGCGCGGCGATCTCGGCGGAGCGGCCCGCCTCGGTGCGGGTGCGGACGACGAACTGCACCTCCTCCAGCCCGGCGCCCACCGTGATCGGCAGGATGCGCTGGACCACCGTGTCGATCTCCTCGGCGGTCAGCCGGGTCTGCGGCCAGATGTAGATCATGATCCGGTTGGTGTCGTACCGCTTGTTCTGCGCGCGGCGGGCCCGCGCGGTGCGGATCGCGTCGAGGCAGCCGGTGAACACGTCCTCCACCGCGGGCAGCGACACCAGCCTGCCGTCGGTCTCGCGCAGCGGCGCCATGTCGCGGACCTGGCCGAGGGCGAACAGCCGCTCGTCGGCCGGGTTGCTGCGGGCCACGCCCTGGTAGAGGTAGATCTCCTCGTCGGAGGAGGGCAGCCGGGTCAGGTCGAACTCGCTGAGCCGCTGCAACTGCAGGCGGCGGGCGATCTGCGGGTGCAGGCCGCGGATGAGCCGGTCCTCGGTGAAGCCGCCCGCGCCGTCGGGCCGGAAGCTGAAGTGGTGGTGCATCACCGCGCCGCTGGCCCCGGCGACGGTGGTGGTGATCCGGCGGACGCCCTCGGTGAGGTGTTCGACGAGCAGCTCGCGCAGCCGCACCGCCATGCCCTCCTCGTCGGGCTGCGACTCCCAGGTCAGGTAGAGGTCGGCGACCACCCCGCCACCGCCCGCCCGCGCCCCGAAGGCGCGCAGCGCGGCCAGCGCCTCGGCCGCGCCGGTGATGTCCACGGCGGTGGTGACCAGGCGGGTCACCCCGCTCTCCCGGGTGTGCGCGGCGCTGAGCAGCTTGCAGCCGCCCTCCTCGTGCACGGTGACCTCGGAGAGGTTGCGGTTGCCGTAGTAGCGGCGGGTCAGCACCTCCAGCAGCGGGGCGTGGTCGTGACCGGGGCGGCCGATGCGCTGGCCGAGGATGCGGACCAGCGGCTGCGGGCCAGCCACCATCTTCTGGATGCGCTCGGCGCGGTCCGGGGCGTCGGGGTTGCGGTCGAGGTGGCGAAGCTGGTCGCGCACCGCGGCGTAGACCGTCGCCCGGTTGCGGCGCAGCAGCGGCTGGGCGAACCAGCGGAACACCACGCCGCGGGCCAGGTCCGACACCGCCGGGGACCGCACCTGGGTGGCTTCGACGACGTGCTCCAGGGCGAGGCCCGCGCGCTCGCTCAGCGACTCCAGCGGCGGCGACCCGGCCAGCCACTGGCGCAGCAGCTCCGAGACGACCGTGACGTCGGTGGTCATCCGCTGCAACGCCAGGAAGATGCGGAAGACCGCCTCCTCCAGCTCGGGCGTGCGGTCGAGGTCGACGACGCCGTAGTGCTCCAGCACCCGCTTGAGCTTGGCCTGGAAGCCCTCGGTCAGGCCCGCCCGCTCCACGTCGAGGCTCTGCAGGTAGGTGTGGAAGTGCTCGCGCGGGCTGTGCACCGGGTTGCCCGGTTCCAGTTCGACCTCGCCGCCGTGCTTGTTGCGGCTCAGCTCGGACAGGTCGGCGAACACGGTCAGCAGGTCGACCTCGCCCGGCAGCGGCCTGCCGCCGAGTTCGGCCCGCGCGGCCAGGTAGCCCGACAGCACGCGCTCGCGGTCGTGCGGGTCCACGTCGAAGCCCAGCAGCAGGCCGCGCAGGTCGTGCAGGCCCCGCTCGGCCCGCTCCGCCGCGGACAGCGCCGCGGGCTCGGCGGGCAGGTCGATCTCGACGACCTCGCCCGCGGCCTCCGCCTCGGCACCCTCGTCGGCGAGGGGTTCCAGGCGCATCAGCGGGGCGCCGGTCTCCACCTGGCTGCCCACCGACACCGGGCACTCGCGGACCCTGGCGCGGAACGGCGCGCGCAGCACCGTCTCCATCTTCATGCTCTCCAGCACCAGGATCGGCGCCCCGGAGTCGACCTCGTCGCCGACGGCCAGCGGCGTGGCCACGACCAGCGCGGGCGCGGGCGAGCGGACGACACCACCCTCGTCGCGGCTGATCCGGTGGGTGACGCCGTCGACCTCGACCAGGTGGATCGGGCCGTGCGTGGCCGACACCACCCGGAAGCGGTGGCCGTTGACCACGATCTGGCCGCTGTGCGCGTCGAACCGCCGCACCTCGACGTCCGCCGGGTGCGCGTCCCCGCCGCCGGACACCCCGACGCGGAAGCGCTGCTGACCGGCCCGGGACACGCTGACCCGGTAGGCGGCCCCGCGCAGCTTGAGGTCCAGCGGTCGGCCGCTCTCGTGCTGCACCTGCGGGCGCCCGCCGAACGCGGTGGACAGCAGCCGCCTGCGGCTGACCTCCTCCTCGTCCTGGTAGGCCTCGATCGCGGCGACGGCCAGGGCGATCGCGGAGTGCCGGTGGTTGACCAGGCGGCCCTCGGCGCGCACCCGGTCGATCCAGCCGGTGTCGGCGCCGGCGTCGATCACCTCGGGCTGGTCGAGCAGGTCGAGCACGAAGCTCTTGTTGGTGGCACCGCCCTCGATGATCACCGTGGTCTCGGCCATCGCGCGGCGCAGCCTGCCCAGCGCCTGCTCGCGGTCGGTGCCGTAGGCGATGATCTTGGCGATCATCGAGTCGAAGTCGGCCGGGATGGTGTCGCGCTCGCTGACCCCGGTGTCGACGCGGATGCCGGGGCCCACGGGCAGCACCAAGCGCGCGATGCGGCCGGGGGCGGGGGCGAAGTCGCGGTCGGGGTCCTCGGCGTTGAGCCGGGCCTCCACGGCGTGCCCGGACTCGACCGGCTGCGGGCCCTCCAGCCTGCCGCCCGCCGCCACGTGCAGTTGCAGGCGGACCAGGTCGGTGCCGGTGGTGATCTCGGTGATCGGGTGCTCGACCTGGAGCCGGGTGTTGACCTCCAGGAAGGCGAACAGCTTGTCGCCGGGGTGGTACAGGAACTCCACGGTGCAGGCGCCGCGGTAGCCCACCGCCACCGCCAGCCGCTCGGCCGACGCCTTCAGCTCGGCGGTCTGCTCCGGGGACAGCACCGGGGAGGCGGACTCCTCGATGACCTTCTGGTTGCGCCGCTGCACCGAGCAGTCGCGCACGCCCAGCGCCCACGCGGTGCCCTGCCCGTCCGCGATGACCTGCACCTCGACGTGCCGGGCGCCGGTGACCAGGCGCTCCAGGAACACGACACCGGAGCCGAAGGCGCGCAGCGCCTCCTGGCTGGTGCGCTCGTAGGCCTCGGCCAGGTCCTCCCCCGAGGCGACCATGCGGATGCCGCGCCCGCCGCCGCCCGCGGTGGCCTTGAGCATCAGCGGGTAACCGATCTCCTCGCCCGCGCGCAGCGCGTCCTCGAGGGTGGCGACCTCGCCGCGGCTCCACGGCGCCACCGGGACGCCGACCTCCTCGGCGATCAGCTTGGCGCCGATCTTGTCGCCGAGCTTGCGCATGGCCTCCGGGCTCGGGCCGACGAAGGTGACCCCGATCCGCTCGCACAGCTCCGCGAACGCCGGGTCCTCCGCGACGAACCCCCAGCCCACCCAGGCGGCGTCGGCGCCGGTGTCCACCAGCGCCCGCTCCAGCACGGCGAGGTCCAGGTAGGGCCGGGCCGAGGCGGGGCCCAGCGGGTGGGCGACGTCGGCCTCCCGCACGAACGTGGCCCCCCGGTCCGCGTCGGTGTAGAGGGCGACCGTCTCGATCCGCGTCCCGGTTTCGGCCGAAAGGTCCCGGACCGCGTGGATGAGCCGCATCGCGGCCTCTCCACGGTTGACAATGGCGACACGACTGAACACCGGCTGAGCCTCCCAAGTACCCACACGCAGAAGGTGACGTCCGGGTCTCGGATCGTCGCCTGCACCTGGGTCCATACCCTGTCCGATTACCGGCCGGTACACCAATGTCCGCATCGCGCAGGACGAGGCCGCTGAGTTGTGGGAACCCTACAACAAGAGGCCCCTACATACCCCATATCGCTTGCGTTTCGCACCAGGTCTGACACAAACCTGCTAGAACCGCACGGTGCCGTCGACCGGCGGGGGCAGGGGTGTGTTCAGCGGCCCGTCAGCGGGCGATCAGGCGGTGGCCGGGTCGGGCTATGGTCGGGTGAGCGCACGGTCGAACGGATGGAGCAGGCGATGGGCACGGCCGGGAACGACGAGGAGAACGTGGTGGACGCCGAGGTGGTGGAGGAGAAGTCCCCCGCCCCGGCCTTGGTCGAGCCGGTGCTGCCGCCGTCGGACTACTCCGCGGACGGGGTGCCCAGCTTCGACTACGTCCGCGACCGGATCGAGAACCGCGTGCACACCGCCACCGGCTCGGTCGACCTCGCGGGCCTGGGCGGCACCGGCCCGGACGTGGAGTCCCTGGACAAGAAGCTGGCCGAGCGGGACGAGGCGGGCCGGGCCAAGCTGGCCGAGATCCGCCGCTCGATGGGCCTCGACTGACCACCCGGGGCACCCGCCGAGGTGTTCCCGCCCGGATTCTGCCCCGACCGGGGCAACCACCCGACGACCGCACCGCGTGGGTTACCGGTGAGAGCACCGCACGAGGCGGTGCTCCCGGAGACCTGGAGCACGTGTGCGAGTTCGAATGATGATCGTCGGCGGGGTCCTGGCGACCGGCGCGGCGGTGGCGGGCGTCCCCATCCTGGCGTCGGCCGTGACCGGACCGGCCCAGCCCCAGCCCGGGGTGGAGACCTCCCCGCCCGCGGTGTCCCCCCAGCCGTCGCCGGGCCTGTCCCCCCAGCCCAGCCCGGTCCCCCAGCCCAGCCCGGCCCCGCTGCCTACCCCGGGCGGGCCGGAACTCTCGCCCCTGCCCTCCCCGCACCCCGCGCCCGGGCAGCCCAGCGTGACCCCCCGGCCCGTGCCCGAGCAGCCGGACGTGACCCCGCGGCCCGCTCCCGGTGCGCCGGTCGTGAGCCCCCTGCCCGGCCGCCCGGCGCCCGCACCGGCCGTCACCCCGTCCCCCGCGCCGGGACGGCCCGCCCCCAGCCCCGCCCCGATGACCACCGCGGGCTGACCTCGACTGCTGCCAGGATCGGTGCGCCCGCCCGGGAGTGCGCACCGACCGGCCGGAAGGCGTTGCACTGTGCGGTTCTCCGCCGCGGGGGCGTCGACGGACACCTCCGCCTTCACCGCGTGCTTCAACCGGCACGTGGACTCGGTCCGCGTGACCGCCTACCTGCTCTGCCGGGACCGGCACCGCGCCGAGGACCTGACGCAGGCCGCGTTCCTCAAGCTCTACCTGGCCTGGTCGCGCCTGGACGAGCACGAACACCTGGACTCCTACCTGCGCAAGGTCGTGGTGCGCGAGTTCCTCACCGACCGCCGCCGGGCCTGGTGGCGTCGGGAGTCCGGTGTGGACGAACCACCCGAGTCGCCGGTGGTGGAACCGGACCGGGAGGACCGGGTGGTGCTCTGGGACCTGATCTCCGCGCTGCCGCCGCGGCAGCGCGCGGTGCTGGTGCTGCGCTTCTGGCAGGACCTCGACGTCAACGACACGGCGGCCGCGCTCGGCTGCGCGCCGGGTACGGTCAAGAGCCAGACCTCGAAGGCGCTGGCCGCACTGCGCGCCCGGCTCTCCGAAGGCAGGGAAAGCTATGCACGCTGACGACATCCGCGCCGCCCTGGACCAGGCGGAGCAGGACTACCGACCCACCGGGGCCGCCGACCCGACCGCCGTCATCGAGCGCGGCCGCCGCATCCAGCGCCGCCGCCGGACAGCGGCCATCACCGCCTCGGCCTTCACCGTCGTCGGTGTCCTGGTCGCCAGCTTCGCCCTGATGCGCCCGGAACCCGTGCCGCCCGCGGTGCCAGGACCCGCGCCGAGCGTGGAACCGGTGACCACCGTGGAGAACAGCCCGGTGCCCCGGACCCCGCAGATGTCACCGATCCCGGGGACGACCCCGGCGCCCGGTCCGAGCGGGAGCCCGTGCTGCTCGATCACGGTCGTCCCCTGAGGATCGCCTCCCGCCCAACCGACCGCCAGGACCGCCGTTGCCGGGTTGCCCAGCACGACCAGGTCGACCACCCGGTCGAACGAGGTCGCCGGGCACTGCACGCGGTGGGCGATGAGCCCGCACAACTCCGCGACCGCCCCGCAGTGCGATCGAGGCGTCCGGCGGTGTGCGGGACCGTGCGGGCCGCAGCGCTCGTGGGCTGTGGAGGTCAGGTGGGCGGGGTGGTGGCCGCCAGCCAAGCACGGCGCGCCAGTGCCCGGTTGACCTCGCGGAGGTGCAGACCCCCGCGCAGCCAGGCCAGCGGGAAGGCGTCCCCGGTGTCCCGGACGACCCGGCCGAAGGCGTCGCGTTCCCGGTCGCGGGCGGTGGCGGCGATGTCGGCCAACAGGGAAGCGGTGGTGGTGAGGCCGTTGCCGGTGAGCGCGGCGATCTCGCGGGCCGCGGTGGAGGTGGCGGCAACGGCCCGACCGCCGAGGGCGATCCGGTGCAGGAGCAGTTCGAGCGGGCGCAGCGGGGCTGGCGTCCGGTGGGTCACCATGCGACGGGTCGACTCGGGATCGGCAGGACTGCGGTGGGCCTGCTCAGGATCGGCAGGACTGCTGTGGGACAGCTCGAAGTCGGTCGGCGTGCGATGGGTCTGCCCGGGCTCGGTCGATGTGCGGCGTGCGTGCTCGGGATCGGTCGATGCGCAGGGGGCGGCCTCGGAGCCGGTCGACGTGTGGTGGGTCGGCTCGGGGTGGGTGGGGAGGTCGCGGGGTTCGGTGGGCACCACGTGGGAGCGTTGGAGGTGGTCGAGGCCCAGGTCGACGCGGCCGTGGTGGTCAACGGGGAGCGACAGGTGCTCCGGGGCGCCGGACACGGCGATGGCCAGGGCGGTGGCGGGGCGGTCGGGCAGGAGCCGGGCGACGACGCGGAGCCGCAGCCCCGCCGCGCCCGCGAGGACGCGGAGGTTGTCCAGCGACCGCCCACCGTCGGCGACGAGGTCGATGTGCGCGTCACCGGTGCTGACGCGGAGGGCGCCCGCCGCCGCGCCGAGCACGGTGGCGTCGAGGAACAGCAGGTCGGCGCCTGCGGGCCGGTGCGCGTCCGGGCGGGTGTCGGCGGCGAAGGCGCGGGTCACCTGATCGGCCAGGGGCTGCGCCCACAGGTCAGCCAGCGGCGGCGCGTCCCAGGCGGCACCGGAAGCGGCGACGGCGCGGACCGCCTTGCCCGCCCCGAGGCGGCGGTCGGCCGAGGCGGTCCCCCCGGAGAGCAACAGCCCGGCCCGCCCCAACCCGCGGTGGGTGAGACCGGACTCCCCAACGGCCACCGGACCGTTCGCGGCGGCGGGCACCCGTTCAGCACCACCGGGGGTGATCGCCGGGATGGTCCACAGGGTGCCCCCCTGGTCCACGAGGTGGGTGACGACACCGCCGTAACCGGTGGCCGCCACAACCGCCTCGGTGCAGAGGCCGTACAGGCGCAGAGAACCGATCGGCCGGTACTCGCGCCGGGCCGTACCCCGCAGCTCAGCCGGGTCACCGTGCCCGGTGCGCAGGTCGTGGCACACCAGCATGAGATCGACGAGGTCGGCGGCGAGCACTTCCCGGTCGAACGCGGAGTCCCCGGCCCGCCCAGCCGCAAGGGAGGCAGCGATCCGCAGCCCCCCGGCAGCAGCCCGGTGCAACCCGGCAACACGAGCGGTGTGCGCGGCCCGCAACACCTCAGCCCGCACCACGGCGCCACTCCCGGTCGCCCCGGACCGCAACACGGTGGCGCAGGCCGCCCACAACGCACCCGCCGCCGCCCGCTCAGCAGCCCGGACCGGAGCCACGACCTCGGCCCCGCCCCCACCCGCCACAGGCACCCCGGCACCCGGCCCACCCGAACCCGACCCCCCAACCCCACCGACCGCAACACCCGCCCCCGCAGCGGTGGCCACCCCACCCGCCCCAGCCACCGCCGCAGTCGATCCACCCGCCCCAGCCGATCCACCCGATCCGGCCACCAAAACGGCCGACCCGCTCTGCCCACCCGCTGCCGCCTGCGAGCCACCCGGCCCACCCACCGCAGCAGCCGCACCACCCGACCCAGCCGCCAGCCCGGCCGATCCACCCGACCCGGTGGCCGAGTCAACCGACCCGCCCGGCCCACCCGCTGCCGTCGCCGATCCATCCGCCCCAGCCACGACAGCGGCCGATCCACCGCGCCCACCCACCATTGCGGCCGAGCCACCCGACCCGGCCACCGCAACGGCCGACCCGCTGCGTCCGCCCGCCGTTGCGGGCAAGTCATCAGACCCACCCACCGCGATATCCGCACCACCCGGCTCGGACACCGGGCCGGTCGGTTCACCCGACCCACTCGCCGTCGCGGCCGAACCACCCGACCCGGCCACCACAGCAGCCGAACCACGCCCACCCGCTGCTGCGGGCGAGCCACCCGGCTCGCCCGCAGCAGCCGGACCACTCGTTCCGGCTGCCGGGGTGGCCACTCCATCCGGCCCGGTTGCCCCGGTGGCCGACCCACTCCGCCCGCCCGTCTCTGCGGGCGAGTCATCCGGGCCTGCCGCCGGGGTGGTCGATCCACCTGACCCGTCCGCCCTGGTGACCGGGCCACCCGGCGCACCCGCTGCTCCCACCGATCCACTCGGGCCGCCCGCTGCCGCCGACGGGTCACTCGGGTCTGCCGGAGTGGTCGCACCTGGATCGGCAGCGGTGGTGGCCGCTTCCCCGGGGTCCGGCGTGCCCGCGCCGGGCGCCGGATCGGGGTTTCCCGGATCAGGACCAGGAGCGGCCGGGTCCGGGGCGGGTTCGGCGATGTCGGCGGCGGCGACGGCGATGCCGCGGTGCAGGCACCGGGGGGCGAGCAGGCAGGTGCAGGTGAGGTCGGTGGCGGTGGTGAGGATGCCGGAGTGCAGGGCCCAGACCAGGGTGGTGTCGGGGTCCAGTTCGGCTCGGGCCGACTCGGGGGTGTGGGTGATCGTCCACTCGGCTGCGCGGGAGAGGGCGGCGTCGACCCGTTTGCGGAGGCGGGGTGGGAGTTCGTCGAGGACGTCGGCCAGGACGGTGGGGGCTATCGGGGGTGGGGTCATGTGCGCACCTTTTCCCCGACCCAGTGGGCCAGTTCCTGGGGGCTGAGGGCGGCGACCGGCATTCCGGCGGCCACCAGGCGGCCTGCCACCGAGGTGGAGTAGCGGGCGGTGCCGGTGTCGTCGAGGCTGGCGCAGCCGAGGACGGTGACGCCCGCGGTGACGAGTTCGCGGACCTGGGCGATCAGGGAGCCGAGGGGGCCGCCCTCCTCGAAGTCGCTGATGAGGACGACCATGGTGCGTTCGGGGACGGTGACCAGGGAGCGGGCGTGGCGCAGGGCGCCCGCGATGTGGGTGCCGCCGCCCACGCGGACCTCCAGCAGCAGGGACAGCGGGTCGGTGACCCGGTCGGTGAGGTCGAGGACTTCGGTGGAGAACGCCAGGAAGTGCGTGGATAGGGCGGGTACCCCGGCGAACACCGACGCGGTCAGCGCGGCCCAGACCGTGGAGGACTCCATGGAGCCCGACACGTCGACCACGAGGACCAGTCGCCAGTCGGAGGAGCGGCGGCCCCTGGTGCGGAACACCGGGCGTTCGGGGACGACCCGCACCCGGCCGTCGGTGCCGCGGCGGGCGGTGGTCAGGTTGGCGCGGAGGGTGCGGGGCAGGTCCAGGCGACCGCCGGGGCGGCGGGTGGGTGTGGGCAGTTGGATGCCGGTGAGCGCGGGTCGGATGCGGTTGGCCAGTTGCGCGGTCAGTTCCCGGACCAGCCGGGCGACCAGGGGGCGCAGGCGGGCCAGTGCGGATTCCGAGAGGCCGCCCGCCAGGGACAGCACGGATCGCAGCAGTTCGACCGAGGGGCGCACCGACGCGGGGTCGATCTCCAGTGCCGCCTCCAGCCTGCCGCCCTCCGCTGAGGCGGCCAGGACCTCCTCGCGGATGTGGTCGCCGAACAGGTCCCGGAGTTCGTCGGACCAGTCGCGGACGTCCGGGAACGGGTTGGTGCGGTCCGCCCCGAGGTCTCCGCGGGCGGCGCCTTCGCCGCGGTCGTGCCCGTACAGCTCGTCCAGCGCTGCCGCGTACCGGGCCGCTCCGGCGGGTCGTTGGCCGCGCGCCCCGAGCAGGAGTTGCCACCGCAACCCGGCGGGCAGTTCCCCCGCCGCCGCGCCGCCGGGCGCGGGCCCGTCGTGCGCCAGGAGGTCGGCGTCGGGGTGGTCACTCGTCGCGGGCTCCTGGACGGCGATTCCACCGACATCGTCCACTGTGGACATTGAATCGGTGAGGCCGTGCTCGATGAGGGCCTGCCTGCCCGCCTGTTCGGCTTCCAGCCACACCGCGAGCAGTTCCGGGTCCGGTGCCGTGGCGGTGTCGACGCGCGTTCCCGTCCGCTGTTCGACCACCGCCAGCACGCGGGAGCGGGCGGCCGGGCCGATCGAGGTGAACGCGCCGCGCAGGGCGGGCAGGCGGTCGAGGAAGTCCTTGTCCGCCAAGCTTTCCACGCGTTCCAGGAGGGGGTCGAGTGCCTCGGGGGTTTCCAGCAGCGGGCCCGCGGCGGCGAGCACACCGGTCAGGCCGCGGCGCAGGGTGTCGCGGCGGGGTGGGGTGGTGGCGGTGTCGATCCAGGACGCCACGCGTTCGCCCAGGGCCTGGGGGGTGCTCAGGCCGAGCAGGACGCGGGTCGCACCCGCGGCGCCCGCGATGAGGGGGGCGGCCTCGTCGGCGAGGCGGCGGAGGGTGGCGGTCAGGCGCAGGCCGGTGCCGTGGGTGTGGTGGCGCTGGCCGAGTTCGACCAGGGCGCGGGCGTCGGCGACGTCCTCGGACCCGGCGAGGCCGTCGAGTTGGGCGACCGCCGCGGTCTCCAGGTCGTGGGCGAGGCGGGGGTGGGCGTCGAGCACCGTGGCGGGGGTGCCGGGGAGGTGGCCCGCGCGCAGTCGGTCCAGCAGGTCGAGGCAGGACAGCAGGTCGTGCGGGGTGCCCGCGGCGGGCAGGACGGTGGCGGCGTCGGACAGCAGGTCGTCGACGAGGTCGGGCAGGCCGCAGGCGGCGGCGTCGAGCAGGTCGGCGCGGACGTCGGCGGGGGTGTGGCCGCCCTGCTCGGTGCGGGCGGCGCGGCGGGCGCGCAGCCTGCCGAGGGCGGCGAGCGGGAGCGTCGCCCCCCACAGGCCCGCGACGGGCAGGGTGGCGGCGGTGGACGGGGTCCAGGTGGCGGTCCAGCGGGTGGTGAGCGCGTCGCCGCCGCCGACGCCGGTGGTGGCGGTCTCCTCGGCGTAGGTGATGCCGAGGACGGCGAGCCTGCGCAGCGCCAGTTCGCGGCGGCTGTCGAGCGGGGAGCGCAGCGGGTCGAGCCGCAGCACGGCGGGTTTGCCGCTGCCGGGGCCGGGCAGCCGCAGGTCCGCCAGCAGCGCCTCGACCGCGGGCGCCAGGCCGGAGCGGGGTGTGGTCGGGGCGAGCAGTCCGGTGCGGCGGCCGACGAGCACGTCCCCGGCGGCGCGGGCCACGACCCGGCCCCGGCCCAGCGGTTCGGCGTGGGTGAGCACGGTCTGGACCGCCTCCACGACCTCGCCGCGCCCGGGGGCGGGCAGGCCGCGCAACCGGGCCAGGTCGACCGCCAGCCGCAGCGCCTCCCGCGCCTCGCCGGGGCCTGCCGGGTGGCCCAGTTCCCTGATGCGGGCGCACATCCGCACGATGACCGACGCGGCGGCGGCCTCCACCGCGGCCGGGTCGCCACCGGCCTCGAACACCGCCTGCTGCCACTCCGGGTCGCGGATGCCCGCCGGGTAGCCGGACCGTTCGTCGAGCAGCGCGAACCCGTACGGCACCAGCGACGTCACGACCTCCGGGCCTGCCCCGGTGTCCTCCGGGGCGTCGTGCCCGGGGCCGTGCAGCAGGGCGGCGGCGTGGAAGGAGCCGATGACCGCGGTGCAGCGCCTGCCGTCCGCCCGCGCGACGGCGCGGCGCATCCAGGCCTCGCGGCGCAGGTCGAACGGGTCGACCCCGGCGCCCTCGGCGTCGCGGCGGATCGCCCAGCCGACCAGCAGCGCCGCCCGGCGCACGGCCTCGGGGCTCTGGCCGGGAGCGGTGGCCTCGACCAGCCGGTCCCACAGGTCGTCGCCGTCGCGGCCGGTCACCGTGCGCCGCAGCGCGTCGGTCAATGGGCTCGCCGCCCACCCCGGTGCCCGGTGGCCCGGCCCGCGCAGGTGCAGCGGCAGGTCGCACGGGCGGACCTCGACGCCGTTGCGGTGCGCCCAGCGGAGCGCGGCCAGTTCGGGGGAGAAGTCGGCGAACGGGTAGAACGCCAGGCCGCTGCCGTCGCGGGCGGCGCCGGAGAGGGCGACCGGTGCGGTGAGCGCCGGGTCGGCCAGGTGCGGCAGCCACTCCCCCAGTTCCTCGGGCAGCTCCACCAGCAGCAGCTCGGGCGCGGCGGCGTCGAGCAGGGCGGGCACGGCGGCGGCGAGGGCGGGCGAGTGGTGGCGCACGCCGATCAGGTGCGGGGCGCGGTGCTCGGCCAGCCGGGCGGCCTCGGCCGCCAGGACGTCCTCACGAGTCGAGGACATCGCGCAGCTCCCACAGCCGTCGCCAGGTGCGCGCCCCGGTCTCCGCGCGCCGACGCACCGCACCGTCCCAGTAGCCCAGGAGCCGGGCGGCGTCGCCGGGGTCGTCCTTGCGGACGACGCCGAGCAGGTGCCCGGGCAGCAGCGACAGCGGGTCGCGGTCGCCGGGGAAGTACGCCTCGGCCAGGCCGAGGGAGGCCGCCACGGACACCGCCTCGGCGGTGCTCATCACGGTGGAGGGCCGCTCGACCGCCCACCCCTCCTGCGACACGCCGTTGCGCAGGTCGCGGAAGGCGGTGACCAGCGCCTCCAGCACCACGTCGTCCACCGCGAACGGCGCGCTGACCCGCTCCAGCGCGGCGGTGGCCTGCCTGCGCACCAGCGCCGTCTCGGCGGCGAGGTCGCCGATGGGGCCGACCGCCTCGAAGTTGAAGCGCCGCTTGAGCGCGGCCGACATCTCCGACACGCCCCGGTCGCGCAGGTTGGCGGTGGCGATGACGGTGAAGCCGGGTGCGGCGTGCACGGTGGCGCCGTCGGTGCCCGACAGCTCGGGCACCGCGATGCGCCGGTCGGACAGGATCGACACCAGCGCGTCCTGCACCTCCGGCAGGCAGCGGGTGACCTCCTCGACCCGTACGACCGCGCCGCCGCGCATGGCGGTGAGCACCGGGGACGGGACCAGCGCCCGCGGGCTGGGTCCCTCGGCCAGCAGCAGCGCGTAGTTCCAGCCGTAGCGCAACTGGTCCTCGGTGGTGCCCGCGGTGCCCTGCACGACCAGTTGGCTGGTGCCGGACACGGCGGCGGCCAGCAGTTCCGACAGCATCGACTTGGCGGTGCCGGGCTCGCCGACGAGCAGCAGCCCGCGTTCCCCGGCGAGGGTGACCACGGCCCGCTCGACCAGGGCCCGTTCGCCGACGAACTTCGGGCTGATCACCATCCGCGCGGCCAAGCCGTCGGCCTCGGCGCCCGCGGGCAGCGCCAGCGCGTCGCCGCCGCTGCCGGTGACGAAGGTGACGACCGCGCGCGGGGTCAGCCGCCAACCCGGCGGTCGGGGGCCGCTGTCGTGGGCGGCGAGGAACGCCAGTTCCGCGTGGTGGGCGTCCTCGGCCGGGTCGACCTGCCTGGGGGCGTTCACCGGCGGCCTCCGGTCTTGAGCTCCTCGTAGGCGGGGGCGTCGCCGTCGAGGACGCGCCGCCAGGCGCGGGTGAACAGGTCGGCGGCGGGTTCGCGGGCGACGATCGCCGAGTCGGGTTTGCCGGTGATGCCGAACATCGGGGCCTTCCAGGTTTCCAGTGGCAGGTGCGGGGCGCTCAGCGGCAGCCAGCCGCCGGGCAGGAACAGCGACCGCCCGGCCCTGGCCCGCTTGGCGGTGAGCACCAGGTCGGTCTCGGCGAGCGCGGCGCGGGCCTTGCGCAGCCGGGCGGGCTTCCACCCGGTCCACCGGGCGGTGTTGGCGTCGGTCGGGTCGGGTAGCGCGAGCAGTTGCAGGTAGAGCACGGCGGCGTCCTCGGCGAGCCCGAACTTCCCCGCCACCTCGGCTACCAGGTGCGGCGCGGACACCGCCGGGTCCTGGAAGTACGCGGCCGGGTCGGTGCCCTCGGCCGCGGTGGCGGCGCAGGCGGCGGTCAGCCCGGCGGAGGCCAGCAGGTCCGCGGCGGTCACCAGGTCCCCGCAGTACCAGACCTCGGCGAGGGCGGTGAACAGGTCGCGGTCCTGCGGACCGATCAGGCCGGGCCGGACGACCAACCTGGAGCGCTCGTCGCGGTACCTGCCCACCTCCAGCCAGCCGCGGTGGGTGCCGAACAGCTCGTCGTCGGGCCCGTCGAGGCCGAGCAGGGCCCGCAGTTGGTCGTTGTCCGCCCAGTGGGTCAGCTCGACGGCGAACCCGGGGTCGGCGACGCGCCGCCGGGCCAGGTCCAGCGCCTCGGGCAGCCGGGCCCGCAGCGGGGACCCGGCGGGCAGCCGCTGCGCGAGCCAGAGCAGCACCTGCGGCACGGCGCGCAGCGTGGACCGGTCGAACCCGCCCGGGTTGTCGACGACCGAGGCGCCCTGCTCGTCCACGCGCACGCCCTGGCTGGCGGCCAGCCACGGGGTGAGCCCGGGGTTGAGCACGCCGGTCACGTACTCGCCGCTGTTGTGCAGCGGCAGCAGCTTCGTCGCGTCGACCAGCACGTCGTCGGGGACCGGGGTGCGGCGGCCGAACTTCGCCGTCCACACCTCGGCGACGGCGTCCACGTCCGGCCCGGTGGTCCACAGGTCGGCGGGGTCGGCGGGCACGGCGGCGGCCAGCAGCGCGCGGCGGAAGGAGTCGGTCAGCGGCCGGAGGGTTTCCTTGGCCGCCTTGGCCGCGCCCGCCGACAGGCCGAGCGCCCGGCGCTCCTCGGTGCTGAGGTAGTGGGCGTCCCAGCGGTCCACCCCGGGCATCCCGGCCAGCAGGACCGTAGCCTCGGCGATCCCCATGCCGGTGCGCTCGACCAGAGCGGGCACCGCCTCGGGGAACCACGGCGCCGGGCCGCGTTCGGCGAGCGCGGTCAGGAACGCGGCCACCCGGTCGGGCCCGAACGACGGGCGGATCTCCTCGGCGGCCTCGACCCGCCACCCGCGCGGCAGGTCGAACACCCCGGGGGTGCGGGTGTACTGGACGCCGTCGAACCGGTTGTCGGCGTCGTGGCGCCACTGCTGTTCGAACACGGCGACGAACCCGCCGTCCACCGGCACGACCCGGGTCTTGGGGTCCGGTGAGCCGTTCGGGACCAGCAGGCCCACGGTGCGCCAGTGCCCGGTGCCGTCGACGAGACCGGCCGCGGCGACCGACCGCAGGAACAGCACCAGGGCTTCGCGCTGGGCGTCCGGGGTGAACGGGGAGGCGGCGCGGTGGGCCAGGGCGGCGGTGTGGGGCAGCACGTCGTACCAGTCCGGGCTGGTCGACTCCGGCAGCGCCCCGGCCGCCGGGGTGGGCTCGGCGGCGGTCTCACCGAGTGCGGTGAGCAGGTCGGGCAGGTTCGTCGGCACGGACCCGTGGCCGCGGTGGGAGCGGTAGGTGCCGAACCAGGACAGCGCCGCGTTGAGGTCCTCCTCGGTGACCACGGGGCCGACCGGGGCGAACAGGGCGGTGTCGACCCGGCGGGCCGCGTCGGCGATCGGGGCGTAGCCGCGGTGCTCGCGCAGCAGGCCCGCCGCCCGCCGCACGACGTCGAGGACACCGGCGAGCAGCGCGGGGTGGGTCAGGCCGGGCAGGGCGTCGGCGACCGCACCGGCCAGCCCGCCGCGCTTGCCCGCGACCAGGTCGGCGAACACCTCGTCCGCCGGGCGGCGGGCGTCGTCGGCGGGTTCGGCCAGTGCCGCCTCCAGGACCCGTTCGACCGCCTCGCGGCCGACCTCGCGCAGCGCCGCCGATCCGGCGGGGTCGCGCGGGGTGAGCAGGTGCCACCACTCGACGGGTGCGACGAACGGGGTGCCCGCGGCGTAGGCCGGGTGCCGGTCCGAGGCGGACACGGCGCCCAGGGCACTGCCGTCGGTGGCGTGCAGGGTCAGGTGGCCCTGGCGCCTGCTGAGCACCACCTCACCACCGCCGGGCAGGCGCAGCACCCCGGCCGGTCCCTCCCGGCCCCCGGTCAGGCGGGCGCGCCTGCCGTCGACGCCCTCACCGGTCCAGGACCCGTCTGCCTCGCGGCGCACCCGCCAGCCGTGCAGGCCGCCCGCGGCCCCGAGCGGGCTCATCGAGGTGGCGGCGGCGACGGGCCGCAGGTCGCACCACTGCGGTTGCAGGGCCGCCCCGTCGAGGGCGAAGTCCTCGATGAACCGGGGCAGGCTGGCCCGACCGCGTTCGCCGGTGGCCGGGTCGAGTTCGACCCAGCGCCACTCGCCGTCGGAGTAGCGGTCGGTCCACAGGGTGGTGCCGTCGCCGAAGACCCGGCCGCCCCGGGACACCTGGGTGTCGCCGGGGTGCACCGCGCGACCACCCGTGCCGCGCCCGCCGCCGGTCAGGGCGATCGACGGCGCGGGCAGGTCCCGGCCGTAGTGGGCGGTGTGCTCGCCGGGGTCGAAGACCCGGTCGGGGGCGTCGCTCCAGTAGGCGCTTTCGCCGTCGTCGGTCTGCCAGCGCACCAGCAGCACACCGTCGCACCACAGGGCGGTCGGGGCGAACGCCCACCGGTGCCTGCGCTCGGTCGGGATGCGGGACAGGTGCTCGGCGAGGACCCCGTCCGGGCCGACCACGACGAACGACTCACCGCGGCGCAGCACCAGCGCGGGCCAGCCCTCGCCGCACACCACGACCCCCTCGTTCTGGGCGGCCGACGCGGCGGTGAGCCGGGCGACGGCGTCCTCCAGCGCGGGCCAGCCCAGTTCGTCGAGCAGACCGGCGCGCAGGGTCGCGCGCAGCGCGGCGGCGACGTCGGTGGCGGCGATCGCCTCGGCCGCCTCCGGGACGTCGGCGAACGCCTCGGGCAGCCGCAGCACGGCCACCGCCTGCAACCGCTCGGCCAGCCCGGGCAGGCCGGTGGCCGCGGTCTCGGCGGCGCGGGCGGTGAGCCAGTGCCGCAGGGCGGCGCGCAGTCCGGGCACCGCCAGCACCGGCAGCAGCGCCTCGCGGCTGACCGCCCCGGAGCGCGCGGCGGACCGGGCGTGCTGGACGAAGCCCTCCCCCAGCGGCCCGACGAAGCGCTGGTCACCCGCCAGCGCCACCAGGTCGCGGCGGCCGGGGCCGTCGTCGCCGAGCCACCCGCCGACGTCCAGCCGCGGGGTGTCGCGGTCCCCCTCGGCGATGGGGATGCCGTGGGCCACCATCAGGTCCAGCACGTCCAGTTCACCCTGCCGCCACCCGCGCAGGACCCGGACCGGTTCGGCGTCGGCGACCAACCGGTCGGCCATGGCGGTGATCAGCTCCAGCAGCCGCTCCGACCGGCCGGACCCGGTCCCGTAACCGGACCCGCGCACGCCCAACACCGTCGACAGCCACGCGGCCGGGGTCGGCGCCGCCCCGGCTCCCGGTTCGACCAGCGCGCGGTCGGCGCCGCAGGCCGACAGCAGGTCCAGCCACAGGTCCAGGGTGGGCCGGGTCGACGCCGCGGACGGCACGAACGCCAGTAGCTGCGAGCGCACGCGGGCGTCGGCGGTGGCCATCGCGACCAGGGTGTCGCGGTGGGACTTCCAGAACGCCGCCCCCGCGCCCTTGATCGCCGGGCTGTCGAGGATCGCGCGCAGCAGTCGCTCGTCCTCGGCGGCGACGTCGCGCCCGGCGGCCCTGGCCAGCCTGCGCAGGTCCTCGGGCATCCCGGTGTAGGGCGGCAGGCCGCCGCGGGTGCGCTCGACGCAGAGGGTGAGGAACAGTTCGTGCGCGGCGCCCGGGTCGTGCTTGCGGGCCAGGCCCTTGGCGTGCGCGGACAGCGCCTTGGCGGTCAGCGCGCCCGCGAAGGCGAACTCCAGGAACACCTCGCGGGTGCGCTCGGGGTCGACGGCGAGGTCGTGCACCTCCTCGGCCTCGCGGGCCTTGCCGAACATGGTGGCCGCGTAGGTCGGGTTGGCGTGCTCCAGGAAGATCCGCCCGGCCTGCTCGTAGAAGGTGGGCAGGAAGTGCGGGGCGGAGCGGCCGAGCATGTCGCCCAGCGCGGTGAAGCCGTCCTTGGCGGCGCTGGCCTTGGACTTGGCGGTGCGCGCCAGCCGCTCGACGTCCTTGACCAGGTTGAGCGCGTGGTGGGCGTTGGCCGGGTCGTTGACCAGCGCCCAGGCGGGGAACCCGAGGGCGCTGCGCCGCCCGGTCCCCACGCCCTCGGCGCGCACCGGGGCGTCGAACCCGAGGTACTCGCAGGTCAGGTCCTCGGCGCGGCCCAGGACCTCGGGCACCAGCCGGACCACGACCCGGTCGTCGAGGGCGGGGTGGGTGTAGCGGCGGGCGGTGACCGTGTCGCGGTCCGGCCCGGCCGCGGAGGTGCCGGGCAGGATGGCGCCCGCGGCCAGCAGTGCCGCGTCCACGCGCGGGTCCAACGTGTTCTCCGACGTGTTCACCGCGCCACCGCTTCCTCGACGACCCGACCGGCGTGGATCGCCGACGCCATCCGCATCCCCTCCGACCAGGCCACCGCACCGACCTCGGCCAACGGCACGGCGGTGCCGTCGTCCAGCGCCCAGCGCAGGCCACCGGTCCAGGTCTCGCCCTCGGGGTGGTCCGAGCCGATCCAGAACCGCGCCTCCACGGTCCGGCCGCCCTCGAACGCCGAGTACACCGCCTCGCCACCGCGCACCGGGTAGCCCAGGGTCCGGCAGCGGCCCACCGCGTGGTTGAGCTGCTCGAACCGGCCCCGGGAGTAGTCGTCCACCTCGGACTTGCCAGCGGGGAAGGCGGCGGGCCTGGCGAAGGTCTGCCGGAACAACTGCTGCGCCTTCTGCTCGACACCGAGTTCGGCGCCGAACTCGCGCAGTTCGTCGAGGTCGTCGAGCAGCACCGGGTGCGGGATGGACACGGCCTCCGGCCGCACCCGCACGGTGTCACCGTCGAGGGTCACCACCCCCAGCCCGCGCCCGGGGTCGGCGTCGCGCAGGAACCCGGTCTCGTCGCCGGTGCTCACCACGAGGTCGCGCAGCACCCCCGCCCACGCCGGGTCGGCCCACACCTCGAGGAGCACCGCGGTGGGCACCGGCAGCGACCGGACCATCCAGCCGTCCACTGCGGACAGGCACTCGGCCTCGTGCCGGGACAGCCACTCCGCGAGCTGGCGCAACCGCACCACCCGCGGGTCGTCCTGGATGGACGCGGGCACCGAGGAGAGCTGCTTTCCCTTGCCGTTGCGGCACTGGACCCGCCCGCTCTCCCCGAGCCGCACCTGGTAGCCGGACGCGGCGTCGAGCCAGCCCACGGTTCCTCCTGCGATTCGATCACTGCCGATGAGATCACTGCGATGACGGGCGAGACGGTACCGAGGCGGTACGACGAAAACCGTCGATCCGGTTGTTCGCAACCTTCACGTGACTCGGCGGCGGGCCCGCGTGGCACCCCCGCGCCCCGGGCCGGTGATACTGGTGCCGAGACAGGTCGTCGGCGGAGGAGGTGCGGTGGCGTTCACCAGACCCGGCTTCGAATCGCTCTCCGAGGGCCCGTTCAACAACTACGTCCTGGCCAGCCGGGGTGACGACTTCACCGTGCGGTCCCTCGTGGACAGCGTCTTCCAGGGCGGCGAGGGCGTCCACGGGCACATCCCGCCGTTCCACCCGCGCCTGGTGCGCCAACTGCTCGACCACGCACCCGACCCGGAATTCCTCGGCGTGCACCGCTGGAACCGGTCGCTGCGCGCCGACGAGATCGCCGTCGAGTTCGGCGAACGGCCGCCGCCGCGGCACACCTGGCTGCTGCGGGCCGACGAGATCGCCCGGGCGTGGGGGCGGCCCCTGCTCGGACCCGACGGGGTGGTGGCCGACGTCCTCGGCCCCGACGCCCCCGGGCACCTGCCGGACCCGCCCGCGCCGCGCTGACCCCCCGGGCGCCGTGGCCTGGCACGGTCGCGCGGACTGGTCGAGCATGGTGGGACAACGCAACCGCCGACAGGAGGACGCCGATGACGACGGAGACCACCGTGCGCACCGGTGACGGGGTGTCGCTGCACGTCAGCGCGACGGGCAGCGGCCCGGCCGTGGTGCTCGTGGCCGGGTACGGCGCCACCGCCGCGTCCTGGGTGTTCCAGGTGGACGCCCTCACCGCCGCCGGGTACCGGGCGGTGTGCGTGGACCGGCGCTCGCACGGCCGGTCGGACAACCCCCCGTTCGGGCACCGGGTGTCCCGCCACGGCAAGGACCTGCGCGAGGTGCTGGACGCGCTCGACCTCGGGCCGGTGGCCCTCGTCGGCGGCTCGATGGGCGCGAGCGCGATCTGGGCCATGCTCGACCTGTTCGGCACCGGGTCGGTGCGCGGGGTCGTCAGCGTCGACCAGACCCCTAAGATGATCAACTCCGCCGACTGGGAGAACGGGTTCTACGGGCTCACCGACGACAACGGCGGCACCTTCTTCGCCGACGGGGTACCACAGACCGGCCGGGGACTCACCCCGGAGCAGTCGCTCCCGGCCTACACCCGCCTCGTCGAACGCCTCGGCGACCCCACCGCGCTGGGCGTGCGCCCCGAGGGCACCGAGGCGCTGCTGCGCGACCACGCCCAGCAGGACTGGCGCGACGTCGTCGCCCGCGCCGACGTGCCGGTGCTGATGGTCGCGGGCGCGCAGAGCCAGTACTGGCCCGCCGCGCACGCCGAGGCCGCCGTGCGCGACACCGCCGACGGCCGGGCGGTGACGATCGAGGACTGCGGGCACGCGGCGAACCTCGACCGGCCCGCGGAGTTCAACACCGCCCTGCTCACCTTCCTCCACGACCTCTGACACGTGTGACGCGGGTCACCTGAGCGGGGAGAACCGGCAGGCCGTCCCCCGGCGACCCAGTCACATGCGGAAGGGAACGACCGGGATGGACGAGCGGGCGCTGCTGCGCCGGGCCGCCGCGGGCGACCGGGCCGCGTTCGAGGAGTTCTACACCCGCACCTCCCCCTGGCTGGCCGTGCGGCTGCGCAAGCGCTGCGCCGACGAACAGCTCGTCGCCGAGGTCGTGCAGGACACCTACCTCGCGGTGTGGCGGGCCGCGGGCTCCTTCGCCGACGGGGCCGCGGTCGACGACGCGCTCGGCTGGCTGTGGACCGTCGCCGCGCGCAGGCTCGTCGACGCCTTCCGCCGCGAGGGCAGGCACCGCAGCGCCACCGAGGCCGCCACCGCCACCTCGGCGGCAGCCGCACCCGCCGCCGAGGACGCGCTGCTGGAGTGGACCCTGTCCGGCGACGTCGGCGCCGCGCTCGGCGCCCTGGCACCGGAACTGCGGCAGGTGCTGCGGGCGATGGTCCTCGACGGCCTGACCGTGCGGGAGACCTCGGACCTGCTCGGCATCCCCGAGGGAACCGTCAAGACCAGGGCGCGCCGCGCCCGCCTGATGCTGCGGGAGGCCATGTCATGACCGACAACACCGGCGCGCACGCCTCGCGCGCGGCCATCGCGGCCTACGCCACCGGCGACCCCGCGCTGCCCGCCGCCGCCGAGTGGGCGGTGGAAGCGCACCTGGAGACCTGCGCCGACTGCCGCACCCACCTCGCCGACGCCGTGCGGATCGGCGACCCCACCCTCGACAGCGCACTGCGGCGGGTCTGGACCGAACTGGACGCGCGCGCACCGCGAACCCCCGCACCCGGCAGACCCGCCTGGTCGCGGTGGGCCCGCACGTGGGCGCC
The DNA here is from genome assembly GCF_003182415.1 of Actinokineospora spheciospongiae. NCBI lineage: Bacteria > Bacillati > Actinomycetota > Actinomycetes > Pseudonocardiales > Pseudonocardiaceae > Actinokineospora > Actinokineospora spheciospongiae. The sequence continues at coordinate 799,654 of NZ_QHCP01000001.1, read as the reverse complement.
ACCGACCCTGGCACCGCGACTGACGACCGGGGTGCTGGTGGCCCTGGTGGCGTTCCTGGTCGACCTCATCGCACCGGAGCACACCCCGACCCCACTGGTCCTGCTGGTGGCACCGGTCGCACCGCTGTTCGGCGTCGCGGCGGCGTGGTCCCGGCGGCTCGACCCGCTGCACGAGCTGACCGCCTCGACACCCCGGGCCGGACTGGCCGTGGTGCTGCGCCGCACGGCCGTGGTGCTGGCCGCGGTGATCCCCGTGCTCGCCGTGGCGGGCGCCTTCACCGGCCTCAACCCCGCCCTGTGGCTGCTGCCCTGCCTGGCGTTCACCACCGGCGCGCTCGCACTGGGCACGGTCTTCGGCGTCGACCGCGCGGCCCTGGTCCTCGGTCTGCTGTGGACCGCGCTCGTCATCGCGCCCACCCTGATGAACCTGGGCGCCCCGCAACCGCTGCGGCAGGCCGGACTCCCCGGCTGGGCCATAGCCGCGGCGGTGGCCGCAGTGGTCCTGACCGCGCGGGCCAGGTCGTTCACCGCCCTGTCCGACAAGAACTGACAACACTTCAACCAGAGGAGACAACCATGGTTCGGGCGGTGAACCCGACCGAGTCGGCACCCACGCGGTACGCGTGGGAGGTCCAGGCGAGCGGACTGCGGGTGCGCGCGGGCAAGCGAATGGCCGTCGACGGACTCGACCTGCGCCTGGGCACCGGCGTGCACGGGCTGCTCGGCCCCAACGGCGCGGGCAAGACAACCCTCATCCGGGCACTGGCAACCGTGCTGCACCCGGCGGGCGGAAACCTCGAACTGCTCGGCGTGCCCGTCAACGGACATCCCGACCTGCGGGCACTGCGCCGCAGACTCGGCTACCTGCCCCAGGAGTTCGGCTACTACCCGAAGTTCACCGTGCGCGAATTCGTCGAGTACATGGCCTGGCTCAAGGAGGTCGACAAGCAGGACATCCCGGGCGCGGTGCAACGGGCGATCGAACGCGTCGGACTCGCCGACCGCGCCGAAGACCGGATGAAGACGCTGTCCGGCGGGATGCTGCGCCGCGCGGGCATCGCCCAGGCCGTCGTCAACGACCCCGACCTGCTGCTGCTCGACGAACCCACCGTCGGCCTCGACCCCGCCCAACGACTGGAGTTCCGCGCACTGCTGCGCGCACTGGGCGAACGGTCGTGCGTGCTCGTTTCCACCCACCTGGTCGAGGACGTCGCCGCGGCGTGCAGCCGGGTCGTGCTCATGGCCACCGGCCGGTCGGTGTTCCAGGGCACCCCCGACGAGGTGGTCGCCGCGGGCGGCACCGACGACGTCGGCGACAGCCCGATGGAACGCGGCTACTCCGCCCTGCTCGCCGCCGAGGTGACCCGGTGAACGGCCGCGTCCTGCGCACCGAACTGCGCCGCTCGACCGCGCTCACCGCGGGCGCCGCCGTCGCCACCGCGGGCACCGCCGGGCTCTACGTGCTCGTCCTCAGCGACCAGACCGGCCTGTGGGCACCGCAGTGGACCATGCTGGCGGGCATCCAGCGGATCATGCTGGTCGTCCTGTGGCCGCTCGCCCTGGGCGCGGGCGCCTGGCAGGCCAGGCGGGACCGGCGCTCCCGGATGGAGGAACTGCTCACCACCACACCGCGGCCGATCCGGTCCCGCGCCCTGCCCCCGGCCCTGGCCATGGGCATCTGCCTCGGCCTCGGGTACCTGCTGGTCCTCGCGGCGGGCGCGCTGGGCGTGTCGACGCCCTACCGACACCTCGGCTGGGCGCCCATCGCCGTGGCAGGCGCGCTGTCCCTGGTGGCGGCGGGGTGGCTCGGACTCGGCATCGGCAGACTGCTGCCCTCGCAGTACACCCCACCCGTGCTCGCGGTGGCCGGGTTCCTCCTGCTGGTGGTCCCGGTCCAACTGGCCAAGGACGGCCCGACGGGCGCGGCGGCCCTGCTGACGCCGAACCTGACCTCACCGCTCGACGAGGTCACCACCGTCACCACCCCGGTCAGCCTCGGGCAGTCGGCGTGGTTCGCGGCACTGGCCCTCAGCGGCCTCGTGCTGCTCGCGGTGACCCGCCGCCGCACGGCGGCGTTGGCGGTCGTGCCCGCGGTGCTGGGGCTGGGCATCGCCCTCCCGGTGCTCACGGCGGCCCCCGCATCCGGCCTGGCGACCGACCCCGCCGCCACGGCAGAGGTCTGCACCACCGACGGCGGACCGGCGGTGTGCGTGCTCAAGGTCCACGAGAACGACCTGGCCGCCCTGGTCGGACCGGCCCGAACCGCGTTGGCCCTGCTGGCGGAGCTGCCGGACGCCCCGACGTCCGTGCACGAGGTGCCCGCCGACCGACCAGGACCGCAACCCGCCACCGAGGTGTGGCTCGACATCGAGAACCACCTCCCCGGCGGCAGCTGGCTCGGCACGGGCGACGAACTGGTGATGCGCGTCCTCGCAGGCGGCGGCACCCGGCCCTGCCCGGAACAGGTGGACCAGGGCCGGGCGCTGGCAACGGCGTGGTTGCTCGGCCGGTTCCCCCTGCCGGGAGCGGAGCCACCCACCGAGCAGGCCTCAGCGCGGGAAATCGAGTGGTACGCCGCACGCCAAGCCGAATGGGACGACCTGCGCGCCCTGCCCCGCGACGAACAGGTACGCCGGGTCACCGCGATCCGCACGATCGGCCTCCAGTGCGTCCGGGGGGTCGAGCGATGAGACTGCTCGTGCTGTACCTGCGATCACGGCAGGTACCCACCGGGCTGCCCGGGGCCGTACTGGCGGTGACCACGATCGGACTGCTCGGGAACGGGTCGACGAACCCCCAGGCGGCCGTGGCGTCCGCGGTGCTGGCCCTCGCGATCGGGCTGGCCGTGCTCGGCTACGGGCTCGGCGGAGCGGACCCCGCACTGGAGCGGACCGCGTCCCTGCGCTGGCCACCGCGCCGGGCCGCGCACGTGCTGGCCACCGCGGCGGCGGTCGCGACCACGGCGCTGGCCGCGACCAGCGCACCGACCGGGTTCGTGCTGCGCGCCGCGGTCGGCCTCGCGGGCCTCACCGCCCTCGCGGCCACCCTGCTCGGCAGGCAACTGGCCTGGACCCTGCCGGTGGCGGGGGCGACGGTCGCCGCGGCGATGCCACCGGTGGCGGACCCGCTCGCCCTGCGCCTGCTGACCTGGCCCGTCCAACCACTGGACAGCACGACGGCCACGATCACCGCGGGCGCGCTCGGCGTCGCGGGCCTGGCCCTCTACACCGCGCGCGGCTGCCGAACCTGAGCCACGCGCCGCCCGACACGGCGGGCGACCTACGCGCCGACCCCGCGGAAGGCGTCCACCCCGGTCAGCCGAGCCGACAGGTCCCACAACCGCGCCGCCTGCTCCGGGTCCACGGCGTAGTCGCGGACACCCGACGGGGCACCCGCCTCGGCGGGCTCCGCGACCTCGCAGTCCTCCAGGTAGAGACCACCCAACCCGTCGAGCCGCGGGGACGTGGCCGCCCAGACCTGGGTCGCGGCACCCTGCTCCGGGGACTTGAAGTCCACCAGGACCGTGCCGTCCTCGGCGTACCACCCGCGCTCCACCATCTCCTCGCGGCTCAGGTGGCGCTGCAACGGGGTCAGGATGCCCCCGGGGTGCACGGCGAAGGCCCGCGCCCCGTGCGCGCGGGCGAGCGCGTCGAGCCGCACGGCGAACAGCACGTTGGCCGTCTTCGCCTGGCCGTAGGCCTCCCACTTGTCGTAGTCGCCCGAGGTGAAGTCCGGGTCGTCCCACCGGATCGGCGAGCGGTGGTGCCCGTACGACGACACCGCCACGACCCGCGCACCCGGCCGCAGCGCGGGCCACAACCGGTTCAGCAGGGCGAAGTGGCCCAGGTGGTTGGTCGCGAACTGCGCCTCCCACCCGGGGCCGACGCGGGTCTCCGGGCACGCCATGACGCCCGCGCTGTTGATCACCAGGTCGATCCCCCGGTCCGACGCCAGGAACCCGTCGGCGAACGCGCGCACGCCCTCCAGGTCCCCGAGGTCGAGCGCGGCCGTCTCCACCCCCTCGATCCCCGCCAGCGCCTCCGCCGCCACCGCGGGCCTGCGCGCCGGAACGACGACCCGCGCACCCGCTGCGGCGAGGGCGCGGGTGGTCTCCAGGCCGATCCCGGAGTAGCCACCGGTGACGATGGCGAGCTTGCCGTCGAGGTCAATCCCGGCCAGGACCTCGGCCGCCGTGGTTCGCCCGTTGAAACCGGAACCGATCTTGTGCTGCTGGCTGACTGTCATGGGACCAGGCTAGGAACTGGAGTGCGCTCCAGGTCAAATCCCGCAGCTCAGCGCCCCGGAGCCCTGCCACTCCACCCGACCCCAGCCTCTCGGCCTCGCAGCGGGTCTTGGTTCGGCAGTGATCGGTGCTGACGGTGTTTCTGGTTATCTTGATACAGGTTAGTTGAAGTGAATACCTGATTTGGGAGCGATCAGTCGCCTCTAGGTGGTGCAGCGTTCGAAGTGGCGCGGGAGTGGGAGAGCGGATCAGCCCGCGCTGACCGCACACCTCGTCGACGACCTGCACACGCAGGTCATCACGGCCCACACGGTCTTGCCGTCGCGGGAGCGGCGGACCCCCCACTCGGTGAGCCCGTCGACGATGGCCATCCCCCGGCCCCGCAGCCGGGTCGGGTCACCGGACACCACGCGCGGTGGCGCGCTGGAGAAGTCGTCGATCTCGACGGTGAGCAGCCCGCGGGAGTGGTCGTGGCGGACGCGGAAGCCGCCGATGCCGCCGCCGTGGTCGAAGGCGTTGGCCACCATCTCGACGCACACGGCGAGGAACATGTCCGCCTGCTCGGAGGCCAGGAACTCCAGGTCGGCACCGATGATCGAGCGCAGTTCCGCAGCGGAAGCCACCGAGGGGACAGCGTGTCCCATTGTCATTCTCCAGCCCGAGTGTCCACGAAACGGACTTACCGTACCCGCACCGCGCACGGGCGCGCAGAGCGCCCACCACTCGCGTGCGCAGGTGAACACGCCTCGAAACACACCCTGACAACTCGAACCCGCCTTGGCCGAAGCGGCGATGGGAAGCCGGATGAAAACCCGCCTCCGATTCGACGAAGGTCCACGAATCGGAGCCAGGCCCCGCCGGGAACCACTCCCCCGGTGCGAACCCCGAACACCGCTCTGGTTCGACACCGCCATCCCGAGCACCGCGGCGATTTCGCCATGCCCCGGAATGTGAGCAAGCCGATGGCCAACCCGACCTGGCCGCCACCGACACGGCCGCCGGGGACACCGCGTGGCTCGGCCGGGTCGGTGGAGCCCCTTCCGCTCGACCCGCTGTTTGTATACATTGCATGCAATGGACGTTTACGACGAGGTCCGCGGCCTGATCGTGCTCGGCACGTACCCCGCCGGACAGCCGATCACCGAGTTGGAGCTGTGCGAACGGCTCGGCGTCAGCCGCACGCCGGTCCGGGAAGCGTTGCGGCGCCTGGAGGGCGACGGCCTGGTGCGGGCCGCGCGGCGCGGTGTGACCGTCGTCGAACTGGATGCCAAGGCGCTGCGGGACGCCTACCTCGTGCGCGCCTGCTTGGAGGCGTTGACCGCGGAGTCGGCCGCGCGCAGGCAGCGGGACGGCGAGCTGTCCCCGGCGAACCTCGCCCGGCTCGTCGAGCACGCCGACCTGGCTGATCAGGCCACGCGGCAGGGGGACCTGGTCGCGGGTGTCCGGCACAACCGGGTGTTCCACGGGTACGTCGCCACGCTCGCGGACAACCCGGCGGCGTCGGAGGTGCTGGTTCGGATCTGGGACCAGATCACCGTCTCCACGCGGGCCTCGTTGACCGCGCCTGCCCGGCCGGTCCTGGTGGACGACGAGCACCGGCAGTTGATCGACGCCATCGCGGCGGGCGATCCGCAGCGGGCTGCCGCCCACGCGCGTGAACACGTCCTGTCCACGATGTCCGTTCTCACCGAACGAGGAGGAGAAACGTGAGCAGGCAGCACGACTACCGGGTCACGGTGCGCTGGAGCGGCGACACCGGAGCGGGCTACCGCGACTACGTGCGCGACCACGACGTGGTCGTCGAGGGCAAGCCGGTGCTGAAGGGCAGCGCCGACCCCGCGTTCCGCGGCACGTCCGAGCGGTGGAACCCGGAGGAGCTGCTGGTCGCCTCCCTGTCGGAGTGCCACATGCTCACCTTCCTGTCGCTGTGCGCGCGGGCAGGCGTCGTGGTGACCGGCTACGTGGACGCCGCCACCGGTGCGATGCGGGAGGAACCGGGCAACAGCGGCCGGTTCACCGAGGTCGTGCTGCGGCCGGAGGTGACCGTCGCCGACCCGGCCATGGTCGAGCGGGCCGAGGCGCTGCACGAGCGGGCGCACGACACGTGCTTCATCGCCAACTCGGTGAACTTCCCCGTCCGGCACGAACCGACCACGACCAGTTCGTGAACGCGGCTCGTCCGTGATCGGGCCGGTCCGGCCCGACCAGGGCGGAGTCCACCGTCAGACCGGGTTCCACGATCACGCCGCGGGGGATGCGCGTCATCGGCGGGGCGATCGACCGCCCACTGCGCTGGGCGGCACTGTCCCCCTGACGTGGGTCGAGCGGCCGCGCGGGGTTGTCCGCAGCGGCAGGCACCGACGGGTGGTGACCCGCGCTGGGCAGTGCGGCGTGGCCGCGGTGAACGTCGATGACGTGGCGGGACATCGAGCAGTACCCCACCCGCCGCACGAAGAGATGGGGCGCCGTGCGACTCTCCGGATGGGGGTTCGGAGAGCCGCACGGCGCCCAGGGCCGCGCGGAGACCGGGGCGGCGGCGGAGCGGTTGATCGCCGGGGCGCTGGCGGCCCACCGGGGGCTGGCCACCGGGGACCTGCCGGATTCGCTGGAGGCCGACCTGCGGGCCGCCGGGATCGCGGTCCCGATCGGCGAGCAGGTGGGCACGTGCGGCTGCCGGACGCGCGAACGCCCCTGCGTCCACGTCCTCGCGACCCTGTACGCGCTGTCCATGCGGGTGGACGAGCGGCCCGCGCCTGCGGTGGAGTTGCGGGTGGACAGTGCGGCGGTGGCCCCGCCCGCCGACCCGGACTGGGTGCCGCTGCACGAACTGGACGCGGGCTCGTTCCACGGCTGGGCGCGGTGGGCTTCAGCCGCCGAGCCGGGCGGCGAGGGTGGTCGCCTCTTCCTCGGTGAACCCGCCCTGCCCGCCGGACACCGTGGTCTCCCCCACGATCGCGGACTGGATGGTCGGCGCGGACACCACCCGGCCGTCGACGGTGAACGCGACCCGCTCCTGCACGTGCTCCCCCGTGTACTCCGCCCACACCGCCTGGGCGGCGGAGCGGAAGGACAACTGCACGGTCCACCCGGTGCCGTTGGGGTCCGGGGAGGCGGTGGCGGCGGAGATGTCGTCGCCACCGAGGATCGCGCGGTCCAGCACGAACGACTCGGCGCCGTCCTCGTCGCAGGTGGCCAGCGGCAGGTCGGAGTCGGTCTTGCCGTCCAGCGCGCGGTCGCCGCAGCCGAACGCGGAGGCCACTCCCGCCCGGTACTCGTCCGAGATCCCCAGCAGCGGGTCCTGCCTGCACGCCTTCCCCGCCTCCACCGACGGCCGGTCCCGGTACTCGGCGCAGGCGGGGGGCGCGACGGCACCCGGCGAGGTCGGCACCGCCGAGCCCACCGCGGGCGCCACCGCCGACAACACCGGCCGGAACTCCGCGACCCCGCCCGCGTCCCGGCTGACACCCGCGTCCGACGCGGTACCGGACACGGTGGTGGAGCACCCGGCCGCCACCACGCAGGACACGACCCCCACGAGCACACCCACGCGCACGACCCGCTCCCTCCGGCCCCACGTCACCGCCGAACCGGAGGTTAGCGAATCCGCGCCGGGCGGGTGCCCGTTCGAGGCACCCGGGGTCGGTCTCACCAGGCGACGGTTCCCTCGTCGTCGAAGAAGCCGCCGGTGGGGCCGTCGTCGTCCAGGGTCGCCAGCATCACCGGGGTGGCGGCGCCCTGGGCGGCGGTGCGGTGCCCGGAGTGGCCGTTGAGGTCGGTGGCGCAGTGGCCGGGGCAGGCCGCGTTGACCCGGAGCCCCGGTTCGACCTTGGCGTAGAGGGCGGTGACGGCGTTGAGCGCGGTCTTGGACGGGACGTAGGCCAGCGACGGGGGTGAGGTGCCTGCCGCCATCCCGGCCAGTGAGCCGACGGAGCTGGAGACGTTGACGATCCGGCCGTGCCCGGACGCCCGCAGCAGCGGGAGCAGGGCCTCGGTGACGGCGATGACGCCGAAGACGTTGGTCTCGAACGCCTCGCGGATCGTGGTGAGGTCGGCTTCGCCGGGGGCGTTGAGCTTGCCGCCGGTGATCCCCGCGTTGTTCACGAGGACGTCGAGCCGGTCGAGGCTCGCCGCCGCCCACTGGATCGAGGCCGGGTCGGTCACATCCAGTTGGAGGAAGCGCGCCCCGGTGTCGGCGGCGGCCTTCTCCCCCCGCTCGGCGTCCCGGCCGCCGAGGTGCACGGTCAGCCCGCGGTCGACGAGCTGCTTGACGATCTCCAGGCCGATCCCCTTGGTGGCGCCGGTCACCAGTGCTGTGGTCATGTCCCCAGTGTTGTGCCTGCTCAGCGCGGGGTCCAAGACCGGTTGGGTGGCTCTCGATACCCTGGGGGTATGGATTCCCGAGAGCTGCGGTACTTCGTCGCGGTGGCCGAGGAGCTGCACTTCAGCCGGGCGGCGACGCGGCTGGGCATGGCGCAGCCACCCCTGTCCCGCGCGATCCAGCACCTGGAGCGCAGGATGGGCGTCGCGCTGCTCGACCGCACCAGCCGCTCCGTGGCGCTGACCGCCGCGGGCGAGGTGCTGCTGCGCGAGGGCAGGCGGGCGCTGACCGCGCTGACGGCCGCGGAGCGGCGCACCCAGCGGGCGGGCAGTGCGCGCCTGGTGCTGGCGATGAAACCGGTCAGCGACGGCGACCTGCTGGGCGAAATCCTCGCCGACTACGCGGCCGACCCGGCCTCGATCGAGGTGGAGGTGCGGATCTGCGGCATCGGCGAGCAGTCGGGGCTGCTGCGCGCGGGTGAGGCGGACGCGGCCCTGCTGCGCTTCCCCCACGACGACCCGGCGGGCTTCGCCCACGAGGAACTGCTGACCGAGCAGGACGTGGCCGTGCTCCCCCGCACGCACCGCCTGGCCACCCGCGGGTCGCTGACCATGGCGGACCTGGACGGCGAGCAGTTCCCGCACTGGCCGGGCCACCCGCCCAACGGGGGCCCGCTGGTCCGCGACACCGCCCAGCTCATGCAGTTGATCGCCCTGGGGCGCACGATCGCGCTGCTGCCCGGGTCAGCCAGGCAGCACCTGCGCCCGGACCTGGTCAGCGTCCCGGTCACCGACGCCCCGATGACGACGATGGCGATCGCCTGGCCGGAGGACTCCCGCTCGCGCCCGCTGGCCGCTTTCGTGGAGGCGGCGGTGAAGGTCGCGCGGCGGTGACCGGGGGTCACCGCCGCGCGTCCCGGGTGATCGGCGCGCTCAGCCCAGGGCCGGGTCGGTGGCACCGTCGGCGCAGGCGTACTTGGCGAGGTCCCAGCCCGCGCCGGTGGCGCCCGCTCGGTAGGCGGCCTCGTAGAAGTCGAGGACGGCGGCGCGGCGGTCGCCCGCCCCGCGGACCGCGTCGTAGGGCAGGACGGCCAGGTGGCTGCCGCCCCGGTCGACCCAGGTCGCCCCGGCGGGCAGCGGGTGGTCGGTGGTGCCCGCCGGTTCGGGGGCGGTGTAGGAGTAGAACGCCGGGTCGGGGAAGGTCGGGTCGCCGAACCAGAAGCCGAAGCTGACGACCTCGCGGGAGTAGGCCTCCCGGGTCACCGGGTCGGTCGTCGGCGGGTGGTCGACGACCGTGTCGGAGAAGCGGGTCAGGGCGAGGTCGAAGGTGTGCCAGAAGTGGTGCACCGGGCTGGTCTTGCCGGAGAACCGGCCCGCGAACTCCTCCAGCACCACGTTGACCTGGCTGAGCACCTGCCAGTACCGGGTCACGGCGGCCGGGTCGTAGGTGGCGTGCTCGGTGTCCTGCGCGAACGGCCGGTCCGCGTCGGGCAGGTCGAACGGCCGGGCGTCGACGATGCCCGCCGGGTCGACCCCGACGGCGCGCAGGGCGCCCAGGACCTCGGCGTGGAAGCTCGCCACGGAGTGGCCGCCGAGCGGGAACGACGCCGACCGGCCGTCGATGGCGTTCACCGCGAGGGTGTGCTCGACGAAGTCGAAGTCCACCGCGAACGTCGGGTCCACGCCCATCGGGCGGGTGGTGATGCCCCGGCCGGTCAGGTGGAAGGGCACGTTCCACCAGTGGTTGCGGCGGGGGCTGGCCGCGAGGCGGACCTTGCCGACCACCTGCGCGAAGCGGTGCAGGGTCGCCAGGGTGTCCGACCACTCGGCGTACGGGATCGGGGGGAAGAGTTCCATCAGTCGCTGTCTCCGGAGAAGGTGCGGTCCGCCCAGGTGCCGAAGCGGGTCCAGCCGACCGTACCGTGATCGCGGCGCAGGGCGGCGATGTCGGCCTGGTAGCCGTCGCCGTTGAGGAAGCGCCACATCGCGGACATGTCCGGGCTGGTGATCGACTCCAGCGGCACGTGCTCGTGGCGCACGGGCCGCCCCAGGGCCGCGCCCAGGTCGTGGGCCATCTGCGCCGGGGTGGGGGCGTCGCCCGCGAGTTCGACGCGGGCACCCGCGTACTCGCCGGGGGCGGCCAGGACCTCGGCGACGAACCGGCCGAGGTCGTCGCGGTCGAGCTGCTGGAGCGGGTGGTCGGCGGGCAGCGGCAGCGCGAGCACCCCGGCCCGCAACTGCGCCGCGCCGCCGAGGGCGTTGTCGAAGAAGTACGTCGGCGCCACCACCGTGTGGGGCACGTCCCCGGCGGCCAGTTCCCGCTCCACCGCGGCCTTGCTCTCGAAGTGCGGCACCCCGGTCCCGGCGGTGGCCCCGGCGACGGAGGCGAACACCAGGTGCGGCAGGCCCGCGTCGGTGGCGGCGCCGAGGATCGCCCGGCCCTGCGCCACCTCAGCGTCCACACCGGACTCGAACGGCGTGGTCAGTGCGAAGGCCGCGGCCGCCCCGGACATGGCGGCGGCCAGCGCGGCCCGGTCGGTGAACCCGCCCACCGCCAGCTCGACCCCGGCGGCGGCCAGCCGGGCCGCCGCCGGGGCGGCCGGGTCGCGGACCAGCGCCCGCACCGGCCGCCCGGCGTCGCGCAGGGCGCGCAGCACGGCGCCGCCCTGCCCGCCGGTGGCCCCGAGGACCAGGACAGGCGGTTCGGACCGGGTCACGCGTCCCCTCCCACCGCGCGGAGGGCTTCGCCGATGACGTCGGCGGCGAAGATCACCGGGGCGAAGCTGGAGGCGTCGGCGAAGGCCCCGTGGACCAGGACGACGGTGGCGGCGCTCACGCGTGCAGGGCGTCGCGCAGGAAGTCGCCGCCCTGGCGGGTGGCGGCCTTCGCGGCGTGCGTGTCGCGCATGGCGTCGACCATGACGAAGTCGTGGATGATGCCCTGGTAGCGGACCGCGGTCGTGGGCACGCCCGCGGCGCGCAGCTTGGCGGCGTAGGCCTCGCCCTCGTCACGCAGGACGTCCGCCTCGCCGACGATCACCAGGGCCTGGGGCAGGCCCGCGAGGTCGTCGAGGGTGGCGCGCAGCGGTGAGGCGGTGATCTCGGCGCGCTGGGCCGGGTCGGTGGTGTACTGGTCCCAGAACCAGCGCATCCCGTCGCGGGACAGGAAGTAGCCGGAGGCGAACTCCTCGTAGGACGCGGTGTCGAAGTTCGCGTCGGTGACCGGGTAGAACAGCAGTTGCGCGGCCAGGGCGGGGCCGCCGCGCTGCTTGGCCATCAGGGTGATCGCGGCGGTCATGTTGCCGCCGACCGAGTCGCCTGCCACGGCGATGCGGGTCGGGTCGATGTCGTGCTCGGCACCGCTGGCGGCGATCCACTGGAGCGCGGTGTAGACCTCCTCGATCGCCACCGGGTAGCGGGCCTCGGGCGAGAGGCTGTAGTTGGTGAAGACCACCGCGGCGCCCGCGCGGACCGCCAGCTCGCGGACCAGGCGGTCGTGGGTGTGCGCGTTGCCGAACACCCAGCCCGCGCCGTGGGTGTACAGGACGGCGGGCAGCACGCCGGTGGCACCCGCGGGGCGGACGACGCGGATCGACACCTCACCGGAGGGGCCGCCGGGGATCGTCAGGTCGGTGATGTCGGCGTCGAGGCGCTCGACGCCCTCGCCGGACTGGACACCGTCCACGGCCTTGCGGCCCTCGACCGGGCCGAGGTCGTAGAGGAACGGGGGCTTGCTGGTGGCGTCGGCGAATTCCTGGGCGGCGGGTTCGAGTACCGGTGTGTCGGTCATGCCGCCAGCCTGCGCCGCGCGGCCCCGGTCGCGCATCGGTCGAACGACGCAAGTGGGGTCAGCGCGGTGCCAGCGCTTCGCTGAGGAAGGCGGCGCCCTGGCTGATCGCCGCTCGGGCCGCCGGGGTGTGTTGCAGGGCACGCAGTGACACGAAGTCGTGGGTGGTGCCAAGGTAGCGGGTTGCGGTGACCGCCACTCCGGCCGCCCGGAGCCTGCGGGCGTACTCCTCCGCCTCGTCCCGTACGACGTCGGCTTCGGCGGAGACGACCAGGGCGGGGGGCAAGCCGGTGAGCTGCTGCGGGGTGGCGCGCAGGGGGGCGGCGGTGGGCTCGGTGAGGTCGGCGGGGCGGTCGGCGTACTCCTGCCAGTACCAGTGGGTCTGCTCGCTGCTGAGCAGGTAGCCGTCGGCGAAGAGGCGGTGTGAGCGGCTGCCGCAACCGGGGTCGGTCAGGGGGTAGTAGAGCAGTTGGGCGCGGATGCGGGGGCCGCCGCGCTGCTTGGACAGCATGGTCAGGGCGGTGGCCAGGGTCGCACCGGCGCAGTCGCCCGCGACGGCCAGGCGGGTGCCGTCCAGGTCCAGGTCGGTGGCGTTGGCCACGGCCCAGGTCAGCAGCGAGTAGCACTCCTCGATCGCGACCGGGTAGCGGGCCTCGGGGGTGCGGGTGTACTCGGGGACGACGAACGCCGCCCCGGAGGCGAGGGCGAGTTCGCGGACCAGCCTGGCGTGCGTGCGGCCGTCGCCGAGCATCCAGCGTCCGCCGTGGACGTAGAGGACGACCGGGAGGGGCCCGGGCAGGTGGGCCGGGCGGAACACGGTGAAGCCCACCAGGCCGGACGGTTCCAGTGGTGCCACGGCGAACCGGGCGTGCACGCGCTCGTCGTCGCCCGCGTGCTCCTGGGACTCCAGCAGGGCCAGCCTGCCGTCGTCCGGGCCGAGCTGTTGCAGGTGCGGCGGGGCGGCGGAGGCGCGCACCAACCGGTCGACCGCGGGGTCGAGGACCACGGGGACGCGCTCCGGGGGGACGTCACCCACGTCGATCCGGTCGGATTCCATCGGCTTCACCTCGGTGTGATCCTACGGCGCGGGGCGCCGCGCCCACCACTCCCCGGCCATTCGGAGGTACCGTTCCGGGACAGGCGAGGGGGTTGTCGGCGGAGCACCCGGGAGGCGCGTGTGGACCTGGTCGGGCGCACGGCGGAGCACACCGCCGTCCGCGACGCCGTCGACGGCGCGGCTTCCGGGCCGCGGGCGCTGCTGCTGCTCGGCGACCCCGGCGAGGGCAGGACGACGCTGCTGGCCGCGGGCACCGAGCGTGCGACCGCGGCCGGGTACCTGGTGCTGGCCGGGCAGGGGTGCCCGGCGGAGTCGGAGCAGCCGTTCGCCGCCCTGCACCAATTGCTGCGCCCGGTGTTGACCGCTGTGGACGACCTGACCGCGCACCTGCGCGACGCCGTGCTGACCGCCTTCGGCCTGGTCCCGGGGGCGCCGGACCCGACGTCGCTGCGGGTGGCGGTACTGACCCTGCTCGGGGCGCTGTCCGCGCGGCGGCCGGTGCTGCTCGTGGTCGACGACGTGCACCTGGCCGACCGGGACTCCTGCGCGGTGCTGGGCTTCGCGCTGCGCCGCCTGAGCACCGAGCGGCTGGTGGTGCTGCTGGCCGCGCGCGGCGCGGTCCGACCGTCCCGGGTCGACGAGGCCGTGCCCGCGGTGGTGCTGGGCCCGCTGTCGGAGGGCGACGCCGCCCGGCTCCTCGACGCGCTGCCCGGCGCCCCGACCGGCCGGGCCCGGCTCGACGTGCTGCGGCAGGCGGCGGGCAGCCCGCTGGCCCTGGTGGAGCTGGCGCGGGCGGTGGGCGGCACCGCCGCGCCGTGGGTGCGGGAGGTCTTCGCCGACCGGCTGCGCGACCTGCCCGAGGACACCCGGCGGCTGCTGGTCTACGCCGCCGCCGACCACGATGACCTGGCGACCACCATGGCCGCCGCGGGCATCGGCGACGACCTGACCCGCTGGGCGCCCGCGGAGGACGCGGACCTGCTGTCCATCGCGGACGGGCGGGTGCGGTTCCGGCACCCGCTGGTCCGCGCCGCCGCCTACCACGGCGCACCCGCCGCGCTGCGCGCCCGCGCCCACCGCGACCTGGCCGACGCCCTGGCCGCGACCCCGGACCGCCGGGCCTGGCACCTGGCCGCGGCGGCGGTCGGACCGGACGAGGACGTGGCCGCGGCCCTGGAGGGGACCGCGGCCCTGGCCCGGCTGCACGGTGGGGTCTTCGCCGCCGCGCGAGCCCTCGAACGCGCCGCGGAGTGCACCCCCGACCCCGGGGAGCGGGCGCGCCGGTACGCCGGGGCGATCACCGCGGCCGACGACGTCGGCGACCCCGCCTGGGTCCGCGACCTGCACCGGCAGGTCACCCGGCTGACCGACGACCCGGACGTGCTGGGCGTGGCGGCCTGCGGGGCCGGGCGCGCCCTGTCCCTGTCGGCGCGCCAGCGCGAGGCGTTCACCCTGCTCCTGACCGGCCTGCGCGAGCACCGCCCGCGGGCGGTGGGCACCGCGCTGGCGCTGACCGGCGCGCTCGCCGCGGTGTCGGTCCAGTCAGGACTGCCCGAGCACCGCGCGCCACTGCCGGACCTGCTCGCCCGCCTCGACCGCGACGCGACCGGTCCGGCCGCTCCGCAGGTGTGGGCGGTGCTGCGGGAGGACCTGCTCGCCCACGCCGACCCCGCCGCGAACGCCGTCCGCATCGTCCGGTCCGAGCACGCCGCGGTGCACCGGGGCCTGACCGGGGCCGCCGAGGTCACCCGGCTGCTGTGCCTGGGGTCGGTGGCCTGGCTCGCCGACGAGTCCGACACCGCCGTCACCGCGTTCCGGCAGGCGCTCGCCGCGCCGCACCCGCAGCGGTCGACCGGCGCGGTCGTCCGGTGCGCGCCCGCCCTGGCCTCGGCGTTGATCGCCACCGGCCGCTGGGCCGAGGCCGACGACCTGCTCGACGAGGTCTCGGTGGTGGCGGCCGTGCACCGCCTGCACCACCTCGCCGCCGACGTGGCGGCGCTGCGCGCGGAGCTGGTGGTCCTGCGCGGCGGTCCGGGGGCCCGGGTGGCGCCGGGGTGGCCGTCGATCGAACTTGACGAGAACCGCGCCACCCACGCCAGGCTCCTGCGCGCCGCGGGCCTGGCCGCCCTGGTCGACGGGGACGGGGAGACCGCCTACCGCCACCTCCGCGCCCTCTTCGCCGCCGACGGGACGCCCCTGCACCACGTGCTGTCCGCCCATTCCGTCGCCGACCTCGCCGCCGCCGCCCGCCTCACCGGCGACGCCGGGCACGCCGACGACACCGCCGCCCTGGTCGCGGCCGAGCGCGCCCGCCACGGCGGGCAGCCCACCACCCGGATGCGCCTGCTCCTGCGCCACGCCGAAGCCCTGGTCGGGGAGGTCGAGCGCGCCGACGGCCCGGCCCCGCTCGCCGACACCGAACGCGCCTACCGGCTGGCCGTGGTCGACCCGGCCGGTGAGCAGTGGCCGCTGGAACGGGCGTGCGCCCGCCTGCACTACGCCCGCTGGCTGCGCAGGCGCCGCCGCGCCCTGGAGGCCCGCCCCCTGCTCAGCGCCGCACTGGACACCTTCACCCGGCTGGGTGCGGTCGACCTCGCCGACCGCACCCGGGCCGAACTGCGCGCCAGCGGCGCCGCACCCGGCCCCGCGCCCGCGGCCGACCCGCTCGCGGACCTGACGTCGCAGCAGCGCGAGATCGTGCGGTTGGCCGCCCGCGGCCTGCGCAACCGCGAGATCGCCGAGCAGTTGTTCCTGTCGCACCGCACGGTCGGCTCCCACCTGCACGCCGCCTACCCGAAGCTGGGCATCAGCGGCCGCCACCAACTCCGCGACGTCCTCGGCGACCACTGACCGCGCCGGACGGGCTGCCTGCCCGCGCGGGCGGGGATAGGGTTGGTGGCGTGGCAGAGCAGAGCACGGACACCCCGGCAGGCAGCGAGAACTCCGAGCACACCGAGGGCGGCAAGTACACCGTCGCGGGCAAGGAGTTCACCAGGGACACCAACTACATCAGCACGCGGATCACCGCCGACGGGCGCGACGGGTTCCCGGTGGAGCCCGGGCGGTACCGGCTGATCGCGGCGCGGGCGTGCCCGTGGGCGAACCGGGCGATCATCGTGCGCAGGCTGCTGGGCCTGGAGGACGCGATCTCCATGGGGCTCGCCGGTCCCACGCACGACGCGCGGTCGTGGACGTTCGACCTCGACCCGGGCGGGCGGGACCCGGTGCTGGGGATCGAGCGGTTGCAGGAGGCGTTCTTCAAGCGGCAGCCGGATTACCCGCGCGGCATCACCGTCCCCGCCATTGTGGACACCACCACCGGCGCCGTGGTCACCAACGACTTCCCGCGGATCACCGAGGACTTCTCCACCGAGTGGCGCGAGCACCACCGCGCCGGGGCACCGGACCTGTGGCCCGAGGAGCACCGCGACGAGATGGCCGAGGTCAACAAGCGGGTCTTCACCGAGGTCAACAACGGCGTCTACCGGTGCGGGTTCGCGGGCAGTCAGGAAGCCTACGACAAGGCCTACGACCGGCTCTGGACCGCGCTGGACTGGCTGGAGGAACGGCTCACCGACCGCCGCTACCTCGTCGGCGACACCATCACCGAGTCCGACGTGCGGCTGTTCACCACCCTGGCCCGGTTCGACCCGGTGTACCACGGGCACTTCAAGTGCAACCGGAACCGGCTGACCGAGATGCCCGCCCTGTGGGCCTACGCGCGCGACCTGTTCCAGACCCCGGGTTTCGGCGACACGACCGACTTCACCCAGATCAAGCAGCACTACTACATCGTGCACAAGGACATCAACCCCACCGGCATCGTCCCCGCCGGACCCGACCTGTCCGACTGGGTCACCCCGCACGGCCGCGAGTCCCTGGGCGGCAGGCCCTTCGGCGATGGCACCCCGCCCGGCCCGACCCGCGAGTCCGAGCGGGTGCCCGAGGACGCCACTCCCCTGCGCTGACGGGCCGGGGTGCGTGCCGATCAGGCGAACCGGCGGGGGCCGACCAGTGCGGCGATGCCGATGAGCAGGTAGCCGACGGTGGGGCCGAACGCGCCCAGGCTGAGGTCGGCGAGGTCGACGCCCTTCGCCAGGTCGACCACGGCGGACACGTGCACCCCGGACAGCGCAAGCAGGACCACCCCGGCGATGCGGCGGAACATGCTGATCGCCGTCTTCAACGCGAACGCCACGCCGACCGCCAGCACGAGCGCGCCCGCCCCGATCGCCAACTGCTCGGCGCTGAACCCCTGCTCGACGCCGAACAGCCCGGTGAACGGCCCCAGCCCGAAGCGCAGTGCCACGTACCCGAGTCCGAGGAGGGCGAGCCCACCCCAGACGACCTTCATCGCCACCGACTCCAGCACAGCGGAGAAGGCCAGCAGCACGCCGAGCACGACCAGCGGGTAGCTGAACAGCAGGACGTACCAGTCGCCGAAGTCCTTGGGGCCGCCGTCGGCGGAGACGGTTCTCCACAGGTCGATCAGGGAGGCGGAGTCGCCGCCCGCGCCGGTGAGCCAGGGCAGCAGGGTGAGGCTGACGACCTGGACCAGGGTGCCGAGGAGCGCCAGCACCACGCCGAGGCCGGGGATGCGGAAGCCGCCGCCCGATTCGGACCGCTGCGGCCGCTCGGGTCGCGGGCCGGGCGGCCGTTGGGCGCGGGGCCGCGGGCGGTGGCCCGCGGGCTGGTGGCCGCCGTCCTGGTACCCGACACCCGACCGGTCCCGGTGACCGTGGTCCTGGTACCCGTGTTCCTGGTACCCGTGGGCCTGGTACCCGTGTTCCTGGTGGCTGCCGCCTCCGTACCCGGGGTCCGGGTGCCCGGGTTCGCGGTACCGGTCGCGGTGGGGCTGCGCGGGGTGTCCCTGCTCGCGCCACTGGTCCGGGTGGGGCCTGCGCGGCGGGTGGGGCGGTTCCGACATGCGGAGACCGTACAGTCCCCGGGCCGGGACCACACTCAGGCCGGGACCACGAAGTACCCGCCGCCCACCGCGAGCAGGTACGGGTGCAGGGCGTCGGCGGTCAGGCGCTGCTGGGCGAGGGCGAACCCCGTGGCGAAGTCGTCCTGGAAGGCCATGAACACGACCCCGTCGTCGCGGGGAGCGCCCGCCGGGGTGCCCTCGTAGATCCAGGAGCGGCGGAGCATCCTCGGGGCCGGGGTGCCGGGGGTGCGCGGGTTCATGGTGCGCACGTGGGAGTCCAGCGGGGTGGTGGCGCCGTCGGGGTCGGCGCCGAAGTCGGGGGTGCCCAGTGGGGGTGTGCCGTCGAGCCAGGTGCCGTCGGGGTGGCGGCCGAGGACGCGGCGCTGGGTTTCCGGGGGGTCGGCGTCCCAGAGTTGGTGGGCCATGCGGATGACCCGGACGGCGACGAGGCTCGCGCCGGAGGGCAAGAGGATCGCGTCGGCGGTGTTGGTCTGGCCTTCGACGAAGCCGAAGGGGTTGCGCTGCAACGGTTTGCTGCCCGCCGCGTCCACGACGTCGCGGCGGACGGGGGTGCGCCAGCGGACCGCGAGGCCGGGGAGGTCGGCGAGGACGTCGTCGAGGCGGCGGGAGCACTCGGCCTGGTCGTCGCCCTCCACCTGGACGAAGGCGTCCGGGTGGGTGCGTTCGGGGAGCAGGACCTCACCGGGGAAGTCCGGCATCCGGCCCGCCTCGGGGGCCAGGGTGGCGCCGAGGCCGACCATGACGTCCGGGGCCCGGGCGGCCAGCAGCGCCTCGCGGGCGGCGGGGGCCGCGCCGAGGAAGGCGATGGCGCCCGCCGGGCGCGGGGTGCGCAGCGCGGGGTGCAACCCGGACCGGTCCGGGGGTGCACCGGGGTCGGCGCAGGCGGCGAGGCAGGCCAGGGCGGCGAGTCCGGCCGCGCGGCCCAGCAGTTCCCGCCGGGTCAGCGGGCTCATCCGGAGCTGCCGCCGGGGCGGCTGCCGACCTCGAACACCAGGTGGCCCCGGTCCTCCCGGGCGGTCAGCCGGGCGGTGACCGCGTCGGCCACCGCCGCGTCGGCGGCGTCCACGGCGAGCAGGTTGGGCGAGGACCACTCCAGCAGGCCGCCCGCGGCGGCCAGGTCGGCGGCGACCGCGTCGCGTTCGGCCCTGCCGAGCGGGGACTCGCCGAACCAGGCGCGCAGGACCGAGCGGCCGGAGCGCACCCGCACCTCGACCAGGTCGTAGGCGGCGTCGGTGGTGACGACGTCGCCGAGGGCCACGTCGTAGAGGAAGAACGGGACGCAGCACACCTCGAACCGGTGCTCGCCGAGCCTGCGGGCCCACAACTGCTCGCTGCGGCCGGGTTCCGGCAGGGGCGCTCCGATGATGAAGTCGGAGCGCTCCCGCCACACCGGTTCTGGGTGCACGGCGTCCTGGGTCACCGCGGCCACCAGCTCGGCGGCCAACTGCCGCGGTAGCCCGCAGGCGGTGTCTTCGGCACGGTCCCGGAGCCCTTCGACGCGTTGCAGTGCGGGCAGGTCGTCTGCGCGTTCGGCAGGGTGGCGTCGCCGCCCTTCACCCGGGGGATCGCGTGGTCGACCTGCGGGGTCTTGGTCTCCATCCGACAATACACACAGGTGCTCGGGTTCTCCTTGAGTGCCTGCTGCCGCACGCTTTCCGGGAACCGCTTGCCCGCGGTGGGGCCGCCGGAGGAGCCGGGTTTGATCCCCGGGAAGGACTTGCCCGCCGAGCCGAGCCAGCCGCCGAGGGCGCCCACCGCGCAGCCCGCCGCCGCGGAACCGCCGACACCGCCCCAGCCCCAGTCGACCTTGCGGCCGGAGAGGCGCTGCCCGAGGTAGTCCATCGCGGCACCGGAGGCGGCGCCGACCAGGCAGCCGACCACGATGGGGTTGTTGCCGGAGGGGTCGGTGTAGTTGGTGGGCGAGTTCTCCACGTAGGCGTAGAGGTTGGTGCCGCCCTGGATGCCGATCGGGTCCTCGGAGACGAACCGCTGCGTGCCGGGGCTGTAGTAGCGGCCGCGGTACTGCATCAGCCCGGTGCCGTCGTCCTGGCGGCCGGTGAAGCCGAGGTCGGACCCGCGCTTGTCGCCGGTGGTCGTCGGCACGCCGAACGGGTCGGTGGCCAGGTCGGCCGCGGTGGTGCCGTCGGCGCGGCCGAGGGCGATCGGGGAGCCGAGGGCGTCGGTGAGGGTGGTGTCGGTGGTCCCGGCCTTGGTGCGGGCGAACCACTGGTCCACTCCCCCGGACAGCAGGCTCGCCGACAGCGCGCCGGTGCCGTCGAGTTCGGCGGCGGCGTTCGCCCCGTCGTAGAGGAACCTGGTGGTGACACCGCCGACCGTGCGGGCGCTGCGGTTGCCCGCCGCGTCGTAGGAGTAGGTCCCGGTGAGGCCGGTCTTGCTTGTCCCGGTCAGCTCGCCGCGGGCGTTCCAGGTGTAGGTGGTGGTGCCGTCGGAGGTGAGGTTGCCGTCGTTGTCGTAGGTGACGCCCGCGGCGACGAGCTGGTTGGCGTCGTTGTAGGTCTGCGCGGTGCGGGCGGTGGGCAGGGTGGTCCTGGCGAGGGTGCCGGTGACCGCGGCGAGCCTGCCGGTGGGGTCGTAGGCGTAGCCGATGGCGCCCTTGGCGGTGCCGCCCTGGGCGTAGGCGATGCCGGTGACCTGGTTGGCGGCGTCGTGGGTGTAGGTCTGGGTCCAGCCGCCGGGCAGGGTGACGGTGGTCGGCCTGCCCGTGGTGTCGCGGGCGACGGTCACCGACTCGGTGCCGCGGGTGACCCCGGTGAACCAGCCCGCCGCGTCGTAGCTGTAGGTCGTGGTGGGCAGGCCCGGCAGGGTGGTCGTGGTGTGCCGGTCGACGGCGTCGTAGCCGTGGCCGACGGTGCCGTTGGGGCCGGTGGTGCTGACCAGGCGGTCGCGGGCGTCGAAGGTGTGGGTGGTGGTGCCGCCCGCGCTGTCGGTCAGCGCGGTGAGCCGGTCGAGGGCGTCGTAGGTGTAGGTGACCTGCGACTGCTGCGCGGTCGCGCTGGTCACCCCGAACCGGGTCTTGGTCGGGCGGTCGAGGGCGTCGTAGGTGGTCTCGGTGCGCAGGCCCGCGCGGCTCACCGACGCGGTGGGTCGGCCCGCGGCGTCGTAGGTGGTGGTGGCGCCGCGGTTGAGCGGGTCGGTGGTGGAGGTGGCCCGGTCCTGGCCGTCGTAGGCCCAGCGGGTGACCTTGCCGCGCTGGTCGGTGAAGGTGGTGATGTTGCCGCCCGCGTCGTAGGCGTAGCGGCTGACGCCCCCGTTCGGGTCGGTGATGGCGATCGGCTGGTTCTGCGCGTCGTACTGGGTGAGCGTCGAGGCGCCGAGCGGGTCGGTCTCCTTCACCGGCCTGCCCGCGGCGTCGACGAACATCGTCGAGACGCGGCCCAGCGGGTCCTTGACCGAGACCGGTGCCCCGGCCTCGTGGGTGATGGTGGTGACGGCGCCGCCGGGGGTGGTGACCGTCGCCGCCCGGCCCGCCGAGGTCCAGGTCATGGTGGACTTGCGGCCCAGCGGGTCGGTGACGGTGAGCGGGTTGCCCTTGGCGTCGTAGGTGTAGGTGGTGGTCTTGCCCGCCGCGTCGGTCGTGGTCAGCGGCTGGTCGAACGGGCCGTAGGTGACCTGCCCGGTCACGTACTGGTCGGCGGTGCCCACCAGGGCGGTGATCGCGGTGGGCCGCTGCTGGGCGTCGTAGGTGTAATTGGTGCGCCGGTTGTAGGGGTCGACGACGGCATCGATGCGGTTGTCGGGGCCGCGAACGTAGGTGGTGGTGCGGGCCAGCGATGTGCCGAACGCGGTCGTGTCGGAGGCGACCATGTGGTTGGCGTCGAAGGTGACGCGCCGGACCGAGCCGTTGGGCTGGGTCACCCTGGTCTCGGTGACCTCGTTCGCCGCGTCGAGGGTGTAGGCGAACTGGTAGCTGCCGCCGTCGGCGAGGTTCTGCCGCTGCACCCGGCCGTTGGCGTCGTAGACGACGTCGAGGTAGGCCACGCCGCGCGCGTCGGTCATCCGGGTGATGCGGTTGGCGGAGTCGTAGGTGTAGCTGGAGACCTTGCCCGCCACGTCGGTCACCGTGGCCAGGCGGCCCGCGGTGTCGTAGGTGTAGAGGACCTGGCGGCCGATGTTGTCGTAGGCGCGGGTGACGCGGGCCGAGGAGTCGTAGTCGAAGGCGATCCACCGGCCGCTGGGCGAGAGGATCTGCGAGACCTCGCCGTTGCTGCCGCCGTTGCGCACGAAGGTGATCTGGTTGCCGTTGCGGTCCTGCATGGCGCGGGCGCGGGCGTACCAGGGGAAGAAGTACTTGGTGCCGTCGCGCAGGGACAGCACCCAGTCACCGTTGACCTGGGCGATGGTGGAGCCGGTGAACCTGCCGGGTGAGCCGACGGCGCCGAAGACGGCGTCGGTGTACCCGGTGCCGGGAGAGGTGCGGGTGTAGTGCGCCCGCCCGCCGCCGGGGGTGTAGACGTCGACCTCCTGGTACTGCTGCTCGGAGGCCAGGAACAGGTTGAAGTCGGAGCCGGAGTTGAGGCCGAACTCGCGGCTGTGGTTGTCGCCCTGCCAGTACTGGCGGTTGACCGAGATGGGCAGGGTGTCGTTGAGGCCGAGGTCGGTGTGGGTGTCGGTGAGCAGGCCGGTGGACAGGTCCACCGGGTCGCCGGAGAGCTTGTCGAGCAGGTCCTGCCACCACGGCTTGTCCGGCTTGGGGTTGCCGCCGGTGTTGAACATGGCCCCGTCGAGGGTCCACAGCCGGGTCTTGTCGTCGGGCACGACCTGGCGGGCGTCGGCGCTGACCTTGCCGTGGCCGTAGACGTACCAGCCCTTGTCCAGCGGGTCGTAGTTCCAGAAGTCCACATCGGACCCGGCGGGCAGCCCGGTGTAGTTCGGGTACACCACGCTCGCGCCCTGCGGGAAGATCGACGCCCCGCCCGGCTGCACGGTGAAGTACACCGGCACGATCCCGTTGCGCGGCAGCGGGTACGGCGACCGGTCCAGCGGGATGGCGGTGATGCCCAGCTCGCGCACCACGTTGCCGTCCATGTCGCGCACCACCGACCCGGCGGGGATGCGCACCTCCAGCCCGGGGATGTCCGGGGTGCTCAGCACGGTGTCCCGCGCGGTCGGCGCGTCGAGCTTCTGGGTGTGCTTGGTGTCCAGCCGCGGCAGCCACACCGTGGCGTCGAGCGCGGTGGTGGCGCCCTCGACGACCTTCGCGCGGATGCGGAAGGTGCCGTAGCGGGCGGGTTCGGTCTTCGCGGCGAGGCCGTCGACGATCACCGTCGTGGCGTTGGCGCGCACCCCCCGGACGAGGAACCGGCCCTGGGCGTCGGTGGTGGTGCGGACGTTGTCCACCCGGACGGGGATGCCGCCGAGCGGGGTGCCGTCGAGGCCGCGGACGTGGCCGCTGACGGCGGTGACGCCCTTGTCGGCCACCAGGTCGGCCACCGGACCGGGGTCGGAGCGGCGGGTCAGCCAGTCGCGGCCCGCCAGGCTGCCCGCGTCCGGCTTCCAGGCCGCGGACGTCCTCGGGTCGCCGTCGGGCAGCGGGGTGGCGGCGTTCGGCGAGTCGGGGGCGGCGTCGACCACGGCCTCGCGGGTGGGCGGGGCACCGACCGGGGCGGGCGTGCGGTCGAGCGCGGCCAGGCGCTTGGTCTCGTCCTGCGCGGCCACCACCGGGCTGACCGGCTGGGTCGCCTTGGGCGCGGGCGGCGGGTTGGCGGGCGGGACGGCGGCGAGGGCGGTGGTGACGGTGGCGGTGAAGGTGCTGCCGCCCACGAGCGCGGCCCCCGGACCCATCACCAGCTTGTAGGCGCCGGTGGTGGGCAGGGTGATGTCGAGGGTGTAGTTCGGGTACTGGGTGGAGCCGACCCGGCTGCCGTCGGGGCCGGTGACCCACCAGGTCATCCCGCAGCAGCCGAAGGCGGCGGACGTGGCCGAGGACTGGATGACGACCCGCTGGCCCGCCGTGCCGGAGAACCCGGAGTAGGCGTCCTGGCCGGGGTTGGTGACGGTGATGGTCTTGGCCGTGCCGGTGAGCGGCAGGGCGCCCGCGTCGAGGTCGGCGGGGACGTTCCAGGCGGTGAGGGTGGTGGAGCCGACGAGCGTGCTGTCCGGGTCCACCCAGATCTTGTAGGTGCCGGTCTGCGGCAGGACCGTGGTGTCGAGCGTGTAGTTCGGGTACTGGGTCGAGCCCACGCGGCTGCCGTCGGGGGCCTGCAACCACCAGGTCAGCCCACAGCAACCGAACACCGGGGACGTGGCGGACGACTGGATGATGACCCGCTGGTTCGCCGTGCCGGAGAACGTGGTGAAGGCGTTGCGGCCGGGGTCGGTGGTGGTGACGGTCTTGGCGGTGCCGGTGAGCGACTGCGCACCCGCGTCCAGGTCGGCGGGGACGTTCCAGGCGGTCAGGGTGGTGGAGCCGACCAGGGCGCTGTCCGGGTCGACCCAGATCTTGTAGGTGCCGGTCTGGGGCAGGGTGGTCGTGTTGAGCGTGTAGTTCGCGTACTGGGTGGAACCCACGCGGCTGCCGTCAGGCGCCTGCAACCACCAGGTCAACCCACAGCACCCGAATACCGGGGAGGTGGCGGACGACTGGATGATCACCCGCTGGTTCGCCGTGCCGGAGAAGGTGCTGAAGGCGTTCTGGCCGGGGGTGGAGATGGTGAGCGTCTTGGCGGTGCCGTCGAGCGGCTGGGCGCCGGTGTCCGCGTCGGCGGGCACGTTCCAGGCGGTGAAGGTGGTGGAACCGACCAGGGCGCTGTCCGGGTCGACGATCACCTTGTAGGTGCCCGTTTGCGGCAGGGTGGTCGTGTTCAGCGTGTAGTTCGCGTACTGCGTGGAACCCACGCGGCTGCCATCGGGCGCCTGCAACCACCAGGTGAGCCCGCAGCAGCCGAACTCGGGTGAGGTGGCGCTCGACTGGATCAGCACCCGCTGGCCCGTGGTTCCGGAGAACGTGGTGAAGGCGTTCTGACCGGGGTTGGCGATGGTGACGGTCTTCGCCGTGCCGGTCAGCGGCAGCGCACCCGCGTCCGCGTCGGCAGGGACGTTCCAGGCGGTGAACGTGATCGACCCGATCAACGCGCTGTCCGGGTCGACGATCACCTTGTAGGTGCCCGTTTGCGGCAGGGTGGTCGTGTTCAGCGTGTAGTTCGGGTACTGCGTGCCGCCCACCCGCGTGCCGTCCGGCGCCTGCAACCACCAGTTCAGGCCGCAGCAGCCGAAGGCCGGGGACGTGCCGCTGGACTGGATGAGGACCCGTTGGCCCGTGGTGCCGGAGAACGTGGTGAACGCGTTCTGACCGGGGTTGGCGATCGTGACGGTCTTCGCCGTGCCGGTCAGCGGCAGCGCACCCGCGTCCGCGTCGGCCGGGACGTTCCACGCGGTGAGGGTCAGGGAGCCGACCAGGGCGTTGTCCGGGTCGACGATCACCTTGTAGGTGCCGGTCTGCGGCAGTGCGATCGTGTTGAGCGTGTAGTTGGGGTACTGCGAGCTGCCGACCCGGGTGCCGTCGGGGGCGGCCAGCCACCAGGTCAGGCCGCAGCAGCCGAAGGCCGGGGAGGCGCCGCTGGACTGGATCAGCACGCGCTGGCCCGCGGTGCCGGAGAACGTGGTGTAGGCGTTGCGGCCGGGGTTGGTGGTGCTGACGGTCTTGGCCGTGCCGTTGAGCGGCTGCGCACCGGCGTTGAGGTCGGCGGGCACGGTCCAGGCGGAGAACGTCAGCGAACCGACGTTCGGGCCCGAGGGGTTCATCCAGATCTTGTACGTGCCAGCCTGGGTGAGGGTCGTGGTGTTCATCGTGTAGTTCGGGTAGAACGTGCTGCCGACCCGCGTGCCGTCCGGGGCCTCCAGCCACCACTCCAACCCGCAGCAGCCGAACGCCGGGGACGCCGCGCTGGACTGGATCAGCACCCGCTGGTCCACCGCGCCGGTGAACGTGGTGTACGCGTTCTGGCCGGGGCTGGCGATGGTCACGACCTTGGCGGCGCCGGTCAGCGGCTGGGTGCCCGCGGCGAGGTCCTTCGGGACCTTGTGGACGGTGACGGTGGTGGTGCCCGCCGAGCCGGTGTTGTTGTACAGCAGCAGGGAGCGCAGGCCGGGGCCGGTCGCCGGGCCGGGCTCGATCCAACCGCCGGTGCCGACGCAGTTCGCCGCGCCCACCTGCTTGTTGCGCTCGTCGTAGGTCCACGAGTCCAGCCCGCAGTAGCCGAACGTGCCACCGCTGAGGGAGACGGCGAACCGCTCGCCGTCGGCGGCGGCGAAGTGGCGCAGGGCGTACTTGCCCGCCGCGACCGGGACCGGGGTGGCGGTGCCGACCGGGATGGCGGCGGCGGTGTCGAGGGTGGCCGGGGTCGCCGCGCCCGGGGGCACGACCAGCACGGCCGTGCTGGTGGCGGTGCCCGCCGGGGTGCTGAGCTGCACGGTGCCGCTGCCGACGCCCGGCGGCACGGTGATCGTGAGCGTGGTGGCGGTGCGGGCGGTGACCGCGGCGAGGATGCCGTTGACCCGCACCAGGTTGTTGGCGAACTCGGGGTCGGGGTTGGTGACGGTCAGCGTGACGGGGGTGCCGACCGCGGCGGTCTTCGGGGTGAAGTCGGAGATCGTCGGCTTGTCGTTGGCGAGAACGGTGACACCCGCCAGCGACGCCGTCCCCGCCGAGGTGGTGACGGTGACCGCGCCGCTGGTCGCGGCCGTCGGCACGGTGATGGTGAGCTTGTCGGCGGCGGCGGTCTTGACGGTGGCCGTGGTGCCGTTGACCTTGACGGTGTTCGCCGAGGTCGTGGTGGCGAACCCCTTGCCGGTCAGGGTGACCGTGTCCCCCGCCCGCACCCGGCTCGGCACGGCGGACAGCACGGCGACCGCCGGGGTGCCCAACCGGTCGACGGACAGGACGTTGCCCGTGGCGTCGTAGGTGTAGCGCGCGATCGACCCGTCGGCGGCGACGACGCCCACCAGCCTGCCCGCGGCGTCGTAGGCGTAGGACGCCGCGCCGGGCGGCGGGTCGGCCTGGGGTGCCGCGGCCCGGGCGGGAGCGGCTGCGGCTGCGGGGGTGGGGGCCGGTGCGGCCTGCGCGGGAGCGCTGACGGCCGTGACCGTCGAGGCGACCACCGCCAGGACGGACAGCAGGACCGAGGGCAGTCGTCGTCTCTGGCGCACGTCAGTCTCCTTGACCGGCAACGCGAACGGCGGCACGGATGTCGATCCGCCCATCGCGTCGCGGACCGGCCGCGTAACAGCGCGGCGGCCCCCGGCGGAGAGATTCGGACAAGCGCCGCAAACCCGGGTACCGGACAGTCCAACGGCGGCGTCCGAACGGCCCTCGACCGCCCCGCCCCGGCCGTACGGCCGACGAGGTGCGCCGTGCTAGACGCCGAAGGCCGCCGGGTAGCGGACCACGCCGGTCGGGGTGGGGCGGGTGGGGTCGAGGGCCAGTGCCAGGAAGGCGTCGTCGGGGACCTCGAACGGGGCGCGCACGCCGAACCGGGAGGCGGGGGTGAAACCGAAGCGCGGGTAGTAGTCGGCGTGGCCCAAGACCACGACGAGGTTCTCGCCGAGGCGGCGGGCGGCGTCGAGGCCGGTGCGGATGGCGGCGGACCCGGCGCCCGTGCGCTGGTGGGCGGGCAGGACGGCGCACGGCGCCAGCGCGAGCGCCGGGGCGTCGCCGACGTGGCAGCGGGTGAGCAGGGCGTGCCCGACGACCTCGCCGTCGGCGGTCTCGGTCACGATCGACAGGCCGTCGATCCAGGCCAGCGGGTCGGCGCGCAGCGCGTCGACGAGGTCGGCCTCCTCGGAGGTCGGGAAGGCCGCGGCGTTGACGGCGTGGATGGCCTCGGTGTCGTCCGGGGTCTCCGATCGGGTGGTCCGCATGGGACTGCCTTCCTTCTGGTGCGCCTCGGGTCGCGCCCGGGTGGTCGGGGCGGTGGGTGAGTGGACCTTAAACCGTGTCCCGCACGGCCTTGATGAGACCGTCGACCTGGCCACCTGGTTGGTCAGCGCAGTGGTTCCAGCCGCTCGGTGATCTCCTCGCGCAGCTCGTGCCCCGGGGCAGTCCGCAGGCACCGGCTGCGGCTGCTTCCAGCACCGCGTTCGCGGGTGGTCGGCGCCCAACACCCTCCGCCGCGCCCGCCACACCTGCTCGTTCAGGGCGACCGCCTCCGCGGACCGACCGTCGGTCTGGAGCGCGATGGCGAGGTTGTTGGCCGAGGCCAACGTTCATCGTCGTAACGATGCCCGGCCCGACTGGTGATGACCACCTGCACCGCACCCCCAGCGGGCAGGTGCGGGTGCACCGCGTCGGCCTCGGTCACGTTGTCGAACACGAGCAGGGCCGGGTCCTCGCGGGTGTTGAACGTGCGGCGGAGCCGGTGCGGGACTCGGGCAGGGCGCCGCTGACGACCCGGTCGGGCCGGTCGGGACCTGCGTGCTGGTGGAAGTGCACGCCGCCGAGGACGCGGTCCGCCTGGACGACGTTCTGCGCGGCGCCACTGATTTCGTAGCTCGACATCGTCCCTCGCAGCGCCGCGCCTGCCCCGAGCGCCCAGTCCAACCAGTACGGGCGGCTTGGATCAGGAACTCCGAACCCCACCCGCGCCGCCCGCTTGCGCAATCGGGGGACGCGGCGATTCCAACCGGAGCACACCCGTGGCGGCGGACCGGGCCGAACGGGTGACCAGACCCCGGTGACCGGCCTCCCGTTTGCTGCGGAGAGTGCCGGGGGTGACCGCTCTTCTGGAGGCTGGGGAACGGTCGGGGGGTGTGCGACCGTGGACGGGCCGTACCACGACCACGGGCGGCGCGACCTCGCTGGAGGTGGGGTGTGGACTGGGTCGCGGCGGGCGTGGTGGTGGGGAGCGGGGTGGTGGCCGCACTGGTCGGGGCGGCTGGGCTGGTGCGGCGGCGGGCGCGCGGTGCCCGGCGGGTCGCGGCCAGGGAACGCGTGCTGGAGCGGTTGCGACCGGACGGTCCGGCCTCGCCGCTGCGGGTGTTGACCGCGCCGGGGTCGGCGACCCGGCTCTGGGGGTGCAGGCGGGAGCGGCGCGAACTCGTCGAGTGGTGCGTCGGCGGTGGTCCGGCGGTGCGGGTGCTCGGCGGTCCCGCCGGGGTCGGCAAGAGCCGGTTGGCGCTGGCGGTGGCCGAGGCGCTGCCGAGGGCGTGGTCCTCGGGCTGGTTGCGCCGGGTCGAGGGGTTGGCGGAGGTCGTGCGCGGCCCGGCGCTGGTGCTGGTGGACGACGCGGACCTGCGGTCGGACCTGCCCGCGCTGCTGGAGGCGGTGCGGCGGGGGCCCGCGGCGCTGCGGGTGCTGCTGATCGCCCGGGACGCGCCGCGGCTGCGGGATTCCCTGCGCACACGGGGTTTCGCGGACCTGCTGGACGCGGACCCGTTGGTGTTGAAGCCCTTCGGCGGCACCACCGACCGGATTCGCTGGTACACCGACGCGGCGCGGGCGTACGCGGGGGTGCTGGGCCGGGCGCTGCCGCCGTTCGGCACGGCCGCGGTCGGCGCGGACGGCGACACGGTGTTCCTGGTGCACGCCAGGGCGTTGCTGGCCGTGGTGCACCGGTCCGACCCGCGCTCGGCCACCCCGCGCGACGTCGCCGCCGAGCTGCTGACCCTGGAGACGGCGCGCTGGCGCGGCGCGCCGGTCGGCGACCCGGACCTGCTGGCGGCGGTCGCGACCCTGGCCCTGGTGCCCGCCCCGGACCAGTACCGCGCCGTCATCGCGCTGCGGGCGCTACCGCGGTTCGCCGACCGCCCCACCGCCGAGCTGTACCCGCTCGTCGACTGGGCGTGGCAGCGCCACCCGCCGGGTCCCGACCACCGGTTGGACATCCGCCCCCGGCTCGTCGCGGCGTGGCTGCTGGCCCGCCACCTGACCGAACCGGCGGTGACCGGCCTGCCCGAGGACTCCGCCACCCCGGTGTTCCTCACCCTCACCAGGACCTACCAGGAGTTCCCGGAGTTCCTGCCGCTGCTGGCGCACGCGTTCACCGCGAACCAGGCCCTCCTCGGTCCCGCTCTGCGCGCGGTGTTCACCCTGCTGTCGCAGGACGCGGCGGTGGACTCCGCGCTGGCGGCCGTCGTGCGGGGGTCCGCGCACCCGGTCGACGTGACCGCCGAGGAGGCGCCGGCGGGGTTCCCCCGGGTGCGGCTCGCCCTCGCGGTCCGCCGGATACACGGGCTGCTGGCGCGGGCGGACACCGACCGGGCGAGCGCGGCGCGGGCGTGGGACGTGGTGGGGACGCAGTGGCGGGTGCTCGGCAACGCCACCTCCGCCGTCGTGGCGCACCGCAAGGCGCTGGCGCTCTGGCGGGGCGCGCGGGAGCGGGCCGACACCGTGCTCGGCGTGGCGGGTTCGCTCAACTCCATCAGCAACTGCCTCCTCGACCTGGGCGATCCCGAGGCGGCGCTCACCGCCGCCCAGGACGCGGTCGGGGTCCTCGAACGCGGGGCGGACGTCCCCGGGTCGGCCGCCCTGCTGTGGTGGGTCCGGGCAACCCTGGTCGACCGCCTGCGCCACCTCGGCCGCTACGACGAGGCGGTCGCGGTGGCCCGGCCGGAGATCACCGGCAGGCGGGCGGCGACCCCGGAGGACCGGTTGCGCCTGGCGGGCGACCTGGACAGCCTCAGCGTCAGCCTCGACTTCGCGGGCAAACCGGACGAGGCCGTCGACACCGGCCGCGCCGCGGTGGCCCTCCTGCGCGGGCAGGACGACGCGGGCCACCTGGAGGCCCTGGCGACGGTCCTGACCAGCCTCAGCGACCGCCTCGACAAGCTGGGCCGCCCCGACGAGGCGCTGACCGCGGTCGAGGAGGCCCTCCGGCACCGCCGCCGCCTCCCCGACGGCATTCCCAACGGCATCCCCGACCTGGCCACCACCCTGCTCGCGGTCGCCGACCGGTTGTGCGCGGCGGGCCGCCCCGGCGAAGCGCTGCCCGTGGTCGACGAGGCGCTCGGCCACTTCCGCGTCCTGGTCGCCCTGGACCGCCGGGCCCACCTGCGCGGCCTCGGCACCGCCCTCACCGTCCGCGCCGAGTGCCTGCGCCGCACCGAACGCCCCCGGGACGCGGTGGCCGCTCTGCGCGCGGCGGTCGAACACGGCCGGGAAATGGCCGAGGACAACCGGTCCCGGGCACTGCCCCACCTCGGCGCGTGGCTGCACGCCCTCGCCGCCCACCTCCTCGCCACCGACGAGGACGTGGAGGCGTTCAAGGTGGTCGAGGAATCCATCGCCGTGCACCGCGAGCTGATGGACACCAACCCCACCGCCACGATCGGCCTGCTCGCGGCGGCCCTGCGCACCTGCGCCCACTGCCTGGACCGCCTCGACCGCCCGGCCGAAGCCCTCACCGCCCTGCGCCGCTCGGTCGCCCTGTGGCGAGAAGCCGCCCAGGCCCACGGCGAGGTGCACGGCGAGAACTACCAGGCCGCCCTGGCAGACCTGCGCCACCACCTCGACGCCGCCCACCGGGACCCGAAGCGGGCCTACCAGATCCGCGGGAGTTTGTGAGGCACCTTCACAGGACCGGTCCACCACTCCGGGAACCGCTGGCCGGATTCGCTCACCCGAGTGCCAAAGCAGGCGTCTGACCTGGTCAAACCGAGGACGGTCCACCTTGGGCACGACCACGGTCAATCAAACCGGCAGGCTTGCCTGTTTGTGTGATCCGGGTCTACCGTCGAGCCATGGGCCACCACCACCGCCGGGCGTCGCTGGAGCGGGCGCGGGTGTCGCAGGCCGAACGGGCCGGGGCGATGCGCGCCCGGCTGATCGACGCGACCATCGAGTGCGTCGCCGAGCTGGGCTACGGGCGGATGTCCACCAACGACATCGTGCGCAGCGCCCGGGTCTCGCGCGGGGCGTTGGCGCACCACTTCCCCACCAAGGCCGACCTGGTCAGCGCGGCGGCCCAGCGGCTGCTGGAGCGGCGGGTCGAGGACTTCCGGGACCGGTTCACCGCCATGGCCCCGGACCGCCGCACCCCGGCCGAGGCGCTGTCGGTGCTGTGGTCGTTCTACGACGACACCGGCGGCCTGGTGCTGCTGGAGCTGATGGTGGCCGCCCGGCACAACCGGGAGCTGGCCGAGGTGATGGCCCCGGTGCCGGAGCGGATCGCCGAGGTCAGCGCGGACGTGTTCGCCGAGTTCTTCCCGGAGCTGGCCGGGCGGCCGTTCCTGGGTGAGGCGCTGCGCGCGGTGCACGCCCTGTTCAGCGGCCTGGCGCTGAACGCCCTGCCCGACGGCGACCGGTCGGGCCGAGGCGCGGAGGTGCGCGCCTTCCTCAAGATCATTGTCTCGGCGATGCCGCAGATCGTCGCCTTCGACCCCGCTTGACCCCCGAGGAGATCCCCATGCCCATCCTGCCCAAGCCGCGCCGCATCCGGTTCGACTACGGCGACAAGACCGGCCTCAAGACCGGTGTGGACCGCCACTACGTCCAGGGCGACCTGGTCATGAGCCACATCGTGGCGGTGCTGTCGGCGATGTTCCCCGAGGGCGAGGACTTCTTCGTGCGGTCGGTGCGGCGCTTCTCCGACCAGGTCACCGACCCGGAGCTGAAGGCGCAGGTGGCCGGGTTCATCGGCCAGGAGGTCACCCACGGCCGCGAGCACCGGGCGCTCAACGACCGCCTCCAGGAGATGGGCTACCCGACGCGGCGGGTGGACCGGGCGGCGAAGCGGGGGCTGGGCCTCTACGAGAAGAAGCTCCCCGCGTTGTCCTGCCTCGCCGTGACCGCCGCGCTGGAGCACTACACCGCCGCGCTGGCCGAGACGCTGCTGACCGACGAGCGCGCGCTGGCCATGCTCGGCGACAGCGAGGTGCGCTCGGTGCTGCTCTGGCACGCCTTCGAGGAGGCCGAGCACAAGTCGGTGGCGTTCGACGTCTACCGGGCGGCGGGCGGTTCGGAGCGGCGCCGGATCAAGACCATGCGGTTCATGACGTTCAGCTTCCTGTTCGCCGTCATCATGCACACGGTGCTGTCGATGCTGGCCGACCGCGCCACCTACAACCCGAAGCGGCTGTTCCGGAGCATCGCCGCGCTGCGCCACTCCCCCTTCCTGAGCAAGGAGGTCGTGGCCCGCGTCAAGGACTACAACCGGGTCGGTTTCCACCCCGAGGACAACGACAACACCGAACTGCTGGGACGATGGTCCGCGGAGCTGTTCGGCGAGCAGGGCACGCTCGCGGCGAACATGAAGTAGTCGTCGAAGGGGACGCCATGGATCGGGTGGTACGCACGTCGGCGGGGTCGGTCCGCGGGGTCAGCGACGGCGGGGTGAGCAGGTTCCTGGGCATCCCGTACGCCGCCGCCCCGGAGGGCCCGCTGCGGTTCGCCGCACCCGCCCCGCCCGCGCCGTGGGAAGGCACCCGGGACGCGGTGGCGTTCTCCGCGTCCCCGCCGCAACTTCCG
Source organism: Actinokineospora spheciospongiae (assembly GCF_003182415.1). NCBI lineage: Bacteria > Bacillati > Actinomycetota > Actinomycetes > Pseudonocardiales > Pseudonocardiaceae > Actinokineospora > Actinokineospora spheciospongiae. The sequence goes on along the minus strand of NZ_QHCP01000001.1, from coordinate 765,885 downwards.
CCCGCCCCGGGGATGCCGTCGCCGTGGCTGCCGGAGCACGGGCTGGACCACCTGTCGGTCAACGTGTGGGCGCCGGACGCGGGCGGCTCCGGGCTGCCGGTGCTGGTGTGGATCTACGGCGGCGCCTACCAGCAGGGTTCCTCGGCGCTGCCGACCTACGACGGGTCGAGGCTGGCCGCACACGGCGTGGTGGTCGTGACGATGAACTACCGCCTGGGCTTCGAGGGCTTCGGCGTGCTGCCCGGCGCCCCGGCCAACCGGGGGCACCTGGACCAGCTCGCGGCGCTGGAGTGGGTGCGCGCGGAGATCGCCGCGTTCGGCGGTGACCCGGACCTGGTGACGGTCTTCGGCGAGTCGGCCGGGGCCGGGTCGGTGGCCGTGCTGCTGGGTTCGTCGCGGGCGAAGGGCCTGTTCCGCCGGGCGATCGCCCAGAGCATCCCGACGGGCTACCGCAGCCTGGAGCAGGCCGGGGCGATCACCGACGTGCTGGCGGCGGAGCTGGGCGTGCCCGCCACCCGCGAGGGCTTCGCCGCGCTGGCCCCGGAGGCGCTGCTGGCCGTGCAGCACGTCCCGGTGCGCGGGCAGGTCGCGGGCATCACCGCCTTCGGCCCGGTCATCGACCACGAACTGATCACCGGCAGGCCGTGGAACGTGCTGGAGACCGGGGCGGGCCGCGAGGTCGACCTGGTCTGCGGCTTCACCCACGAGGAGTTCCGCCTGTTCACCGCGCTGACCGACATGTCCGGCGTGCGCCCGGAGGACGTGGCGGCCCCGCAGCGGCTGCCCGCCGAGGCCATCGCCGACTACCGCGTCGCCTACCCGGACCTCCCCGACGCCACCCTGGTCGAGGTGATCCTGTCCGACGCGGTCTTCCGGATGCCCACCACGTGGAGCGCCGAGGCCCACACCAGGGCGGGCGGGCGCACCTGGCTCTACGACTTCGCCTGGGCGGGCCCCACCCTGGGCGCCTGCCACAGCATCGACGTGCCGTTCACCTTCGGCACCAGCAACACCCCGATCGGCGCCCTGCTGCTGGGCACCCCGGTCCCCCCGGACTTCGAGCCCCTGTCCGAGGCGCTGCGCGAGTCGTGGACCACCTTCGCCGCCACCGGCGACCCCGGCTGGCCCGAGTTCACCCTGGACGAGCCGCACACCAGGACCTGGAACACCCCGATCACCGACGGCCCGTACCCGATCCCGGCCTCCCGCGAGATCTGGCGCCGCGCCCGCCCCAACCCCTGACGCCCACCAGCGGTCCGGCTCCCGGCACCCTGCCGGGAGCCGGACCCCGTGGCAGGGTGGGGCAATGCGAGTGGACCACGCTGACGGACTCACGGCGTTCCTGGCGGCACTGGACTCCTTCGACCGCGTGTGCGAGTCCCTGACCGACGAACGCGCCCTCAACCCCAGCCGCTGCCACGGTTGGGTGGTCGCCGACGTCCTCGCCCACGTCCACCTGGGACTCCAAGAACTCCTGCTCGGAATGCAACACACCACCGGTGCGGAACCGACCACCGACGCCGCCGACTACTGGCGGGCCACCCCACCCACCACCGACCCCGACGCCGAGGGGATCGACGGTCTGGTGTTCGCCCGCCGGATCAGCGCCGCCTACCGCAGGCCCACGGGTCTGATCGGACACCTGCGCCCCACCCTGGAGGGCCTGGCCCGCGCCGCCGACCGACTCGGCGACACGGCGGTGGAGTTCCAGGGCCACGTCCTCACCAGCGGCGACCTGTTGGCCACCTGGGCGGTCGAACTGGCCGTGCACCACCTCGACATCACCGACGAACCGCCCGCCGAACCCGCCCTGCGCCTGGCCGCCGCCACAGTGCGGGCACTGGTGGGCGAGCCCCTGACCGGCAGCGACACCGAGATCGTCCTGGGCGGAGCGGACCGCATCCCCTTCGGCGGCAGACCAGCCGTCCTCGGCTGAGCCCACCCCCAAACCCGACAACCACCCGCGCAGCCGCCACGATCACCCCCGATACCGGCGGCCCAACGGCCAGCCGCCCGGGACCCCAGCGGCGCAGCCGCCGACCACCCCCACGACCGCCGCCCGGCGGCCGGCCACCTGGAACCCCACCGTGCGCAGCCGCCGACCACCCCCGCAACCGCAGGCCCGACGAGCAACTGCCCGGGTGGGTGGATTCGCTTGGGTGGGGGTGGCGATCATGTGACAGCCTCTCCGGGCGGTGGGGCATCTTTTCAGCCCCACCTGACACGCTGGAGCACATGATCGCCGTAGGGGCCCCCACCCAAGCGAATCCACCCAGCCGGGCACCCCACACAAATCCCCGGTTCTTCACACACAGCAGGCGAATCCACCCAGCCGGGCACCCCACGCAAAATCCCCGATTCTCGCCACACAGCAAGCGAATCCACCCACCCGGGCATCCCCACAACATCCCGGGCTTTCCCAAGGAGCAAGCAACACCGATCAGCCGCGCTGCACCGCCCGCCGCCCAGTGGTCATGGCCTCAGCAGCCGCGATCACAGCAGTGACCAGCGGCGAGGTGTCATCAGCCCGCCACACCAGGTGGAACCGGTGCTCAGGCCCCTGCTCCCGCAACGGCACCACAGCCACCCCCGGGTGCAAGACCTCATCCTCGTGCGGATGCACCAAAGCAGAACCAACCCCGGCGGCCACCAGGGCCAACTGCTGGTCCTGCTCCTGCAACCGGTGGTGCCGCCACACCGGAGCCACCCCGTGCTCGGCCAGGAACCGCACCGTCGCGTCGTGCACCGCAGGCCCCACCTCCCGCTCGGTCAGCAAGAACCCCTGCCCCTCGAACTCCGCCAGCCCGATCTGCTCCCGCCCCGCCAACGGCCCGGGCGAAGCGACAGCCACCTGCCGATCCCGGTAAGCCCCCAGAACCAACGACTCCACCCCCTCCTCCGGCAGCGGGTCCCGCACCACGGCGAACGAGACCTCCCCGCGCCCCAGCGACCCGAGCGCCCGCACCCCCCACATCGACTGCGGTTCCACCTCCAACCCCACCCGGTCCCGCTCCACCCGCGCGACCAGCCCCCGGACCAGGTGCGCCGAGCCCGGCACGTAGGCCAGCGCCACCGACCCGGACCACCCGTGCCGCAACGATTCCACCAGCGTGGTCACCCCGCGCACCGCCGCGAGCGCCGCCAGCGCGCCCGCTTCGAGCCGGGTGCCGGTCTCGGTCAGCCGCACCCGCCGCACGGTCCGCTCGAACAGCCCGAGCCCGGTTTCCCGTTCGACCTCGCGGGACCACCGGGTCAGCTCCTCCAGCCCCACGCCCAACCGCTCGGCGGCGCGCCCGAAGTGCTGGGTCTCCGCCACCGCCACCAAGAACTCCATGTCCCGAACGTCCACAACCGGTGACGGTAGCAACAGGCCGGGGCCGCGTGGCACCCGCGACGCTCACGCCGAGTAGGCGCGCGTGCCGATCCAGTCGGCCAGGCTGTCGGTGCGCATCCAGTAGGTCTCCTTGGCGGAGGCGGAGTCGGCGATCTTGACGTAATCGCCGCCGCGCGTCGCCCCGACGACGGCGATGTAGTGCCCGCCGCTGTAGGTGTGGGCGCTGTTCTCGTCGTCGGAGATGTCGTTGCCGGTGCCGGCGATGTTGGCCACGATCGGGTGGTTGCGTTCGACGATGTCGTAGACGACGTCCGCGCGCAGCCGCGATTTCTCCGCGTCGGTGGCCATGCTGCCGGGAATCCACTTGGTTTCGTAGAAGCTGCTCCCCGTGGCCTGGTTGAGCATCCTGGTGGTGTACTCGGCCGTGGGGGTCTGCGCGAGGTCGACGATGTCCATCATCGACGCCAGCGCGTTCTCGGTGTAGACGTTGTCGATGTCGTACCCGAGCGCGCTCAGGGCGTTGCGCACCGAGGCCGGACCGCAGTAGTCCCCGCTGTCCTGGTCGTTGTAGTCGATCTCCAACTCCACCCTGTCCTGGTCGCACGGGGCGCCGGAGTCGTCGTGGCAGTCGAGGCCGCTCTTGTCGGTGTGGTTCACCGGGTCGTTCGCGGCGTAGGCGTAGCGGTTGAGGCCGATGGTGTCCTCGCCGTCGACGACCGGGTTGGGCGAGATGAAGCGGCCGAGCACCGGGTCGTAGTAGCGGGCGTTGAGGTAGACCAGCCCGGAGGCGTCCTGGCGCTGGCCGGTGAAGCCGCGCGGCTCGGTGGCCAGCGACCCGCCGGAGGCGGTGATCTCGCCGAAGGCGGCGTACTCCTTGCGGTGCACCTCGGCCCCGGCCGCGTCGGTCTCGGCCTGGATCGAGCCCTGCTGGTCGGTGTGCACCCAGTACGTGCTCGCCCCGTCCTTGCGGGCCGCCAGGACGCCCGCGATCGAGACGTACTTGGTCGTGGTGCCCGCGGTGACGTCGACCTCGTACCCCTCGCCCAGGTGGCGGTGGGTGCCCGTGCCGTCCGACTGCTGGATTCGGGTGCCCTCGGCGTCGTAGGTGTGGGTGGTGGTCACCCCGGACCGGGTGACCGAGGCCAGCAGGTTGTCCCCGTCCCAGGTCAGCTCGCGGCCGGCGCCCGAGGTCATCAGACCGGCCCCGTCGTAGGCGTAGGTGTTCGCACCCGCGGTGGTCACCGCGTGCGGGTGCGCCGGGTCGTAGGAGTAGTCGCCGACGCGGGCGTTGGCGGTGATGTTGCCGATCCCGTCGTAGGCGAGGGTCTGGCCGCGCGCCGCGACGGCGCCGTTGGTCGCCGTGGTGAGCTGGCCCGCCTCGTCGTAGGCGTAGGTCCAGCGCTCGTTCGGGAACGGGCTGTCCACCCGGGTGATCTTCCCCTTGGCGTCGCGGGTGTAGGTGGTGTCCTGGATCGTCGTGCCGCCCGCGGTCGTGGAGATGCCGGTGAGCCAGCCGCGCCGCGGGTCGTGCGGTCGGGTGGTGACCGTGCCGTTGGCGTTGTCGACCCGGATCAGCTCGCCCGCGGCGTCGTAGCGCGCCGAGGTGACGTAGCCGGGGATGGACACCAGCCGCCCAGCGGCGTCGTAGCGCAGCGGGTCGGCCGCGGTGCCCTGCGTGTCGCCGTCGGGGTAGGTGGTCCACAGCGGTCGGTCGGCGGTGTCGAAGCCGAACCGGAAGGTGTAGCCGGTGCCGTCGATCGTGCGCACGCCCTTGACCACGCGGCCGAGGGCGTCGTGGTCGGAGGTCTTGGTCCCGGCGCCGTCGGTCATGGTGGTGACCTTGCCGATGTTGGCGAAGCCCGCGCGGACCTCGTCGTGGGTCCAGGACGCGGTCACGGCGCCCGGGGTGCCGGTCCTGGTGGTCTTGCCGGTCTTGCGCCCGAGGGCGTCGTAGCGCAGGGTCGTGCGCTGGCCCTTGGCGTCGGTCTGGGCGGTGAGCTGCCCGGCGGCGTCCCACTCGTAGGTGGTGGTGCCCGAGTCCGGGTCGACCATCCTGGTCGTGCGGCCGAGGGAGTCCACGTCGTAGCTGATCACGTAGCCGGACGGGTCGGTCGAGCGGATCAGGTTGCCGCGCGGGTCGAAGGTGTAGTTCGCGGTCCTGGTGGCGCCGCCGACCACCTGTTCGCTGGCGACGCGCTTGCCGTGGGCGTCCACCCGTTCGGTGGTGGCGTGGCCGTTCTCGTCGGTGTCGGTCCTCGACCACGGGCCGTAGCTCGTGGTCTGGGTCGCACCGCCGGGCAGGGTCACCCTGGTCGGGCGGTCGAGCGCGTCGTAGTCGGTGGTCGTGGGGTGGGTGGTCGGCTGCGGCCGGCCTGCGACCCAGTAGTAGGCGGCGGTCTTCGAGGCGACCTGCCCGCGCGCGTTGTAGGCGGTGTCCACGTGGATGTCGCCGGTGGCCGCGTCCGGTCCCTTCTCGACGGTGCGCCACGGCCGCTGCGCCCCGTCGACGTAGCGCCTGCTCCACCGCGGGGCACCCGTGCCGTCCGCCGCGGGCCGCTCGACCTGCTCGTGCTGCGTCGCCGCGTTGCCGAGGTCGACCCACCGGCGGCGCTCGAACCGGCCGCCGGGTTCGAGCTTCTCGGTCGGCCTGCACAGCGCGTCGTAGGCCACCGTGGTCGCCTGGCCGTTGAGGTCGGTCACCCGGGTGGGCACGCCGCAGCCCGCGTCCCAGGTGGCGGTGACCTGCTGGGACAGGGCGTTGGTCTCCGACGTCTGGAACCGGTGGGCCGGGTCGTAGCCGAGGGTGGTGCGGGCGCCCAGCTCGTTGACCTCCGCGGTGAGGTTGCCCCGGGCGTCGTACTCCTTGCCGGTCTCGACGAACGAACCGGTGGTGGAGAGCCACTTCCCCCTCTTCGTCTCCAGCCCGGCCGACGGGGCCTGGTTCCAGGTGCCCGCGCCGTCGTAGGAGGTGCGGGTCTCGGTGAGCTTGGCCCCGCCGCTGCCGACGCCTTCGTACGTGATCACGTCGGCGGGCTTGTCGACGATGTAGGCGGCGGTGTTGGGCACGAACGCGGTCGTGGTGGTGCGCTCGTCGCCTGCCGCCTCGTTGTCGCCGTGCTCGACCTGCCGAGTGACCTCGCCGTAGGCGTTGTACTGCCGGGTCGTATAGGTGCGCTTGCAGTCCGCGCCGGGGCAGGCCGCGCCCGCGTGGGCGGTCTGCCAGGTGCCGGTGGGCAACGACGTCCTCGGCACCGTCGTGCCGTTGGTGGTGTACTCGTGCACTGTCGAGGCCAGCAGCGCGCCGTCACCCGCGCGCCGGTCCACCCGTTCCACCGCGCCCGCCGCGCCCAGGTCCTGGCGGAAGGTCGTCTCGGTGGAGGGGCATGTCGTCTCCCCCGCGATGCAGGGCTGGGTCTCCCGCTGCTGGCGGAACCCCAGGAACTGGCGTTCGGCCCGGTCGTAGGCCCCGCCCGCGTGCGTGTAGCCGGTGGTCGCCACGCCGCCCCGGCCGTCGTCCACGGTCACCGCCGAGGCGGTCTGCACCAGGGTGGGGTTGTTGGTGTTCGGCCACGCCGACGACGGGGTGTAGGCCACCTTCGTCGTGCCGCCCCAGCCGTTGGTGCGGGAGGTGAGCAGGTCGGGCACCGCCCCGCCGATCCCCCAGACGCGGCGGCCCTTGCTCCCGCCGAAGTTGGCGTTGTACAGCTCGGTCATCTCATCGAGACCGTCGCCGTTGACGTCCACCGCCAGGAACTCGCTGGTGCACTTGCCCTTGCTGCAACTGAACTGCGCGATCGAGGTGTCGGTCGCGCCCTCGGCGAAACCGCCGCCGGTGGACAGCCAGATGCGCCGCTTGGTGGACAGCCCGTAGGGCGACAGCTCGATGAGGTCGTCGCGCTTGTCGCCGTTGACGTCGGCGACGAGTTGCCGGGTGGTCGCGGCCGAGGGCATGGCGCCGTCGGTGGCGGCCAGCACGAAGCTGTAGCCGGTGGAGATCCAGGTGCGGCGGGTGTACATGGCGAAGTACGGGTACAGCTCGACCATGTCGGTCTTGCCGTCGGCGTTGACGTCCAGCATCAGGAACCGGCTGCCGGTGCCGTCGGCGGCAGGCGTGCTGAACTGCATGCCGGTGTCGATGGCGCCGGAGACGAAACCCGTGCCGTTCGACAGCCAGATGTGCCTGCCGCCCGCGCCGAGGCCCGCCGGGTACAGCTCGACCAGGTCCTGCCTGCCGTCGCCGTTGACGTCGGCGGGGTGGACCAGGTGGTCGGCGCCGGAGCCGATGCCGGTCTCGTTGGAGGAGGCGAGGGCGAAGCCGGTGCCGGTGGACAACGAGGTGGCGCGGCACAGGTGCACCGGGAACAGCCCGCAGGTGTACAGCTCGACCACGTCGGACCTGCCGTCGCCGTCGACGTCCATCGCGAAGAAGCGGGAGTCCGCGCTGAAGCGGCCCGCGGAGTTGCCCGTGGCGGGCTGCCGGACGAAGCCGGTGCCGTCGGAGAGGTACAGGCGCCTGCCCCAACTGAACCCGTTGGGGAAGATCTCGATCAGGTCGGACTTGCCGTCGCCGTTGACGTCGCCGGTGAGGAAGCGCGTGTCGGTGCTGAGCCCGATGCCGTCGACCCCGTTCGACGCCAGGGTGAACCCGGTCCCGTTCGAGAGCCAGGTGTGCCGCTCGTAGGACGACCAGGACGGGTACAGCTCCAGCATGTCGGTCCGACCGTCGCCGTTGATGTCCATCGGCAGGTACCGGGAGTCGGCCTTGTAGCCCATGCTGGTGTCGTTGGCGCCCGCGGCGAACGCGGTCGTCGCGGTGGAATAGGCGCTCCTCAGCGCGGGCAGGCTCGTGCCGCCGGTGACGGTTCCGGCGTCGTCCAGCACGGCGTCCTTGCCGAACTGCTGCACGCCGGTCAGCAGTGACCGCCCGGTGGTGCTGACGGTGTAGCCCAACCGGTACGTCCGCAGGCGGTTGCCGTCCACGCTCACGTCGATGGTCTTGACCCGGCCCCGGAGGGTGGTCAGCGCGCCGTTGCCGATGGCGGCCTGCTCGGTGTCGGGCCGGGTCTCGTAGCGGAACGCGATGGTGGTGCCGTTGTAGGCGATCGAGTCGACGTACTCCCAGCCGCCGCCGAACAGGCTGCTCCCCCAGGTGTAGGTGACGGTGTTGCCTACGGTGTCGACGACCTGGCTCAGACCCCAGCGGAACACCAGGTCGGTGCCCGCGGAGTAGACCGGCGCGTAGACCCGTCGCGTGCCGTCCTTCGCCGTCACGGTCCACCGGCCGGCGGCCCCGGTGCCGGTCAGGGCGAACCTGGCGTAGCTCTCGTTCTCCGTGGAGTGGGTGCCACCCGTCGTGCAGCTCGGGCTCGCGCTGCCCGTGGCACAGGGGACCAACTCCTCACCACCGACCACGAACACGTCCGTCGCGTCGTAGCGCGGTGCTCCCCGCCCCGCCCCGGCCCGCTCGATCTCCCCGACGCCGTCCACCCGCCAGCCGACGCCCACCCAGCCGTTCCCGCCGGAGGACTCGTAGCCCAGCGACAGCTCGGGGGTGATCCCGTGGAAGGCCGGGACCGAGATCGGGATCTTGTCGCTGAACGCCCCACCGGGGGTCACCTCCCAGGTCCTGTCGGGGACCTCGGGTGCCCGGGACTTGGCGGCGTCGGCGAGCGGGGTGCGTTCCTCCGCCGCCTCCGGCTTGTCGGTGGGCGGGGGCAGGGCCACGGCCGCCGTCGCGGTCCCCGTGGCGATCACGATGGCCAACACCACGCCGCGCAGCGCGCGCCCGACACCCACCGACCTCATCGGCTGACACCTTCGTGCTCGGAGTGAGTGGACCTTCCGCCCCATGCGATGGTGCCGCCGGGATTCGACCGGAGGTGATGCTACGACGCGGGACAACCGCCCGGAAGAGGTCAACTCGGCCAGGCGCGTGAACATGGTGTGACCACCCGGAAGGAGTAGTCCACCAGCATGGACGTCACGCTTGGCGAGTCCCGGAGTCGCCTGGTACCGCCACCCGACCCGGCCTCGGCGGAGACTGCTGCCGGTGCGCCCTCATCCCCGGCACAGGTCCGCGGGCGCGGGCGTCGCATCCAGGAACCAGCGGCCTCCGGACTCCCCGATCGGCCAGGCGAAGCACTCCGCGCCCGACGGGGTCCGAGCGGAGAGCCGGAGGTACCGGTGGTCGCGTTCCACGATCCGCGCGTCCACCCCGGAGACACCCGCCCACCGGTCGACCAGAGCCTCGGCGTGGTGCGAACCCGCTGTCCGCTCGTGGAAGAGCGCTTGCACCCGCCCCGCATCATCCGAGGTGAGGGCGTCGACCACCGCCGCGCGCAACCGCTCCGGGGATTCCTCACCTCCCCGCGGTGCCGTTGCTATCTGAACCGTGACCACGGTCATCCACGCGAGGAAGGCCGCCGAGATCGCCGCCATTCCCGTCCGGGCCTTCCTGGACATGATTCGCCCGCTGCCACGGCCCACGACCACCCCCGTTGCCCCACGCTCGCTGTCCACGCTGTCCATGACCGTCGCTGTCACGGTCATGACCCATCCTCGCAGGCCGTGGTCGTCGCAGCACCGCTCAGCTTGACTCGCGGACCACCAGTTCGGTGGGCAGCAGCATCGACAGCGGCAGGTTCTCCTCCCCGGAGAGCTGGGCCAGCAGCCGCCACGCCGTGGTGCGGCCCAGTTCCTCCACCGGTTGGCGGACCGTGGTCAGCCTCGGGGTGGTGGTGGTCGCCAGCACCGAGTCGTCGAATCCGACCAGGGCGATGTCGTCGGGGACGCGGATGCCCTCGGCGGTGAGGTGGCGCAGCGCACCGACCGCCAGCAGGTCGGCCGCAGCGAACACCGCGTCCAGGTCGGGGTGCCCGGCGAGCAGGGTGGCCATGGCCGCCGCGCCCGCCTCGACGGTGAAGTCGGCGTGGGCGACCGCGTCGGTGCGGTGGCCCAGCTCGCCCATGGCGCGGCGCCAGCCCAGGAGGCGGTCGATGCCCGCGCCCATGTCCTGCGGGCCCGCGATGGTGCCGATCCGCGTGCGGCCGGTGGCGGCCAGGTGGCGGGTGGCGGCCAGGGCGCCGCCGAGGTTGTCCGCGTCCACGTGGGCGACGGTGGTGGCGGCCAGCGGGCGGCCCAGCAGCACCACCGCCACCCCGGAGTCGGCGAGGCGCTGGGGCATCGGGTCCATGCCGTGCAGGCTGACCACCACGGCGCCGTCGACGTGGCCCGCGGCCAGGTACTGCTCCAGCCGCTCGTGGTCGCCGCCGTGGCTCATCATCAGGACCAGTTGGCGGTCCGCGTCGGCCAGGGTGGCCGACACGCCGCGCAGCACCCCGGCGAAGAACGGGTCGCCGAAGACCCGTTCGCCGTCCTCGGAGACCACCAGGGCGACGGTGTTGGTGCGCCGGGTGGCCAGGTTGCGGGCGACCTGGTTGGGCACGTACCGGGTGGCGGCGATCGCCTCGACGACCGCCGCCCTGGCCCGGGGGCTGACCCCCGGGGCGTTGTTCACCACCCGCGACACCGTCGACCGGGACACCCCGGCGATCCGCGCGACCTCCTCCAGGGTCGCCGCGTCGCGCTCCCCCGCGTCCAGTCCGCTCACCACACCTCCGCGCCGCCGGGTACCCGGTTGTCCGCGGCCACCTTGGCATACCACCGGCCGCTGCGTTTCACGGTGCGGACCTGCGTGGCGTAGTCGACGTGCACGATGCCGAAGCGCTGGGCGTACCCCTCGGCCCACTCGAAGTTGTCCAGCAGCGACCAGGCGAAGTACCCGCGCAGGTCCACCCCGGCGGTGACGGCCGCGTGCGCGGCGCGCACGTGCCCGTCCAGGTAGGACACGCGGTCGTGGTCGTCGACCTCGCCCCCCACCGGCTCGTCGTCGTAGGCGGCGCCGTTCTCGGTGATGTACCAGGCCGTTCCCGGGTAGTCGCGGTCCAGGCCGACCAGCAGCTCCGTGAGCCCCTCCGGGCGCACCTCCCACCCGAGCGCGGTCACCGGCAGGTCGCGCGGCGGGAACACCAGGTCCTCGCTGCCCGGCCACGCCCCGCCCGCCCGCTCCCCCGCGCCCGCCGCGGCCACGTGGTGGTCGCGGTAGAAGTTGACCCCGACGAAGTCGACCGGGGCGGCGATCACCTCCTCGTCGCCGGGGCGGACGCACCCGGCCAGGCCCAGGTGGCGCACGTCGTCGAGGACGTCGGCCGGGTAGGCGCCGCGCAGCACCGGGTCGAGGAACAGCCGGTTCTGCAACCCGTCGACCCGGCGGGCGGCGTCGGCGTCGGCGGCGGAGTCCGACGCGGGCAGCACCGGGAACAGGTTGACGGTGATCCCGGCGACCGCGTCGCGCGCGTTGGCCCTGATCACCGGCATGGCCAGGCCGTGGGCCAGGAGCAGGTGGTGCGCGGCGGCGAGGGCGGCGGACGGGTCGGACCGGCCCGGGGCGTGGGTGCCGGAGCCGTAGCCGAGGAACGCCGAGCACCACGGTTCGTTCAACGTGGTCCACATCGAGACCCGGTCACCGAGGACGGCGGTGGCGGTCTCGGCGTACTCGGCGAAGCGGGCGGCGGTGTCGCGGTGCGCCCAGCCGCCCCGGTCCTCCAGGGCCTGCGGCAGGTCCCAGTGGTAGAGGGTGGCCACGGGGGTGATCCCGTTGTCGAGCAGGTGGTCCACGAGCCGGTCGTAGAAGCCGATGCCCGCCGGGTTGAGGTCGCCGCCGTCGGGCCGCACCCTGGGCCAGGAGACGGAGAACCGGTAGGCGCCCAGGTTCAGCGAGCGCATCAGCGCCACGTCCTCGGCCACCCGGCGGTAGTGGTCGGCGCCGGGGTCACCGGTGTGCCCGCCCAGCACCCGGCCGGGCTCGCGGCAGAAGGTGTCCCAGATGGACGCGGTGCGCCCGTCGGCGGTGGTGGCACCCTCCACCTGGAACGCGGCGGTCGCCGCGCCCCAGGTGAAGCCCGGGGGGAACTCCAGCGCACCGGTGGTGGGTTCGCTCTGCACGGACAACGGTTTCATCCCTTCACGGCACCTTGCATGATCCCGGCCACGATGTGGCGGCCGAGCAGGAGGAACACGACGAGCACGGGAACGGCGGCCAGGGTGGTCCCGGCCAGCACCAGCGAGTAGTCCACGTAGAACCCCGACTGCAGCCGCTCCAGGGCCAACTGCACGGTCGGGTTGTCCGCGTCGAGCACGACCAGCGGCCAGAGGAAGTCGTTCCAGCTCGTCATGAAGGTGAACATGCCCAGGAACGCCGCGGCCGGGCGGACCGCGGGCAGCACCACGTGCCAGAACACCCGGATCATCGAGCAGCCGTCGACCCTGGCGGCCTCGACCAGTTCGAACGGCACGGCCTCCACGGTGTACTGGCGCATCCAGAACACCCCGACCGCGGTCACCAGGTTGGGCACGATCACCGCCTGCAACCCACCGGCCCAGCCCAGCTCGGACATGGCCAGGTACAGCGGGATGATGCCGAGCTGGGTGGGCACGGCCAGGGTCGCCACGACGAACAGGAACAGCCCGTCGCGACCGCGGAAGCGCAGCTTGGCGAAGGCGAACCCGGCCAGCGTGGAGAACAGCACGGTGGTGAGGGTGACCGTGCCGGAGACGACGACGCTGTTGCCGAGCGCCTTCCAGAACGGCACCGAGTCGAACACGCGCTGCGCGTTGGCCAGGAAGTTCCCGCCCGGCAGCAGCGGCGGCACCTTGTCGGTGAGGATGCTCGCGTCGCGGCTGGCGACGAGGAACGACCAGTAGAACGGGAACGCGGACCCGGCGGCGAAGGCGAGCAGCAGCCCGTAGGTCCAGAACCGGGCGCGGCCGCCGGAGGAGCGCTCCTCGCTCCGCGCGGACCGGCGCAGGGCGCGCGGCAGGGTGGTGGTCACCGGTCACCCCCGGAGTCCGCCAGGCGCCGGGTCAGCAGGAAGTTGACCAGCGCGATGACGATGATCACCAGGAACAGCACCCAGGCGATGGCCGAGGCGTAACCGAGCTGCTGGGTCTCGAACGCGGACTGGTACATGTAGAGGGTCACCGTCTGGAACTGGTTGGCCGCGCCGCCGTTGTTGGACCCGGGCATGGCGTCGAACAGCTTGGGCTCGGTGAAGACCTGCAACCCGCCGATGGTCGAGGTGACCACGACGAAGATCAGCGTGGGGCGCAGCAGCGGCAGGGTGATCGACCGGAACCGGCGGAACGCGCCCGCGCCGTCGACCGTGGCCGCCTCGTGCAGGTCCTTGGGGATCGCCTGCATCGCGGCGAGCACGATCAGCGCGTTGTAGCCCGTCCACCGCCAGTTCACCATGACCGCGATGGCCGCGTGGCTGGAGAACCGGTCGGCCTGCCAGTCCACCCGGTCCAGGCCCAGGGTTTCCAGGACGCCGTTGACCAGGCCGTACTGCGGGCCGAACAGGTTGGCGAAGATGATGCCGAGCGCAACCAGGCTGGCCACGTACGGCAGCAGCACGCTGATCCGCCAGCCGGTGGGCGCGCGCAGCCGGGTGTTGAGCAGCGCAGCGAGCCCGACGGCGATGGTGATCTGCGGGACGGTCGAGAGCAGGAAGATGCTGAGCGTGTTGACCAGCGACTTCCAGAACTGCTCGTCACCCATCAGGTCGAGGTAGTTGCCCAGCCCGACGAAGGTGGGGCTGTCGTCGAGCAGGTCGCGGTCGAACAGCGACAGGTACCCGGTGTAGAGCAGAGGGAACAGCCCGACCACGGCGAAGACGAGGAAGAACGGGGCGATGTAGAGGTAGGGCGAGACCTTGTAGTCCCAGTGGGTGAGCCGGTCCCGCCAGACCTGGCGGGGCGGGCGCCCCGGCTCCCGCACGGGTGCGGGAGCCGGGGACTGCCGGGTGTCGGCGGCCACCCGCTAGCCCGCGATCTTCTTCGCGCCGTCGACCACGCGCTGCCAGCCCTCGGCCTGGCTGGTGCCCTGCTCCACGGCCTGCAACGCCGGGGTGGTGACGGTCTCCTGGATGCGCCCGTCACCGGGGCCCTTGTACTGCGGTTCGGCGACCTTGCCCGCCTGCTCGGCGAAGAGCTTGCCGGACTCGACCCCGCCGAAGTAGGCGTCGGTGGCCGTGATCAGTTCCGGCGCGGACAGCGCCTTGACCTGGCTGGGGAAGTTCCCGGTCTTGACGAACGCCTTGACCTGCTGTTCCGGCGCGGTCAACCAGGCGGCCAGCTCAGCGGCCTCCCTGGGGTGCGCGCTCTGCTTGGGCACGGTCAGGTACGACCCGCCCCAGTTGCCGCCCCCGCCGGGGAACGCCGCGGTGACCGCCCACTTGCCCGCGTTCTCCGGACCCGCCTGGCCCTTGATCACGCCGAGCATCCACGCCGGGCAGGTCTTGGTGGCGAAGGCGGCGGACTTGAAACCGGAGTTCCACTCGTTGGAGAACGCGGTCAGCTTCGCCGACTGCCCGCGGGCACCCGCCGCGGTGACCGCGTCCCAGTTCGCCCGGATGTCCCGGTTGGACTCGATGTCCAGGCTGTCGGCGGTGGTGAAGAACCCGGTCGGCAACTGGTTGTGCATGGCGTTGAAGATCTGCGCGTCGGAGTCGAACCACGCCTTGCCGGTCCCGGCGACGTACTGGTCACCCGCGGCGAAGTAGGACTCCCAGGTCGCGAACAGCGGCTTGACCGCTTCCGGGTCCGATGGCAGGCCCGCGGCCTCGAACAGGTCCTTGCGGTAGCACATGGCCAGCGGCCCCACGTCGGTGCCGTAGCCGATCAGCGCGCCGTTCTTGTCCGTGCCCGCCTTGTACTTCCAGTCCAGCCACCGGTCGGCGGTCACGTCCTTCGGCCCGATCTCGGCCAGGTCGTTGAACAGCCGCGACTTGGCCAGCACGTCGGAGAGGTGGCCCTCCTCGACCGCGACCACGTCCTCCAGGCCCCGGTTGGCGCCGAGCTTGGTGAACAACTGCTGGTGGTACGGGCCGCCCTGGCCGGTCTTGTTGTGCTTGATCGTGATGTCCGGGTGCAGCCGCTGGTACTCGACCAGGAGGTCTTCGTAGCCGAACTCGGTGAACGTGCCGATGCTCAGCTCGACCTTCCCGTCGGCACCGGTGTCCGCGTCGCCCGCGCCGCACGCGGCCAGCGTCCCGCCCACGACCGTGATGGCGACTGAAAGGGCCACAGCCCTCCGCATTCGTTGGCGCACATCAACCCCTCGGGGTCTCTGCCGGGTTCGTCAGTGGGGCTCCCCGGCGGGTGAACAAGCGACTGGGAGCGCTCCCAGTCAGGATGCGCCGAGTGTGAGCCGGATTACTGACCGCTGTCAAGCGCCTCTCAGGTCGGTTGAGAGCATCTAACAGGGGTGAGCAGCGCTTGACCTGCAGTTTTGTCCGCCAAGCGGCGTTGATTCGCTCTGGGAGCGCTCCCAAATCGGCGCTTTCCCGCCGATCCTCGACGCGGTGGACTCCGGCCTGCCGTGGAGTGCGGGACCGCGGTGCGGTGGAGCGCGACACAGGGGATCACTCGATCGACTGAGACGCACACGGGCGGCGGACGCGGAGAAGTACGTTGCCTGATCGGGAGTGCGGCGTCATCCCTGGGTGGGCGCCGCACCGGGGTGGGCGTCGAGAGGAAACAGCGTGTCGTTCGTGGAGCCTTCCGGGTGGGTCGCGCCACCGCGGAGCAGGTCAGTCCCCCCGCGAGCCGCGGCGAGCGGTACCGATCACCACGGCGGGCAACGGGCGACGGTGGCGATGGTGTGCGGGACGCGACCGGAGCTGATCAAGCTGGCGCCGCTGATCCGGCACTTCGGCGAGCGGGCGTCGGTGATCTACACCGGGCAGCACTACGACCGGTCCATGTACTCCATCATCCGCCGCGACGTCGCCGAGCCGGGGAGCTTCCACGAACTGGCGCTCGGCGGGATGCGCCGGGGTGCCCAGTTGGGGCAGGCGGTGGACGCTGTCGACGGGGTGCTCGGGGGGCACCCGGGCGCGGTCGTGCTGGTGCAGGGGGACACGACCTCCGCCCTCGCCGGGGCGTTGGCCGCCAACGCGAACGACCTGCCGCTGGTGCACGTCGAGGCGGGGTTGCGCAGCTTCGACCGGGCGATGCCCGAGGAGCACAACCGGGTGGTGATCGACCACCTCGCCGACCTGTGCTGCGCGCCGACCGCCCTCAACCGGGACAACCTGCTCGCCGAGCGGATTCCGCGGGGCCGGATCGCGGTGACCGGCAACACCGTCGTCGAGGCGCTCGCGGCCGCGCTGCCCGGGGTCGAGGAGGAAGGCGCGCTGCTGGCCGCGCACGGGTTGGCGGCGGACAACTACGTCCTGGCGACGATCCACCGCCCGGAGAACGTGGACGACCCCGGGGCGCTGCGCACGATCCTGGCCGAACTGGGCAACCTGCCGCTGCCGGTGGTGCTGCCGCTGCACCCGCGCACGGCCAAGCGCGTCACGGCGTTCGGGCTGCGGGACTGCCTCGCCGCCCTGCGCACCATCGAACCGCAGTCCTACCCGGCCTTCCTGGCCCTGGCCCGCAACGCCGCGGTGGTGGTGTCGGATTCGGGCGGCCTGCAGGAGGAGGTCAGCGTGCTCAAGCGCCCGATCGTGGTGGTGCGGCGCAGCACGGAGCGGCCTGAGATCGAGGGCAGCTTCGGCACGCTGGTGCCGCCCGGCCCCCGCATCCGGACGGAGGTCCTGCGGTGGCTGGACGACGTCGGGCGGCACCGGGCGCGGCTGCGGGAGATCCCCTCGCCGTACGGGACGGGATCGCCGTCGCTGCGCATCGCCTCCGCTGTCGACGCGCTGGCCCGCGGGCACGACGTGGACGGGCGGCCTCTGGTTGCGCACGCGGTGGGGTAGCACAGCGTCGAAGCCCGGTTTTGGGCTTGCCGGGGTGGGTGGGTGCGCTTGGCCGGGATGTCCGGTCTTTGTGTGGGTGGTGCCCGGCTGGGTGGATGTGTTTGGCCGGGGCCCCTATGGCGATCATGTGCTCCAGCGTGTCAGGTGGGGCTGAAAAGATGCCCCACCGCCCAGAGAGGCTGTCACATGATCGCCACCCCCGGCCAAACACATCCACCCACCCGGGCAGTCGCGCAGCCGGGCCGCCGGTTCTCGGGGCGGTCGGCCTGCGTTCAGGACCTCCACCCACCCGGGCAGTTGCTTGGTCGGGCTGGCGGTTTTCGGGGTGGTCGGCCTGCGTTCGGGGCATCCACCCACCCGGGCATTCGGTCGCCGGGGCGGCGGTTTTCGGGGTGGCCGGTGGGCAAGCGCCTCCGCCCACCCTGGCAGTTGCGTAGCCGGGTCGCCGGTTTTCGGGGTGGTGGGCTGGCCAGCGCACATCCACCCACCCTGGTAGTCGCTTGGCCGAGCCGCCGGTTCGTGGGGGGCTGGCCTTGAGGACAGACCCCTGGCTAGGCCGTGCGGGTTGGTTCTGATGGGTGGAGGGGTTTCGCCGCGGGTGGGGTGGTGGGTGCCTCGCCCATCAGGGCCACGACCCGCTTCGCCAGGCGGACGCTGGAGTTCCAGCTTGTGACGTCCGGGTAGACGTGCGCGGTGGTGGCCAGGAACACCGGTGCGCCGGGAACGCGGACGGCGGGTTGGGACGCGAGGAAACCCAGGGGGTACACCGGTTCGACGAACGGTGCCTTGAACACGCGCACCTCCTCCACGTCGTCGGCGGTGAGGCCTGAGTCGGCGTAGAGGGTGACCAGTTGTTCGGTCCAGCGGTGGGCGAGGGTGCGGTCGTCCTCCAGGTAGAGCGGTGATCCCCGGTCGGTGTAGTGCATGGCGTAGACGAGGTGGCGGCCTTCGTACGGGGTGGTTCCGGTGAGGGCGGACATCTCCACGACGCCGTCGAAGTCCGTGCCGGAGCGCAGGACCGGTGTCCAGTAGTGCCCGGACAGCGGGCGCTTGAGGAAGAACGCCGCGTTGACCACGCCCTGGTAGGACACCGACGGGCACGGCAGGTGGTCGGCGAGGTCGGCGTCGGCGATGCCGCGCAGCAGGGGCAGCGGCAGCGTGGACACCACGCGGTCGGCGTCGAGGACCTCGCCGCCCGCGGTGGTGATCCGGGCCGAGGTGGTCGTGGTGGACATGCCCACCGCGGGTGCGCGGGTGCGCACGTCGACCCCGGCGGCGCGCAGGGCGGCGGCCAGGGTGTCGATGATCCGCTTGTAGCCGCCGATGGGGTAGCCGCGGGTGGAGACGTTGCTCTCCCGTCCCAGCCGCTGCCACACGTACAGCGCAGGCACGTCGCCGAAGGACGCGCCGAACTTGGAGCCGAACATCGGTGCCAGCAGGGTCGTCCACACCGTCTCGCCGTAGAGGCCGCGCAGCCAGTCCTCGGTCCGCGTGGTGTCGAGGTCCTTGCCCTTGCCGAGCCTGCGCAGCAGCAGCGAGACGACACCGAAGCGCAGGCGGTCCACCGGGCCGAGGGGGGTGAAGCGCAGCAGGTCCCCGGCCGTGTTGAACGGGTGGTGGCGGCCGTCGACGACCATGCCCATCCTGGTGCGGCGCCACCGCACCTCGTCGCGCAACCCCAGTTCCCCCAACAACTCCAGGAGGTCGTCGTCCGTGGGCATGACGCAGTGGTAGAAGCGCTCCACCCACGCCTGGCGCCAGGGAAAGAACGTGCCCAGCCCACCGAGCTGGTCGCTGCCCTCCAGCAGGGTGACCCGGTTGCCCGCGCGGGCCAGGCCGTGGGCGGCGGCGAGACCGCAGATGCCGCCGCCGAGGACGACGACGTGGTCGGGCGAGTCACGCACCGGGGCCTCGCAGCGCCCAGTGCGGCGGCGGCGCGAGCCGGTCGCGGACCAGCAGCCGCAGGTACTGCGCCAGGGTGCGGCGCAGCCGCAGCTTGCTCGCCCCGCGCTTGCGGTCGTAGCGCAGCAGCAGCGGCACCTCCCTGATCACCGGTTCGCAGTGGCGCAGCTTGAGCAGCAGCTCCACCATGCACGCGAAGCCCTTCTCCTCGACCAGCCGCTCGCCCCAGTGGCGCGCGGCGCGGTCGAGCAGGCTCACCCGGTAGGCGCGGAAGCCGCTGGTGAAGTCGGCCACGCCCTCCACCGCCACGATCCGCCGGAACAGCGCGGCGGCGCAGCGGGACAGCAGCCTGCGCACGGGCGGGGCGGTGGCGTCGTCGCCGCCGTCGACGAAGCGCGAGCAGATGACCACGTCGGCCCCGGCGGCGACCTCCGCCCACAGCGGTTCGATCAGGGCGGGGTCGTGGGTGTCGTCGGCGTCCATCACCACCACGATGTCGTCCGGGTGGGCCACCCGAAGGACCGCCCGCAGCCCCGAGTGCACGGCCTGGCCTAGGCCGCGGTTCACCTCGTGGCGCACCAACTGGAGATCCACCCCGGCGGCGCCGAGCGCCACGGCCGCGGTGTCGTCGGACGAACCGTCGTCGACCACCCAGACGGTCACCCCGTCGGCGAACTCCAGCGCGGCGAACCGGTCGAGCAGCGCGGGCAGGTTCGCCGCCTCGTTGTAGGCGGGCAGCACGACGTGCGTCCGGCCGCCGTCGCGCGCGGGCCCGGTCACCTCGACCGGGCGCGGGAGCGGGATCGACACGACGCGCGGCTGAGTTTCTTCCAGTGCCACAGGTCCTCTTGTCGTAGTTCGTCGTCGAATGGCGGCGGAATGGTCCGCCCCCGGGGGCCGGCGGATGTCCGACCGACTCGCCGAAGCTTTCCCTGTGCTGCGAAAATGTGCCAGCGGACGACAATGAGATCCGAGTGTCCACGCGAAACTGTCACCGACCGGGGGATTTTCCTACCCCCAAAGAGTGACACAGCGAAACGGATGCGCTGAGTTCACTCGAATGGAGAACCATGGTCCTGTCGGTGCGGGCCCCGAAGGACCGGAAACGCGACGAACCTTCGATCGCGGCACTCGCGACGACATCACCGGATCGGTGCGGGAGGAGAGGATCGCAGGATGCGGTGGGACGCGGCCGGGGGTGCACCGGCGGCAGCGGGGCGGCTCGACCGGACACGCCCGGAGGGCGGATCGCGGTGGCGGAGGTGACCGCGACGGCCACGACCCCGGTGCCCGTCCGGCGGTGGTCGCCGAGGCTGCCCGGGCGACCGGCGCGCGAGACGCCGCTGCAGGACGTGCTGCGCCGGGTCAACGCCGTGGCGGTGCTGCTGGTCGTGGTCGACGTGCTGGCCTTCGCGGGCGCGGCCGCGGTCGTGGAGCCGAACCCGGGGTGGGCGCTCGTCACCGCGGGCGCGTTGCTGGGGGTGCGCACCAGCGGGCGCGTCTACCGCAGGCGCCTGTGGCTGTCGTGGTTCCACGACCTGCCGCGGTCGATGACCACGACCATGACCGCCTTCGCGCTGAGCACCTGCCTGGCGCTGCTGGTCGGGCACCAGACCGCCGCGGCGACGGCGGTGCAGGGGACCGTGCTGCTCTTCGCGGGGGCGAGCGAGGTCGCCCGGCTGCTGGTGTTCGCGTTCGGCCGCTGGTGCAGGCGCCGGTTCGACCGCTGCGACCGGTCGATCGTGGTCGGCGCGGGCAAGGTCGGGGTCGACCTGGTGCGGACCATGCTCCAGCACCCCGAGTACGGGCTGCGGCCGGTGGGCTTCATCGACCCGCACTGCGACACCGACCACGACCGCCTGCCCGCCCCCCTCCTCGACGAGGACCTGGCCACGGCGATCCGGCGGGAGCGGGCGGGCACGGTCGTCCTGGCCTTCTCCCACGCCCAGGAGTCCCCCGTCGTCGACTCCGCCATCACCGCGCACCGCCTGGGCTGCACCACCCTCGTGGTCCCCCGCATGTTCGAGCTGTGCCCCGACGGGCTCGACGTGGAGCGGCTGCGCGGCTACCCGCTGATGCGGCTGAGCACCGCGCCCACCAGCCGCCCGAGCTGGTGGGTCAAGCGCGGCGTCGACGTGGTGCTCGCCGCCACGGCGCTGGTCGCGCTGGCGCCGGTGATCGCCCTGTGCGCGGTGGCGGTGCTGCTGGAGAGCGGTCGGCCGATCATCTTCCGGCAGGTCCGGGTGGGGATGGACAACCGCACCTTCACCATCTTCAAGCTGCGCAGCGTCCGCCAGGGCCGCGTCGACGACTCGCAGAGCCGGTGGTCGGTGGTCGGCGACGACCGGGTGGGCCCGGTGGGGCGCTTCCTGCGCCGCACGTCGCTCGACGAACTGCCGCAGCTCTGGAACATCCTGCGCGGCGACATGTCCATCGTCGGACCGCGCCCGGAGCGGCCCGGGTTCGTGCGCGAGTTCTCCGCCATCCACGAGCTGTACTGGGCGCGGCACCGGGTGCCCACCGGGTTGACCGGCCTGGCCCAGGTGAACGGCCTGCGCGGCGACACCTCGATCGCCGACCGGTCCCGGTACGACAACTACTACATCGCCAACTGGTCGCTGTGGCTGGACCTGAAGATCGTGCTGTTGACCGTGGGGGAGCTGCTGTGGCGCGGAAATCGGTGAGCCGCCGGGTGGGGCACGTGCTGCTCTGCGCGCTCGTCCTGGTCCTGTGCGGCCCCGGTTCGGGGTGCTCGTCCGGGTGGGCGGAACAGCCCGCCAAGCCCTCGCCGGTCCCGCTGGCGCCGTGCGCGTGGTGGTACGGCATCGGCAAACCGCCGGCGGACGCCGAACTCGCGCTCGCGGCCAAGCGCTACGACCTGGTGGTGTTCAACGCCACCGAGGCCGAGGCCATGCGCAAGCTGCGCAAGCTGAACCCGAAGGTCAAGATCCTGGTCTACAAGGACCTGTCGAGCACGCGCAACTACCCCGGGGCGGTGAACGGCGACACCGACGCCGACCGGCTGCCCAGCGGCATCGGGTACAACGCGGCGCGGAAGACGCACCCGGAGTGGTTCGCCGAGGACACCGCCGGGCGGCGCATCGAGTGGCGGGGCTACCCCAAGCACTGGCAGATGACCGTGTGGGACCCGGCCTACCAGAAGGCGTGGGCGGCCGCGGTCACCGAGGAGGTCGTCCGGGAGGGGTGGGACGGGGTGTTGGCGGACAACGACTTCAACTCCCTGAGCCACTACTCCCCCGCCGTGCTGAAGGGCACCAAGGACACCGCCGAGACCGACCGGGTGCTGCGCGAGGGCCTCGACGCGTTCCTGGGCGTGGCGGGCGGATCACTGCGCGACGCGGGAAAGATCTTCGTGCCCAACGTGTCGGAGACGCACCTGATCCCGGGCCGCTGGACCGCGCACTCCCGGTTCAGCGGGGCCATGGAGGAGAACTTCGGCTTCCACGACGACGGCGGCACCGGGGAACTGCTGACCTTCCAGGGCAACGAGTGGAAGGAGCTGCGCGCCCAGGCCGCCCTCGGCGAGTCCTGGCTGCTGCTGGTGACCCGCGTGAACGACGTCCGGGGCGAACGCGCCGGGTACGCCAGCGCCGCCCTGCTGGCCGGTCCCTACACCTGCTGGCTGGGCGCCACCACGCCCACCTACATGAACGCCGAGTGGTCGCGCTACCAGCAGATCGACCTCGGGGAGGCCGTCGACGCGGCGGGCCGCCAGGGCAACGGTGTGTGGACCCGGCGGTTCACCCGGGGCTGGGTCGCGGTGAACCCCACGGCCGCGAGCGTGCGCGTCACCCCGCCGACCGGGCTGGTCGACCTGGACGGGCGAGCGGTCACCGACCTGGAGTTGGCCGCGGCGGACGGCGCCGTGCTGCTCAACGCCCCGCCCGCGCCCACCCCCACGTCCGTTCCCGCGCCCACGTCCGCCGTTCCCACTTCCATCCCCGCGCCCAGCGCCGTTCCGGTTCCCACGCCCACCGCCATCCCCACCCCTGGTCCCGTTCCTAGCTCCGTTCCCGCTCCCTGACCGGCACCGGCTGCCCGCGGTCTTCGCGGGACCGCAGCAGTTCCCCGTACAACGCCAGGTGGCGGTCCGCGCAGACCTCGGGCGCGAACCGCTCCCGGGCGCGGGCGGCGAGCAGCCTGCCGGTGCGACCGGGGTCGGAATCCGCGAACAAGGCGCGCAGCACGCGTGCCAGGTCGGCGACGTTCCCGGGTTCGGCCAAGTAGGGCACCGCGCCCGGGACGGCGAGCATGTCGGCCACCCCGCCGGTGTCGGTCGCCAGCACCGGTTTGCCCGCCGCCATCGCCGCGGCGACGACCAGCGGTTGCTGTTCCATCCGCGACGGCTGCACCAGCGCGTCGTGCTCGCGCAGCAACCGCGGCACGTCGGCGCGGAAGCCCAGGAACTGCACCCGCCCGGCCAGGTCGCGGCGGCGGGCCCGCCGCTGGGCGGTCTGCCGCTGGGGGCCGTCGCCGACCACGGTCAGCGTGGCGCCCGCGGGCATCGTGCCGGGGGTGGCCAGGGCTTCCAGCAGGTCCAGCAGCCCCTTGCGCTCCACCAGCAGGCCCGCGAACACCAGGCGCCGCACGGGATCGGTGGGTGGGGAGCTCTCCGGCAGCCGCACGCAGTTGTCGATGTGGGTGATCCGCTCGGCGGGCACGCGCAGGCGATCGCGGAGGAAGCGGGCCATCGTGGGCGAGGGGACGACCGTGCGGTCGAGGGCGCGGGTGAGCGCGGAGTCGGCGGTGAGCACGACGCGGGTGTAGGCCGAGGGCCCCAGGGCACCGGACTGGCGGCGGAACCACGGCTCGCCGACGTCGTCGGGCACGCCGTGGTAGGTGTGGGCGACCGGGAGCCGCCGCCGCAGGCTCGCCGCGACGAGGCCCGCGCGGCGGTCCTGGGCGTGGACCACGTCCGGCTGCCAGGCCAGCAGCGCGTCGCGCACCCGCAGCCCGGCGGCGAGGTCGCCCTTGCGGGGCAGGTCGACCGGTTCGTGGTGGCCCGCGATCGCGTCGGTGCCCCGGGCGGGCGGTGGGCCGAAGATCCGGACGTCGGCCTCGCCGGTGGCCAGGAGCGCCGCGGCCAGGTCCAGCGTGACGTCCACGGGGCCGCCGCGGTCTTGGGTGAGCAGGTGGGCCACGCGCAGGCGCCGGGTCACGGTGTTCCTCCCGAGGGGACGAGTTTGTCGACGAGGGTGGCGACCTGGTCGGTCATCCGGTCGAGGCTGAACAGGTGCTCGACCCGCTGCCTGCCCCGGCACCCCTCCGCGGCCGCCAGTGCCGGGTCGGTCAGCCGCCGGGTGACCGCCGCGGCCAGTGCGCCGGTGTCCCCGGCGGGGACCACCGCGCCGGGAGCGGCCACGCTCTGGCGCACCCCGCCGACGTCGAAGGCCACCACCGGGCGCCCGCAGGCCATGGCCTCCAGGGGCACCAGGGCCATCCCCTCGGCCCGGGAGGGCACCACGACCACGTCGGCGGCGGTGTAGAAGTCGGCCGGGGCGGGGCTGTGGCCCCACCACCGCACCGACGCGTGCCCGCCCGCCGGGTGCCCGGTCCGCCACGCGGCACCCATCGGGCCGTCGCCCACCAGCAGGAGGCGGGCGTCGGGCACCTCGGCCAGGACCGACGGCCAGGCGGAGAGCAACTGGTCCTGCCCCTTGAGGTGGGCCAGGCGGCCGACGCACACCGCGGTGGGCGCGTCGGCCGGGAGGCCCAGGCGTCGTCGTGCGGCTGCCCGGTCCCCCGGCCGCAGGTGGGTGGTGTCGACCCCGTTGCACACCACTTCCGCGTCGGTAATGACGCCCGCGGCGCGGCCCGCGGCGAGTTCGTCGTCGCTGACGCAGACCAGGTGGTGGGTCCAGCGGGAGGCCAGCCGCTCCCACCGCGAGCAGGCCAGGGCCAGCGGGCCGTCGGCGGTCTGGAACGACCACAGGTGCGGTTGGAAGATCGTCGGCCTGCCGCCGCGCAGGGCGAGCCTGCCCGCCAGCCCGGCCTTGGAGCTGTGCAGGTGCACCAGGTCGGGCGCGGCGGCGGTCAGGAGGCGGCGCAGCGCGGTCGTCTCGGCCAGGGTGCCCGGCCCCGGTCCGCGGGTCGCGGGCCAGGGGTGGACCGGGATTCCCACGGCGCGGGCCCGCTCGGGCAGCCAACCCGACGGCGGGCAGGCGATGCCGACCGACCAGCCGAGGTCCCGCTGGGCGACGGCCAGGTGCAGGACCACAGCGGCCACGCCCGCCTCCACCGGTTGGGTCACGTGCACGACCTTCACCGGCGGTCCCCCGTGCGCGCGGGGGTGTCGCGGGAAGGCCGTGGGCTGACCGCGCGCAGCTCGCTCAGGGTGCCGCGCTGGGTCAGCAGGGTGGCACCGGTGTAGACCAGCACCAGCACCGCGCCTTCGACGAGCGTTCCCCCGAGGGTCTGGGGCACGCCGACCACGGTCATGACCAGTGCCGCCGCCGCGCACAGCAGCCCGGAGCAGGCCACGCCCGCCCCCATGCGGGTCAGTTCGGCGAGCGGGAAGGCCACCGCCGAGCGCACCATCACCCACCAGGTGAGGGCGACCAGCGCCCAGGCGACGACCACCTGGGTGAGCGCGACGGCGGCCATGCCGTGCCGGGTGGCGAACATCAGGCCCGCGGTGAACGCGACCAGGTGGGCGGTCTCCAGCGCGAGGTAGCGCCGGGGGTGCCCGGCGGCCTTGATCGCCTGGTACCAGACCTGGAGGATGCTGATCGCCACTCCGTAGGCGCAGAGCAGCACCAGCACCCCGGCGGCGGGTGCCCAGCGTTCGCCGAGCAGGGTCACCCGGTCCGCCAGCAGGGCGGTGATCAGGTACAGCCCGCCGGTGAGGACCAGGACCGCCCTGGTGAACCGGCTGACCGCCGTGGGCAGCTCGTCGCGGCGGCGGGTGCGCAGCAGCGTGGTGAACACCGGGAAGGCGACCGCGCCGAGCACGACGGCCACGGCGATGTAGGGCATCCAGGCGATCCGGTAGGCCAGCGAGTACAGCCCGACCGCGTCGGGGCCCAGCACGCGGCCGATGGCCAGGTAGTCGAGGTTCACCAGCAGGATGGCCACGATCGCGGCCGGGCCCACGACGGCGATCCAGCGCAGGGACTCCCGCGCGGCGGCGGTGTCCCAGCCGGGGACCGACCGCACGCCCATCGCGGCGCCGAGCAGCGGTTGGGCCACCGCCGTGGCGACCACGCCGATCACCACCGACTGCGGCCCCCACCCGTTGAGCGCCAGCAGGACCGTGACCAGGGCGCCCAGGATGGCGCTCCCGGCGTCGGGCAGGAGGCGGCGGCGGAAGTCCAGGTCGCGGTGCATCAGGGCCATCTGCACGCCGCCGATCGCCGAGAACGGCAGGCTCACCGCCGCCAACCGCACCAGGGAGGCCGCTTCCGGCCCGCCCACGGCGGTCGCGATCGGCTGCGCGGCGAGCGCGAGCGCCAGGGCGAGGGCGGCGCTGACGCCCACGCTGAGGGTCAGCACGGTGCCCGCGACCCGCTTCGGGTCGCCCTCGGTGCGGCTGATGACGTCGTAGACGCCCATGGACTGCACCACCTGGCCGATGTTCACCAGCGCGACGGTCAGTGCCACCGAGCCGAGTTCGCCCTCGGTGAGCAGGGCCGCCAGCGCCAGCGTCACCACGGCCTGGCTGCCCTTGCTGAGCACGTTGGTCAGCCCCAGCCACAGCGATCCGCGCATCGCGCGGGCGCCCAGCACCCCGGTCACGCGGTCGTCCCCGCGGACAGGTCCGCCGCGGCGGGTCGGGGGGTCCTCGTGGCCCGGACGGCGAAGGCGACCAGCAGCACCCAGGCCGCGATCACCGCGACGCCGTCGACGGTCACCGAGGCCCGGCCGCCGAGCACGGCGCTGATCGCGGTGTCCACCACGTGCAGGTGCAGGAAGGGCACGGCCAGCGCGACCAGCGCCAACCCGGCCACGCGCCACCGCCTGCGGCGCCACGCCACCGCCGCGGCGGCCATGGCGGGCACCGCCAGCAGCACGTCACCGGGCTGGTGGACCACGGCGACCACCACGGCCACGCCGGTCAGCAGGTCGGCCACCGCGCCCGTGTCGAACCCGGAGTCGGTGTCGGCCAGGGCGTCCAGCCGCCGCACGAGCACCGCGCTCACCCCGAGGACGCCGAGCAGCACGGCGGGCTCGATGCCCGGTGGCAGCCACCCGGTGAGGCGGAAGAACACCGCGGCGACGTCGACCCGCTGGGCGGTCGGGGAATCCACCGCGCCGTAGTCGGTGCCGGTGGCGTTGGCGAGGTTGGCCGTGATGGCGTCGAGGAACGGGCCGATGCCGCCGCCGCGCACGACGAGCAGCGCGACCACCGGCAGGCTCGCGGCCGCGGCGAGCGCGGTCCCGGTCAGCGCCACCCGCCGCGACCCGCGCGCCAGCAGCAGCACGGTGAGCGGGAGCCCGAACTGCGGTTTGAGCCAGGCCACCGCCAGGGCGAGCGACGCCAAGCGCGGGGAACTCGACCGCAGCGCCAGCGCCCCGGCCGCACCGAGGGCGACCAGCGGGTTGACCTGCCCGAGGTAGAGCTGGGCCTTGCCGACCTGGCTGAACACCAGCAGCGCGGCGATCACCGCCGTGCCCAGGGCCAGCGGGAGCGGGACCCGCAGGCGGACCCGGCTGGCCGCCAGCGCCGCGAGCAGCACCAGCAGCAGCACCGACGTGAGGCCGTAGGCCACGGCGCCGACGTGGTAGTCCCCCAGCGCGAACGGCAGGTGCAGCACCAGGTGGTAGGGCTGGTAGAGGTTGAAGCCCTGGCGCACCGGCCAGTTCCCGAACATCACCGCCGGGTCGTAGGGGTTGCCGCCCGCGAGGAATTCGCGGATCGGGAAGTAGAGCGCGTCGCGGAAGTCCTGCATCCGCACCTCGGCCAGGTTGGCCCCGGTCGGCAGCGGCACCTGCCACGCCGGGCGCAGCGCCCACCAGGCGCCTGCCGCGCCCAGCACGGCCGCGACGGCGGTGAGCAGCGCGGAGCGGGATCGGGTCATCGGGGCGTTCATGCCAGCACCACCGCCACCAGGGTCGAGGAAGTGGGCAACACCGAGAGCACGGTCGCCAGTTCGTCCTGGCGCCTGCGACCGCCGTGGGTCATCGCGACCACCGCGGCGCCCTCGGCGGTCCCCTGACCGGCCTCGGCCAGCCGCCGGGTCATGCTCCGGGCGCGTTTGCCGAGGTCCGGGGCGACCGCCACCACCTGGGCCGGTCGGGCCGCCGCGGTGCACAGGGCCAGGAGCCGTTCGTGCAGCGCCGGGTCGGCCTCGCGCAGGGTGGCCACCCGGTGGTGCACGCCCGCACCGGCCAGCGCCGCGCGCACGGCGCGGGTGTCGGCGCCGGTCCCGCGCAGGGAGCGCAGCGCGGCGGTCGCCACCCCCGCGACCACGGCCGCGACCAGGGCCATGCCCCAGATCAGCGCCCAGTCCGGGGCCACCCTGGTGACGTCGGGCCGCTCGTCGAGCAGCCGCAGCGTGCCCGCCGGGGCCAGCAGGTCCGCCCGCATCAGCTCCCTGGCGACGGCCAGGACGGCGGCGGCGGCCTGCTCGGCGGAGGAGCCGCGCAGCGACAGCCTGGTCAGGCCCGAGGCCGGGACCAGTTCCACGGCCACGTGCGCGGCCAGGTCCTCGGTGGAGGTCCCGGTCGCCGTGGCGGCGGCCTGCAACACCGAGGGGGTCCGGGCCAGTTCGACCAGGGCGGGCAGCGCCAGGGCGACGACCTCGCCGTAGGCAACCTCCCCGGTGCCGTCGGCCTTCGCCGCCGCAGGCACCACGAGCAGGCCGACGCGGCCCTCGTACTGGTCGTCCTGCCCGGCGCCCGCCACCAGCACGAGCGCGCCGACGAGCACCCCGACGCCCACGCCCTCGACGGTGGGTCGCCCGATCCGGCCGAGCACCCGGCGCACCGCGGCGAGCGCGTTCATCGGCGCACCCCCGCCAGGGCGCCGCGCAGGAGCCGGTCGTAGGAGGCCATGAGCGCCCGCGGGTCGTGCCCGCGGTGCGCGGCCTCGCGCCCGGCCGCGGCGACGGCGGCCCGCTCGTCCGGGTCGAACAGCAGCGCCCGCAGGGCGTCGGCGATCGCGGCCGGGTCGCGGCGGGGGACCAGGAGGCCGCCACCGGGTTCGAGGACTTCGCGGACCCCGTCCACGTCGGTCGCCACCACCGCCCGGCCCGCCGCCAGCGACTCCAGCACGGCGATGGGCATCCCCTCCCAGTCGCTGGTGAGGACGGTGAGGTCGGCGGCGGTCAGCAGGTCGGGGACGTCGTCGCGGTCGCCGAGGAACCGGACGCCGTCGCCGAGGCCGAGTTCGTCGCGCAGCCGCTCCAGCTCGCCGCGCAGGCTGCCGTCGCCCGCCAGCAGCAGCACCGCGTCGCCGTCGAGGGCGGCCCAGGCGCGCAGCAGCACGTCGTGGCGCTTCTGCGGTTCCAGGCGGGCCACGCACAGCGCCACCGGGATGCGCGGCGCGATCCCGAGGCAGGCGCGGACCGCGGCGCCGTTGCGGGTGGGCGTGTGCGGGAAGACCGCGTTGGGGATCACGACCGGGTCCGGGGTGCGCAGTCCCGCCACCCGGAGCCGGTCGGCGGTCGCGGTGGCCACGGTGACGACCGCGGCGGAGGTGTGCCGCAGGATGCGGGTGGTGGCGCCGTAGTCGGTGTCGGCGACCCCGTGGAAGACCGTCAGCAGCGGCGGCTTGCGCCCGGGGAGCATGGCGAGCCTGGTCACCACGCTGGCGGACACGTTGTGGGCGAGCACGACGTCGGGGGCGAAGCCGCGCAGGGCCGCCTTGGTCGCGGTGGCCGCCCGCAGCAGGCCGCCCGCCCGGCGGCGGGGCACCGGGACCGGGAACGTGGACACCCCGCGCCCGCGCAGCGCCTCGGCCCGGTAGCCGCCACCGCTGGCCACGGCCGATTCCCAGCCGAACTCACCGCCCGCGGTGACCATGCCCGCGACCAGCGCCTCGGCGCCCCCGCTGCCCATCTCACTGATCACGTGAAGAACCCGCACCGAGAACCTTTCTTCGACGAACACGCAGATCGGCCGCCGCGGCGAGCGCCACCAGCAGCCACAACGGCAGGTAGTACTGCTCGGACAGGAAGCACGAGGCGACCGCCGTGGCGATCAGGCCCGCCTGCACGGCGAGCATCGGCGCGCGGTCCGCGCCCGCGCGCAGGACGCGTTCGGCGGCCACCAGCGCCACCGCGGCCATCCCGGCGAACAGCGCGAAGGCGGGCAGGCCGAGTTCGGCGGCCACCTCGATGAACATGTTGTGCGCGACCGGGGTCTGCTCGGCGATCTCGGCGTTGTGCGAGAACGCGGCGTACCCGCTGCGGAAGCCGCCCGGCCCCACCCCGAGGACCGGGTTCTCGGCGAGCATCCGCAGGGCCGCGCGCCACCGGATCTCCCGGGTGTCCACATTGGACGCGGCGATGAAGCTCTTTTCCTGCAACGCCCGCGCCAACACCTGCCCCCCGGTGGCCACGGCGGCGGCGACGAGCGCGGCGAGCCCGGTGAAGGCGACGGCCACCGCGCGCGGCGGCAGCGCCCGCCGCGCCAGCAGCCAGGTCCCGGCGGCCAGCAGCGCCAGTCCCCCGCCACGGGAGAAGGTCGCGGCCATCCCGGCGAGCAGGACGACCGCGGCACCCACGAGCAGGGCCACCGGGGCGCCGCGCGCCCCGCGCCCCGGGCGCAGCGCGATCAGCAGGGGCAGGGCCACCGCGAGGACGAAGGCCAGGTCGTTCGGGTCCTGCAACGGGCCGGTCGCCCTCGGGGAGCCCTCGACGACCAGGCTGTAGAGCGCGCCCGCCCCGGCCACCACGGCCCCGCACACGTACGCCCCCATCAGCGCGCGCACGGTCACCTCGCGCGCGGCCAGGTCGACCAGCAGCGCGGTGAGCACGAGGAACGGCAGCCACCGCTGGGTGTACTCCCAGGCGAACGGCGCCTGGGTGTGCGCCGCGGCCGAGACCAGCAGCAGCGCGGTGAGCGCCGCCAGGACGAGGTGCAGCGGGTGCACCAGGGGAACCCGCCGCTGCCGCACCCGGACCACCACGTAGGACACGATCAGCAGGGCGGGCGCCAGCTTCGCCAGTTGCCCGTGCACGGCGGTGAGGTAGCCCTCCACCGGGGCCAGCGCCACCGCGGCGCAGGCCAGTGCGCGCAGCCACCACGTCGAGGCGGTGGCAGCGGAGCGGGTTCCGCGCACCACCAGCGGGGGCGCGCTCACCAGCCGCGCTCCGCGAGGCGGGCGTCGCGCACGCGCCGGGGCACGCCGCCGCGGCGCAGGTGCTCGCCGGTGCCGACCACCTCGAAGTGCCTGCCCAGCTCGGCGAGCACCCACCCGAGCAGGGCGACCTTCTCCCCGGTGGGCACCGCCATGCCGGGGAAGAACTCCATGCCCGGGGCGTCGGCGCCGCCGAGCACGTCGGTGGGGTGCAGCAGCAGCGATGGGGCGACCCCGAGGGCGCGGCACAGCCGCAGCGCCGAGGCGAAGTAGGCCCTGGCCAGCCGGGGTGAGGCCTGGTGCAGGTGCAGGAGGTAGGCGCCGTGGACGGGGACGCGCGCCAGCGGCATCGTCGTCACCGGCAGCTCGGCCAGCCCGGTGTGCGAGCCGACCCGCCACCGGTAGGCGGTGTTCGGCGCCCACACCCGGCCGACGCCGCCGAACAGCTCGTCGCGGCTCTCGGACGCCCCGGCCCGGGTGCCGCGGTTGTGGTGGCGGCGGGCCAGCGGGCCGATCCAGGTGGGCAGCGTGCTCGCGTCGTAGGTGTAGCCCCGGTCGACCAGCGCGGCCAGGAGCGCGCTGGAGACGCTGTAGCCCGGTCCGCGGAAGCCGCGCGGCCTGGGGGCGCCCGCCGCGACGATGGCCTCCTCGGTCCGGCCCAGTTCCTCGTCGAGCCGGGCGCGGCTGTAGCGGTGCAGCCGGGGTTCGTGGCCGTGGGAGTGGTTGGCGACCTCGCACCCGGCGGCGGTGATCGCGGCGACGGCCTTCGCACCGTCCTCGCGCTCGGCGTCGGCGCCGACGACGAACACCGTTGGCCGCACCCGGTGCTCGCCGAAGACCTCCAGCAGCCGGGGCACCGCGGTGGGCAGGAAGCTGGGCATCCGCGCCCAGTCGGGGTCCCCGTGGGTCCTGCGGTAGGCCCACAGGTTGTCCAGGTCCAGCGAGAGGCTGGCGACGGGCCGGTCGCTCACACCGCCTCCGAGGGCACGACCGCGGGCGCCACCGCGCGGGAGACCAGCCCCAGCACGACCACGCCGAGCAGGACGGACAGCAGGCCCGCGACCACCCACCACTGCCGCCCCGGCACGACCCGGTCGCCCAGCACGGCCAGGCCCACCGCGGAGGTCAGCACCACGGTGACGGCGTCCATCGGCGCCACCGCGGCCGTGGACGAGGAGCGGGAGAGCCCCACGGACAGGCACGCCTGCCCGACGAGCGCGGCGGCCACCATCACCCACGCCAGGGGGCGCAGCGGCAATTGCGCGAGCGGTCCGGCGGCCAGCGACCGGCCGCTGACCGCGACCACCGCGAACGCCGCCCCGGCGAGCACGACCAGCGACGTCACCGCGGCGGACCGGCAGGCGAGCACGGCCAGGACGGCGATGGCGGCCACCGCCGCGAGCAGGAACAGGTCGGCCCCGGGCGGCAGGGGGCGGGCGGGCGACGGCGCCGCCGAGGCGGCCAGCAGCACCAGCCCGAAGGCCATGACCAGCAGGACGACCACCTCCACCACCCGCACCCGCCACCCCAGCGCCAGGAACCCGACGACGACGGCCAGCCCGACCGCGCACGACGCCCCGGCCTGCACCAGGTAGAGCGGCAGCGAGGCGCGGGCGAGGAAGGCGAGCAGGAAACCGCCCACCTGGGCGGCGAACCCGACCAGGTAGAGCCGGTCGCGGACCAGCCGGGCGAACAGCCCGACCCCCGCGGAGCCCACGGCGGGCGCGGAGTCCACCGCGCGCCGGGCCGCGGCGCGCTGGGCGACGATCCCCACGCCGTACATCGCCGTGGACGCGGCGAGTTCGACGTGGCCGAGCACTGTGACGACTCCTCAAGAACGCTCACCGGATTTTGCCCGCCGGTGCACAACGAGACCGCGATCCCATCACCGACGACGGGCAATGCGTTGCTCGACCGAAGAACACCGAGAAACGTACTCCACCCCGGTCGCGAACGCCCGGTACCAGCGAGTGAAAGAGTTCAGCCGTTCGATACCTTGACGATCGATTTCCGCAAATGGCGATTATTCGGCTCGACGGAGGGCGAACGGGTGCGCCCGACCTCGGGAGGTCGGGGAGTCGTGCCCGCGGCAGGTCAGGGCGCGGGGTCGCGCCCCGGTGCGGTCAGCAGGGACAGCAGGACATCCATGACGTCGGCCCGCACGGCGTCGCCAGACACCTCCTGGCGCTCGGCCGCGATGAGCACCCGCTCGTTGATCGCCGCGAGCGCGGCCTGCCACATGTCCTCGCCCAGCATCGCGGCGCGCTCGCTGACCTGACCCAGGACCGCCGCCCAGCGCCGGTAGGCCCGCCGCCGGGCGGCCAGGGCGCGCGGTCCGGCGCGGACGATCTCGACCACGAACACGGTGATCACGGACGGGTCGGCGGCGACCGCGGCGAGGTAGACCCCGACCCCGGTCTCCAGGCGCCGGACCCAGTCGTCGCGCGGGTCCACCGACTCGTCGATGCGGCGCAGCACGGCCTCGGACGCCCCCTCGTAGGCGGTGACGAAGCACTCCTCCTTGTCGGCGAAGCACTCGTAGAAGGTCCGCCGCGACACCATCGCCCGCGCCACGACGTCACCGATCGTGGTGTCGGCGTAGCCCTTGGTGGCGACCACTTGGAGCACGGCCCCGAGCAGCCTGCGCCGGTGCGCCTCCGCCGAGGGTCCAGGGGTGGTCGTACCCGATCCTGCCATGACATCCTCGCTGTTGATACGTACAAGTACCAAAGAGCCCTCGACGGCGTTCTTTGTCGTTCCAGAGCAAAGTGGAGGGCGCGGATCGCGCTACTCCCACCCACTCGGCCCACCTGGGGGCAACATCTTCGACCTGCATTTTCGTCGAGTTGCGCGCAAATCCAGGTAGCACTTGAAGTGCGGTTTCCTCGGTCGGTAACTTCCGGTACGACCTATTTCCTCTAGCCCTGAACCGTATTTCGAGGAGCCATCGCATGTCCGGACGACGACGTCGCAATTCCCTGCTACGCAAAGGACTGGCCCTCACGGCGACCGCTGCTGCCGTGGTGGCCCTGACCTCCGCGGGACCCGCGCAAGCGCTGAACATCCCGGACGTCCCCGCCATCGGTGTGGACACCGGCCGCTTCAACCTCCCCATCAGCTGCGCCATCACCCTGCCCGACCTGGCCGGGATCAAGATCCTGGACCTGGGCACCAGCGTCGACGTCCAGGGCGTGGTCACCACCAGCCTCGGCCCCGGCCAACAGTTCTACCTGACCCAGGGCTCGGGCTTCATCGAATTCCCCACCTGGCTGAGCGAGCTGGCGGCCGCCGTCGGCATCAACCGGGTGGACGCGACCATCACCGAGCTGGACATCAGCGCGTCCAACTCGACCCCGCCGAGCATCAACGTCGCGGAGAAGCCGCAGACCATCATCGACATCCCCATCGAGTCGGGCAAGCCGCTCGTCGTCGGCCTGCCCCTGGAGGGCACCTTCGACGTCGGCCCGTACACCGCGCCGAACAGCGGCACCACGACGCTGGCGTTCGACCAGGCGGTCGCCCACGTCACCCTGAAGGCGTCGTGGGGCCTGCAGATCAAGGTCGACGCCAAGTGCCTGCCCACCGCGGGCAACGCGCTGCTGACCCTCGGCATCGGCGGGGCCCCCGGCCAGCCGCCGTCGAAGATCACCGGTGCGCCGCTGAACTTCCCGCCGGTCGCCCCCGAGTTCCTCGACGGCATCATCAACGCCCCCTACAAGTGCTCCTTCGGCGGGGAGAGCATCGACGCGGGCATCGCGGTCGGTGGCACCATCCCGCTGTCGGTCACGCGGAACGGGTCGATGTCGTTCACCAAGGCGTCGGGTGCGCTCACCATCCCGAAGGCGACCGTGAACAAGCTGCTCGACATGGGCTTCAAGGGCAGCTTCTCCGGTGTGGTGAACGAGCTGAACCTCAACGTGCGCGGTGGCACTCCCGCGGTCCAGAACGTGGCCGAGGGCATCACCATCCCCAGCACGCCGCTGGTCCGGGACAAGGACATCATCCTGTCCCTGCCCACGACCGGCACCATCACCGCCGGTCCGTTCCGCCCGACGGCGACCTCGGAGAGCGTCGCCATCTCCCTGGGCACCGCGAAGGCCACCTTCCGGTTCGACGGCAACGCGGGTGAGATCGCGATCAACTGCGCCAAGCCGTTCCCGGAGGTCTTCCTCGTCGAGAACCCGGTCACCTGATCCACTGATCGACTGACCGACTGATCGACCCGGCCTGTGGCCCCGTCTCCGGGGTCACAGGCCGGGTTTTTCCCGCACCGGGGTCAGGCCGCCGCGCCCCGCGCCCGCTGCCCGGGCAGGCGGGTGGCGGCCAGGGCGGCGAGGGCGGTCAGGGCGAGCACCCACCAGAAGGTGTCGCCGAAGGCCGCGGCGGCGTCCGGCCCGCGACCGGTCAGCCGGGTTTGCAGGACGACGGCGAGGACCGCGGTGCCCACCGAGCCGCCGAGGGTGTTGAGCAGGTTCAGCGCACCCGCCGCGCGCGGCAGGTGCGCCGGTTCGACGCCGCGGTAGGCCAGGGCCAGCACCGGGGCACCGATCATGGCGGCGCCGAGACCCCGGACCAGCAGGGACACCGCGATCGCGGCGTCCGGGACGTCGTGGCCGAGCTGGGTGAACACGGCGGTCCCCAGCGCCACGAGGGTGATCCCGCTCAGGACCAGCGTGCGGGCGGCGACGCGGTGCACGACCCGGCTCACCCACAGCGAGCCCGCGGCGGCGCCGAGGCCCTGCGGGGCGAGCAGGAGCCCGGTCTCCCACGCCGTGAGGCCGCCCGCGCCTTGCAGGTAGAGCGGCAGCAGGAACATCGTGCCGAACACGGAGGCACCCAGGACCACCAGCGCCACCGCCGCGACCCCCAGCGGTGGGCGGGTGAACAGGCGCGGGTCGATCAGCGGGACCCGGGTGGTCCGCAGCCCGTGCACCACGAAGGCCACCAGCATCACCGCCCCAACGGCGACCGCAGCGACCGCCACGCCCAGCGGGACGGCCCGACCCCGGCCGACCTCGGTCAGGCCGAAGACGAGCACGGCCAACCCGGGTGCGAGCAGGGCGGCGCCGCGCAGGTCGAACGGGGCGCGCGGCTCGACCGGCGCCGAGGCGGGGACGCAGCGGCGCACCAGCAGCAGTGCGACCGCGCCGACGGGCACGTTCACCAGGAACAGCCACGGCCAGGACGCCGCGCCCAGGATGGCGCCACCCGCGAGCGGCCCCAGGACCGGGGACAGCAGCGGCACCACGCCCACCACGCTGATCACCCGGCCGATGCGGTCGCGGCCCGCGGCGCGGGCCAGCAGCGCCTGCCCCACCGGTGGCAGCAACCCGCCCGCGAGGCCCTGGAGCACGCGGAAGGCGATCAGGCTGGGCAGCGACCAGGCCAGCGCGCACAGCGCCGACGCCACCAGGAACACCGCGACCGCCACCGCCCAGGTGCGCCGCCCGCCGAACCGGTCGGCCAGCCAACCCGAGGCCGGGACGGCGGCGACCACGGCCAGCAGGTAGGCCGTGCTGACCCACTGGATGCCGGTGACCGACGCGTCGAACCGGTCGACCAGCACGTCCAGGGCGACCGAGACGATGGTGGTGTCCAGGGTGGCCATGAAGGTGCCGAGCACCAGCACGAAGGCCGTGCGCCACAGCGCCGCGTCCACCACCGGCGCAGCCGGTACCGTGCGCCCGCTCACGACAACTCCCCCAGCACTCGATCGACACCCTCACCGAACAGGCCACGCAAAACACACAGGGCGACTGCAACGGCGGTGGCAGCCTCAAAGGTGCCCGGCACCACCACAAAAGCGGTCCGCCACAGCGCCGCGTCCACCACCGGCGCAGCCGGTACCGTGCGCTCACTCACGACAACTCCCCCAGCACTCGATCGACACCCTCACCGAACAGGCCACGCAAAACACACAGGGCGACTGCAACGGCGGTGGCAGCCTCAAAGGTGCCCGGCACCACCACAAAAGCGGTCCGCCACAGCGCCGCGTCCACCACCGGCGCAGCCGGTGCCGTGCGCTCACTCACGACAACTCCCCCAGCATTCGATCGATGTCCCTGCCGAGCAGGTCGGACAGCACGTCCAGGACGACCGAGACGGCGATGGCGACCAGGGAGGTGCCCGGCACCACCACGAAGGCGGCCCGCCACCGGGGCGCCTCCACGACCGGTGCGGCAGGCACCGTGCGCCCGCTCACGAGATGTCCCCCAGCAGGCGCTCCACGTCCGCGTCGAGCAGGGCGGGCAGTGCGTGCAGGGCTCGGAGCAGGTCGGCGGCGAGGGCGTCGACCTCGCCGGGGTCGAAGATGCCTGCCTGCGGGGCGAGGACCCCGGTCCACCCGGTGCCGGTGGGGACGACGGTGAGGGTGAGCGGGTGGTGGGTGCGCTCCCGGAACCGGGTGCCGGTGACGAGCAGCCCGGGGGCCGGTTCGCGCAGCCGCGCCGGGTCGACCGGGTAGTTCTCGAAGACCACCAAGCTGTCGAAGAGGCGGGCGCGGCCGGTGAGGGCGGTCAGTTCGGCGAGGCCGAGGTGCTGGTGCTCCACCAGCGCCTGCTGCCGGGCCTGGAGGTCGGCCAGTGCCGCCGCGGTGGTGCCGGTGAGGTGGGCGCGCACCGGGACGGTGTTGGCGAGCAGGCCGATGATGTCCTCCACCCCGTCCACCTCGGCCGGTCGGCAGGCGACCATGG
Source organism: Actinokineospora spheciospongiae (assembly GCF_003182415.1). NCBI lineage: Bacteria > Bacillati > Actinomycetota > Actinomycetes > Pseudonocardiales > Pseudonocardiaceae > Actinokineospora > Actinokineospora spheciospongiae. The sequence continues at coordinate 727,869 of NZ_QHCP01000001.1, read as the reverse complement.
TGCCGAAGCTGACGTCGCGGCGGCCCGAGCGGGTGGCGAGGACCGCCGCCCACGCCCCTTGCAGCAGGGTGTTGGCGGTGAGCCCGCGGCCGGTGGCGGCGGTGGACAGCGCGCCGACGACCGGTGCGGGGACGTCGAACAGGACCGGGTCGGCCGGGGCGACGGGGGCGGGCCTGCCGCGCAGGAGGTGGCCGCCCTCGGGCAGGTCGGCCAGTTCGACCTGCCAGGCGCGCAGGTCCACCGCGTGGTCGCGGGTGGCCAGCCACCGGGTGTGCCGGGAGAACGGGACCGGCTCCGGGAGGGCGGTGCCGCTGTAGTGGGCGAACAGCTCGGTGAGGATGCGCGGGGCGGACCAGCCGTCGGAGAGGACGTGGTGGCTGGTCAGCACCAGGTCGGCGCGGCTGTCCCCACGGCGCAGCACGGTGAGCCGCAGGGGCGGCCCGGCGGCGAGGTCGAACGGTTCGGCCAGGTCCTCGGCCAGCGCCGCGTCCACGTCGGCGTCGGTGACGTCGCGGACGCGGAACCCGGGTTCGGGGCGGGTGGGCAGAACCTGCACCGCGTGGGCGGGTGGGAACACCGCGCCCAGGTTGGGGTGCCTGGCGAGCAGTTCCGCGCCCGCGGCCCGCAGGGCGGTCAGGTCCAGGTCGCCGTGCAGGGTGAACGCGGCCTGCGCGGTGTAGGGGTCGCCGTGCGGGGAGCGGGCCTGGTCGAGCATCAGTTCCTGCATCGGTGTCAGCGGGAGGACCTGGCCGTCGGGGAGCCCGGCGGTGAGGTGGGTCAGTTCGCGGGTGAAGTGTTCGCCCAGGTCGGTGATCTCGGCCGGGGTGAACAGGGCGGCGGGCCAGGTGAAGCGGACGCCGAGCGCTTCGCCGTCGCCGTCGTCGCGGATCAGGGCGTTGACCATGAGCGGGTACGGGAGCGGGAGTTCGTCGCCGCCGGAGCCGAGCGGGTCGGCGCCCGGCGGGGGCTGCCAGGCGGTTTCCCCCGTCGGTGCGGCGGGGAAGCGGCCCAGGTGGTTCCAGCTCACGTCGGGGTGGCGGACCAGGTCGCCGCCGAGGATGCCGTACCCGAGGCCGTCGCCCGCGGCGCGCAGGTGGTCGCGCACCGCGCGCAGGGCGAGCGCGGTGCCCGGGGGCGGGGTGATGCGGGCGGGGTGCACGGCGGTGAACCAGCCGACGGTCTGCGCCAGGTCGACCGGCCCGGAGAAGTCGGGGCGGTGCGCGGGGCGGCCGTGGCCCTCCAGGGCGACCAGCAGGTCCGGGGTGGTGCCGCGCCAGGCGGCGACAGCCCTGGCCAGCGCGGTGAGCAGCACCGCGTCCGGGGTGGTGCGGTAGGCGGCGGGCAGGGTGGCGGTCGCGGCGCGGGTGGTGTCGGGGTCGATGCGGACCTGGTGGTGCACGGCGGTGGCGGCGGTGTCGCGGACCGGGTCGAGCACGGTTCCCGAGAGCGGGGCGTGCGGGGTGGCGGCGACGCGGCGCCAGTGCTCCCGCTCGACCTCCCGTGCCGGTGCGGCGGCGCGCAGGGCGTCCGCCCAGGCCAGCAGGGGCAGGCCGGAGCGGGGCAGGTCGGCGCCGGAGTGGGCGTGGGCGAGGTCGTCGAGCAGCACCCGCCAGGACACGGCGTCGACCACCAGGTGGTGCGCCACCAGGACGAGCCTGCCCAGGGCGGGACCGGCGTCGATCCACACCGCGCGCAGCAGCGGCCCGGTGCGCGGGTCCATGGCGGCGCGCAGGCGGGTGATGTGCTCCTCCGCCTGCGCGCCCGGGTCCGCGGCGGCGGGGACGGCGGTGAGGACGTCGGCGGCGGTCACCGCGCCCGCCTCGGGGATGCGCAGCACCGGGCCGTCGTCGGTGTCGGCGAGGTGGCCGCGCAGCGCGTCGTGGCGGGCCAGGACCGCGTCGAGCACCGCGCGCCAGATGGTTTCGTCGCCCGGTGGGACGCACACCTGCACCCACTGGCAGAAGGAGTCCGCCCGGCCACGGCTCACCAGGTCCCGCATGACGGGCGTCAGCGGCGCGTCACCCACCGCCGGTACGTCCTCTGTGGACTCGTCGGTTCCGCAGCGGGCAGCGATCCCGGCGATGGTGCCGCCCTCGAACACGTCGCGGGCGGTCAGGGTGAGCCCGGCGCGGCGGGCTCGGGACACCACCCGCAGCGAGACGATGCTGTCGCCGCCGACGTCGAGGAACGAGTCGTCCAGGCGCACGTCGCCCAGCACCTCGCGGAACACCGCCAGCAGCGCGGCCTCGGTCTCGGTCGCGGGCGCCCGGTCCTCGGCGGCGGTGTGCGCGGCGGGGGCGGGCAGGGCGTCGCGGTCGAGCTTGCCGGTGGGGCCGAGCGGCAGCCGGTCCAGGAGGACAAAAGCGGTGGGCACCATGTGGTCGGGCAGGTCGGCGCCCAGGTGCGCGCGCAGCGTCGCCGGGTCGGGGTCGGCGCCGTCGGTGGGCATGACGTACCCGACGAGCCGGTCCCCGCGCACCAGCACGGCGCAGGCGCGCACCCCGGGGTGGCGGCTCAGGACGGTCTCGACCTCGGACAGCTCGATGCGGAACCCGCGCAGCTTGACCTGGTGGTCGGCGCGGCCGAGGAACACCAGTTGCCCGTCGGGGCGCCAGCGCACCAGGTCGCCGGTGCGGTACATCCGCTCCCCCGGCGGGCCGTACGGGTCGGCGACGAACCGCTCGGCGGTGAGCGCGGCGCGGTTGACGTACCCCTGGGCGAGCTTGGGCCCCGCCAGGTACAGCTCACCGGTCACCCCGACGCCCACCGGGAGCAGGCCCGCGTCCAGGACGTAGGCGCGCACGTGCGGGTCCGGGCGGCCGATGGGCAGCGGGCCGGGGTCGTCGGGCCGGTAGGTCCAGGTGACCGAGTTGATGGTCACCTCGGTGGGGCCGTAGGCGTTGAACAGCGCCCGGCGGTCACCCCAGCGGCGGGCCAGCTCGGGGTCGAGGCGTTCGGCGCCGACGACGAAGAACAGGTCGCGGTCCACCTCGCGGTCGTCCGGCATGGCGGCCAGGAACGACGGCAGCAGGTTCACCCCGGTCACCCGGTGCTCGGTGATGTAGTCCAGCAGCTCGTCGCCGGGCATGCGCACCTCCTCCGGGGCGATGACCGAGGCGCCGCCGGAGAGCAGCGGCAGCATGAACTGCCAGAACGCCACGTCGAAGCCGATCGAGGCGAAGTGCAGGTAGCGCTCGCGCGCGCCGATGCCGACCACGTCCTCCTGGAGGGTGACCAGGCTGGGCAGGCCCCGGTGCGCCACGGCGACGCCCTTGGGCCTGCCGGTGGTGCCGGAGGTGTAGATGACGTAGGCGCTCGAGTCGCCGGTGATCCCCCGCCGCGCCTCGACCGGGTCTTCATCCCAAGTGGACGGACCGGCGAGCGCGGTGGGGTTGAGCACCGAGACCCCGACCGCGACGGCGAGGGAGTCCGGGGTGGCCACGACCGCGGCGGGGGCGATGTCGTCGAGCATGTAGGCCAGCCGGTCGGGCGGGTAGGTCGGGTCCATGGGAACGTGCACCGCCCCGGCCTTGAACACGCCGAACAGGGCCACGACCAGCTCCACGTCCCGGCCGAGCAGGACGGCCACCGGGTCCTGCGGGCGCACCCCGCGCTCGCGCAGGGCGTGGGCGAGGCGGTTGGCCCGGCGGTCGAGTTCGGCGTAGGACAGGGTGCGGTCGCGGCAGACCACGGCGTCGGCGTCCGGGGTTTCCCGCACCCACCGGCCGAACTCCTCCAGGCAGCCGCCCACGGGCCTGCTCGGCTCGGCGCCCTCGCCCAGCGCCAGCAGCGCGTGGTGCTCGGCCGGGTCGAGGGCGCGCAGCCGGGCCACCGGGCGGTCCGGGTCGGTGACGATCTCCTCCAGCAGGGTGCGCAGCCAGCGGCCGTAGCCCCGCACGGTGTCCTCGTCGAAGGCCTGCGGTTGATAGCCCAGGCCCACCACGATCTCTTCGCCGGGGATGACGATGACGGTCAGCGGGTAGTGCGTGGCGTCGGTGATGTCCACGCCGACCAGGTCCAGGCCGGGGGCCAGGGTGGTGCGGTCGCGGCTGGAGAGCGGGAAGTTCTCCATCACCAGCATGGTGTCGAACAGGTCGCCGAGACCGGCGGCCCGCTGCACGTCCGGCAGCCCGACGTGGTGGTGCTCGGCGAGGGCGACGCTGTCGGTGTGCACTCGGTCGAGCAGGGCGGCGGCGGTTTCGGCGAGATCGGTGCGGACCCGTACGGGGATGGTGTTGCCCAGTTGGCCGATGACCCGTTCGACGCCGTCGAGTTCGGCGGGCCTGCCGGAGACCGGGCAGCCGAACACCACGTCGCGGCGGCCGGTGAGCCTGCCGAGCAACACCCCCCACGCGGCTTGGAAGACCGTGGTGGCGGTGACGCCTCGGTTACGGGCGAAGCCGCGGAGCCGGTCGCTGAAGTCGCGGCCCAGGTTGACCGTCACGCGTTCCGGTCGGGCCACTGTGGACACCGCGGCGGCGGGGGCCAGGTGGGTTCCGCCGTCGAGCCCGGCCAGGGCGGTGCGCCAGGCGTCAAGCCCGGCGGCGTGGTCGCGGCCCGCCAGCAGGCGGTGGTGGTCGGTCAGCGCGGGGGCGGTCGGCGCGGGTGGTCCACCGCCGAGTTCGGCGTAGGTGGCCAGCAGGGTGCGCCCGACCAGGGGCATGGACCAGCCGTCGAGCAGCGCGTGGTGGTTGGTGATGACCAGGCGGTGCTCGTCGGGGCCGAGGGTGCACAGCAGGAAGCGCACCAGCGGCGGGGTCGCGGGGTCGAAGGGGCGGTCCAGGTCGGCGCGGCAGTGCTCGGCCAGCAGGCGGTCGCGGTCGTCCGCGGTGTGCCCGGACAGGTCGGCGTGGCGCCAGTCGAGGGTGGTCCCGGCCGGGATGACCTGGACGACCTCGCCGGTGGCGGTGGTGTGCAGGTGGACGCGCAGCGCGGGGTGCCTGCGCAGCAGTTCCCCGGTTGCCGCGCGCATCCGGTCGGGGTCGAGGGCACCGCGCAGCAGGGTCATCGCCTGCACCACGTAGACGTCGGTGTCCTGGTCCGCGCGCAGGAGGGTGTGGAATGACAGGCCCACCTGCAATGGGGTGGCGGGCAGGACGTCGAGCACCCGGCCGCGCCGCTCCAGGGCGTCGATGGTGTCCTGGTCGAGGTCGACCAGCGGCAGGTCGGACGGGGTGAGGCCGCCGCCGTCGGGTCCGATGCGGTCGGCGTGCGCGGCGAGGGCGGCCAGCGCGGTATCCCACGCCCGCCGCAACCCAGCCAGTTCCGCCGGGGTGAGCACCAACCCGGCGGCGGTCCACTCGACGGCGATGCGGGGGGTGGTGTCCTCGCGGACGAAGCAGTTGAGCGCGAGGACCTGTTCCAGCGCCTTGGCCGGGGGTTCGACGACGGCGAACGGGTCGTCCTCGGGCAGCCGCCACCCGGACAGCGGGGCGAAGCGACCCAGGTAGTTGAGCAGGACGTCCGGCGGCGGGGTGGCGAACCCGGCGCGGGTCTCCGGGTCGAGGTGGCGCAGCACGCCGTACCCGGTGCCGCTGTCGGGGACGGCGCGCTTGGCCTCCTTGACCGCGCGCACCAACCGGCCGGTGGCGTCGCCGCCCGCGAGCGCGTCGGCCAGGTCGGCGTCGGCGCGGACGGCGTCGGCGGGGAGGCGCAGGGGGTGTTCGGCGGTGAACCAGCCGACGGTGCGGGACAGGTCGAGCCCGGCTTGGTCGCGGCCGTGGCCCTCCACGGTGACGGTGACCGCGTCGCGCTGCTCGTCGCGCCAGAGCCGCAGGGCCAGGACCAGCGCGGCCAGCAGCACCTCATCGGCGCCCGCGCGGTAGGCCGTGGGCAGGGAGGTGAGCACGGCGGTGCTGGCCTCGGGTGAGGCGAGCGTGGTGCTGCGGTGGGCGGTGGCGGTGGTGTCGAGGGCCTGGTCCAGCGGGCGGGCGCCCAGGCGGAAGTCGTCGCGGGCGGCCCGCCAGTGCTCGACCTCGGTGCGGCGGGCGCCGGTGGCGCCCTGCTCGGCGAGCCGGTGGGCGTGGCGGCGCCACGAGGTGCCGACCGGGGCCGGGGAACCGCCGGTGCACGCGGCACGCAGGTCGGGCAGCAGCACGCGCCAGGACACGCCGTCCACGGCGAGGTGGTGGACGACGACGACCAGCCGGTCTGAACCACGCAGCAGGACGGCCCGCACCAGGTCACCGGAGACCGGGTCGAGGGACACGGCTGCCGCGCGGGCAACCTCGGCTGCACTGTCCACGGTGGACTCGCTGACAACGCGGTCGGCGAGCACCGACCCGCGCGGCGCCACGACCAGCTCACCCTCGGGCGACACCCGCAGGCGCAGGGCGTCGTGGTGGTCGAGGAGCACGCCGACACCGTGGACGAGGCGGTCCAGGGGCAGGGGGCCGTCGAGGTCGACCACCGTCCACTGGGCGTACCCGGCGATGGCGGTCGGGTCGGGGTTCCCGTCGAGCAGGGCGCGCACGATGGGCGGCGCGGGCACCGGCCCGGTCGGGTCGTCGGCCTCGGCGGGGTCCGCCAGCTCGGCAGCGCGCAGGTCGCGCCCGGCGGCGGCCAGGGCGGCGAAGCTGCCACGGGCGAGCAGGTCGCGGGGGCGCAGGTCCAGGCCGTGGGCGCGCAACCGGCTGCTGACGCTGATGGCGGTGATGCTGTCGCCGCCGAGAGCGAAGAAGTCGTCGTCCGGGCCGACCCGGTCGACACCCAGCACCTCGGCGACCGTCGCGCACAGCAGCCGCTCCCGCTCGGTGCCCGGGGCGCGGCCCGCGCCCGAGGTCCGGGGCGCGGGCAGGGCGGCGCGGTCGAGCTTGCCGTTGGTGGTCACCGGCAGCGCGTCCAGCACCACGACCGCCGAGGGCACCAGGTGGTCGGGGACGCGGTCGGCCAGCGCCGCGCGCACCCCGTCCGGGCTGGGGGTGGCGCCCGCGGCGGGCACGACGTAACCGACGAGCCGGGCGGTGCCGGTGTCGGTGCGGACGGCGGCGGCAGCGGCGCCGACCCCGGGCAGCGCGCCCAGGGCGGCCTCGACCTCGCCGAGTTCCACCCGGTGGCCGCGGACCTTGACCTGCCCGTCACGGCGGCCCAGGTATTCCAGCCCCCGACCGGGCACCCAGCGGGCCAGGTCGCCGGTGTGGTACATCCGGTCGCCGGGGTCGCCGAACGGGTCGGCGAGGAACCGCTCCGCGGTGGCCCCCGGTCGGCCGAGGTAGCCACGGGCCAGGTGCGGTCCCGCCAGGTACAGCTCACCGGGGCTGTCGGGCTGGACCGGGCGCAGCGCGTTGTCCAGCAGGTAGGCGCGCGTTCCGGGGACCGGGAAGCCGATCGTGGGGGCACCGCCGTCGATCCGGGCACCCACACTGTCCACAGTGGCCTCGGTGGGGCCGTAGAGGTTGCGGGCGGGAACCCCGGATTCGGCCACCCGGAGCCAGAGCGCGGGTGGGGCGGCCTCGCCGCCGAGGATGAGCAGGGTCGGGCGGTGGGCGCCGTCGAGCAGGCCCGCCTCGACCAGGGGCGCGGCCATCGACGGGGTGGTGTCGACGACATCGATGCGGTCGCGGGTGAACGCGGTCAGCAGGGCTTCCGCGTCGCGGGCGAGGTCGGCCGGGTAGAGGTGCAGTTCGTGCCCGCACAGCAGCCACAGCAGTTGGTCGAGCGCGGAGTCAAAGGCGAAGGAGTAGGTGTGCGCGGACCGCAGCCGCCTTCCCGCGCTGCGCTCGGCCTCCGCGACGGTGGTCGAGCGGTGGTGGTGGATCAGCGACGCGAGGCCGCCGACGCGCCCCAGCACGCCCTTGGGGGTTCCGGTGGACCCGGAGGTGAAGATGACGTACGCGAGGTGGTCGGGGTGCCGGGGCGCCGACAGTTCCTCAGTGGACAGTGGGGCGCCGGGCAAGCCCGCCAGTTCCGCGCGGACCTCCGGTGCGTCCAGCAGCAGGTGCGGCACTCCGGCGGGCACGGCGTCGGCGGTGGCCGCCTCGGCGAGCGCGAGCACCGCCCCGGCCTCGGTGGTCGTCGCGCGCAGCCGCTCGGCGGGGTGCTCGGCGTCCAGCGGCAGGAAGGCGGCCCCCGCGTCGAGGACCGCCAGCAGCGCCACGACCAGGTCGACCGAGCGGGTCAGCGGCAGCGCCACCACGTCGTCGGCGCCGACGCCACGCGTCCGCAGCAGCCGCGCCAGGCGGTGCGCCCGGGCTACGAGTTCGGCCGTAGCCAGCCGCTCCGCCCCGCACACCAGCGCGGTCTCCCCGCCCCCGTCGGTCAGACCGGCCAGCAGGGCGGGCACGTCGAGCGGGGTGCCGGGTGCGGGCGCTGTGCGCCACTCCGCCAGCAGGTGCGCGCGGTCCTCGGGGGCGACCAGGTCCACCCGGCCGACGGCGGGGGCGGCCGGGTCGGTCAGCGCGGTGATCAGCGCGCGCAGGGCGTCGAGCCTGCGGTCGACCCCGGCCTGGTCGTGGGTGCGGGCGTCGACCTCGAAGCCGAGCAGCAGCCCGCCGTCCCCGGTCGGCAGCACGCTCAGCCCCATGTCCTCCGGCGGGCCGCCCGCGACGTTGCGCATGACCCCGGTGGACCCGGCGAAGTCCAGGGCGAGGTCGAACGCCTTGAGGTTCACCCCGCGCCCGTGCAGCAGCGCCCCCGCCCCGGCGACGGCCAGGTCCCTGGGCAGGTCCTCGCCCCGGTAGCGCTGGTGCGCGCGCATCTCCCGCATCGCCACCGCCACCCGCGCGGTCAGCTCGGGCAGCCCGTCGCCGCCGGACACCGCGACCCGCAGCGGCAGCACGTTGACCGCCATGGCCGGGGTGCGCAGCGCCGACCCGACCCGGCACATCAGCGGCAGCGCGAACACCACGTCGGCCTGCCCCAGCACCCGGTGCAGGAACGCCGCGTAGCAGGCGATCAGCGCCTCGCCCCAGGTCGCGCCGACCCCCTCCGCGACCGCCTTCAACCGGGCCAGGTCCGCCGCGTCCAGCACGGCGCGGGCGGTGACGGTGCGCTCGGGCAGGCCGGTGGTCCCGGTGCCGTCGTCGAGGTCGGGCAGTGGGGTGAACCGCTCCCGCCAGTAGGCCCGGTCCTGCTCGGCGCGGGCACTGCCCCGGTAGGCCAGGTCGGCGGCGACCACGTCGGCGAACCGGCCGAAGGTCGCAGGCGGCGGCTGCTCGCCGCGCACCAGGGCGGTGTAGTGGGCGGCGGTGCGGCGGGCCAGCATCGCCGCGGTGTAGCCGTCGAACACCAGGTGGTGGCCGAGCTGGGTGAACCACACCTCCCGGTCGGTCAGGCGCAGCACGGTGTGGGAGAACAGCGGGCGGTCCACCATCCCCCGGCACGCCTCGGCGACCCGGTCGCGCTCGGCGGCGACCAGGGCGTGCGCGGCGGCCACCGGGTCCGCCTCGGCGCGCAGGTCGATGACCTCCGGCAGCGGCACCGGGTCGGCGGAGACCACCTGGCGCGGGCCGTCCGGGGTGTCGGACACGCGCAGCCGCAGGCTGTCGGCCTCCTCGGTGGTGGCGCGGATCGCCGCGCGCAGCGCCGCCACGTCCACCGGCTCGGTCCCGCTGATCTCCAGCACGTCGCCGACGACGTAGTACGGCGAGTCCGGCTCCAGCCGCTGCGCGTCCCAGATGCCCCGCTGGGCACCGGTCAGCTCCAGAGCGGACCCGGGCAGGTCGGGGTCCACCGTGGACGTGGTGTCGGCGTGGGCTGTGCTCAACGCGTGCTCCTGGGGATCGGGAGGTCAGAAGGAGGGGACGACCATCGGGGTGCCGGTCACCGGGTCGGGCACGACGACGCACGGCAGGTCGAAGACCTTGTCGACCAGCGCGGCGTCGACGACCCGCGACGGCGGCCCCTCGGCGACCACCCGGCCGTCGCGCAGGGCGACGAGGTGGTCGGCGTAGCGGCAGGCCTGGTTGATGTCGTGCAGCACCGCGATCACGGTGCGGCCCGCGTCGCGCAGGCGGGACAGCAGCTCCAGCAACTGGTACTGGTGGGTGATGTCGAGGAACGACGTCGGTTCGTCGAGCAGCAGGTACGGGGTGCGCTGCGCCAGCACCAGCGCCACCCACACCCGTTGCCGCTGACCGCCCGACAGCTCGTGCACCGGCCGGTCGGCCAGGTCGGTGACCCCGGCGGCCTCCATCGCCTCGGTGACGGCCTCCTCGTCGGCGACCGACCAGGTGGACAGCAGGCTCTGGTGCGGGAAGCGGCCCCGGGCGACGAGCTGGCGCACCCGGACGTCCTCCGGGGCGACGGGCTCCTGCGGCAGGAAACCCAGTGCCCGCGCCAGTTCCTTGCCCGGGTACTCCCCCACCGCGCGCCCGTCGAACAGGGCGGCGCCCCCGGTGGGGCGCAGCAGCCGCACGAACGCGCGCAGCAGCGTGGACTTGCCGCAGGCGTTGGGGCCGACGACGGCGGTGAACGCGCCGTCGGGCACGTCCAGCGTCAGCCGGGTGGAGACCACCCGGTCGCCGTAGCGCAGGGTCAGGTCCCGCGCGGTCAAGCGGGCGGTCACGTCCGCCGCACCTCCTTGGTGAGCAGCCAGATCAGGTAGCAGCCGCCGATGGCGGTGCTGACCACGCCGACCGGCAGGGCGACGGGGGCGAGCAGCGCCTGCGCGAGCAGGTCACCGCCCTGGAGCAGGGCCGCGCCGGTCAGCGCGGCGGGCAGCAGCGGCACGCCGGGGGCACCGGCCAGCCGCCTGCCGATCTGCGGGGCGGCCAGCGCCACGAACGCGATCGGACCGGCCACGGCGGTGACGGTGGCGGTGCAGCCGACGCCGATCAGCACCAGGTGCAGCCGCAGCCGCTCCAGGCCGACGCCGGTGGTGACGGCGACCTCGCCGCCCAGCCCGGACTGGTGGGTGGCCTGCGACCGCAGCGCCAGCAGCACCAGCAGCACGGCCAGCACGGCGAACGGGATCGCCAGGTCGTCCCAGCCGACGCCGTTGAGCGAGCCCGCGCTCCAGGAGCCCGCGGCGATGGCGACCTCCAGTTCGGCGCGCAGCACGATCCAGGAGTTGACCGCGGTCAGCATGGCGTTGACCGCGATGCCGATCACCACCAGCCGCAGCCCGGACAGCCCGCCCTTGCGCGAGAGCAGGTACACCGCCGTCGCGGTCGCCACGCCACCCAGGACCGATCCGGTGGTGAGCTGCGCGGAGGTCCCGGACGCGACGGTGAGCGCGATCAGCGCCCCGGTGTAGGCGCCCGAGTCAAGCCCGATCACGTCCGGGCTGCCCAGCGGGTTGCGGGTGATGCCCTGGAAGATCGCCCCGGCCACGCCGAGCGCGGCCCCGAAGACCACCCCGGAGAGCACCCGGGGCAGCCGCCAGTCGCGGATGACGACGCTGGAACCGCCGCTGGAGCCCGAGAGCGCGGCGAAGACCTTGGCCGGGCTGGCCCAGACCGCGCCGTAGCAGAGGCCGAGCAGCCCCAGCCCCAGGATGACGAGGACCGCCGCGGCGGTGAAGACGAGGGTGCGGCGCTCGACCCGGAAGGACACCGGGCCGCGACGCAGGACGACGGCGGTCACAGCGGCGCCGCCCCGTAGCGGCGGACCGCCCAGATGAGCACCGGCCCGCCGAGGAACGCGGTCACGATCGCGACCGGCACCTCCCCGACCGGCAGCAGCACCCGCGACCCGATGTCGGACACCAGCAGCAGGACCGGGCCGAGGACGGCGGCGAAGACGACCAGCCAGGGCACCGAGCCGCCCGCCACGCGCCGGGCCAGGTGCGGCACGATCAGCCCGACGAACAGGATCGGACCGGCCACGGCGGTCGCCGCCCCGGCCAGCACGGTGATCAGCACCAGCGCCCCGGCGCGCACCCCGGCCACGTTCACCCCCAGGGTGTGCGCGACCGCCTCGCCGAGCGCCACGGTGTTGAGCTGCCTGCTCAGCAGCAGCGCGCCGAGCAGGGCGGCGGCGATGGCCAGCAGGGGCAGCAGCGTCGGCGCCTGCTCCCGCCCGGCCAGCGACCCGACGACCCAGAACCGGTACTCGTCGAACACGTCGGGCAGCAGCAGCCGCAGCCCGAGCGACACCCCGGTCAGCACGGAGCTCAGCGCGACCCCGGCGAGCACCAGCCGCAGCGGCGAGCGGTGGCCCACCGCGTACACCAGCGCCATCGCCAGCACCGAGCCGACCACGGCCAGCACCAGCTGCCCGGCGGCCGTGGCGGTGGCGCCCAGCGCGGAGCCGACGGTGATGGCGAACCCGGCGCCGGTGCTCACCCCGAGGATGCCCGGTTCCGCCAGCGGGTTGCGCGAGAGCACCTGCACCAGCACCCCGGCCACGCCCAGCGCCGCACCCGCGGCGACGGCCAGCAGCGCCCGGGGTGCGCGGATGTCGCGCACCACCAGGTCGTCGCTGGAGCCGGTGGGCTCGAACACTGCCCGCAGCACCCCGGCGGGGGCGATGGTGTGCGCGCCGACGGCGAGGCTGAGCACCGCCACCGCGGCGAGCACGGCCAGTGCGAGGAGCAGCCACACCCCGCGCGCCCCCGACCGGGAGCGCGCGGGTGCGGCCTGGACAGCGGTCACGGGGCCAACAGCGGTGCGAACGCCCGGTCGATCGCGTCCGCGGTGGTCATGGCCGAGCGGTAGGTAGCGGCCTCGGTGTAGCGCAGCGCGAAGACCTTGCCCGCCTTCACCGCGGGCAGTTCCTTCCACAGCGGGGAGTCCAGGACGTACTGCACGGGCTTGGGCACCGAACCGTCGGCGGCGACGGAGTAGGTGATGGCGTCGGCCTCGGCGAAGGCCGCGGGCAGTTCCTCGATCGACGGGTACTCGCTGACGTCCTTGGAGCCGCCGCCCTTGACCTTGACCTGGCCGTAGTAGTCCGCGCCGAGGTCCTGGGCGATGTTGGTGCCCCAGGAGCCGTTGAACTCGCGCTGGAAGTTGCCGTTGGCGACCTCGCCGTAGGCGCCGAGGTGGGCGAGCTTGAGGCCGGGCAGCACCGAGGCGTACTTGGTGGCCAGTTCCTTGGTCTTGGCCTGGTAGGCGTCGCGGTTGGCGTCGAAGGTGGCCAGCGCGCCCGCCGCGTCGGCCTGCTTGCGCGAGAGGTCGCGCCACGCCGAGGGCAGCGAGGGGCCGATGGCCACGACCGGGGCCACCGCCTCCAGCCGCTTGAGGTCGATGTCGGCGAGCACCGGCTTGGGCACGCCGATGACGATCAGGTCCGGCTCGGCCTGGGCGATCGCCTCGTAGTTGGTCTCCGCGGCGGACTCCCCCGCCACCTTGTTCAGCTCGTCGTACTTCGCGCGGTCCTCGGCGGTCATCATCGGCAGCCCCCGCTGCCAGGAGGAGATCCCCACCAGCGGTGCGTCGGCCTCCAGCAGGGCCGGGACGGCGTACCCGGTGGCCACGACCCGCTTCGGGGCGACCGGGATGGTGATCTGGCCGTTGTCGGCGGCGAAGACGCGGGTGTCGCCCGCGCCCGCGCCGGACTCGGCGTCGCCGGAGCCGCAACCGGCGGCCAGGCCGATGGTGAGCACCAGCGCGCTGGCGATGCCGGTGATTCTGGGGATGGGCATGGGGTTCCTCGGGGTTTCGCTCGTAATTCGGGGGGATCAGTGGTGGTCGTGCGGGTGGTCGTCCTCGTCGTCGAAGTCGGCGACGCCGCGCTTCCAGTAGCCGGTGATGTCGTGGTCGGCCCTGCCCAGGCCCAGTTCGTCGCGGACCCAGCGGCGCAGCGGCTTGATCGAGCCCGCCTCCCCGGCGATCCAGGCGTAGATCCGTTCGCCCCCGGGCACGTCGATCCCGCGCACCGCCCGCTCCAGCAGGTCGGTGGTGCCGGGCGCGGCGCCGTCGCGGTGCAGCCAGTGCACCTCGACGCCCTCGGGGGCGCGCAGGTCGATCCGCTCGCCCGCGTCGGCGACCTCGACGAACGCCCAGCCGCAGGCGGTGCGGGGCAGTTCCTCCAGCCAGCGGGCGATGGCGGGCAGCGCGGTGAGGTCGCCCGCGAGCAGGTAGCGGTCGTAGGTGTGCGGGACGATCAGCCCACCGGGCGGGCCCGCGACGTGCACCTCGGCGCCGGGTTCGGCGGTGCGCGCCCAGTCGGCGCCCAGTCCCCCGGCGTGCAGGGCCACGTCCAGGTCGAGTTCACCGGTGGCCGGGTCGTAGCGGCGCACGGTGTACTCGCGGGAAGTGGGTGACGGCTTGGGCCAGCGCAGCAGGTCGCCGTCGGGCTCGGGCAGGCGCAGGGTGCCGTCCGGCTCCGGGAACAGCACCTTCACGTGCTCGTCGGGCGAGTGCGCCTCGAACCCCCCGGGCCCCGGGCCGCCCAGGGTGACCCGCAGCAGACCGGAGCCGACCATGGCGGTGCGCACCACCTCGGCGGTGCGCACCCGGATCGGGTAGCCGACCTTCTCCGCCGCGGTGCCCGCGCGGACCTCGGCGATGCGCTCGCGGTGCCGGTGGCGGTGGTCGACCCGGCTCACGTGCCCGCCCCGGCCACCAGGCTGGTCCAGCGCTCCAACCGGGGTTCCTCGGCCAGGTCGGCGAACTCGACGGCGGGCGCCCCGGCCGCGCGCCAGCGCTCGACCAGCGCCATGGTGCGCATGGAGTCCAGGCCCAGGTCGAACAGGTCGGCGTCCGGGGTCACCTCGGCCGGGTCGCAGCCCAGCACCTCGGCGACGTCGGCGCGCAGCCGCTCGGCGGTCAGGGCGGTATCGGGGGTGCTCATCGCTGCGCTCCGGCGGGGATCGGCGCCGACAGCGCGGCGAGCGCGGCGGCGGTGGTGGTGACGGCGCCGCAGCGCTGCGCGACGTACTCGCAGGCCCGGTCGTGGTGCTCGCGGGAGAAGTCGGCCACCGCGTCGCTGACCAGGAACGGGCGCACGTCGCGCATGAACGCCTCCACCGCGGTGGTCTGGCAGCCGATGTGGGCGTAGACGCCGGTGATCAGGAGCTGGTCGCGGCCGAGGTCGGCTAGCTGCTCGGTGAACGGGCTGCGCTGGAACGCGCTGTAGCGCCACTTGTCCAGCACGGTGTCGCCGGGTCGGGGGGCGAGTTCGTCGACGATGTCGGCGGCGCGCGGGTCGTCGTCGATGACCGCGCCGATGCCCGCGCCCCAGAACTCCAGCAGCAGGCCGCGGTCCTCGTCGGCCTGGCGGCCCGGCTGGGCGGTGTAGAACACCGGGACCCCGACGCGGCGGGCCACCTCCAGCAGGGCGGCGGTGTTGGCGACCACCTCCGGCAGCGGCGCCCCCTGGTACGGGGCGAGGAAGTAGCGCTGCGCGTCGTGCACCAGCAGCGCCGCGCGCGCCGGGTCGGGCCGCCAGTCGACCCGACCGGCGGGCAGTTCGGACGCCTCGGGCAGCCGGTAGGAACCGATCTCGGGCAGGGACACGGGTCACGCCTCCTTCACGAGGGCGGCCAGGGCCACCCGCAGTTCGCGTTTGCTGGTCTTGCCGACCCCGGTCACCGGGAACGCCTCGACCACCTGCACCAGGTCGGGCACCTTGAACGCGGCCACCCCGCGCCCGCGGATGAACCGGCGCAGGGCGGGCGCGGTGGGCGCGGCCCCGGCGACCGGCACGACGTAGGCGCAGGTGCGCTCGCCGAGGTAGTCGTCGGGCACCGCGACCACGGCGGCGTCGAGCACGTCGGGGTGGGCCATGAGGTGGTCCTCGACCTCCTCGGCGGCGACCTTCTCCCCGCCCCGGTTGATCTGCTCCTTGGCCCGGCCGACGACCTCCAGGTGCCCGGACTCCGTCTGCCGCACCAGGTCCCCGGTGCGGTAGAAGCCGTCCGGGGTGAACGCCAGCGCGTTGTGCTCCGGCGCGCGGTAGTAGCCGCGGATTGTGTACGGGCCGCGGGTCAGCAGCGCCCCGGTCTCCCCCGGTGCCACCAGGTCGTCCGAGCCCGCCTGCGGGTTGTCCGGGTCGACCACGCGGACCTCGTCGTCGGGGGAGATCGGGCGGCCCTGGGTGCCCAGGACCACCTCGGCCGGGTCGTCCAGGCGGGTGTAGCAGACCAGGCCCTCGGCCATGCCGAACACCTGCTGCAACCGCACCCCCAGGGCGGGTCCGACGCGCTCGGCCAGTTCCCGGCCGCACTTGGCCCCACCGACGAGCAGCACGTCCAGTGTGGACAGGTCGTGCCCGGTGCGCGCGGCGGTCTGCACCCAGGCCGCGGCCAGCGGCGGCACGACCCCGGTGATGGTCACGCCCTCGCGCTCGATGAGCCGGAACGCGGTGTCGGCGTCCGGGCGCGGCGAGAACACGACCTTCGCCCCCGCGTGCCAGGCCCCCAGCACACCGGGTGAGCTGAGCGGGTAGTTGTGCGCGGCGGGCAGGGCGGCCAAGTAGACGCTGTCGGGGGTCAGCGCGCAGATGCGGGCGCTTTCGCGGACGCTGTAGAGGTAGTCGTCGTGGGTGCGCGGGATCAGCTTCGGCAGCCCGGTGCTGCCCCCGGACAGTTGCAGGAACGCCACCCCCGACGGGTCGGGGTCGGGCAGCTCGCGCGGGGCGGTGGCGGACAGGTCGTCGAAGTCGGCGGACCCGACCACGTGCACCTGGCGCACCGAGGCCACGTCGGCGGCCACGGCGCGCGCGGTGGCGGCGTGGTCGTGCCGCTCGTGCACGCCGACGGTGAGGATCGCGGCGGCCCCGCTCTGCTCGGCGAAGTGGCGCAGTTCGCTGTGGCGGTGCGCGGGCAGGGCGAACACCGGCCAGGCACCGGCCCGCCACAGTCCGAACAGGACCGGGGCGAACTCGGGCACGTTCGGCAACTGCACCACGACCCGCTCACCCGGGCGGATGCCTGAGTCGACCAGGCCTGCGGCGATGCGGTGCGCGCGGTCGTCGAACTCGGCGTAGGTCCAGCGGCTGGTGGTCCCGTCCCGCTCGCCCACCACTGCGACGCGGGGGCCGTGCGCCTCGGCCAGCGCGGTCAGCAGCGCGCCGAAGGTCTGGCCGCGCCAGTGCCCCGCGGCGCGGTAGCGCGCGGCGACCGGTGCGGGCCACGGGGTGTGGTCGAGGGTCATCGCGGGTCCTCGGCGCCGAGCGCGCGCAGCAGCGTGCGGAACTTCGCGCCGGTCTCGGCCAGTTCCGCCGCCGGGTCCGACCCGGCGACGACCCCGGCCCCGGCGAACAGGCGCACCGACCGGTCGCACACCTCGGCGCAGCGGATGGTGACCACCCACTCGCCGTCGCCGTTGAGGTCGGTCCAACCCACCAGGCCGGTGAAGTGGCCTCGGTCCAGCGGTTCCAGGTCGGCGATCGCGTCCCGGGCGCGGACCACCGGCACCCCGCACACGGCGGGGGTCGGGTGCAGCGCCTCGGCCAGCGCCAGCGCGGAGGACCCCGGGTCGGTCGGGTCGGCGACCCGTCCGGTGACGCGGGTCGACAGGTGCCACATCGTCGGCGTGCCGATCACCGACGGCTCGGCGGGCACGTGCAGGTCGGAGCAGAACCGGCCCAGCACCTCGGCCACCCCGGCGGCGACGTGCGCGTGCTCGGCGCGGTCCTTGGCCGAGGCCAGCAGCGCCGCCCGGCGCCTGCGGTTCTCGTCCTCGTCGGCCACCCTGGGCAGCGAACCGGCCAGCGGGTTGGCCACCACCTCGGCGCCGTACCGCGACACCAGCAGCTCCGGGCTCGCCCCGAGCAGGGTGCGCGGGGCCGGGTCGCCCGGCGCGCTGACGTCCACGGCGAAGGCGTGCGCGGCGGGGTCGGCGCGCACCAACCGGGCCAGCAGCGCGGGCACCGCGACCGGGGTGTCGGCGAGCAGGTCGAGGCACCGACCCAGGACGACCTTGTCCAGGTCGCCGTCGTCGATCAGGTCCAAGGCGCGGCGCACGGCGGCGGTGTAGGCCGCCGGTTCGGGTCGGGGCGTGACCGTCCAGGCGGGCACGCGGGCCGCTCCGGTGGGGCCGTCGCCCCCGGGGGCGCCGGCCCGGCGGACGAGCGCGGGGACGACCAGGCTGCTCGGACCGTCCGGGCGGAACCCGATCGCGCCGACCACCACCGGTTCCTCGACCCCGGCCACGGCCGCCGCCGTCAACGCCGCCGCCGCGGCGGTGGCCCGGGTGCCGTGCGGGGCGTCGACCGGGGCGTGCACCCCGTCGGCGAGCAGCGAGCCGCGGGCCGAGGAGTAGTAGAACGACCCGGGCAGGTAGGCGGACAGCAGGTCGGCAGCCCGGTGGACCGGACGGGGACGCACCAGGGCGGCAGCGGACACGCGGAATTCCCTTTCGCAAACAGATCACTTCGGACGTTCCCACCCGGCGCACCCGGGCGGGGCAGGACTGGAGGGGGAAACTTACGAACCGCGGAGGATCAGGCGCACAGGGTCGCCCCGCCGTCGACGTACAGGTTCTGCATGGTGATGTGCCGGGCCCGATCGGACACCAGGAACACCACGGCGTCGGCGATGTCGTCGGGATCGGCGATGCGGCCGAGCGGGATGCCCACGCGGAACCGCTCCGCGTCCCCGGCGATGACCCGCTCGGGACCGTTCCCCCCGGTCCAGAGCGCGCGCTGCATCTCGGTGTCGGTCGACCCCGGCGAGACGACGTTGCAGCGCACCCCGGACCCGGCCAGTTCCAGCCCCAGGCACCGGGTGAGCATCGTCGCCGCCGCCTTGGACGCGGCGTAGGCGGCCATCTCGGCGCGCGGCACGCCGACGGCGTTGGACCCGACGGTGACCAGCGCCCCGCGCCCGCGCGGCACCATGCGCCGGGACACCTCGCGCAGCACGGTGAGCACACCGGTGGCGTTGACCGCGAACGTCGCCGCCCAGTCCTCGTCCCGGGTGTCGCACACCGACGCCGGTCGCAGCACCCCGGCCGCGCAGACCCCGATGTCGATCGGCCCCAGGTCGCGCTCGACCTCGTCGACAACCCGGGCGATCGCCGCCGGGTCGGCCACGTCGGCCGCGAACGGCACGACCGCCCCGCCCGCGACCCCGGCCTCGATGTCGACCGCCGCCACGGTGACACCCTCCCGGGCCAGGGCGCCCGCGATGGCGGCGCCGATCCCCCGAGCGGCACCGGTCACCACCGCAACCTTCCCGGTCAACCCGGTTTCCCCACCCACCCGTGCACCCCCTTTGCGCGTTGTTAACTAAGCCTTGCCTAAGTTACCAATTAACGACGTCGTTTCCGCAAGACAAGGTGCCTATGACCCAGAACACATCTGGATTCGCGCATGTCAGGGGGTGGTCCCAGCCGTGCCCGGACATGGCGAGGGGCGGCGGGCACTTGGCCCACCGCCCCTCGCGAATGCCGCCGCGTATGTCAGGTGGCGGGTTGCAGGCCCGCGGTGTCGTAGCGGCAGGACGCGTTCCACAGCAGGAACGAACTGGCGCCGCTGTCCTGGGCCGCCTTGATCTGCGCCTGGACCTCGGCCGGGCCGTAGGACTTGCGCAGGCTGAACGCCTGCAACCAGGGGATCACCTGCGTGCCGCTGTCCTTGGCCTTGGCGACGAACTCGGCCACCGAGCGGGCGGTGATGTCGTAGGGCTGCGACTCCGGCTGCGCCACCCCGTACTCACCGGGACCCCAGTGCGAGGGGTAGACCATCGGGGCGATGTAGTCGACGTGCTTCGACATCAGCGGGATGTCCTGGGCCACCGGGCCCGGCCGGGACGCGGCGATGCCGAAGACCGAGGCGCCGAGGAAGGCACCCCGGTCGCGCACGGCGTCGCGGCTCTTGGCGAGGAAGTCGGCGATGGCCTGCTCCGGGGTGCCCTGGAGGCCGGGCAGCTTCATCTGGCCCAGCGCGCCCTCGGGGCGGCGGATGTAGTCGTAGAGGACGTCGTCGAAGCCGATGGTCGCCGCCTCGGTGGCCAGGTCCAGGTTGTAGCCCACGACCTCGGGGTTGGCGAAGTTGGTGAAGGCGTAGTCGCCGTAGCCGCCCGACCACGGCCTGCCGTCGTGGGTCTGCACGACCCGGTCGGTCTTGCCCGAGGTCCACGACGCCCTGGCCAGGATCGGGTCGCGGAACGCGACGAGCCTGCCGACGACCCGCACCCCCGCCTGGTGCAGTTGGTCGACGACGGCCTTGGCGTCGTAGTGGCTGCGGGTGGCGCCGATCTCGCGGGCCAGCGGCACCTGCGACTGGTAGCCGACCTCGCCGCTCTCGTCCTTGATGTCGAGCTGGATGGTGTTGATCCGGCCCTCGCGCGCCATCTGGAGCACCGGTTCGCGCAGGGCGTCCGACGTCCACGCCATCGCGGTCATGTGGACCGCCTTCATGCCGGGGTGGCGCACCGGCACGGTGAAGTCCTGCTTGGCGCTGTTGCCCGCACCGTCCCTGGCGGACAGCAGCACCTTGGCGGGGGCCTTGTCGAACTGGACCGCGAACGCGCCGTCGTCGCCGATCGGGACGGTCTTGTCGTCGGCGGTCACGGCCGTGGCGCCGGTCGCCTTGCCCTTGAGGGTGAAGGGCTTGCGGGGGTCGCTGACCGCCACCGGGTCGACCTCCAGCACGGGCGCGGTGCCGTCGACGGTGAAGCTCCGGGTGGCCTCGCGGTCGGGCATCATCCTGGCGGGCACGCGGGCGGAGACGCTGTGCGCACCGTCGGGCAGCGCCGGGTCGGCGAGCAGCAGCCGGTCGCCGTCGCGGCGGGTCTGCGCGGGGGCGCCGTCGAGGAACACCTGGACGTCGGCCAGGTCCTGGCCCTCCGGAGCGCTGACGCTGAGCAGGCGCACCGCGTCGGTGGTGACGGTGGCGCCCTCGTCCACACCGGACACCACCGGGTCGGACGCCGTCAGCGCCCGGACGCTCAGCGGCGCCACGATCGCCAGCACGACCAGCGCCCCGATGAGCAGCGGTATGACGCGCCGCCTGCGGCTAGCCTGAGTTGCCACGTGAGAATCCCTCCGCTGACGGGTTTCGCCCCGGCTTTCCCCATTCGGCGGTGCCGTAATCCCAGGTCATACTTTCGTGTGGCCCGCGTTGCGCCGAGCGGGCGACCGGTCGACCGTGGAGAGGTGATCATGACTGACCTCGCTGCCGCCGGACGGGTGACCGCCGCCACGGCCGTGCTCGCCTTGGCCGCGGCCTGCGCGAGTCCCGAAGCCACCGCCCCGAGCGCACCGGTCATCTCGGCGGCACCGGTGGCCCCGACGTCCGCGAGCCCGCCGCCGCCCACGCCGCGGGAGGTCTCGGCGAACGAACTGGGCCAGGTGCCGGTGCTCATGTACCACCGCGTGATCGCCAACCCGAACAGCGTCTACGACCGCTCCCCCGAGGACTTCCGCGCCGAACTGGAACGCCTGGCGGGCGAGGGCTACGTGACCGTCACGGCCGCGCAGTACGCCAAGGGCGAGATCGACATCCCCGCGGGCACCCACCCGGTCGTGCTCACCTTCGACGACGGCGACCCCTCCCAGTTCGCCCTGACCCCGGAGGGCACCCCGGTGCCGGGCACCGCGGTGGCGATCATGCGGGAGGTGGCCGCCGCCCACCCCACCTTCCGCGCGGTGGGCAGCTTCTTCGTCAACGCCGACCCCTTCGCCGACCCCGGCGGCCTGCGCACGATCCCGTGGCTGCGCGCGCACGGCATGGAGGTCGGCAACCACACCCTGACCCACTCGAACCTGCGCACCGCGGGCCCGCTGGCCGCCCAGCAGGACATCGCCCGCGGCGACCAGGCCATCCGCGCGGCGGGCGGGGCGCCGGAGGTCATCGCGCTGCCCTTCGGCATCCACCCCCGCGAGGCGGGCCTGGCCGTCAACGGGCATTCCGACGGCGCCGAGTACCACTACCGGGGGGCGCTGCTGGTGGGCGCCAACCCCGCCCCGTCGCCCTACTCCGGCGACTTCGACCCGGTGCGCATCCCGCGCATCCGGTCCCAGGCCGCCACCGGCAAGGAGGCCGAGTTCGCCTCCACGGTGTGGCTGGACAAGCTCGCCGCCGCACCCGCCCAGCGCTACACCTCCGACGGCGTGGCCGACCGGGTGTCCTTCCCGCAGGACGCGGGCGCGGTGGCGGAGACCTTCCGCGCCCAGGCCCAGCCGTACTGAGCCCAGCCCCACCGGTCGGGGCGCGTTCACGGCTTGGTGGCGAACACCCACCGGTTCGCCGCCAGCGCGTCGTCGGGCTCCGGTTCGGGGCCGCGGCCGAGCAGGCGGGTGGAGTGGAAGGGGGTGCGGGTGGTGGTCGACCACCCCCGGGCGCCGAGGTCGGCCGCCGAGTCGGGGCGGGGTTCGCCGTCGAACAGCCCGAGCAGGTCGATGCCGATCTGCTGCCGCGTGGTGGCGTAGACCGGGTTGTCCCGCACCTTCTCCGGTTCCACGCCGACCTTGACCTCGTAGGCCAGGTCGCTGCCCGGGGTGACCAGGCTGTCCACGGTGTCGACGAGCCGCTTCTCCGCCCCGGCCGGGAGGTAGAGCAGCAGGCCCTCGGCCAACCAGGTGCTGCGGGCGGTGGGGTCGTAACCGGCGTCGAGCAGGGCGCCCGCCCACTCGTCCCGGAGGTCGGCGGCGATCGGCCTGCGGGTGACCGGGGGCGTGGCGCCCACGCCGTCGAGTACCCGGTGCTTGAAGGCCAGGACCTCGTCCCGGTCGACCTCGTAGACGACGCAGCCCGGGGGCCAGTCCAGGCGGAAGGCCCGGGAGTCGAGCCCGGCGCCGAGCAGCACGACCTGGTGGGCGCCCGCGCGGGCGGACCGGAGCAGGTGGTCGTCGAAAACCCTGGTGCGCAGGCCGAAGTAGCGCGCCAGCCGACCCCACAGCGGGCTGGTGTCGCCGTCGGGCGCGTCCTCGATCCGCGTCGGCCACCCGGCGGACACCGGTGCCGCGCGCACGAAGTGCTCGGCGTAGTGGTCCTGGACCAGTGAGTCGTGCCGGTGGGTCTCGATGGCGCGGGCCGCGGCGACCAGCAGCGCGGTCAGGCCGACGCCGCGTTCCACTCCGGCCGCTCCTGGCTGGACGTCGACCACGCGTTCTCCTCCTCGGCAAGGGTTGTCACGCGGGCGCCGTACAGCGCGCCCATGAAGCGCAGGACCTCCTCATCGGACCCGTGCAGGCTGGTGGTGCAGTCCGCCAGCACGGTGATGTGGAACCCCTTCTGGAAGGCCGTCCGCGCGGTCGAGTCCACGCACACGTCGGCGTAGACGCCCGCGAACACCAGGCGGTCGAAGCCCCGGTGGTCGAGGTACCCGGCGAAGCCGTCGCTGAGGAACGCGTCGAAGCAGGCCCGCTTGGTGAAGACGCGTTCGCCGGGCGCGGGCGAGACCCGGTGGAACTCCGCGCCCCGGGAACCGTCGAGGCACTTCGGCTGTTTGCCCAGCGCCTGGTCGCGCCGCCGCCAGCTCGGCCCCTGGTGTTCGAGGTCGCCGAGGAACCGGACGAACACGACCTCCACCCCGTGCGCCCTGGCCACGTCGACTGCGCGGGCCGCGTTCGCGGTGACGGCGTCCAGCTTCGCGGTGTCGCCGCCGAACCGCGCCGCGACGACCGGACCGGTGCAGAAGTCGTGTTGCAGGTCGATCACCAGGAGCGCCGCGCGTTCCCGACCGGTCACGATTCCGCCGCCAGCACGGGTTCCCCGGCTCGGGTGGGCGTGCCCAACTCGGCGAGCAGGGCGTCGACCACCGATGTGGTCGAGTGCGTGCCGCCGAGGTCCGGGGTGCGGGTGCCCCGGGTCAGCACGGAGTCGAGGGCGCGCTCCACCGCGGCGATCGCGCCCGCGCAGGAGCCGTGCCGTTCCGCGATGGCCGCCGCGGCCCGCACCGTCGCCACCGGGTTGACCACGTCGCGGCCCTCGATGTCGTCGGCGGAGCCGTGCACCGTCTGGTACTCGACCAGCCCGCGCACCTCGGGGCACAGGTGGATGTTCTCGGTGAAGCGGTTCTCCTGACGCTCGGAGCCGAACCGGTCGAGCAGGAACGGGTGCATCACGTCCGCCCACTCGTTGCCGCCGATGATCATCATCCGCGGCGAGAGGCCGTGTTCGATGAGGTTGCGGTTGACCGTGTCCGGCTGGCCCAGCGCGATCCGCACGCCGTGGCGGGCGGCGCTGCGCGCGACCCACTCGCCGAGCGCGCCGTCGAGCAGGTGGAACTTGTAGGCCATGACGACCTGGTCGGCCCCGGTGTCCGGCCACTGCTGCCGGGCCCGCCGCACGGCGAAGGCGATCACCTCGTCGGTGACGTCCTCGGTGAAGGCCATCGTCCGGGTCACCGCACCGGGGGAATGGGTGTTCTCCCCGGTGTAGAAGCCCTGGGCCTCGTCGCGGACCAGCAGCAGCGTCGCACCGGGTGATTCGATGACGTCGACCTTCACCGCCCGCAGGTGCTCGCGGACGAGGTAGAGGGATTGCGCGTTGATCGCCGTGCGGAATACGGCAGAAACCCCGAGTTCCGCTTGGGCCCGGCAGAATTCCTCGTAGTGCCGGGCGTCGTCCCGCGTGATCGACCGGATCTGATCGGCGTCGAGGGTTTTCAACGAGTTGTAGGAATGGTAGAGCCGGGGGGAACGGGTGATGGTGAAACTGGTCGAGAACAACTCACCGAGGGCGGTCAGGGTCCGTTCGAACACCCGCGCGAGTTCCGGCCCGGTCCCCCGGCCGACAGCGAGTCCGACAGTCGATTCCACCGTGCTCCTTCGCACCGGACGGCCGGGGCGCGCCGCGCGCGCCCCGGAGGGGCGGTCAGGCGGGGGTGGGGACCAGGTGGTCGCCCACGATCCCGGCCTTGTCCGGGCTGTAGTAGTCCTTGATGCTCTCCACCCAGGCGAGCACGCGGACCTGGTCGTCCTCGGTGGGCTCCAGGGCGTCGAAGAGGGTGTTGATGTTGTCGAACTCGAAGCCGATCGCCGTCATCAGCGCCACGAAGTCCGGGCGGTGGATGAGCCCGTCCTCGTCGGGGTCGGCGAGCGCGGCGAGCGACTCGGCGAAGTCGGTGAGGGTGTCGTCGAAGCGCTCCGGGGACAGGACGCAGGAGCAGTACTCCTCCATGCTGACCCGGCCGTCCCGGTCGGCGTCCAATTCCGCTTCCAGGATCGACCAGTGCTTCCGGTAGGCGGCGAGCATCGCGTTCTTCGCCGCTCCGCTCGCCCGGGGTGCGGCCTCGACGACGCGTTCCGCCGTCAGTTCGAAATCGTCGGCCTCGATGTACCCGTTGCCATTCGAATCGAAGAGCGTGAAGATGAGCTCGACCCGGTCCAACGCCTCACTGCGCATATTTGCTCCCCATTGTCGCGGCTGCCTTCCGATGCCGGTTGGGAACTATGCCAGACCCCGGGCACCGCTCCGGGAACCCAATCAAAGACCATCAGAAAGGGTGAACGGCGCTACCGCTGCGCACCGGGAACTCCGTTCGGGTCCACCGATCGGCGGGCGCGAACGACACCCGTTCGGCGGTGTGCACCACGGGCAGGTCCCGGCGGGGACGCCGGGTCAGCGGCGGCGCCGCAGGGCGTGGTCGCCGAGGTGGCGCTCGGCGACCTCGTCCGGGCCCTCGATGATCCGCATGACCACCGCGTCGCGGTGCAGGCGGCCGACGGTGCTGTCCGGGGCGATCCCGGCCGAGCCGTGCAGGCGCACGGCGTGTTCGCTCACCGCGGTGGCCGCCCGGGAGGCGGTGTACTTGGCCAGCACGGTCTCGGCGATGGCGGCGGGTTCACCGCGCTCGCGCAGGGCGGCGGCGTGGGCGCAGACCGCGCGGGCCGCCCGCGCCTCGGCCAGGCAGCGGCCGAGCAGGGCGCGCACGGCGTCGTGGTCGGCCAGCCGCGCCCCGCCCTGGGTCCGGGTGCCGACGTGGGTGGCGGTGTGGTCGAGGCAGGACTCGGCGATGCCGACGCAGCCCCAGGCCACGGTGAAGCGCCCGTGGTCCAGCGCCGTCCCGGCCACGTGCGAGAGGCCGTAGCCGGGTGGGGCGATCGCGTTGGCAGCCGGGATGGTCACGTCGTCGAAGCGCACGTTGGCGATCCGCGCGGCGCGCATCCCGAGCTGCCCGGTGACCGGTTCCACCGTCACGCCGGGGCGATCGGCCTCCACCAGGGCGGTCCGCAACCCTCCCCCGGACCGGGCCAGGACCAGGAACGCGTCGGCGCTCTGCCCGAAGGTGACCCACACCTTGCGCCCCCGCACCCGCAACCCGCCCGGGGTGGCCGAAATCTCGGTGTCCACAGCGGACAGGTCGGTGCCCGCGCCCGTCTCGGTGGCGGCGAAGGCGGCCAGCCGGTCGCCACCGGCCAGGGCGGGCAGCCAGGTGGCGCGCTGCCCCCGGTCGCCCCAGCGCAGGACGGTGGCGGCCACCATGCCCTGCACGGTGACCAGGGCGCGCAGGGCGCTGCACACCCCGCCCAGGCTCGCGCACAGCTCGCCGACCTCCGTCGCCGACCAGCCGCGCCCGCCGTGCTCGACGGGGAGGTCCGCGGCGAGGAACCCGGCGTCGGCGACCGACCGCACCACTTCGGCGGGCAGGCCCGCGCCCGCGTCCCACGCGGCGGCCCCGGCGCGCGCGGACTCGGCGAACGCCGCGTGGTCCACGCCCTCAGCCCCGCGCCGCGGCGAGCTTGCGCTCGACGAACCTCGCCATGTTGTTCATCGTGCGGAAATTGTCCAGTTCGAGGTCTTCTGTTTCCACTTGGAGACCGAAGGCCCGTTCCACGTGCGTCACCATTTCCAGGGCCATCAGCGAGTTCACCACGCCGAGTGCGAAATAGTCATCATCGGCTCCGATGGCATTCCCCGGGAGCGCGGTGTCGAAGAACGCGCGCACCTGCCGCAAAACGTCACCGTCGACCTCCTGCGGCGAGAACTGACTGCTCACATGGCCTCCCGGGTGGGCTCCCCAGCGAACGTAACACACCCCGCCGAGGCCGGGACAGCGCCGAACGGACCAGCGCATTACAGCGCCCCGCCACTCACCGGGAGTGATTTACCACTCCCGATTCCGTTATCAGCCGGACGGCGGTGTCACCCGGGTCGGAACGACTGCGAATATCGCACCTCCGGGTCCGGTGCGGGCCAATTGCACTGCGGGGTGGTTCTGCTGCGCCAAGGATCGGAATCGCTCGCCGCGCCCCTGTCGCCCGCCCAGCAGCGGCTGTGGTTCCTGCACGAGTTCCACCCCGGCGCCGAGTACAACACCGCGGTCGGCTTCCGCCTGCGCGGCCCCCTCGACCTGGGTGCGCTCCACGCCGCGCTGGACCACCTGGTCGAGCGGCACGAGTCGCTGCGCACCACCTTCCACACCGTCGACGGCCGCGGCGCGCAGGTGGTGGGCCCGCCGTTCCCGCTGCGGCCCGCGCCGACGCCCTGCGCCGAGGCCGATGTGGAGGCGGTGCTGCTGGAGGTCACCGGGGAGCCGTTCGACCTGCGCCACGGTCCGCCGGTGCGGGCCGCGCTGCCGGCGCTCGGCCCGACCGAACACCTGCTGGTCCTGTGCCTGCACCACATCGTGACCGACGGGTGGTCGATGGGCGTGCTCGCGGAGGAGTTGGGGGTGCTGTACTCCGCCGCCGTGCGCGGCGAGGGAGCGGAGCTGCCCGCCCTGCCGCTGCGCTACGTCGACTTCGCCCGCGCGCAGCGCAAGCAGCTCACCGGCGCGGTGCTCGACCGGCACCTGGCGTACTGGGAACGGCAGCTCGGCGGCCTGAACGCCCTGGAGTTGCCCACCGATCGGCCGCACACCACCGCGCGCACCACCGGCGGCGCGCGGCTGACCCGGGCCGTGCCCGCCGACCTGGTGGCGCGGCTGACCCGGGTGGGCCGCGAGCGGGGTGCCACGCTGTTCATGACCCTGGTCGCGGCGACGCAGGTGTTCCTGGGCAGGCGCGGCGGCCAGCGGGACGTGGCGGTGGGCACCGCCACCTCCGGGCGCCACGGCACCGAGCTGGCGGGCCTGGTCGGGTTCTTCGTGAACACCGTGGTCGTCCGCTCCGACGTGGACGGATCGCTGTCGTTCGCCGACCTGCTCGACCGGGTGCGCGGCACCGTCCTCGACGCCCTGGACCACGACGCGGTCCCGTTCGACCGGCTGGTGGAGCTGCTGCGACCCGAGCGCGACCCGGGCCGGTCGCCGCTGGCGCAGGTGATGGTGCTGCTGCGCAACACCCCGGGGGGAACCCCGCGGTTGGCCGGGCTGGAGGTCACCGAGTTCGCGCTGCCGCACCGGACCTCCGCCTTCGACCTGACCGTGGAGTACATCCCCGTCGAGGACGGCCTGCGGCTGGAGCTGGTCTACAGCACCGACCTGTTCGAGGCGGACACGGTGGCGCGGATGGCCGACCAGTTGCTGGTGCTGCTCGACGGGGTGGCCGCCGACCCGGCGGGCAAGGTGGCGCGGCTGCCGCTGACCCCGCCCGCTGAGCAGCGCCTGCTGGCCGAGTGGGCTGAGGGCGAGCGCACCACCGACCACTGCGTGCACGAGCTGTTCGCCGCGCAGGCCGCCGCCCGCCCCGACGCGGTGGCCCTCACCTGCGACGGCGCGGCGCTGACCTACCGCGAGCTGGACACCGAGGCCAACCGCCTGGCGCACGGGCTCCTGGAGCGGGGTGTGCGCCCCGAGGACCGCGTCGGGCTGTGCCTGCCGCGCGGGGTCGACGTCATCGTGGCGATGCTCGCCGTGCTCAAGGCGGGCGGGGTGTACGTGCCGCTGGACCCCGACTACCCGCCCGCCCGGCTGGCGCTGATGGTCGCCGACTCCGGCACCGGCCTGGTGCTCACCCACGCGGCCCTGCGCGACCGGCTCCCCGCCGCGACACCCGTGGTGGCGCTGGACGACGGCGGCCGGTCGGGGCACCCCGGGCACGCGCCCCCGGTGCGGGTCCACCCGCGTGGCGGTGCCTACGTCATGTTCACCTCCGGGTCCACCGGCAGGCCGAAGGGCGTGCTGGTGGAGCACCGCTCGATCGCCCGCCTCGCCGCCGGGGACCCGCTGCGGGTCGGGCCGCGCGACGTGGTGGCCCAGTACTCGACGACCGCGTTCGACGCCTCCACGTTCGAGATCTGGGTGCCCCTGCTCTGCGGCGCCCGGCTGGCGCTGTGCGTGCGCGGCCTGCTCTCGGCCGAGGAGCTGGGCCGGTTCCTCGCCGCCGAGTCGGTGACCACGCTGTGGCTGACCGCGGGCCTGTTCCACGAGGTGGCCGCCGCCGACCCGGGGGTGTTCGCGGGCCTGCGCTGGCTGGGCTGCGGCGGTGACGTGATCGCCCCCGAGCACTGCGCCGAGGTGCTGCGGCGGGCCCCGGGCCTGCGGCTGGTCGACGGGTACGGCCCCACCGAGGGCACCACCTTCGCCACCGCGCACGTGGTCGGGCCGGGTGAGGCGCCGGTGCCGATCGGGCGGCCGATCGCGGGCACCCGCTGCCACGTGCTCGACCACACCCTGGAGCCGGTCCCGATCGGCGTCCCCGGTGAGCTGTACGTCGGCGGGACCGGCTTGGCGCGCGGGTACCGCGGGCGCCCGGGGCTCACCGCGCAGCGGTTCGTGGCCGACCCGTTCCACCCCGGTGAACGGCTCTACCGCACCGGGGACGTGGTCCGCTGGACGCCCGCCGGGGTGCTGGAATTCCTCGGGCGGGCCGACGACCAGGTCAAGATCCGCGGCTTCCGGGTGGAGGTGGGCGAGGTCGAGGCCGCGCTGCGCGGGCACCCGGCGGTCACCGAGGCGGTCGTGGTCGCCCGCGAGCACGTGCCCGGCCACAAGCGGCTCGTCGCCCACGTGGTGGCCCCGGGTGCCGATGGGGCGGAGCTGCGCGCGTTCCTGGCCGCGACCCTGCCCGCGCACCTGGTGCCCGCCGTGGTCGTGCCGCTCGACGCGCTGCCGCTGCTGCCCAACGGCAAGCTCGACCGCGCCGCCCTGCCCTCGGCGCCCACCCGGCAGGCCCGGACCCACGTCCCGCCCGGCGGTCGCGACGAAGAGGTGTTGGCGCGGGTCTGGGCTGAAGTGCTCGGTGTGGAGCGCGTCGGCGCCGACGACAACTTCTTCGCCCTGGGTGGGGACTCCATCCTCAGCCTGCAAGTGGTGTCCCGGGCCCGGGAGCTGGGGTTGCGGATCACCCCGAAGGACGTGTTCCTGCGCCAGACCCTGGCCGGGGTCGCCGCGACCGCCGACACCGAGCCCGCCGTCACCGCCGAGCAGGGGCCGGTGACCGGGCAGGCGCCGCTGACGCCGATCCAGCACTGGTTCTTCGCCACCGTCACCACCTCCCGCGAGCACTTCCTCCAGTGGATCGCGGTGGAGCTGCCCCCGGACGTGGACCGGGTGGCGCTGCGCGCGGCGGTGGAGGCGCTGCCCGTGCGGCACGACGCGTTGCGCACCCGGTTCCGGCAGGTGCGGGGGCAGTGGGTCCAGGACGTGCCGCCACCGGGTGCGGAGGACGTCCTCGTTCCTGACCAGTCCACAGTGGAGGATTTTCTGCTGCTGGTGCGGACGGGGATGGATCTGGACGCGGGCCACCTGTTCCGGGCCGGGGTCGTGGCCTCGGGCCGGTTGGTGCTCGCCGCCCACCACCTGGTCGTCGACGGGGTGTCCTGGCGGGTGCTCTTGGCGGACCTGCGCACCGGCTACCAGCAGGCAGCGGCCGGTCGAGCGATCGAGCCACGACCCAAGACCACCTCCTTCCGCGACTGGGCGCGATTGTTGGCCGAACATGCGGGGAGCGGCGGGTTCGACCACCACCTGCCGTACTGGGCGCAGGCGGTCGTGGACGTCCCGGTGGTGAAGGGCGAACCGGGGCACCCGGAGCGCGCCGTCACCGCGAGCCTCCCGGCCGAGGACACCGCTGCCCTGCTGCGCGCGGCGGCCACCGCCTACCGCGCCCGGGTCAACGACGTGCTGGTGGCGGCGCTGGGCGTGGTGCTTGCCCGCTGGACCGGGCACCACCGCGTCCCGCTGGAACTGGAGGGCCACGGCCGGGAGGACGTCCTCGACGGGGTCGACCTCACCCGCACGGTCGGGTGGTTCACCACCCTGTTCCCCTTCACCGCGCTGTTCCCCTCCAATGCCGATCTGCGCGGCGCACCGGACTGGGGCGTGGTGCTCAAGTCGGCCAAGGAGAGGCTGCGCGACGCGCACAGGCACGGCCTCAGCCACGGCGCCCTGCGCTGGCTCACCGACCGCGAACCGGCCGTACACCGACCCGTGGCCAGGCTGAACTACCTGGGGCGCTTCGACTCCGCCCACGACGACCTGTTCCCGCCGACCCCCGAGGGCATCGGGCTCGACCGCGCCCACCCGACCACCGGCACGGCCCGCCTCGACGTCGTCGCGAGCGTGACCGCCGGGGGTGAGCTGGAGTTCGAGTGGACCCACTCCCCCGGCGCCCACACCGAGGCGACCGTGGCCAGGCTGGCCGAGGAGACGCTGACCGCCCTGCGCGAGATCACCGCGCACTGCGCCGAACCGGGCGTGGGCGGGCCGACCCCGTCGGACTTCCCGCTGGCGGGCCTGGACCAGGCCGAGCTGGACCGGGTCGTCGGCGACGACCGGTCGGTGGAGGACGTCTACCCGCTGACCCCCATGCAGAGCGGGATGCTGTTCCACGGCCTGTCGCTGCCCGGCCTGTACCTGGAGCAGGTCGCGTTCACCGTGACCGGCCTCGACGACCCGGCGGCGCTGGAACGGGCCTGGGCGCGCGTGGTCGAGGCCACCCCCGTGCTGCGCACGTCGGTGGTGTGGGAGGGACTGCGCGAACCCCTCCAGGTGGTGCGGCGCGAGGTGGCGGTCCCGGTCGCGCACCACGACTGGCGCGGCATCCCGGAGGCGCAGCGGGAGGAGCGGCTGCGGCGGCTGCTCGCCGACGACCGCGCCACCGGGATCGACCCCGCCTCGGCGGCGCTGCTGCGGCTGGTGTTCGTGCGCACCGGGGAGACCGAGGTCCGGGTGGTGTGGAGCTTCCACCACGTCCTGCTCGACGGGTGGAGCCTGTTCCAGGTGGTGTCGGACGTGCTGGCCGTGGTCGCGGGTGGCACGCCGCGACCGCGCCGCCCGTTCCGCGACCACGTGGCCTGGGCGCGGGCGCGCGACACCGACGCCGCCGAGCGGCACTGGCGGGGCGTGCTCGCCGGTTTCGCCGAACCCACCCCGCTGCCCTTCGACCGGCCGCCGGGCCGGGCGCACCGCTCGTGCTCGTCGTCGGCGCACGACCTCGTCCTGCCGGAGGGGGTCACCGCCGACGTGCGCGGCTTCGCCCGGCGCAACCGGCTGACGCTGAACACGGTCGTGCAGGGCGGGTGGGCGCTCCTGCTGGCCCGGCGCGGCGGCAGGCGCGACGTGTGCTTCGGGTCGGTGGTCTCCGGGCGCCCGGTCGGGTTGGCGGGCGCCGACTCGATCGTGGGGATGCTGGTCAACACCGTGCCGGTGCGGGTCGAGGTCGACCCGGCCGACACGACCGACCTGCCGGGGTGGCTGGGGCGGTTGCAGGCCGCGCAGGCGGAGGCCCGAGGGTTCGAGCACCTGCCGCTGCCCCGGGTCCAGCGGTTGGGCGCGGTGCCCCCGGGTCGGAACCTGTTCGACAGCGTCGTGGTGTTCGAGAACTACCCGCTCGACCACGAACCGGCCGGTGCGGGCGGGCCGCGACTGGGTGACATCGTCGCCGTGGAGAACACCAACTACCCGCTGCACCTGGTCGCCCAGGGCGGTTCCCGGCCGGGTGAGCCGCTGGCGCTGCAACTGGGCTACGACCCGGAGCTGTTCGACGCCGCGACCGCCGAGGGGCTGTGCGCCGAACTGGCCGGGCTGCTGGCGGACCTGACGCGGGGCGCGGTCCCGGCCGTGGACCTCCCGGCGACCGCCGCACCCGTGGTCGCGCCCCCGCCCGGGCCCCGGGAGTTCACCGCCCCGCGCGGGGCCGCCGAGCGGGCCGTGGCCGACATCTGGGCCGACGTCCTGGCGGTGCGGCGGGTCGGGGTGTGGGACGACTTCTTCGACCTCGGCGGGGATTCCCTGCTGGGGATGCGGGTCGCCGCCCGGGTGGGCGCGGCCTTCGGCGTGGCGCTGTCACCGCGCGCCCTGTTCGACAACCCCACGGTCGGCGCCCTGGCCGCCTTCGTCGAGCACTCCTCGGCGGCGGTCGACTCGCGCGACTACGAGCTGTGAGACGGGAGAGCGGCGTGGCGGATCGGGACGGGCCGGGCGGGGACATCGCCGTCATCGGGGTGGCCGCGCTGCTGCCCGGCGCGGGCGACCTGGACGAGCTGCACCACCTGCTGGCCGCGGGTGAGGACCGGGTGGCGCCGCCGACGCCGACGCGGGTGCGCCACACCGGGGGCGAGCCGGGCACCGAGTACCTGCCCATGGCCTACCTCGACCGGATCGACCTGTTCGACCACCGGTTCTTCGGCATCCCGCTGCGCGAGGCGGAGGCGATGGACCCGCACCACCGGCTGCTCATGCAGTTGGCGCACGCGGCCATCGAGGACGCGTGCCTGCGCCCGAGCGGGCTCCAGGGGTCGCGGACCGCGGTGGTCCTCGGTCACGCCCGCTCCGACTACGACACCCTGTACGGGAAAGACGACCCGCTGCACACGCTGGGGTCGCTGCCCGCGGCGCTGGCGGCGCGGATCGCCTACCACTTCGACCTCACCGGCCCGGCGTTCACCGTCGACACCGCGTGCAGCAGCGCCCTGGCCGCCGTCGCCCAAGCGGTCACGGAACTGCGCCGCGGCGCCGCCGACCTGGCCCTGGCGGGCGGCATCAGCCTGCGCCCGGTGCTCATCCCCACCGAGGGGCACGTCCCGGCGCGCGGGGTGGAGACCACCGACGGGCGGTGCCGCCCCTTCGACGAACGCGCCACCGGCGCCGCGGCGGGCGAGGGCGGCGCGGTCGTGCTGCTGCGCAGGCTGGCCGACGCGGTGGCCGCGGGCGACCCGGTGCACGCGGTGATCAAGGGCATCGCGGTCAACCACAACGGGCACCGGATGGCCAGCATGGGCGCGCCGAGCCGCAAGGCGCAGACCGAGGTGATCACCGCGGCCTGGCGCGACGCCGGGGTGGCGGCGGACTCGGTCGGCTACGTGGAGTGCCACGGCTCGGCGACCCCGCTGGGCGACGTGATCGAGGTCGACGCCCTGCGCCAGGCCTTCGCCGACGCGGGTGTGCCCGCCCCCGGCTGCCCGATCGGGTCGATCAAGGGCAACCTCGGGCACCTCGACGGCGCCGCCGGGATGGCCGGGCTGCTCAAGGCGCTGCTGGCGGTGCGCCGCGGCGAGCTGTACCCGACCGCGCACTTCACCACCCCCAACCCGATGCTCGACCTGTCCGGCCCGGTGCACGTCAACCCCGCCCGCGCGCCGTGGGCGAAGGACGGGCCGCGCCGGGCGGGGGTGAGCGCCTTCGGCATGACCGGCACCAACGTGCACGCCGTGCTGGAGCAGGCACCGCCGCGCCCCGGGGCCGCCGTGCCCGACCTGGGCGACGAACTGGTCACCGTGTCGGCGAAGTCCGCCTCGGCCTTCGGCCGCTACTGCGACCGGCTCGCCGACTTTGCCGCCACCACCGACCACGACCTGCGGACCGTCGCGCACGCGCTGAACCGGGGCCGCGACGACCACCCCTACCGTGGTGCGTTCACCGCCCGCACCACGCGGGAGCTGGCCGAGGCCCTGCGCGTCGCGGTGCCGCCCCGGGAGCCCGCGCCCGATGAGCGGCCGGTGGTGGTGCTGCTGGCCGGTGACGCGGTCGTGGAGGAGGAGACCTGGCGGGAGCTGTGCACGACGTTCCCGGCCCTGGCGGACACCCCGCTGCCGGAGGCCCCCGCCGCCCGGTTGGTGGCGACGGGCGTGGCGCTGCTCGCCTTGGCCCGGTCGCTGGGCGTTCGGCACGACCACCTGGTCGGGTCGGGGGCGGGGAACCTGGTGGTGCGGGTGGCGCGGGAAGAGATGACCCTCGACGCCGCACTGCGGGCGGCGGAGGGCATGGCGCTGAGCAGCGAGCTGGACCACGCGCGGCTGGCGGGGGTCGCCGAACGGTTCACCCGCGACGGCGCGGTGCTCGTCGACCTGGCCACCGACGGCGTGCTCGCCCGGGAACTGCGGCGGCTGCGGCCGGAGCTGCCCCGGGTGGAACTGTTCGCCGCACCCGGGCGCGGCAGCGTGCTGCGCCAGCTCGGCGCCCTGCACCGGCTCGGGGTCCGCCTCGACTGGGACGCCCACTACGCCGGGGCGGACATCCCGCGCATCCCGGCGCCGACCTACCCGTTCGACCCGGTGCGCTGCTGGTGCCGACCGGTCGGGGCACCCGCGCCGCAGCCGGTGAGCAGGCCCGCGTCCGCGTCACCCACCCCGATGCCGGGTGCGCCGGAGGACCGCGTCATGGCGGTGTGGCGGCGGGTGCTGGGTGCCGACGACCTGGCGCCCGACTCGGACTACTTCGCCCTGGGCGGCACCTCCATCGCCGGGATCAGCGTGCTGCGCTCCCTGGAGGACGAGTTCGGCATCCAGCTCACCTTCGCCGACCTCTACGCCCACCGGACCGTGCGCGACCTCGCCGCCAGGGTGGCGCAGCTCCGGGCCGAGGGCGGGTCGGCAGGTGCCCACCAGGACATCCCGGTCCTGCCCAGGGGCGGCCCGCTGCCGGTGTCCTTCGGCCAGGAACAGCTCTGGTACCTCGACCGGCTGAACCCGGGCACCGCCCTCTACAACATCACCCACGACCTGCGCCTGCGCGGACCGCTCGACCAGGCCGCCCTCACGGCGGCCGTGCGTGACCTGGTCACCAGGCACGAGGTGCTGCGCACCCGGATCGCCGCCGACGACGACGGCGTGCCGCACGCCCTGGTGCGCGCGGAGGAACACCGCGTGGCGGTGCACGACCTGTCCGCCCTGCCCGAGGACGAACGGCACCGCGAAGCCCGGCGGCTGATCGACGAGGACGCGCTGCTGCCCTTCGACCTGGCCGAGGGGCCGCTCGTGCGCACCGCGCTGCTGCGGCTGGGCGACGACGACCACGTGCTGCTGTGGACCTACCACCACATCGTCTACGACGGCTGGTCACCCACGGCGTTCTTCCGCGACCTCAGCGAGTTCTACCGGGCGCGGCTGGCCGGGCGGGCACCCGAGCTGCCGGTGCTGGGCGCCCAGTACGCCGACTTCGCCGCCTGGCAGCGCCGCAGGCTCGCCGACGGGGTGCTGGCCGAGGGCCTGCGGTTCTGGCGCGGCGCCCTGGCGGGCCTGCGCGCCGACGAACTGCCGCTGGACCGGCCCCGGCCCGCGACGCGCGACTTCACCGGCGCCATGGTGGAGTTCGAGGTGACCGGGGAGCAGGCGGAGCGGGTCCGCGAGTTCAGCAGGCAGCAGGGGGTCACCAGCTTCGTGACCATGCTCGCGGTGGTCGACACCCTGCTGCACCGCTGGGCCGGGCACACCGACGTGGTGATCGGGGTGGCCACCTCCGGGCGGGTCAACCCCGCCACGCACGACCTCATCGGCTACTTCAACAACGTGCTGCCGTTCCGCACCAGCACCGAGGGCTCCCCGCCGTTCACCGAGCTGGTGCGCCGCTGCGCGCGCACGGTGGCCGACGTGCTCGACCACGAGGAGGTGCCGCTGGAGAAGGTCGTCGCCGACGTGCTCGGCCGCCGCGACCCCGGCAGGCACCCGCTGTTCGACGTGGCCTACACCTACCAGAACGTGCCGCAGGACACCGCTGAACTGGGTGGGCTGGGCTGCTCCCGCTACCTCGACGGCGCCATCGTCGGGATCGCCCCCGGCACGGCCAAGTTCGACCTGACCGTGGGCGTGGTCGACCAGGGCGAGGGCCCGATGAGCGGTTACATCGAGTACGCCACCGCCCTGTTCGACCGCGCCACGGCCGAGCGGCTGGCCAAGTGGCTGCCCGAGATCGTCGCCGAGGTCGCCGCCGACCCCGACCGGCCGCCGCACCCGATCCCCACTCCGGCACCCGCTCCACAGTGGAGGGAACCCCAGCCCATGCCCCACTCCCCCAATGGCACCTCCCGCGCCGGACAGGTCCTCACCGCCGTGGTCGCCGACCTGCTGGCCCTCGACGACGTCAAGCCGAGCGACAACTTCTTCGACCTCGGCGGCGACTCGGTCCTGGGCGTCCGGGTGGCCGCCCGAGCGGCCAAGGCGGGGGTGCACGTCACCCCGCAGCAACTCCTGCAGTGCCGCACCATCGACGAACTGGCCCTCGTCGCCGCCGTGGACGGCCACGAGCGGGAACCCGCCCAGGCCCCCGACCGGCACATCCCGCTGACACCGATCATGCACCACTTCCTGGAGCACGTACCCGACGGCAACGCGGACTTCGTGGAGGTGCAGGTGTTCGAGCTGACCTCCACCGCCGTCACCGCCGAACACGCCCGCGCCGCCGTCGAACACCTGCTGGCCCGGCACGAACCACTGCGCTACCGCTTCCGCGGCAACAGCCTCAGCCTGCACGCCGAGTGCGCCCCACCCGGCGACACCCCGTTCGACGTCTCGGTCCTGCCGCCGATGGACGAGCAGCGCGAACGGGAACGCATCGCCGCCGACTGCCGGGACCTGCGCACCGACCTGGACCTCAAGCGCGGCCCGGTGGTGCGTGCCCGCTACTACCAGCGCGGCCACGGCCGCAGCGCGCTGCTCGTCCTGCTGGTCCACCACTTCGTCTTCGACAACATGTCCACCGTCGTGCTCATGGACGACCTGGACGCCGCCCTCACCGACCTGGTCGCCGGTCGCGCGTTGGCACCCCAACCACACGCCCCGGGCTGGCGGCGGTGGTCGGAACACCTGCGCGACATGTCCACCTCCGACACCCTGGCCGCCGAACTGGACTACTGGACGGCCATCGCCCACGCGGGCGCCGACCTGGGCCTCCCACCGGGAGAAGGCGGGGGCGGCACGGCCCGGTACTTCCTCGACACCGTCCCGACCACGGGCAGCGCGTCCGAACGGGAGGTGGCGCTGTGCGCGGTGGCGCACGGGCTGGCCCAGTGGAGCGGGACGGCGGGCGCCTACCTGACCGTGGAGGGCGAGGCCACCCCCAGCGCCTACCGGCACGCGGGCCGGGGACCGGCGGTGGGCTGGTTCACCACCCTGCACCCGGTCGTCCTGCCCATCGAACCGGGCGCCGCAGTGCGGGACTGCCTGCCCGACGTGGTCGACCGGGTCCGCTCGGTGCCCAACGACGGCGTGGGCCACGGGATGCTGCGGCACCTGTCGCCTCACAACCCGGCGGTCGCCCGGTTCCGCGCCCTGCCCGAGCCGCAGGCCATCCTGCTGCACGCCCCCAGCGACATGGCCGCGTTCGACGCCGGGGTGCGGCTGATCAGGATGCGGTGGGACCTGGCGGTCAACCTCAAGCAGGCGGTCTCCACCTGGTTCCCGCTGATCGTCGCCGTGGCCGAGCGCGAATCCCGGCTGTGCGTGGAACTGACCAGCGTCAACCGTTTCAGCCAGGCCGAACTGGAAGCCGTGGCCGCGCGGATCGGGGCCGCCTTCACCGCCTTGGCGGACGGGTGATCGCCCTGGCTGCAGCGGGCTGGCACCTGCCCGACCCGGTCCCGGTCGCCGACCTGCCCGAACTGGCGCACCTGTCCCCGCCCGAACGCGCCACCTGCGCCGCCCTGGGCATCGACAGCGTCGCGGTCGATGATTCCCTGGGCCCGACCGATCTGGCCGCCCTCGCCGCCCGCCGCGCCCTCATCGCGGCGGACCGCGAACCCGACGACGTGGATGTTCTGCTCGTCATCGAGTCCCGCGCTCCGGACACCCTGGTCAGCTCCGAGGCCACCCGCCTGCAAACCACCCTGGGCACCCGCCGTGCGATGGCCTTCTCGGTGGGCGGCCTTGGCTGCGCGTCACTGACCCCCGCCCTGCTCACCGCCGAGGGCCTGCTGCGCGCCAACCCGGACCTGCGGACGATCCTGGTGGCCCACGGCAGCAAACCGGCCACCCCCGGCCGCTACCGCCACCCAGTCACGCTGAACGGCGACAGCGGCGGAGCGCTGGTGATCGCCAGGGAAGGCCCGGTCCTCGTGCGCGACATGCTGCTGGAAACCAACGGCGACTACGCGGACCTGTTCCGGGTCGACTACCGCGACCGGCCGTTCGAGCGGTGGCGGGAGGAGTGCGCCGACCTGCCGACGTACTCGTTCAAGCTGGCGGTCGAAACCCGCAACCGCCTGCGCTCCCTCACCGACCGGCTCCTGCACCGGAACGGGTTGGACGCTTCGGATGTGGCCTGTCACATCAGCCAGAACCTCTCGGTCACCTCTCTGCGCAACCACGAGGAGATTCTGGGCGCCCCGCTGGCCAAGTCCTGCCAGGACAACCTGACCCGCTACGGCCACCTCGGCCCCAACGACGTTTTCCTCAACCTCTACAGCGCCCTGGACCAAGGCGAACTCCACCCGGGCGACCGCGCGGTGCTGCTCAACGTGAGCCCGGTCGCCGCCTGGAGCGCCCTGCTGGTGGAAATCGGCCCCCAGGACAACGCACACCACCTGCTGTAACGGACCGCTCCTCAGTCTTGGAGCAAAAGATCGCGGTCCCGCCACGCCATCCGCAGCAGCGACGCTGATCCGGAACTCATGCGCGTCTGAAGGCGGTCGACGGCGTCGACGCCGAGCAACCGGTAGCTCACCCGGTTCTCCAGCAACCGGGGTCGGACGAGGTCCCGGACCGCTCTGCTGAACGACAGGTATCGGTCGCTCCGGTCGGTCAACGGCAGCACGTGATCAAGCGGCACGTCCAGGGCGGGAGGTGCGGGATGGGTATCGTCGAACTCCAACCGGACATCCTCCAGCGGGACTGGGGTGTCCAGCAACCACCCCGCCCCCGCCAGCATGTGGCCTCCCGGGGTGCGCACCGACTCCGGGTACAGCCACACCGCCAGTTCGGACGATTCACGGTCCCGTCCTCGCGCCGCCGCTCGGACCACCAGCCACTCCTCCTGGCTGCGACGCACCCGTTCGTCAGCACTACGCCCCCACCCCTGGTCCGGGGCGCCATCACGCGGTGGGAGCGGGAGGCCGGTCTCGTTGATCAGGCCGTCGACCCCCGCGATATCGATACCGAGCACACCGGCCGCATGTGCGGTTGCGGCTCGTGTTCCCCGGATTCCCAGGTCGCCACCGTGGTCCGGTCGACCCGCAGGGCCTCGGCGAGGCCCTCCTGCGGGTACCCGGCGGCCTTTCGCGCAGCCGCCGCCAACCCCGACCGCCGCCGAGAACGGCTCATCCCCCGACTTCCTTCCTCTGGAACCCCATCCGAAGGTAACAGCCGGTGTCGAGCGCCCACTCCGCCCGCGCCCGCACCCCACGAACTCCCCACGTCCACGGTCAGTGGTGGGCGGGTTCCTTCTGGGCTTCGAGGAGGTCGTTCTTGTCGGGGAAGGCGCGCAGCGCGGGGCTGATCAGGGCCAGGATGGTCAGCACCGCGATCCCGGCCGTGCACAGCAGGATCACCTGGGTGCCGCCCGCCAGCCCGGCCAGCAGCCCGCCCACCGCAGGACCCGCCGCCGCGGAGGCGCCGCCGAGGACTGCCATGACGCTGCTGAAGCGGCCGCGCATCTCGTCGGGGGTGAGCAGGAGTTGGTAGGTGCTGATGGTGACGTTGGCCGTGGGGGCGAGGAAGGCGATGCCCGCGAGCAGCAGGCCCATCAGGTAGCCGTTGTGGATGAACACGGCCACCGGGGTGAGGAGGGTGAGGGCCACGAAGATGCCGACGATGGACAGGTACGGGGTGAGCAGGCGGTTCAGGGTGGGGGCGGCGAGGGCGCCGAGGAGGCCGCCGATGCCGAACATGGCCGCCATGACGCCGATCTCGGCGGGTGAGAGGCCGCGTTGGTGGGCCAGGACGATGATGACGATGTAGAACGCGGTGAAGAAGAAGTTCACCCCGATCAGGCAGGCGGCCGTGGCGCGGATGAAGCGCTGGCCCCACACCCAGCGCAGGCCGTGCCCGATCTCGGGCAGCAGTCTGCTCAGGGAGGCCCGTGCCCGTTCCTGCGCGGGGACGCGCAGGAACAGCAGGGCGATGAACGAGAACACGTGCAGGACCATGTCCACCGCGAACGGGACGACCCTGGCCAGTGTGAACAGGGCTCCGCCGAGGGCGGTGCCGGACAGTTGGCCCAGGTAGCCGCGGGCGGCGTTGCCCGCGATCGCGCTGTGCACCTGTTCGGCGGGCACGACCCGGGGCAGGGTGGCGTGTTCGGCGGGTTCGAAGAAGGCCCGGCACAGGCCCATCAGCGCCGCCGCGGCGATGATGTGCGCCAGGCCGAGCACGTCGAACCACAGCGCGGCGGCGATGCTGGCCGCGGCGAGGATCTGGCCCGCTTCGCACAGGAGCATGACTCGTTTGCGGTCCCAGCGGTCGACCAGGGCGCCTGCGGGGAGACCTGCGACGAGTTGGGCTGCCGCGCTGGCGCCGACCGCCAGGCCCGAGGCCGCCGGGGAGCCGGTGACCACGAGCACCAGCAGC
This sequence comes from Actinokineospora spheciospongiae, assembly GCF_003182415.1. Classification (NCBI taxonomy): domain Bacteria; kingdom Bacillati; phylum Actinomycetota; class Actinomycetes; order Pseudonocardiales; family Pseudonocardiaceae; genus Actinokineospora; species Actinokineospora spheciospongiae. Next base: position 686,553 of record NZ_QHCP01000001.1, on the reverse strand, counting down.
GGCAGGGCGATGGTGACGGCGTTGAAGCCGACCTCGGAGGCGGCCTGCGCGCCCCAGAGGATGGTGTAGTTGCGGTTCTTGCGCAGCGGGGTGCTCACGGTGCCGCCTGCCTGCCACCGGCGGTCGCGGCGATGCGGCGCAGGGCGTCTGCGAAGTCGGTCATCAGGGTGGTGATGGTGACCTCGCGGTAGTGCTCTCCTCGGTAGTGGCAGGAGAAGCCCAGCCTGCCGTCGCGGATGCCGCCGACGACCTCCAGTTCGTGGGCGCCGTGGTCGTTCGGGTCGTGGTCGTGGTTGAAGGTGGGCAGCAGGGTGCGGCACAGGCCGCCGCCGGTCGCCGTGGGGCCGTCCCACTGGCCGAGGTAGTTGAAGACCATCGCCGTGTTCGGGCCGACCTGCGGGGTGTCGCTGAGGTGGCGGAGGGCGCCGTGGCCGATGCCGTTGCCGGGGACCGCGCGCAGGGCGCGGCGGACCGACTTGACCAGGGCCACCGACTCCGGTGCCAGGTCCGGCGGGACCTCCAGCGCCACCGGGTACAGGGTGGTGAACCAGCCGACCGTGCGGGACAGGTCGACGTCGTCGAACAGCTCCTCGCGGCCGTGGCCCTCCAGGTCGAGCAGGACCCGCTGCCGACCGGTCCACCGGGACACCGCCCAGGACAGCGCGGTGAGCAGCACCTCGTTGATCCGGGTCCGGTAGACCGCGGGGACCCGGTGCAGCAGGTCGTCGGTGTCCTCGGGGTCCAGGGTGAACTCGACGACGGCCGCGCCCGGGGTGGCGTCGGCCGGGGCGTCCGGTGCGGGCAGGGCGGCGTCGGCGCCGTCGATGCCCTGCCAGTGCGGCAGTTCGTCGTCGAAGCCGCCGCCGCGGGTGTGCTCGGTGAGGCGTTCGGCCCACGCCTGGAACGAGGTGGTCTTGCGGCCGAGGTCGACCGGCTCGCCCGCGGCGGCCTGCCGGTGGGCGGTGTCCAGGTCGGCGAGCAGGGTCTGCCACGACACCGCGTCCACCACCAGGTGGTGCACCGCCACGAAGAGCTGCGGGGCGCGGTCCGGTCCGAGGTCGAACAGGGCCGCGCGCAGCAGCGGTCCGGTGGCCAGGTCGACCCCGGACTGCATCCGCTGGGCGACCTCCGCCATCGCCGCGCGCAGCCCGTCACCGTCCAGTTCGGACAGGTCGTGGGTGGCGAGGAGGTCGGCGGGCTCGGTGGCGGCGTTGTGCTGGAGCCAGGTGCCGTCCACCCGCTCGAAGCGCATCCGCAGCGCGTCGTGCTGGGTGGTCAGCGCGGTCAGCGCCGACCGCAGGGCGGCCCAGTCCACGTCCGGGGCCAGTTCCACCAGCACGGACTGGTCGAAGTGCTGCGGGACCGAGCGGTGGTCGAGGAACCAGCGCTGGATCGGGGTCAGCGCGACCGCGCCCTCGACCAGCGCTCGGTCGTCGGACTGCTCCTCCATCGCCCCGGTGACCTCGGCGAGCGCGGCCACGGTGGGGTTGAGGAAGATGTCCTTGGACGTGACCGCGAGACCGGCGGACCGGGCCCGGGCGGCGACCTGGATGCTCAGGATCGAGTCGCCGCCCAGCTCGAAGAAGTTGTCCGTGACCCCGATGCGGTCGTTGTCCAGGACGGTCGCCCACACCTCGACGAGCGCGGCCTCGACCGGGGTGCGCGGCGGCACGTGCTCCGGCGCGGCCTGCTCGGTCGCCTCCAGGTCGGGCAGCTTGCGCCGGTCGACCTTGCCGTTGGCGCTGAGCGGGAGCCGGTCGAGCACGGCGAACGCCGACGGAACCATGTAGTCCGGCAGGGTGCCGCGCAGGTACGCGGGCAGGGTGTCGACCTGCACCGCGCGGTCCGGGGCGGCCAGCAGGTGCGCGGCCAGGCGGGTGCGGCCGTCGCGGCGGCGGGCGGTGACCACGGCCTCGGCGATGTCGGGGTGCTCGACCAGGGCCGACTCGATCTCGCCCAGCTCCACCCGGAAGCCGCGGATCTTGACCTGCTCGTCGGAGCGGCCGACGAACTCCAGCAGCCCGTCCGCGCGCCAGCGCACCAGGTCGCCGGTGCGGTACATGCGGGCACCCGGGACGAACGGGCAGGCGACGAACCGCTCCGCGGTGACCCCGGGCTGCCCCACGTAGCCGCGGGCCAGGCCGGTGCCGACCACGTACAGCTCCCCCGCGACGCCGACCGGCGCCGGGCGCAGGCGGGCGTCGAGGACGAACACCCTGGTCGCGTCCAGCGGGCGCCCGATCGGGGCGACGTCGTTCACCTCGTCGGCCGCGCGCATCGGGTGCGAGCTGGCCATGACGGTGACCTCGGTGGGCCCGTAGGCGTTGACCACGGTGATGCCCGGGCAGGCCGCCAGCACCCGGCGCACGGCGCCGCCGGGGACGACGTCACCGCCCGCCAGCACCTCGGACACGCCGGTCAGAATCTCCGGTGCCTCGGTGGCCACCACGCGGAACAGCCCGGAGGTCAGCAGGAGCCCGCTGACCCGCTGCTCGGCGATGACCGCCCGCAGGGTGTCCACGTCAAGCTCCCCCGGCGGGGCGACCACTACGGACCCGCCGCGCAGCAGCGGCACCCACAGCTCGTAGGTGGAGGCGTCGAACGCCAGGGTGGCGTGCATGAGCACCCGGCGCGCGCCGTCGGCGCTGAAGCAGCCATCGGCGGCGAAGCCGACGATGCCGCGGTGGCTGATCGCCACGCCCTTGGGCCTGCCGGTGGAACCGGAGGTGTGCATGACGTAGGCGACGTCGTCCGGGTGCGGGGTGATGTCCGGCGCGGTGTCCGGCCACTGGTCGTCCCGCGCGGCGCTGTCGACAACGGTGCTGTCGACCACGATGTGGTTGCCGACGTGGGCCGCCGACGCGGTCGGTGCCCATTCCTGGTCGGTGACCAGCACGCGGACGTCCACCCCCGCCAGCAGCTCGCGCAGCCGCTCCACGGGTGCCCGCAGGTCGAGCGGCACGTACGCCGCCCCCGCCTTGAGCACGCCGAGGACCGCGACCACGACCTCCGGGGAGCGGCCGAGCAGGATGCCCACCCGGTCCTCGCGGCGCACGCCCTCGGCCAGCAGCCGGTGCGCGAGCCGGTTGGCCCTGGCGTCGAGTTCCCGGTAGGTCAGCGACACGGCACCGGAGGCCACGGCGACCGCGTTCGGCGTGCTCTCGCACATCCGGGCGAACGCCCCCACCACAGTGTCCTCACTGGACATGACCGGAACACCCCGCCCGCTCCACTGGTCGGTCAGCAGGGCGAGTTCGTCGTCGGGGACCATCGGCAGGTCGGCGACCGGGCGGCCCGGGTCGGCGGCGACGCCGTCGAGCAGGGTGCGCAGGTGCCCGGCCAGGCGCCGCACGGTGGTCTCGTCGAACAGGTCGGTGTTGTAGTTCAGCGCCACGTGCAGCCGGTCGCCGACCTCCTCGAACTGGAACAGCACGTCGAAGCTGGCCGTGCGCACCGGCAGCGGCACCTGCTCGACGGTGAGGTCGGGCAGTGCGATCCGCGACCGGGGCGTGTTCTGGAGCACCACGGCGGCCTGGAACAGCGGCGTGCGGCTGGGGTCGCGCTCGGGCGCCAGCCGGTCCACCAACTGCTCGAAGGGCACGTCCTGGTGGGCGAACGCGGCGAGCACGGTCTTGTTCGTGGTGGCCACGAACTCGCTGAACGGCGCCTGGTCGGGCACGTGGCCGCGCAGCACGAGGGTGTTGACGAAGCAGCCGACCAGGTCGGTCAGGTCGGCCCGGTCGCGGCCGGACACGACCGTGCCCACCGTGACGTCGTCCTGGCCCGCCCAGCGCCCCAGCAGGACCTGGCAGGCGGCCACGAGGGTGGTGAACAGGGTGCCGCCCCCGGTCCGGCCGAGCCCGCGCAGCCTGCCGGTCAGCTCGGCGGGCAGCTCGAAGTCGACCAGCGCGCCGGGGGTGGTGTGCACCGCGGGCCGGGGCCGGTCGGTGGGCAGGTCCAGCGGGAGCGAGTCGGCCAGTTGCCCGCGCCAGTAGTCCAGGTCGGTGTGCAGCGCCTCCCCGGCCAGGCGTTCGCGTTGCCACGCGGCGAAGTCCGGGTAGTGCACCGGCAGCGGCGGCAGGTCGGCGGGCCGGTCGGCCAGCGCCGCGCGGTAGCCCTCGGCCAGTTCGTCGACGATCAGCCCGGCGGACCAGCCGTCGGTGACGATGTGGTGCAGCACGATGCTCAGCACGTGCTCCCGGTCCGACACCCGCAGCAGCCGCGCCCGCAGCAGCGGGCCTTCGGCCAGGTCGAACCGGGTGCGCGCGTCCTCGGCGAGCAGCCGGTCCACTTCGGACTCCGGGTCGGTGTGCGCGGAGGCGTCGACCACCGGCAGGTCCACCGGGGCGGGCGGGTGCACCACCTGGGTGGGTACGCCGTCCACGGCCGGGAAGGTGGTGCGCAGGGCGGATTGCCGGGCGACCAGTGCGGTCAGCGCGGTCCGCAGCGCGTCCTCGACCAGTTCGCCGCGCAGCCGCAGCGTCACCGGGGCGACGTGCTCGACGCTGTCGGGGGTGAACTGCTGCAAGAACCACAGCCGCTGCTGGGCGAAGGACAGCGGCGCGCGCTCGCCCGACGTCGTCGGGATGGGCGCGTGGGCGGCCGCGACGACGCCGCGCTGGGCCTGCACGGCCTGGGCGAGGTCGGCGACGGCGGGGGTGGTGAACAGGGCGTGCGGGGACAGGGCGACGTCGAGTTCGGCGCGCAGCCGGGAGATGACCCGGATGCTGAGGATGGAGTCGCCGCCCAGGTCGAAGAACCCGTCGCGGGCGCCGACCCGGTCGACGCCCAGGACCTCGCCGAAGATCCGCGCGATCACCCGCTCGGTCTCGGTGCGCGGCTCCTGGTGCCCCGCCCGCTCGGCCACCACGGGGTCGGGGGCGGGCAGGGCCCGGCGGTTGAGCTTGCCGTTGCGGTTGCGCGGGAGCGCGGGCACCGGCATGAACACCGACGGCACCATGTACTCCGGCAGGGTGGCCCGCAACATGCCGGTCAGCTCAGCGGCACCGGGTGCGGCGTCCGGGGTGGCGGGGACGAGGTAGGCGACGAGCCGACGGTGACCGTCGCCCGCGTCGTGGGCCACCACGGCGACCTCGGTGATGCCGGGGTGGGCCAGCAGCGCGGTCTCGACCTCGCCCGGCTCGATCCGGTGCCCGCGGACCTTGACCTGCTCGTCGGCCCGACCCCGGTACTCCAGGACCAGGTCGGGGTTCCACCTGGCGAGGTCGCCGGTGCGGTAGAGCCTGCTCCCGGGCGGGCCGAACGGGTCGGCGACGAACCGGCCCGCGGTCAGGCCCGGCCTGCCCAGGTAGCCGCGGGCGAGCTGGTCGCCCGCCAGGTACAGCTCGCCGATGACGCCGACCGGCACCGGCCGCAGCCGGGCGTCGAGCACGTGCGCCCGGACGTTGCGCAGCGGCACGCCCAGCACGGGCTTGTCCCCCGCGACGGGCGCGGAGAGCGCGTCCACGGTGCACTCGGTGGGGCCGTAGAGGTTGTAGGAGGCGGTGTCGGGCAGTGCGGCCAGTTCGCGCCACAGCACCTCGCCGCACGCCTCGCCACCGATGAGCAGGACCGACGGGCGGTGCCCTGGGCCGTCGAGCAGCCCGGCGGGCATGAGCTGGCGCAGGTAGGACGGCGTCAGGTTGAGCAGGTCCAGCCGGGCGTCGGTGACGTAGCCGACCAGCGCTTCGGCGTCGAGCCGGATCGACTCGTCGACCACGTGCAGCTCGTGGCCGCCCGCGAGCAGGACGACCTCCTCCAGCGACGCGTCGAAGGAGAACGGGGAGGTCATGGCCATCCGCAGCCGCCCGTGCCCGGCCATGGCCGCCACGCGGTCGTGGCAGAGGTTGCCCAGGCCGCGGTGGTCGACGACGACGCCCTTGGGGCGGCCGGTCGACCCGGAGGTGTAGATGACGTAGGCGGCGTTCTCGGGGCGCGGGGCGGTTGGGGCGGTTTCCGGCAGCGCGGCGGTGGCCGGGTCGTCGACGAACACCTCCGGCACGCCGGGGAGCAGACCGGCGTCGGTCGCGGTGGTGATCACCAGCGCCGGGGTGGCGTCCTCGGTGATCAGCGCGAGCCGTTCCGCGGGCAGCTTCGGGTCGACGGGCAGGTACACCCCGCCCGCCTTGAGCACCGCCAGCAGGGCGAGCACCGCGTCCGCGCCGCGCGGCAGCGCCACGGCGACGACCTGCTCTTGGCTCAGGCCCAGCGAGACGAGGTGGTGGGCGAGCCGGTTGGCCCGGGAGTCCAGTTCGGCGAAGCTGAGCCGGGTGTCCCCGTGCACCAGCGCGGTCGCCTCGGGGTCGGTGGCGGCCCTGGCGGCGAAGGCGTCGGTGAACAGCGCGGTGGGCACCTCGGCGGCGGTGTCGTTGCACTCGACGAGCAGGGTCTGCCGGTCCGCCGCCGAGAGCCACGGCAGGTCGCCCAGGGGGCGCTCCGGGTCCATGGCGATGCCGTTGAGCAGCGACCACAACTGCTCGACCAACCGCTGCACGGTGTCGTGGTCGAACAGCGTCGGATCGTAGGACAGCGCCAGGTTGAGCCGGTCGTGCAGGTGCGCGCTCAGGCTCAGCGGGAAGGTGGTGGTGTCCACCGCGTGCACGTCGACCACCCGCAGCGCGCCGACCTCGGCGGCGTCGCTGAGCGGGTAGTTCTCGAACACGACCATGCTGTTGAACAGGTTCTCCCCGGCGGGCAGGTCGGTGAACGACCGCAGCCGGGCCAGCGAGGTGGCCTCGTGGGCGCGCGACTCGGTCTGCTCGGCCTGCAACCGGCGCAGCCAGGACACCGCGGGCTCGGACTCGTCGACCGCGGCCCTGGTCGGCACCGAGTTGACGAACATGCCGACCATCGACTCCACACCCGCCAGCTCGGCGGGCCTGCCGGAGACGGTGGTGCCGAACACCACGTCGCGTTCACCGCTGTGCCGGGCGAGCAGCAGCGCCCACGCGCCCTGGACCAGGGTGTTGACGGTCAGGCCGTTGCGCCGCGCGGTCGCGTCCAGCCGGGCCGACCACTCCACGTCGACCACGGTCCGCACGACGGCGGAGGACTCGCCGCGGTGCGCGGGCCCCGGGGTGCGGTCGTAGGGCAGCGGGGTCGGCCTGCCGAAGCCCGCCAGCACCGCGCCCCAGTGCTTCTCCGCCTGCTCGGGCGGGAGGGTGCCCAGCCAGCGGACGTACTCGCGGAACGGCCTGCGGGTGGGCAGGTCCGGCGCGCGGCCCGCCAGCAGGGCGGTGTAGCACTCGGCGACCTCGGCGAAGACCTGCGCGACGCTCCAGCCGTCGAGCAGGACGTGGTGGAACGACCACACCAGCACGGCCTCGTCGTCGGTGAGCCGCACGACCGACACCCGGGTCAGCGGCGCGGTGGCCAGGTCGAAGCCCGCCGCGCGGTCGGCGATCAGCAGGTCCGCGAGGTCGCGCTCGGCGTCGGGGCGCCCGCGCCAGTCGTGGTGGGTGACCGGGAGGGTGACGCGCCTGCGCACGACCTGGACCGGTTCGTCCACCCCGTCCCAGGCCAGGTGGGTGCGCAGGGCGGGGGTGCGGTCGACGACCCGCTGCCACGCCTCGGCGAGCAGCGCCGGGTCGCTCATCCCGGCCAGCCGCAGCCGCGCCTGGTCGGAGTAGGCACCCACCTCCGTGTCGACCAGGCTGTGGAACAGCATCCCGGCCTGCATCGGGGTGGCCGGGTAGATGTCCTCGACGTCGCGGCCGTCGGCGGCGATCAGGTCGACCTGGGCCTGCGTGAGCTTGGCGAGCGGGAAGTCCGACGGCGTGGCGCCACCGGAGGCGGGCTCGGCGCAGTGCGCCACCAGTTCGCGCAGCGCCGCCACCAGCGCGTCGGCGAGGTCGCGCACGGTGTGCTCGTCGTGCACCTCGGCGGAGTAGAGCCAGCTCAGCTCCAGTTCGCCGTCCTCGACCATGCCGGTGACGTCGAGCAGGTGCGAGCGGGTGTCGGCGGGCGCGTGGTCGCTGCCGACCGGGGCGCAGCGGGTGCCGAGGAGCCCGGAGCCGGGCGAGCCCGCGTCCCACTGGCCGTGGTAGTTGAACCACACCTGCGGCACCGGGTCGGCGGCCAGCGCCGCTCCCCCGGAGCTGAGGTAGCGCAGCGCCTCGTAGCCCAGGCCCTTGCCGGGCACGGCCCGGATCTGCTCCTTGACCGACTTGATCGTCTCCGCCCACCGCCCGCGCCCGGCGGGCAGTCGCAGGACGAGCGGGTACTTCGCGGTGAACCAGCCGACCGTGCCGGACAGGTCCACATCGGACTGCGGGGCGTCGGCGCCGCCGGGGGCGACCAGGTCCTCGCGGCCGTGGCCCTCCATGCCGATCAGCACCGAGTCGCGCCCGGTCCAGTCGGCCAGCACCCGGCCCAGCGCGCTGAGCAGCAGGTCGTCGATGCGGGTCCGGTAGACCGGCGGGGCCTGGCGCAGCAGGGCGTCGGTGGTCGCCCGGTCCAGCCGCGCGGTCACCACGCGGGTGGAGCCCACGGTGTTGTCGCCGTCGTGGTCGACCGGGAGGTCGGTGGGCACGCCGTCCAGGGCGGTCGCCCAGTAGGCGGCCTCCTCGGCGAAACCGCCGGAGGCGACGTGCTCGCTCAGCCGCCGCGCCCAGTCCCGGTACCCGGTGGTCGTGGGCGGGAGCTGCACGGGGGTTCCGGCGGCGACCTGCCCGTGGGCGGTTTCCAGGTCGGCGAGCAGGATGCGCCAGGACACGCCGTCCACCACGAGGTGGTGCGCGGCGATGAGCAGTCGCGCGGGGCCGGTGTCGTCGGTGAACAGGACCGCGCGCAGCAGCGGCCCGGTCTTCGGGTCCATCCCGGACTGGGCGGCCACGGCGTGCCGCTCGACCTCCGCCGCCCGGTCCGACTCCGGCACGGCCGACAGGTCCACCGTGGTCAGGGCGGTGCCCCGGGGGACGTCCACGACGTCCTGCGACCACTGGCCGCCCACCTCGGTGAAGCGCAGCCGGAGGGTGTCGTGGTGGTCCAGGAGGGCGTCGAGCGCCCCGGACAGCGCGGCCGGGTCGACCGGGCCGCGCAGGTTGAGCATGACCGACATCGCGTAGTGGTCGCGGCTGCCGATCTCGTCGAAGAACCAGCGCTGGATCGGGGTCAGCGGGGCCGGGCCGGTCACCCGCTCCACGACGGCGGGCGCGGTGGCGGTGTCGACCACGGCGGCCAGCTCGGCGATGCTCTGGTGCAGGAACATCTGCCGGGTGGTGAACCGCAGGCCCTCGCGCCGGGCCCGGGACACCACCTGGATGCTCAGGATGGAGTCGCCGCCCAGCTCGAAGAAGTTGTCGGTGACGCCGACCGCGTCCACGCCGAGCACGTCCCGCCACACCTCGACGAGGGCGGTCTCGACCGGTCCGCGCGGCGGCACCCGGTCCTCGGTCGCGGTGGTGGTGACCTCCGCAGCGGGCAGTGCCGCGCGGTCGAGCTTGCCGTTGGGGGTCAGCGGGAGCCGGTCCAGGGCCACGAACACCGCGGGCACCATGTGCTCGGGCAGGCCGCGGCGCAGCCAGGTGCGCAGCTCGGCCGGTTCCGGGGCTTGGGCGCCGACGACGTAGCCGACGAGCCGCTGGTGCCCGCCCGCGCCCTCGGACACGACGACCGCGGCCCCGGAGACCTCGGGGTGGGCGACGAGCGCGGCCTCGATCTCGCCCAGTTCGATCCGGAAGCCGCGCACCTTGACCTGGTCGTCGGCGCGACCCCGGTACTCCAGCCCGCCGTGCAGGTCCCGGCGGGCGAGGTCACCGCTGCGGTACATCCGCGCCCCGGGCGGGCCGAACGGGTCGGCCACGAACCGCTGGGCGGTCAGCCCGGGGCGGCCGAGGTACCCGCGGGCGACACCCGGACCGGCCACGTACAACTCCCCCACCATGCCCGGCGGCACCGGGTTGAGGTGTGGGTCGAGCAGGTGCAGCCGCAGGTCGGGGATGGGCTCGCCGATCGGGCTGACGCCGGGGGCGGCCAGGTCGGACCCGGCCAGCTCGTGGAACGTGGTGTGGACCGTGGTCTCGGTGATGCCGTACATGTTGACCAGCCGGGTCCGCTCCAGCGGGTGGCGGGTGCTCCAGTCCAGCAGCCTGCCCGGGTCCAGCGCCTCGCCGCCGAACACGACGACCCGCAGCGCCAGCTCCGCGCCGACGTCGGGCTGGTCGCGGTCGGCGGCGGTGAGCTGGTAGAACGCCGACGGGGTCTGGTTGAGGACGGTGACCTTCTCGGCGGCCAGCAGCCGCAGGAAGTCGGCCGGGGACCGGGTGACCGCGTGCGGCACCACGACCAGGGTGCCGCCGTTGAGCAGCGGCCCCCACAGCTCCCACACCGAGAAGTCGAAGGCGTAGGAGTGGAACAGCGTCCACACGTCGGTCTCGTCGAAGCCGAACCAGTGGTCGGTCGCCGACAGCAGCCGCACGACGTTGCGGTGCGGGACCACCACGCCCTTGGGCTTGCCGGTGGAACCGGAGGTGTAGATGGCGTAGGCCGCCGCGTCCGGCCCGGCCGGGTTCGGCGCGGGGTCGGTGGCCGGGCAGCGCTCCAGGGCGGCGGTGGTCTCCGGGTCGTCGAGGCGCACCACGGGGACCGCCGAGTCCACACCGGACAGCGGTACCCCGGTCGACAGCATGAGGGCGGGTTCGGCGTCGCCGAGCAGGTAGGCGATCCGCTCGGCCGGGTACTCCGGGTCGATGGGCAGGTACGCGCCACCGGCCTTGAGCACCGCCAGCACGGCCACGACCAGTTCGACCGAGCGCGGCAGCGCCAGCGCCACCAGCCGCTCCGCGCCCACACCGCGCTCGATGAGCAGGTGCGCCAACCGGTTCGCGCGCTCGTTGAGCTGGGCGTAGGTGGTGGTTTCCCCGTCCAGCACGACGGCGGTCGCGTCGGGCCTGCGCGCCGCCTGGGCCGCGAACAGCTCCGGCAGAGTGCTCTCGGAAGTCGCGGGTGCCGGGGGCGTGGTCAGCAGGGCGGCCTGCTCGGCGCCGGTGAGCAGGGCGATGTCGCGCAGCGGGCGGTCCGGGTCGGTGACGACGGCGGTCAGCAGCAGTTCCAGCCGGGCGGCCATGTCGTCGACGGTCTCGGCGTCGAACAGGTCGGTGCTGTGGTTGAAGCGCATGCACAGCCCGTCGCCCTGCTCCTCGAATTCGAGGCTCAGGTCGAAGTTCGCGTTCGTCTGCGCCAGGTCGACCGGTTCGGCCACCAGCCCGGGCAGCGCGGGGGCGCCCGCGCCCGCGTTCTGCAACACGACCATCACGTCGAACAGCGGGGTCCGGCTGACGTCGCGGGGCACCTTCAGGTGCTCCATGAGGCGTTCGAACGGCACCTCGTCGTGGGAGAAGGCGTCGAGCACCGTGGCGTGCACCGCGCCGAGCAGGTCGCGGAAGGACCGCTGCGAGTCCACTGTGGAGCGCAGGACCACCGTGTTGACGAACAGCCCGGCGAGCTTGGCCAGTTCCGGCTGGTTGCGCCCGGCGGTGACCGTGCCCACGGCGATGTCGTCCTGGCGGGTGTAGCGGGCCAGCAGCGCCTGGGTGGCCGCGACCAGCGCGGTGAACAGCGTGACGCGCTGCCCCACGCACAGCGCGCGCAGGCCCGCGGCCAGCTCGATGGGCAGCACGCGCTCGCGGGTGGCCCCCGCGCTGGTGCGCACGGGGGGTCGGGGCCGGTCGGTGGGCAGGTCCAGCGGGCGCAGGCCCGCCAGCGCGCGGCCCCAGAAGTCCAGGTGCCCGGCCACGGCGGTGTCGGTGAGCCGTTCCTGCTGCCACGCGGCGAAGTCGGCGTACTGCAACCGCGGGGCGGGCAGCGCCGCGCGGGCGGTGTCCGGCGCGGTGCGGGCCGCGGCGTAGAACGCGGCCAGGTCCTCGGTGAGCACGCCCATCGTCCACCCGTCGACCACGGTGTGGTGCGCGCAGAGCAGCAGCACGTGCTCGTCGGCGGCGGCCTCGTCGGTGGAGACGCGGACCAGCACCACCCGGAACAGCGGGCCGGTGCGCAGGTCGAACGGCCGGTCCAGCTCGGCGCGCAGCGCGTCGTCGAGCCCGGCCGGGTCGCCGCCGACGTCCAGCAGCGACACCGGCGGCTCGGCGGGCGGGTGCACGACCTGCACGCCCCGCCCGTCCACGGCGGAGAAGGTGGTGCGCAGGACCTCGTGCCGCTCGACCAGGCAGGTCAGCGCCAGCCGCAGCGCGGGCACGTCCAGCTCGCCGCGCAGCCGCAGGGCGAGCGCGCTGGTGTACTCGGTCGACCCGGGGGTGAACTGGTCGAGGAACCACAGCCGCTGCTGCGCCGAGGACAGCGGCAGCGGGCGGTCCCGCGGCGCCGGGGCGATCTGTCCGGTGGCGCGGCGGGCCTGCCCGCTGAGCTTGCGGCGCAGGCGTTCCTGCAGGGCGGCGGGCAGGGCCGCGATGCGGTCCACCGGGTCGGGCGTGGTCACGGCGTCGTCTTTCCCTGGGTCAGTTGCGCTCGTCGCCCGCGGCCGCGGACTCGAGTTCGGACAGGATGGATTCCTCGACCGCGCGGGCCAGGGCCGCGACGGTGTGGCAGCCGATGACCTCGCGCAGCGAGATGTCGACGTCGAAGGTCTCGCGCACCTTGGTGGTGACGTGCAGGCTGAGGATCGAGTCGCCGCCGAGGGCGAAGAACTCGTCGTCGACCCCGACCTCGTCCACCGCCAGCACCTCGGTCCAGATCTCGGCGATCAGCGTCTCGGTGATCGTCCGCGGCGCCTGGTGCCGCGCCACCGTCACCTGCTCGTCCGCGAAGACGGCCACACCGTTGCCGGTGGCAGCGGGCCGCATCGGCTCGCCGAGGGAGTCGAGCAGGGTCCGCAGCGACTGGTACGGGTCGGTCACCGCGGCGTCGAGCAGCACGCCCAGGCGCCTGCCCATCTCCTCGACGGTGGCCGCGTCGAACACGGCCGGGTCGTAGGTGAAGGCGAAGGTCAACTGGTCCCCGGGGTAGACGATGACGCTCATCGGGTAGTTGGTGGTCTCCACCGCGCGCACGTCGCCCAGCCGCAGCCCGTGCTCGGCGGCGGCCTGGTCGTCGATCGGGTAGTTCTCGAACACCACCAGGCTGTCGAACAGGTTGGCCCGCCCGGTGACGCCGCTGAGCCCGCGCAGTTGGTTCAGCGGCACGTAGCCGAACCGCCGCGACTCCACCTGCGCCAGTTGCAGGCGTTGCAGCCACGGCACCAGCCGCGCCCTCGGGTCGGCCTCGGCGAGCACCGGCATGGTGTTGATGCAGATGCCGATGATCTCGTCCACCCCGGGCAGCTCGTCTGGCCTGCCGGACACGGTGCTGCCGAAGCACACCTTCTGCTGACCGGCGCAGTCGGCGAGCAGCAGCGCCCACGCGCCCTGCACGACGGCGTTGCCGGTCAGCCGGTTGGCCCGGCCCAGCTCGGCGACCCGCTCGCTGGTGCTCTCCGAGAGCCGGACGGTGATCCGCTCGGTGGAGCGCTGGCCGTGGCTGGTCGTGGCGACCCGGTCGACCGGCAGCGGGGTGGGCTCGGTCAGCCCGGACAGCAGGCCGCTCCAGTGCTCCCGCGCGGCGTCGCGGTCCTGGCGCCCGAGCCAGGCCACGTAGTCGCGGAACGGCCGCCGCAGCACGGGGTCGCCCGCCCCGGGGTGGCCGGTGAGCCGGGCGTGCTCGGCGAAGACGTCGGTGAGCACCCGGAACACGCTCCACCCGTCGAGCAGCAGGTGGTGGAAGGTCCACACCACGCGCACCTCGTCGGCGGAGAGCCGGGCGATCCGCAGCCGCATCAGCGGGGGCGCGGTGAAGTCAAGCTCGTCGCCGCGGTCCTGGGCCAGCAGCTCGCCCAGCCGCTGCTCGCGCCACGGTTCCGGCTGCGCGGTCCAGTCCTCGTGCGCCACCGGCACCCGCCCGGAGCGGTGCACCACCTGCACGGGTTCGGGGAGGTTTTCCCAGGCCACGGCGGTGCGCAGCACGGGGGTGCGGTCGACGACCCGCTGCCACGCGTCGGCGAGCAGGGCGGGGTCGCCCACCCCGGCCAGCGTGCAGGTGACCTGCTCCAGGTACAGGCCCTCGCCCTCCTGGGCGAGGCTGTGGAACAGCATGCCGCTCTGCATGGGGGTCAGCGGGTAGACGTCCTCGACCGTGCGGCCGGTGCCGACGATCCGGTCGACGGCGGCCTGGTCCAGGCGGGCCAGCGGGAAGTCCGACGGCGTGCAGCCGCCCGCCCCCGGCTCGGCGCAGTGCGCGACCAGCGCGCGCAGCCGGGCGAGCATGGCCTCGGCCAGCGCGCGCACCGTCTCCCCGTCGTGCAGCTCCGCGGAGTGGAACCAGGTGAACTCCAGCCCGGAGCGGTCGGCGCGGCCGACGACCTCCAACTGGTGCGCCCTGGTCGCGGCCGGGTCCTCGTCGAGGCCCAGCGGCCCGGCGGGGGCGCTGTAGAGGCCGTCCACCACGCCCGCGGTGTCGAACTGGCCCAGATAGTTGAACGAGACCTGCGCCTGACCGGTCCCGGTGGTGCGGTCGCCGAGGTAGCGCAGGGCGCCGTGGCCGACGCCGCGACCGGGCACCGCCCGCACCTGCTCCTTGACCGACTTGAGCAGCGCGCCGGGCTCCTGGCTGCCGGACAGGTCCAGCGCGACCGGGAACAGCGTGGTGAACCAGCCGACCGTGCGGGACAGGTCGACGTCGTCGAACAGTTCCTCGCGGCCGTGGCCCTCCAGGTCGACCAGGACGCGCGGCGAGCCGGTCCAGTCGGCCAGGGCCTGGCCGAGCGCGGTCAGCAGGACCTCGTTGATCTGGGTGCGGTACACCGAGGGCACCCGGTTGAGCAGCGCCCTGGTCTCGTCCCGGTCCAGTCGGACGGTCACCGAGCGGGTGGAGGCGACGGTGTTGGCGCCCGTGCCGTCGGTGGGCAGGGCGGGTTCCGCGCCGGGGCACACCGCGGCCCAGTGGTCGAGTTCGGAGTCGAAGCCGCCGCTCGCGGTGTGCTCGGTGAGGCGACGGGCCCACGCCTGGAACGACGTGCTCTTCTCGCCCAGGTCGACCGGGCGCCCCGCCGCCGCCTGCCGGTAGCCGGTGTCCAGGTCGGCGAGCAGGACCCGCCACGACACCGCGTCCACCACCAGGTGGTGCACGGCGAGGAACAGCAGCGGCACCCGGTCGGCGCCCCGGTCGAGCAGCGCCACCCGCAGCAGCGGGCCCGCCACCGGGTCCAGCTCGGCGAGCAGCCGCTCCTTGGCCGCGGCGGTGCCCGCCTCGTCGGCCACCTCGACCCGCGCGAAGACCTGCCCCGCCTCGGACGGGGCGTTGTACTGCCGCCACCCGCCCTGCTCGCGGTCGAACCGGATGCGCAGCGCGTCGTGCTGGGCGAGGACCGCGGCCAGCGCCGCGCGCAGCGCCGCCTCGTCCACCCCCGGGGTCAGCTCCACGTCCAGGTACTGGCTGAACCGCGTCGTGCCCGCCGGGTGGCGCTCGAAGAACCAGTGCTGGATGGGGGTGAGCGGGGCGGCGCCGACGACCAGGCCCTGCTCGGCCGAGGTCGTGGTGGACCCGACCACCGGTGCCAGCGCGGCGACGGTCTGGTGCAGGAAGATGTCCTTCGACGTCAGGTCCATGCCGAGCCTGCGGGCCTCGGCCACCACCTGGATGCTCATGATCGAGTCGCCGCCGAGCTCGAAGAAGTTGTCGGTGACCCCGACCGCGTCGAGCCCGAGCACCTTGGCCCACAGCCCGGCCAGCGCCTCCTCGGCCGGGGTGCGCGGCGCGACGTGGGCGCGGTCGACCGCGCCCACCGCCCGGGGCGCGGGCAGCGCGCGGCGGTCCACCTTGCCGTTCTGGCTCAGCGGCAGCGCGCTGAGCACCTCGAACGACGACGGGATCAGGTAGTCGGGCAGCTCGTCGGCGAGGAACGCGACCAGCTCGGCGGGCATCGGCGCCTGCTCACCCGGTTCGAACACCAGGTGGCAGACCAGGCGCGCGGAGGCGTCCGGCTGCCGGTGCGCGGTCACCACGGCCTCGGCGACGGCGGGGTGGCGCGTCACGACCTCCTCGACCTCGCCCACCTCGACCCGGAAGCCGCGGATCTTGACCTGGTCGTCGGTGCGGCCGACGAAGCACAGCACCCCGTCGCCGCGCCAGCGCACCAGGTCGCCGGTGCGGTACATGCGGGCGCCGGGCTCGAACGGGCAGGCCACGAACCGCTCGGCCGTGGCACCCGGGCGCCCGAGGTACCCGCGGGCCACGCCGTCACCGGTGATGTACAGCTCGCCGGTCACCCCGGCGGGGACGGGCCGCAGGTTCGCGTCCAGCACGAAGATCCGCATCCCGGTGAACGGGCGGCCGATCGGCGGCACGTCCTCCACCGCGTCGACCGACGGCATCGGGTGCAGGGTGGTGAACGTGGTGGCCTCGGTCGGGCCGTACCCGTCCGCCACGACCAGGCCGGGGCAGGCGGCCAGCACGCGGCGGACCGCGGCGCCGGGCACCACGTCGCCACCGGTCCACACCTGGCGCATCCCGGCCAGGCTGTCCGGGTCCTCCCTGGCGATCATCCGGAACAGCCCGGCGGTCAGCCACATGCCGGTGACCCCGTGCTCGGCCACCATCCGGCGCAGCACGTCGGCGGTGAGGTCGACCGGCGGGGCGACCACGACCCGGCCGCCGCGCAGCAGCGCCACCCACATCTCGTAGGTGGAGGCGTCGAAGGCCAGCGGCGAGTGCAGCAGCACCCGCTCGTGGCCGCCGCCGGAGAAGTGCGCGTCGGCCACCCGCCGGACGATGTCCTGGTGGGTCACCGCCACGCCCTTGGGGGTGCCGGTGGAGCCGGAGGTGTAGAGCACGCAGGCCAACTGCCGGGGCAGCGGCCGGGTGCCCGGGGCGCCCACCGGCACGTCGGCACCGGTGTCGGCGGAGTCGAGGGTGGGGCCGTCGTGCAGGTCGGCGGCCACGTCGGCGAGCGCGGCGTCGCGGATCACCAACCGCACCCCGGCCTCGTCGAGCAGCCTGCGCAGCCGCGAGCGCGGGGCGCGCAGGTCCAGCGGCAGGTAGGCGGCCCCCGCCTTGAGCACGGCGAGGACGACGACCAGGTAGTGCGCGGACCGCTCGGCCAGCAGGCCCACCCGGTCCTCCGGCCGCACGCCCGCCGCCACCAGGCGGTGCGCCAGCCGGTCGGACCGCTCGTCCAACTCGCGGTAGGTCAGCGACCCGGAGTCCCCCACCACCGCGACCTCGTCCGGGGTGGCCGCCGCGACGCGGGAGAACACCGCGGGCACCGAAACGTCCACACTGGACTCGTCCGGCTCCGGCGACGACCCGCTCCAAGGACCCAGGATCTGCGCGCGCTCGTCGTCGGGCATGACCCCGAGCTCGGCCATCCGCCGCTGCGGCGCCGCGGCCACCGCCTCCAGCAGCACGTGCAGCCGCCCGGCGATGCGGTCGACGGTGGCCGCGTCGAACAGGTCGGTGTTGTACT
This sequence comes from Actinokineospora spheciospongiae, assembly GCF_003182415.1. NCBI lineage: Bacteria > Bacillati > Actinomycetota > Actinomycetes > Pseudonocardiales > Pseudonocardiaceae > Actinokineospora > Actinokineospora spheciospongiae. The sequence continues at coordinate 669,104 of NZ_QHCP01000001.1, read as the reverse complement.
CCACCACCAGGTTCAGCGCGCCGTCCTTGGGCCAGAACTCCACGACCAGGTCGAAGCGGGCCGACGGGCGGGGCAGGTCCTGCTCCTCGATGTCCAGCCCGGCCGCGGCGCGGCTGCCCGCCCAGTCCTCCTGGAGCACCACCAGGGCCTGCACCAGCGGGCTGGCCGCGGCGTCGCGCTCGGGCTGCAACAGGTCCACGAGCCGGTCGAAGGGCAGCTCGTCGTGGGCGAAGGCCGACAGCACGGTCTCCCGCACCCGCGCGAGGTGGTCGCTGAACGACCGCTCCTCGTCCACGGTGGAGCGCAGCACGACGGTGTTGACGAAGAACCCGACGACCTGCTCCCACTCGGCGCGACCGCGGCCGGAGGTGGCCGCGCCGACCGCGATGTCGCGCTGCCCGGTGTGGCGGGTCAGCAGGAGCTGCACCGCGGCGACCAGGTTGGCGAACAGCGTCGCGTCGTTCTCCCTGGCGACCGAGGTCAGCCGCTCGACCAGGTCGGCGGGCAGCGCCCGGCGGCGGATCGCGCCCGCGGACGTGCGCACCGGGGGGCGCGGGCGGTCGGTGGGCAGGTCCAGCGGCACCAGCCCGGCGAGCTGCTCGCGCCAGTAGGCCAGGTCCTCGTCCAGGGTGCCGTCGTCGAGCCGACCGCGCTGCCAGGCGGCGAAGTCCGCGTAGTCGACCGCCCGCCGGACCGGCGCGGGCTCCTCGCCGAGGCGGAACGCGCCGTAGAGGTCCACGAGTTCGTCGATGAGAATCCGCACCGACCAGCCGTCGGTGATGATGTGGTGCTGGTGCAGCGCGAACACGTGCTCGGCGGCATCGAGCCGGACCAGCAGCGCCCGCGCCAGCGGGCCGGTGCCGAGGTCGAACGGCTGCGCGCCGTGCTCGGCCAGCACCGCCTCCAGGGCCGCCGGGCGTTCGGCGGCGGGGACGGCGGACAGGTCGACCTCGCGCAGCGGCAGGTGCCCCGACGGGTGCACCACCTGCACGCCGTGCCCGTCGGCGGACTCGAACGTGGTGCGCAGCGACTCGTGCCCGCGCACCAGCTCGGCCAGGGCCCGGCCCAGCGCGGCGGTGTCCAGCGCGCCGGTGAGGCGCAGGCCGATGCCGGTGTTGTTCTCGGTGCCGCCGGGGGCGAACTGGTCGACGAACCACAGCCTGCGCTGAGCCGAGGACAGCGGCAGCGGCTCGTCCCGCGCGACGGTGGGGATGACCCCGCCCGACCTGGTGGCCGCGCCGCCTGCGACCAGCTCCGCGAGCCCGGCGACGGTCCTGGTGTCGAACACCGCGCGGGCCGACAGCTCGACGCCCAGCGCGCTGCGCAGCCGCGCGAGCACCCGGAAGGCCTGCACGGAGTCGCCGCCGACGGCGAGGAAGTCCTCGTGCGCGCCGACCGCGTCGACGCCGAGCACGTCGGCCCAGACGCCCGCGATGGTCCGCTCCAGGTCGGTGCGCGCCAGGTCGCCGGTGACCCGCCGGGTGCCGGAGGCGGGGGACGGCAGCGCCGCGCGGTCCAGCTTGCCGTTGGGGGTCAGCGGGAACCGCTCCAGCACGACGAACGCGGCGGGGACCATGTAGTCCGGCAGGGCCGCCGCGGCGGCGGCCCGCAGGCCCGCCACGTCGACCGAGGCGACGTCGCCCACCGGGGTCACGTACGCGACCAGGCGCTTGACCCCGGGCTGGTCCTCGCGCGGGACGACCACGGCGGCGCTGATCCCCGGCCGCTCGGCCAGGACGGCCTCGATTTCACCCGGTTCGATCCGGAAGCCGCGGATCTTGACCTGGTGGTCGGCCCGGCCCACGAACTCCAACTGGCCGTCCGCGCCCCAGCGGGCGATGTCGCCGGTGCGGTACATCCGCTCACCGGGGGCGCCGTGGGGGTTGGCCACGAACCGCTGCGCGGTCAGCGCGGACCGGCCCAGGTAGCCGCGGGCCAGGCTGGGCCCGGCCACGTACAGCTCGCCGGGCGAGCCGACGGGGACCGGGGCCAGCTTGTCGTCGAGCAGGTGGACCTCGGTGTCGCGGATCGGGCGGCCGATCGGCGTTCCCCGGCCGGGCTCCAGCGGCTCGCTCCAGGTGGCGACCACAGTGGACTCGGTGGGGCCGTAGGCGTTGATCATGCGCCTGCCCGGGGCCCAGCGGTTCACCAGGTCCGCGGTGCACGCCTCGCCGCCGACGATCAGCGTGCGCAGCCCGGGCAGCGGCACGACCGGCATGGTGGCCAGCGCCACCGGGGGGATCAGGGTGTGGCTGATCTCGCCGTCGGCCATGACCTCGGCCAGCGCGTCGCCGAGCAGCGGGCCCGGCGGCGGCACCACCAGGGCCGCGCCCGCGGGCAGCGACATGCACAGCTCCAGCACCGACGCGTCGAAGCTGGGCGAGGCGAACTCCAGCACCCGGTCGCCCTCGACGACGCCGAAGTGCTCGATCTCGGCGGCGGAGAAGGACGCCAGACCGCGGTGGGTGACCACCACGCCCTTGGGCTTGCCGGTCGAACCGGAGGTGTAGATCAGGTAGGCGGGCTGCGCCGGGTGCCGCCCGGCGGGCAGCTCGGCGTCCTCGACGGGGGTGCCGGGGGTGCGGTCGAGTTCGGCGCGAACGTCGTCGGCGTCCACCAGCACGGCGGTCACGTCGGCGGGGACCGAGGACGCCACGTCGGAGCGGGTGAGCACCAGCACGGGCCGGGCGTCGTCGAGCATGAACGCGATCCGGTCGGCCGGGTAGGTCGGGTCCACCGGCAGGAAGGCCGCGCCGGACTTCGCCACGGCCAGCTCGGCCACGATGATGTCGACCGAGCGCGGCAGCGCCAGGGCCACGATCCGCTCCGGGCCCGCGCCCCGGCGCAGCAGCGCCCTGGCCAGCCGGTTGGCCCGGTCGTCGAGTTCGGCGTAGCTGAGCTGCCCGCCGTCGTGGATGACCGCCGCGGCGTCGGGGGTGCGCCGGGTCTGGGCCTCGACCAGGTCGGCCAGGGTGCCGGGGGATGCGTGGTCGCCCGCCAGGGTGGTGGTCGGGTACGTGCGCGCGTCGCGCATCGCCGCTCCTTTGTCCGAGAGGTGCCGTCTGCGGCCGAGGTCGTGGGTGCCCGCCGGTGCGGTCGGGCGCGGGGCAAGGCGTCAGGGCTGGTGCGCGGGCGCCGCGGCGGGGGCCGCGCGGCTGGCCAGGCGGCCGGTGACCTGGAGCCGGTCGACGCGGCCGGTGACCGGGTCGCGCAGGAACCGCCCCTCGTGCGGGGGGCCCGCGGAGACGGTGTCGTGCATGGTGAAGCCGAGGTCCGGTCGCAACCGCAGGACCGCCACCGCGACCCCGTCGACCGCGAGGCTCAGTTGGTCCCCGTCGTCGCCGACCAGGTACTCGGTGGCGCCGTTGCGGTAGCTGCCCACGCACTCGGCGGGCGGTGGGTGCGGCGGGCCGGAGGGGGGTGGCCCCTGGTCGGCGACGGGGACGCCGAGCGCGCGCAGCTCGCCGACCAGCGCCCGCCAGAGCGCGGCGCCGGTGCTGGCGTTGGTCACCAGCGCCACCACCGCGTCCTGCTCGGGCTGGATGCGCAGGTGGGCCGAGGTCCCGTCGCCGGTGCCGTCGTGGCCCCACCACGGCGGGCCACCGTCGGTGAACGCCGCCAGCCCCGGGCCCCAGCCCGCCGCCAACCCGTAGGGCTCGGCCGCGGGTGCGGGCTCGCGCATCGCCCGGGCGGTCGCGGCGGGCAGCAGCCCGTCGAGGTCCGGGTCCGCGGCCGCGGCCTCGGTGTGCAGGCGGGCGAAGGCCACGAGGTCGTCGGCGCTGAGCGCGAGCGCGCCCGCGGCGGCCTCCGCTGCCGACAGCGTCTGCCGGACCGGCCTGGTCCGGCCGTCGAGCCCGCCGACGACGTGACCGGGGGCGAAGTCCTCCTCGCCGGGGCCCGCCCCGACCACGAACGCCGGGCGGATGCCCAGCGGGGTCAGCAGGACGGTCCGCACCGCTTCGGCCCAGGACATGCCGGTGACGTCGCTGATGAGGTGCCCGGCGAGGACGTAGCCCGCGTTGGAGTAGGAGAAGCCCGAGCCGGGCGGGAGGACGAGGTCCGTCGAGCGCGCGTGCTCCACCAGGTAGCGCAGGGGCGAGGCGGTGTGCGCGGGATCGGTGGCACCCGCGGCGGCCAGCCCGCCGGTGTGGCTGAGCAACTGGCGCGGCGTCGCGGCGGCCACCGGGTGCTCCCGCAGTTGCGGGACGTGCGGACCGATCGGCTCGTCGAGGTCGAGGTCACCGTCGGCGGCCAGGACCATGACGAGGGTGGCGGTGACGGCCTTGGTGACCGAGGCGATCGGGAACCTGGTCGCGGTGGTCACCGGGCGCCCGCCCTCGTGGCGGTCACAGCCGGTCACCACCGAGGTGGTCGCACCCCGCAGGCGCACGGTGAGGGCGGCGCCGGGTACGCGGTGTTCCCCGGCGAGTTCGCCGAGCATCGCGGAAAGGTTGAGGGAATCAACGGACATGTCGAGTCTGTCTGCGTCGGTCGTATCGAACTGATCGGGCAAGGGGTCGCCACTCCGTGGGTGTGAAGGACATGTGCACGTCCCCTTCCACTCGACGCACTCGGGGGATCAGCCCATCCTGGTGACCGGCGGAAGAATTTGCTACCGCCGATCGGAGCAACATTTCCTCCTCATTAAGTCGGTCCGATCGCTCGTTTTGTCGTAAATAACCAACGACCACGCCCAGTTTTTCGTGTGCTGTCGCGCACCACCTCCCCGGGCGTCGAACCGCAATTCACCGGCAGCAACACCCGAAGCCGTTCCCGGCTCGTCTCCCGACAGGTCGCACACCGCACGGCGACTTCGCTACACTTCATCGGCTCGCTGTCGAAGCAGCCCGGAGCTCCTCCCCGCACCGCTCCCCGGAAACCAACAGAAGGATCTCGCGCGATGAGCAACCCATTCGAATCCGATGACGCGAACTACCTGGTGCTGGTCAACGACGAGGGTCAGCACAGCCTGTGGCCGGAGTTCGTCGACGTCCCGGCGGGCTGGCACGTGCGCCGGGGGCCGGACAGCAGGCAGGCCGCGCTCGACTACATCGAGGCCGAGTGGACCGACATGCGACCTGCGAGTTTGCGCGCGGCCATGGGTGCGTGACGACCACCGCGGGCCCGCGGTGGTCCGGGCGCGCCCGCGCCCGGGCCACCCGCCCGCCCCTGCGGCCCACCACGGGACCACCCGCGCTCCCCCGAGTCGAGCCCACCGGTGGCGCGACCACCGGACATAAACGTGCCACGTCCTCACAAAAGCGTGACAACGTGGCTTTGTGAGTTTTCATCACCCGATTGCCGCAAAGGAACCGGCGTCCGCAGACGCATCGGCGTGTCGCCACACTCCGGAAACTCATTCACATTGAAGACGTGAATAATTCACGCGTTGGCCCGCAACTTGTCAGTCATATGCAAACCGCGGCACTCGATGCACATTCGACCAATGCGCCGCAGCGATCGAGCCGGGAAATCGACCGGCGAAAGCACACAGCCGGTGGGGTACGCGGAAGCGACTCATGAATGAATGCGCGGTCCACCCCGGGACTCGCGCAGGAAAACAGCAGCCCACGACTGCGCGGGCGCGGGCCGCTCCTGGTGATTGGACACGACCCCCTCGGCCGCACGAACGATCACACCACCTGAAAGAAACGCCCTCCCGTCGAAGTGTGCCGCGACCCACGCGGGCCGGTCCCGGTGTCGGTTGCACCGACAACCACTCCGTCCCGCCCACGCGAGGGGGCGACAACCTCGGGTTACCCAACTTGAGGCTCACTCTAACCGATCGGAGAGTGATGCGTGGCACAGTTGTCTGCACGTGCGAATGGCCCGGCAGGCGGGTGTGCCTGCCGGGCCATTCGGGTGAGTCGGGTCAGCGGGGCTGGACCAGCACGGGCACCGACTTGGCGCCCAGGAGCGCGTGCACGTCGAAGAAGTCGATCTCCCCCTGCGGGTCCACCCGGATGTCGCGGTAGCGGTCCAGCAGCATGTTCACCGCGATCTTGGCCTCCAGCCGGGCCAGCGGGGCGCCCAGGCAGAAGTGGATGCCGTGGCCGAACCCCGCCTGCTTGGCGGACTCGCGCCGGGGGTCGAAGACCTCGGGGTCGGTGAACACCGACTCGTCCCGGTTGGCCGAGGCCAGCCACGCGAACACGATCTGCCCGGCCGGGATCGTCGTGCCGCTCAGCTCGACGTCGGCCGTGGTGAGCCGGGCCAGCTTGGTGAACGGCGGGCGCATCCGCAGCACCTCCTCCAGCATCCCCGGCACCAGGTCGCGGTCCGCCCGCAGGTCCTCGACCACCTCCGGCGCCGAGTCCAGGCACAGCAGGGTGTTGCCGAGCAGCGCGGTCGTGGTGATGTGGCCCGCCAGCAGCAGCAGCGCGGTGAACCAGACGATCTCGTCGTCGTCCAGCGAGCGCCCGTCCACCTGCGTGTCGACCAGCGCGGTGACCAGGTCGTCGGTCGGCTTCACCCGGCGCCTGCGCACGTGCTCGAGCATGTAGGCGCCCATCTCCCGGACCGTGGGCGCGATCGCGGCCACCTGGTCGCCGAGGGCGTCGAGCAGCGGTTCGTCGGCCGGGGGCTCGTTGTTGAGCAGGACGTCGGCCCAGCGCTGGAAGGTCTCCCGGTCGGAGCTGGGGATGCCGATCATCTCCGAGATCACGATGACCGGCAGCGGGTAGCTCAGCTCGTGGACCAGGTCGAACCGCTCGCGCCCGGCCAGCCCGTCGAGCAGTTCCGCGGTGACCTCGGTGATGCGCGGTGCCAGCTCGGCGACGAACTTCGGGGTGAAGGCCTTGCTGACCAGACCGCGCATCTGCCGGTGCAGGGGCGGATCGATGCTGATCAGGTTGCCCTTGGCGATCTTGTCGATGTCCGGGTCGCTGGGCACCAGGGCGGACATGTCGCTGGAGAACGTCGCCGGGTCGGCCAGGATGCGGGTGACGTCCTGGTGGCTGAACGCCTCCCACGCCTGGATGCTCTCGTTGAACACGACCGGCTCGTGGGCCCGGTGGTGGGCCAGCCGGGTGAACAGGTCGACCAGGTCGGCGGGCTCGGTGGGACGGGGGCCGTTGGATAAGGAGGTCATGGTTTCCTCTCAGCGGGCGGTGCCCGCGGTCGTGTCGGTCGCGCTCGGGGTCGTGCTGCCGAGCGGGCTGTCGGGTCGGCGGTCGCCGAACCGGTGGCGGGCGTGGGCGTCCCGCAGTTCCTCCAGGTCGGCGATCACCCGGGGGGCGAGCTGCCGCAGCACCCGCGCGTCGGGCCGCCGATCGGGCTCGAAGGCCGCCCGCAGCGTGTTCGCCAGCGCCCGGGCGCGACGGGCGTCCGAGGCGGGCACGTCGTCGGCGGTGACCGGGCCGGTGAGGTTGAACCCGGTGATGACGCAATTCACCGCGTACGCCTGGTCGTCGAGGTCGGTGTCCGCGCGCACCAGGCCGTGCTCGCGCAACCGGGCGAGGTAGGAGCGCAGGAAGGCGTCCTGCCTGCCCTCGTCCATGGTGCTCGCGTGCCGGGCCAGGTTGCCCAGCAGCTCGCCGTCGCCGCTGTAGACCGCGCGCAGCAGCGGCCGGTCGAGCACCACCTCGAAGCACACCCGCTGCATCCGGTGCAGGAGCACGACCTCGGGGTCGGCCCGCATCCGGTCCAGCAGCGCGTCGACCATGGCGATGGACTCGCGCAGCAGCACCGCGACGAACAGCGATTCCCTGGTGCGCCAGTGCAGGTAGAGCGTGCCCTTGCCGACCCCGGCGGTGCGGGCGACGTCCTGCATCGTCACCCGCTGGTAGCCCCACCGCAGGATGAGCCCGCCCGCCGCGTCCAGGATGCGTTCGGCGCGCTCGGCGTGGTCGGCCCCGGTGTCGCTCACCCGAGCGCCCCCAGGACGTTTGACCGTTCTGGTTTTTTGGTCACGACCGACCCTAAGCGCCCGAGCCCCCGTCGGACAACAGCCAATCCCGAGCCCACTTGGAACGGTGCGGAACCCTTGCCCAGCGTCCGTTCGGCGCTATCGGCCGGGGCGCGGGCTCGGCTAGGGTCTGGCGGTTCGGTCGGGGACCGCAGCGGCGAGGAGATCCGACATCGACGCCATCACAGCCCTGGTCCACTCGTACTACGTCCGAGTCGACTCCGGCGATCCCACCCTGTTCGACCTCTTCCACGACGACATCCGCTACAAGCGCCCCGGCTACCCGACGATCACCGGGCTGGTCGACCTCCGGGCCTTCTACCGCTCCACCCGCCTGGTCGACCACGGCCGCCACCACACCCTGTCGGTGTTCCGGTCGGGCGAGCAGGCCGCGGTGGAGGGCCGGTTCACCGGGTCACTGCGCGACGGGTCCACAGTGGACCTCAGGTTCAGCGACTTCTTCGACACCGTCGCCCACCCACCCGGCGAGCACGGCGCCCTCATCCTCTCCCGCCGCACCTACTTCGACGACACCCGGGTCTGACCCCCGGGGTCACACCCCGTCCTCACCGACCATGTCCTAGGGTCGGCCCCCCGGCGCACACCGATCGCAGACCGGTGGCGCACCGCGGTGGGAGGGGCGTCCGTGCGGCTGCGTGGTGTCGGCAAGCGGTACTCCGGCGGCAGGCCGGTGCTGCGCGGGGTGGACCTAGACCTCGTGCCCGGTGAGGTGCTGGCCGTGACCGGGGGCAACGGCTCTGGCAAGTCGACCCTGCTGCGGATCGTGGTGGGCGCGACCCGCCCGAGCAGCGGGCGGGTGCTCGACCGGCCGCGGCAGGTCGGGTACGTGCCGGAGCGCTTCCCGTCCGACGAGCGGCTGACCGCCCGCTCGTACCTGGCGCACATGGGCAGGCTGCGCGGGCTGGGCACGGCCGAGGCCGTCGAGCGCGGGTCGGGGCTGCTGGATCGGCTCGCGCTCGTCGGCGGCGCCGACACCCCCCTGCGCGGGTTGTCCAAGGGGAACCTGCAGAAGGTGGCGGTGGCGCAGGCCCTGGTGGTGCCACCCGCGCTGCTCGCGCTGGACGAGCCGTGGTCCGGCCTGGACCGCGCCGCGCACGGGGTGTTGGGCGAGGTGATCGCCGAGGTCGCGGCGGAGGGCGGCGCGGTGGTGTTCACCGACCACCGCGAGTCCGTGGTGGCGATCACCGCGGACCGCGTCTGCCAGGTGCGGGAGGGGCGCGCCTCGGTGGTGGACGTCGACCCCGCCGACCGGGTCGCCGTCACCCGCGTGGTGCTGCGCCCGCCCCGGCTGCCGGGGCCACCGCTGGCCGACCCGCTGCTGCGCGGGGTGTTCGACGCGCGCGACGACGGTGGTCTCGTCGTGGTGCGGGTGGCCGGTGAGCACGCCGACGGGTTCCTGCTGGCCGCGTTGCGGCAGGGGTGGTCGGTGGTGCGGGTGGACGAGGCGGCCCGTGCGCACCGACCGGAACACGGGGGGCTCCGGTGATCGCCCTCGTCCGCTACACCGCCGCGGTCATGTTCCACTCCCAGCGGTACCTGCCGCCCGCGTTGGTGTTCATCGCGTGCATGGCCCTGTTCGCCAACGACGCGGGCGCGCAGCCGGTGGTGCCGATCTTCGCGCCGATGACCGCGGTGGCGGTGGTCTGCTCCGCGTGGTCGACCGCCGCGCTGATCGCCGTGGAGGACCCGGTGCAGCGCGCGATCACCGCCGTGAACACCGGCCGCTCCTGGGCGCTGCTGGTCGCGGTGGTCGTCGTGGTGCTGCTGACCTCGGCGGTGCTGGCCGGGCTGGTGGTGGTGCTGCCCGGGGTGCTGGGCAACGACCGGGTCACCGCCCTGGACCTGGCGACCGGCGCGCTGGCGCTGCTGGCCGCGGCCTGCCTGGGCACCGCCATCGGCATGGTCACCTCGCGGCTGGTGATCCGCAGGCCGGGGTGGTCGCTGCTGGCCGCGCTGCTGCTGCTGGTCGTCGTGCTGCTCACGCGCGGGCTGCCGCCGATCAACCCGCTGGTCCTGCTGCTCGCGCGCACCGAGTCGGCCACCGCGGGCGTGTTGGCCACGACCGCGTGGAGCGCGGTCGTGGCCGTGGTGGTGCTGCTGCTGTGCGCCGTGGTCACCCAGGTCGTCGCGACCCGCCGGGACTGAGCGGCGGCGACCCGGGCGACCGGCCGGGTCAGGGGGCGCTGGAACCCGTCGGCGGCGACGACGTCGGCCGGGCCGGGGACGTGCCGGAGCTGCTCGGCGCCGACGAGGACGCGGCCGAGGTCGGTGCCGGGGACGACTGCCCCGCGCCGTTGGTGATCAGGTTCCGCAGCGGTTCGGCCGCCGGTTCGGCCGAGTTCCGGACGCAGTCCACCTTCTCCGGGCTGCCCAGGACAGCGGTGTCCTTCGCACCGACGTCCACCAGCGCGGTCACGGCCTTGATGCCGGACTTGACCCGGGTGCCCGCGCACGGGTCGGTGAGGAGTTCACCGATCAGGGCGGTCGGGGCGGCGGCGCGGGCGCCCGCCGGGGCCGTCGCCTGGTCGACCAGGGCCTTGATCGGGTTGGTCGCGGCGGCGGCGGCTTCGGCGAAGCAGGTGCCGCTGCCCGGGGCCTGCAACCGGGCCAGGTCGCGGGGGACCTCGATCGCGGCGAGGCCGGGCAGGGCGGGCAGCTCGGTGGTGGGGGTGCCGAGGCACTCGGCGGTGGTGCGGGCGACCAGGGCCCACGGCGCGTCGGCCGTGGCGGCGGGCGGGGCGGCGGCGGCGAGCGCGGTGGCGCCACCCAGGAGGCCTGCGGTGACGGCGCAGGCGGCGAGAGCCCTACGGGTTGGCAACGAGTGCTCCTCTGTGGGTCGCTGTCGGGGCGGGCGGGTCCACCCGGGCCGCCGACGCGCGGGCGCGGGACGAGGACCGCCGGTGCTGCGCCGCCTCGACCTCCGCCCTGACCGCCGCCTCGGGGTCCGGTGAGGACGGTCCGGGGGTTCCCGCCCGGCGACCGGCTTGAACCGGGTGTCACCCGGTCGGGTTCAGCCGTTCCCGGCGAGTTCCCCGGTGAGCCTGCCGTGCATCGTCGCGCTCGGGGTGTTCAGGCCGACGATCTCCACGGTCTTGCCGCAGGCCGCGTACTTGGTGGTGATCGCGTCCAGCGCGGCGACCGACGAGGCGTCCCAGATGTGCGCGGCGGTCAGGTCGACCACGACCCGGTCGGGGTCGCCCGCGTAGTCGAACCGGTACACCAGGTCGTTGCTGGAGGCGAAGAACAGCTCGCCGGTCACCGCGTAGACGACCCGGCCGCCGTCCGGGTCGGGCAGCGGGGTCACCTCGACCAGGTGCGCGACGCGGCGGGCGAAGATCACCATCGCGGTGATGCTGCCGACCACCACCCCGATCGCCAGGTTGTCGGTCGCCACCACGACGGCGACGGTGACGACCATGACGCCGATCTCCCCGGCGGGCAGGCGCCGCAGCGTGGCGGGGGCGACGGAGTGCCAGTCGAAGGTGCCGAACGCGACCAGCACCATCACCGCGACCAGGGCGGCCATCGGGATGTCGGACACCAGCGGCCCGAACGCGATGCACAGCACCATCAGGAACGCCCCGGCGAGGAACGTCGACAGGCGGGTGCGGGCGCCGCCCGCCTTCACGTTGATCATCGTCTGGCCGATCATGGCGCAGCCGCCCATGCCGCCGAAGAACCCGGTGACGACGTTGGCGATCCCCTGGCCGATGGACTCGCGGGTCTTGTCGGAGTGGGTGTCGGTGATGTCGTCGACCAGCTTCGCGGTCATCAGCGACTCCATCAGCCCGACCAGCGCGAACGCCAGCGCGTACGGCGCGATGACGGCGAGGGTGGCCGGGGTGAACGGCACGTCGGGCAGGCCGGGCACCGGCAGCGAGGACGGCAGCTCGCCCTTGTCGCCGACGGTCGGCACGGCGATCCCGGCGCCCACGGTGAGCGCGGTCAGCGCCGCGATCGACACCAGCGGGGCGGGCACGGCCCGGGTGAGCCGGGGGAAGAACACCATCAGCAGCAGCGCCGCGCCGACCAACGGGTACACCGGCCACGGCACGTCGACGAGTTCCGGCACCTGGGCCAGGAAGATCAGGATCGCCAGGGAGTTGACGAACCCGACCATGACGCTGCGCGGCACGAACCGCATCAGCCGGGCCACCCCGAGGGAGCCAAGCACGACCTGGATCAGCCCACCGAGGATCACCGTCGCCACCAGGTACCCGAAGCCGTGCTCCCGGGCGAGCGGGGCGACGACCAGGGCGATGGCCCCGGTGGCGGCGGAGATCATCGCGGGCCGCCCGCCGACGAACGCGATGACCACGGCCATGGTGAACGAGGCGAACAGCCCCACCCGGGGGTCGACGCCCGCGATGATGGAGAACGAGATGGCCTCGGGGATGAGCGCCAACGCGACCACCAGTCCGGAAAGGACCTCGGTGCGCAGCACCTTCGGCGTCAGCCACGCGGGCCTGCGCCGGGACGGGGTGGGCAGGGGCGTCGGCGGTGGTGTCGTCAAGGGAGGAACCTGTCGTGCTCGGGTCGCCCGGGTGGGGCGCGGGTGGACTGCGGTTCGGAGTGGCGACCCGACCGACCCGGCGAACCCTACCCTCACGTTAGAATAGGGATTGACCGGGTGTGAGCGGTGACACCGCCCCCGGCGCGACGGGGGGTGGCAGTGGTGGGCGGACACGTGCACATCGGTGAGGTGGCCACCCGCACCGAGTTGTCACTGCGCACAATCCGCCACTACGAGGAGGTGGGCCTGGTCGTCCCGTCCGCGCGCACCCGAGGTGGCTTCCGGCTCTACACCGAGGCGGACATCGCCCGGCTGATGGTGATCCGCCGGATGAAACCGCTGGGCTTCACCCTCGACCAGATGCGCGAACTGCTCACCGCCACCGACCGCCTCGACGCCCCCGAACCGCTCGACCCCGGCGAACGCGCCACCCTCCTCGGCGTCCTGGCCGACTTCGAGCGAGCCGCCCAGCAGCGCTGCGACGACCTGCGGGTCCAGTTGGCCCGCGCCGAGGAGTTCGCCGCAACCCTGGCCGCCCGCCTGCCCACGGACTGAGCCGCACGGCTCTTGGCGTCGTTGATCGTCACCCCCGGTTCGGCGGCGTCGACCTGGCGGTTCACCCGTTGGTGGCCGGGGTACGTAGGCGCCGACCGGGCCGACGGAGGTGGTCACCATGAGTGACACACAGCTCCCGGCGCCACTCTCTCCTTCCTGCTGCCACGGCCGTCACACGCTCCCGATCTCGGGACCGGCCAGCACACCGAGGACATCACCGCGAGACGCCTGAAGCCGCGAGTCCTCGACCGTCGGGCGCACCGAGGCACCGCGAGTCGGCGCGGCCGACATCGGATTCGTCCGCCAGCGACTGGACTTCGGTGTGACGTACTTCTTCGCAGGCGGCGGCGCCGATGGAGGAGGACTGGTGGGCGCACCTCGCACGCACGATGCCAGCCCGCGCGCTGTCCTGGACACACCCCTACGAACTGGACCGCGTCGCCGCAGCCATCGCTCCCACCTGTTCCGGGATCGCGCAGCGGGCTCGCTTCCCGGCGATCTCCGCAACGGTCTACTCCTCGGCGGCCTTGTGATCATCCCAGGGCTCGGGCAGGAACAGCCGCCAGTCCACCGCCGAGGAGGTCCAGTCGGCGACCGGAGTCGACGATCACGGGCACCACGCGTATGCGATCCGCTGGGACGACGACACCGCCACCACCGCTCCGGTTCCTTCCGAGCTGGTGACCGTGATGCCACCGGAAATCCAGGCCACCCCTCGCTCGCGGAACCGGAACTCGGGTGCGCGGCGAACACCTACGCCGAGTTCCACCGCCCCAGCTTGTTTCGGCGGTTGGTCACTCGGGTGAACCAGCGTGGGCACACCGCAGGCTGATCCGCAATCAGACGATCACCAGGCAGCGGACCCGCCGAACGGACCCTGGCGGCTACTGGGGTTCGTCGGTGAGCAGGTGACACAGGAAGCGGTTCGGCGCGGCGAGGAATCCCCGGGTCAAGCTGACCGGCTCGGCCTCATCATAGGTGACCGGCAGGATCTCGCCGTCACCAGTCGCTCGGCGAAGGCGCGGGCTGCGACAAGGTTGCGAGCCCCGCCGAGCAGGTAGTCGTACACGCGCGCCGGGCGCGGCACCTCGGTTTCCGGGTTCACCATGTGGCCGACTCCGCGCGTTCCGGCGTCCGCGGCATTGCGCTACCCTGCGGTCACGAACCATGGGGGGTTTCCAGCGATGCTCTACTTCGGCGGTCTCTTCGGCCTTCTCACCCTGGGTCTGTGGCTGTTCTGTCTCGTCGACGTGATCACCACCGACGACGGCGACACCCGGCACCTGCCCAAGATGGCCTGGCTCCTGATAGTCCTGTTCTTCCCGCTCGCGGGTGCGATCGTCTGGCTGGTGGCGGGCAAGCCCCTCCGCGGGCCCGCCCGCCCGCGCGCCTACGAGCGGACGATGCCGCACTTCCCGGAGTATGACCGACCCGGCCGCTTCGCCGCCGGTGACGCCGAGTCCGACGCGGAGTTCCTGCGCCGCTGCCGCGAGCGCGCCGAGGAGCAGCGGAGCAAGGCCCGGAAGGCGGAGGGCAAGGACGGCGAGGCGCGGTAGCGGCTCCCGGTGAACCGCCCCACATCCGTGTTCCGGCCATGCCGCGCCGTCCGAGGCGATCGCAGTCCACTATCGCGTTGAAGTCGACGACCTGCGTGGCGACCTCGATGCTCGCGATTCCCGCTTGGACGACGCGCTCGACGATAGCGACGTACACCGGGACCTCAGCACCGGTCTCGGCTACTGACGACAGGGCCTTTGCCAACTCCGCTCGGGTACCAGCCGCGGCAATCCGCTGCTGGGTGAATCGTCCCAACCGATGACGGCGAAGGGGGTGCCGGAGGTGAACGCGCGGATGCCTGCCAGCGGGTACGGGATGACGTTGTCGGGCAGGTCGTGCAGCGGGAACCAGTCGATGCCCGCGCACTTCTCGGGTTCCCGGTTGGTCGGGGTACCGGTCCAACGGCGGGTGTGGAAGAAAACCCCGAGTCGCGGTGTCGGGCCGGAGTTGGCCACGTGCAGCACCGCCGCGTGTTCGAGGTCCTCGGGGTCGACGAGCACTCCGACCTCCTCGTGGGCTTCGCGCGCGGCCCCCGCGGGCAGTGCTTCGTGCGGGTCGAGCTTGCCGGAGGGCAGGTGCCACATCCCGTCGCCATAGGCGCCCCGGCGCCTGATGAGCAGCACGTGGTCGTCGTTGAGCAGGAGCACGTGGACGTCGATGATGGTGTACTGGTCTTCCATACCCGCGGTGTTCCTCTGCGTGAGCTGGTCGTCCCGCAGGCTACCGGGGGTGTGGGTTGACCCTTTCGGTGGACAGCATGGCCACGATGCCCTCGGTGATTGTGGTGGCCACCTCGTTCGGTGAGCTCGTGGTGGTGTCGACGCGCAGGACGGGAACACGGCGGTCGGTCAGCCAGGTGGCGGTCTGCTCGTAGCAGACGATCTCCTGAGCGGTGGAGCTCGGCCCCTGGTGGAATCGGCTGTGCGCGCCGCCGCGGGCGTGCACCCTCGTGGCGGCGACGCGCGGAGCGACGGTGAGCAGGACCGCGAGGTCGGGCAGGTCGACGTGGGCGTTGACGGCTTCGAGGAAGTCCAAGCGCACGCCGTCGATGCGTTGCAGCACGAGTGTGGAGGGCAGGTAGCGGTCGCACAGCACGATGTGCCCGCTGTCGCGTCGCGGTCGCAGTTCGGCGTCGAGGTGGTGGTAGCGGTCGGCGGCGACCAGGGATGCCAGGGCGTACCCGTGCAGCACGTCGGCGTGCGAGCGTGCCAGTTGGCCGATGGGCCCGCGGGAGGGTTCGGTCGTGGTGTGCACGAGGTGCCCGAGGGCCCTCAGGTGGTGTCCGACCAGGTCGATGACGGTGGTTTGCCCGCACCGGCGGGCCCGTCGATGCTGACGAGCATCCCGGTCATCGGGCAGCCTCTTTGCGGTCGTGTTGGGCGCGGGTCAGGGCGATGAGTGTGGTGCGCACGTAGTCCAAGGGCGCGGCGCTGAACTGGAGGTTGACCGAGAAGTTGAACTCGTCGCGTTCGCGCATGGACTCCTCCGCGCCGTCGGCGGTGAGGTCGACGGCGGTGTAGTCGAGCAGTTGGTCCTCGCTGTAGCGGCCGGTGGCCATGAGCCGGGTCCAGTCCGGGGTGCCGGGGTAGGGCCGGTACTCGAACGCCGAGGCCCGGAAGGTTCCCGGGTGGTTCTCGGTGGTGTCCCAGAGCCGGTGCACCAAGTCCACGGTGGCGTCGACCTCGTCGCTGGTCTCGGTGGGCAGACCCAGGATGAAGTAGCCCTTGACGTTGATCCCGCGCTCGGTCAGCCGTCGCACGACGCTCAGGGTGATGTCGGGGTCGATGCGCTTGTCGATGAGGTCCAGCATGCGCTCGCTGCCGGACTCGATGCCCAGTGCGACCTCGCGCAGCCCGTTGGTGCGCAGCGTGTCGAGGATGTTGTCGGGTTCGCGGTGCAGGACGTTGATGCGTCCGGTGGCGTCCCATGCCGCCCAGTCACCCATGTTCTCGGAACCGAAGGCGTCGGCCATGGTCCGGATGACCCGGCGGGCGCCGAGGAACAGGTCGTCGACGAAGCGGAACGCGGTCACACCGGTGCCGCGCAGTTCGTGCATCTCGGCGAGGATGTCGTCCGCGCTGCGGGTGCGGATGGTGACGTCGGGGTTGGCGCTGACCGCCGCACCGCAGAAGCTGCAGTCGTACGGGCAGCCGCGGGCGCCGACCATGTTCGCTTCGAGCCTGCCCCGGTCGGGGTGGGGGTCCTGGGTGAGGAAGCGGCGGTCCACGAACGGGAGCGCGTCGATGTCGGGTGCCAGCAGGTGGCTGGTGCCGGGCATGCCGCCGGTGACCGGGGTGCGGGTGATGGGGTCTCGCCACATCACCGCGGGCAGGCAGGCGCGGTCGCGGTGATCGTGCAGCAGGCGTTGCACCCTGCTCTCGCCTTCGCCGAGGACCAGGGCCTCGCAGCGGTGCATGCGCGGGTCGGTGAGGATGCGGGCGGGCATGGCCTTGGCCTGGTGGCCGCCGAGCAGCACTTTGATGTCCGGGTCGAGAGCGGAGGCGATGCGCGCGCTGATCTCGTAGGTCGGTGCCAGCAGGTTGAACCCGGCCCACCGCGGCGCGATGGTGTTGACCAGGTCGGCGGTGCGGGCGATGCCCAGGCCGTGCGCCTCGGCGTCGAGGACGCCGACGTTGAACCCGGCGCGGGAGGCGACGGTGGCGATGTAGGCCATGCCCAGCACCGGCAGGGTGAAGTCGTTCACCCGCGGGCGCTGCTCGTAGTCCCGCAGCGGAGCGTTGACGAACACGACGTCGACGGGGCGCGTCGGATCGGCACCGGAGATGTAGTGGAAGGAGGTGGACGAAGAGGGGTTACACGGCGACCCCTTGTGCATGGCGAACTCCCCAGGCCAAGGTCAACAAGGTCAGATCGGACAGGTGCTCCCCGGCCATCGACAGCCACCGGGCGGCGAACCCGGCGTCGTCGGCGGGCCAGTCGACGGAGGGGGCGAGACGGGCCGCCCAGGTGCGCACGGCCAAGTCCGAGTACGGGTAGAAATCGAAGCGGTTGGTGTGGTCGGCCACGGCGGCGTGCGCCGTCCAGGGGCCGATCCGCCGGATCGTGCGCAGCGCGGCGACCAGGTCGGCGCCCGGCAGGCCCGCCCAGTCCTGGTGGTGCTTGCTGACCGCTTCTGCCGCGGCTCGCA
Source organism: Actinokineospora spheciospongiae (assembly GCF_003182415.1). NCBI lineage: Bacteria > Bacillati > Actinomycetota > Actinomycetes > Pseudonocardiales > Pseudonocardiaceae > Actinokineospora > Actinokineospora spheciospongiae. Next base: position 651,404 of record NZ_QHCP01000001.1, on the reverse strand, counting down.
GCGCTGTGCGGAAGAACGTCATCCCGAGCCCGGCGAAGTCCTCGTCCGACAAGGTCAGGACGACTTCCGGCCGCGGGAACGCCCAGGCTGGTCCGGCGACGGTGTCCGTGCGCGTGCCGTGGGCTTCGCAGAAGGCGCGGTGCAACTTGCGGGCATGCCCGGCCTTGATGACCTGTCGAGTGATCGCCGTGCCCACCGCCTCCCACAGGTCGCCGGTGCGCACCCGCACCACCGGCCCGTCCGCGCGCAGCGGCTCCAGCAAAACCTCCGGCCCGCGCACCGCAGCCGGGTCGACGACATCGGCGACCACCGCCGCCGCACGGGGCACCTCCCGTGCGGCGACCACGATCGCAGTCGTCGCGGTCGAAGCACCGAAGGCACGAACCCAGGTCCCAGGCTCAGTGGACGACGGCCGCCAGGCCGGGTGGTCGGTCATCAACGTGACAGCTTGCACGGGGGTCCTCTCGACGCGGTGATCCGCCGCATTCTCTACGACTCCTCGAAGCGACTCGAACGGGTGACGGGGGTGACAAGCTCGCGGGTGAGCCTGCCTCGACATCAAGGGCCCCGGCCTTGGTCGACCAGGTGTTGTGCCAGTCCGCCAGCGGTTGTGCCGATGCGGCACAACCGCTGGACACCGCTCCCGCAGGGCCTACGCCGATGCCACAATCAGGGCGCCGTTCGTCGGATGAACGCTGGGGGTGATGGTGAGCAGGACATGGCCCGCCGCCGTGTGGGACGCCAGCAGGCGCCGCGACCGCGGAGCCGTGCTCCGCGCCGCCCGCGAACACCTCGGCTGGTCGCAGGCCCACCTCGGGCAACGGTTCGGCTGCACCCCGTCGGCGATCTCACGGATGGAGAACGGGCGTCGCCGCGCCCTCGACCAAGTTGACGTCGCCGCCCGGATGGCCGCCATCCTCGGGTTGCCCGCACACGCCTTCGGCGCCGTTGAAACCACGACACGACCTGCCCCTTCACCGCCGCGGAGTCACCCGGCATCTACGGTGGGACCCCACCTGACCGTGGACGAGGAGGACGACCCGGTGCGTCGCCGCGCGTTCCTGAAGACCGCGAGCGCCATCGGCGCCGCCGCGGTCACCACACCGCACAACCTCTCCGCCCCCACCGACCCCGCCGCCCACCTCGCGTCCCTGCTGGAAGCCACCCTCGTCGACCCGAGGACGCACGCCGCGGCGGCCCCACACCAGACGCTCACGGCCGCGCTGAACAGCGCCCGTTCCGAGTTTCGTTACTGCCGCCACCTTGACCTGGCCGCCCGCCTCCCGAAGCTGATCTCCGCCGCCGACGCACCCATCAGCAGGAGGGCACCACCAGGACGGCTGCTCTGGTCACCGCCACCTACAACCTCACAATCAGGGTCTTGCTCAAGCTCGACGCCAGCGGTTCCGAGTGGATCGCGGCCGACCGCGCCATGCGCGCCGCCTCCACCTCCAGCGACCCGCTCCTGCTCGCCGAGGCACACCGCATGCTCGGGTCCGTCTTCCGCCGCGCCGCCCAAGCCGACAGCAGACGGGCAGCCCAGCACCACGACCGCGCCCAAGCCCTCACCCTCGCCGCAGCCGAACACCTCGACATCAACACCCGGAACCCGAAACAGGACCACCTCGCTCTGCACGGCCTGCTCATGTGCTCGGCCGGCTACGCCGCGGCGCGCGCCGGCGACCGAGACCGCACCACCACCTTCCTCCACGAGGCCCAGATCACCGTCGACCGGCTCGCCCCAGGGACGACCGCCCACCAACAACTCGCGGCGAACGTGCTCAGCCACCAAGTCTCCGCCCACTACCTCCTCGGAGACGCCGGAACGGCGCTTCACCACGCCCGCGCGGCATCAGCGCTCACCTTCCCCGACACCGAACGCCACGCCCGCTACCTCGGCGACGTCGCCCTCTGCTTCGCCCAATGGGGCAAACCTGCGCGAGCCCACACGCTCCTCCACGTCATCGAACGCCTCGCGCCGGACGAGGTGCGCACCCGCACGACCATGCGCAGGCTCATCGGCGAGCTGCTCGACAAACCGGGAGATGCGCCGCAGCGAGACCTCCAAGCCCTCGCCACTCGCGCGGGAATCCGTCGGTGAGCACTCACTGCACGTCCGCACGACACCGGCTCAGGCCCCGGCGACGACATCCCGTTCTGGGCGCTCACCTGGGGACCGGCCCCGGCGTCGGCGCACTCCCGCGTCGCCCGTGCCCGCGAATCCCTCGGCGAGCACCACGCCGCGGCCGACCGCCACATCAAGGCCGCCACCACCCGCCCCGGCACTCACACCCGCGTCGCCGCCTTGGACTTGGTCTCCGCAGGCCGCATGCACCACCTTGTGCACGGCGAGACACTTCCAACAGTGCACCGGCATCCGAAATGGCCCAACACCGCGAAGCCCCACCCGCGTCGCAGATGGGCGGGCATCCAGGCGCTGGAGGTTCAGGTCGCGAAGGGCGGCGTCGGCTTCGTCGTGCCTGTTGGAACCTGCGTGCGGCGCGCTCGCGAATGGAAGCGGGAGAACGAGGTTCGGCGCCGCTTCGCCGGGACCACCGAGTCCGCCGGTGCGTGGTTCAAGATCGCTGACCTGCGGGCGGGCCGCGAATCCCGGAACAAGGGGCTCCACGAGCTCCCACAACGCATCCGGCACCAACCGCAACGACAACGTGTCCACGGAAACAAATCATCCCACACCAAAATCCACCACGTGAGACCGGGTCTTAACCACACTTACGGGCAACCCGCAGTCATCCCCACCGACTCCCCAATGTGCGTTCGGGTCAGAAGGAGAACCCGGTCGCGTCCTCGAACTGAACCAACGTCTGCCGCCGGTTCTCATCGTCGACCGCGATAGCCACACGCTCCGCGACGAGACAATCGAGGATAGCTTCGATCTCGCGGACGTCGTAGGTCCCTCCTCTCAACGCCTCAGCCGTTTGCACGAGAAAATGCTTTTTATACAACTCTTTCTTATCCAAAGCCCCCTGATAGGTGTCCGTTTCCGTCTTGTAGTTGCTCCAGCGCACTTGCGGCGGCGGACAATCGCCAGAATAAAGATCGAGGTAACACTCGATCGCAGCGGCATTCCTGTTGATGTCGGAACGGTGATGCCCATCAGGACCCCATGACGGAAATGAGCGGAATTCCTCAAGCTCAGAAAGGATGATACCGCACATATTCGCGGGCAGGTCGAATTCTGGTAGCCGCCTGTAACCCCCAACCCCTTCGGCGTCATTGTCAAACAGAAAGACCACCTGGTTCTGGACATCTACCCTCGCCGACCCTTCTGCGAATTTAAGCAGACCTGACACACTGGAGAAGGGGTGACTCTTCTGCGTGTCGACGAAGCGGAAGAAATCCGCCACCTCTGGCCTTAAAACCTCTAGTGCGCGCGTCAAGATATGCACATCCGATTTGCCTTCAGTTGCGATCATGAACCTTTCGGTTCGTCGCACACCGAACGTAAATTCATCCTCAGTTGCCCATCCAGCTTCAACTAATGGACCATATCGCCAGACCGCCGCCGCGCGTCAGCGGCGGCGCCGCTTGCGGCCGAGGACGGTGGCGGTCACCGCGCCCACCACGGCACCCACCGCTGCGGGGACGAGCGGGTTCGGCCGGTCGGTGGCGGTGACGTGGACGAGCACCGCGCCGGGTGGGCGGATCGGTTGGCGCTTGGCGGTGTCGCGGCCGGTGGCGGTCCAGGCGGTGATGAAGACCAGCAGCCGCGACACCAGTGAGATGAACACCAGCAGGCCGATCACCGAGCCGAAGGCCACCCCGGTCGGCGAGTCGCCGATGATGCCGAGGTAGACGTTGCCCGCCAGCTTCAGCAGCTCGAACCCGACCGAGGCCGCCGCCGCGCCGCGCACGGCGCTGCGGATGCCGACCGGTTGGCGGGGCAGCTTCGCCAGCACCCAGAGGAACACCAGCCAGTCGGCCACCAGGACCAGCACCAGTGACGCCAGCCGCAGCAGCGCGGTCGCCCACGCGGTGTCGTCGACCCCCAGCAGCCGCAGCAGGTCGCCGCCGACGGCCCCACCCACGGCGGTGAGCGTGAAGGAGACCAGCAGCGCCAGCACCAGGCTGATCAGCGCGAGCAGGTCGCGGACGATGGTCCGCAGCAGCGGTTGGTTGACCCGCTGCTGCTCCCACATGGCGGTGAGCGAGTCGCGCAGGGCGTTCATCCAGTTCCAGCCGGAGTACAGGCCGATCAGCAGGCCCAGCACGCCGATGTGGGTGCGCTGGTCGATGAGGTTGTCCAGCAGCCGCCCCACCTCCTCGTCCAGCGGACCGGGCACCACGTTGGCCACCCCGATGCGCAGTTCCGAGAGCAGTTCGGGGCTGCCCGCCAGCAGGAACCCGGCGGTGGAGAACCCGACCATCAGCATGGGGACCAGCGAGAGCACGCTGAAGTAGGTGATCGAGGCGACGTACTGGTAGCCGCTGTGCTCGATGTACCGGTCGACGGCGCGGGCGAGATGGTCGAGCCACCGGTACCGCTCGCGGGACCGGCGCCACCGCGCGCCCCAGTCGACCGCGGGCCGTGATCGTTTTGTGCGCACGGGCATATGTCTACTGGGTGGCGGGCCGACCTGCCGAACGGTGCCGGTAGGTGGACGGCGCGGGGGGTGCGGGGGCCACCGGCAGCGGCCTGGGATCACCGTTCACCCGGGCGCGCACCTCCCACGCCCCACCGCCACCCGGGCGCCGGATGCTCAGCGCGGCAACGGTTTCCGCGCCCGCAGCGCCGTCGCCAGGTCGGCGGCGGCGATCACGGCGACGGCCCCGAGCGCGACCGCGACCCGCCTGCGCCGCCCGCCGCCGCGGTTCCCCATGGCGACGGCGAGCCCGGTCAGGTCGATCGCGTCCCCCACCACCCGGGTCCACACCCACGCCCCGGTCCGCTTGCTCCCCAACAGCCCGGCCGCGTGGACGAGCTCCCGCGCGCCCACCAGCGGCACCACCACCCGGGAGGTGTCGGAGTCGTCCACCCCGCTCAGCCGCCGCACCGCCCCGGGCGCGAGGACCTGCGCCGCCCCCAACCCCAGGCTGACCCAACCCAGCGCCCTTCCCCGCGCCCGGACCACTGCCCTGTTGCTCGTCTTCTCCTGCGTCACGACGACCATGACCACTCCCCTCCGCTCACCCAAGGCCGCGCGCCCCACCGCTTCCGGCGAACACCCACAGCACCGTGTGGGGGCGGTTACCACCACCGCCCACCGGTACACATGTGGACCCCCGTGAGCGCGATCGGTGTGAGATAGGCGGCACGCGGGAGCACCGGAACCGGGTGGGACGTTGTCACCGGCGATGAGCGAACAATTCCGTTTCCGCGTCCTCGGTGACTCCCTCGCCGCGGGTGTGGGGTGCGCGCGGGCCGAGCAGACCCTGGGCCACCTCATGTCCGACGTGCTGCGCGCGGCCGGGCACCGGGTGGACCTCGGCGTGCACGCCGTGTCCGGCGCGCGGTCGACCGACCTCGCCGCCCAGGTGCGGGCGGTGCTGCCCACCGGGGTCGACCTCGCGCTGGTCGTGATCGGCGCCAACGACCTCACCTCGTTCACCCCGCCCGCCGCGGGCGCGCAACTGCTGCACGACGCGGTCGCGGACCTGCGCCGCGCGGGGGCGCGGGTGGTCGTGGCCACCGCACCCGACCTCAGCGTGGTCTCGCACGTGCCGCCCATCTACCGGGCGTTCGTCTCCCAGGTCAGCGCGATGTACGCCCGCGCCCAAGCCGACGCGGTGGTGCGCGCGGGCGGCGCGGTGGCGGCCGTCGGGACCGACCTGCACGACCGGTTCGCCGCGGAACCGGGCCTGTTCTCGGCCGACCGGTTCCACCCCTCCCCCGCCGGGTACGCGCTCATCGCCGAAGCGCTCGCCCCGCACATCCGAGCCGCCGCGGAGCACCGGGCCGCGTGACCCGCGCGACCCGGTGTCCGCGAGGGACGACGCGGATGCCCCCCGCGCCGCCCCCGCCGTTCAGGCCGCGTGCCCCAGTCGGCCCCGACCGCGGAAGCACTCCCGCCCCGGCCGGTGGCCCGGGGTGAACGGCCCGGGCGCCACGTCGACCTCGGCGCCGGAGTGGAAGCCGACCGCGTAGTCGTGCTGGACGGTGACCGTCGCGGGCAGACCGGCCCGCCAGAGCACCCAGCGGGGGTCCAGGCCGCGGTGGCGGTGGCCGCCGTACCAGTCGTCGTTCACGGTCAGCAGCACCCCGCTGAGGCTCGCCTCGTAGGTGACCCGGAACCGCGCGGTGACCGAGTCGGTCAACAGGCAGGCGGTCTCGGCGGAGTGCGCGGGCACGTCGCCGCCCGCATCCGCGCCCACCCGGGCGACCCGGCTCCGGAAGGCGGTGTCGGACCAGCCCGCCTCGAAGCAGAAGGACCGCTCCCCCTCGATGTCGACGCTGACACCGATCGTGCCGGTGCAGGCGAAGGCGCCGCTCAGGGTCTGCGAGCGGATGACCGTCTCGGACTTGGCGACCGACAGGCCCGCCGAGCGGCGCGCGGGGCGGTCGCCCCCGTTGTCCCACCGCACGTGGTGGGCGATCACCGGCACGGCGTCGACGCCGAGGAACTCCGCACCGGTGGACCGGAGGGTGACCGTGACCGGCTGCCAACCGAAGGTGTCGTGGGAGTTGTCGTGGCGGCGGTCGCCCGGGCCGGGGCGGGGCGTGGTGGGGTCGCGCAGGAACCACCGGTCCGGTTCCCTGCCGATGCCCGCACCGCACGCCACCCGGATGCCCTCCCGGTCGCCGAAGCCGAAGGCGGTCGCCTCGTCCTCGGTGATGGTGTGCGCCAGCGTGCCCCACGCGTCCACCCCGCACCCGGCCCGGTCGAGCCCGGCGGTGATCTCCACGTTCAGGTCAGGCATCGTCACTCCGATCCAGGGGGGTCGAACCGCCCGACCGGCGGTCGCGGCGCGGGTGGCGCCCGGACCGCCCGGCTCGGACGTTGTACGAACTCCCTATCGGACAGCGCGCGAACGCTGTTTCAACAACGGACCAACGTTCCCACGCGTGGAGTAGCCGCTCTGACGCGGAGTGACCAACGGCCTATGAGGACAGTGGCGCCGCGCCCCTTTGCACACTTCCGAGCGCGCGCGTCCCGGGCGATCCACCGGACCGTGACCACGCCGAGTCCCGGCACGACCACACCGGATCGAGGGGACGGCCGATGACCGGCACCGAGCCGCAGCCCCGCGAACGGGGAGGCGCTTTGGGGTGGCTGGATGCGCTTCGCCGTGCCTGTGTTCTGCAAGACGCCGGGTTTTGGTGGGGGTGCCCGGCTGGGTGGATGTGCTTCGCCGCGCGCTTCGGCTCAGGCCCGGTCGTTTGGTGGGGGTGCCCGGCTGGGTGGATGTGTTTGGCCGGGGCCCCTATGGCGATCATGTGCTCCAGTGTGACCGGGTGGGGCTGAAAAGATGCCCCACCGCCCAGGCAGGCTGTCACATGATCGCCACCCCCGGCCAAACACATCCACCCACCCGGGCAGTCGCTCGCCGGGCCGGCGGTTGCGGAGGTGGTTGGCTGTCGCTGCGCCGGGTGGGTTCGGGGGGCTGGTGGTGGGCAGGCGGCTTCGGGTGGCCGGTTGGTGGCTGCGCCGGAGGGTTCGGGTGGGCGGTTGCTGATGCGGCGGTGGGGTTCGGGGGGTCAGGCGGTGCCCTGGGTGTGCGGCAGGCTCCGCCTGCGGGTCTCCCGCGACCACTCGCCGAGGGTGGCGTAGTCGGTGTCGGTGAGTCCGCGCCGGGGGTCGACGCGGTGGAGCAGGGCCGGGCCCCGGTGGTGCGCGGCCACCCACGCCCGGTCGGCGGGGGTGATCTCGTCGTCGACCCAGGCGAAGGGGCGGTTCGCGGCCCAGGTGATGAGGGTGCGGGTTTTCCAGTGCAGGCCGTTGCGCTCGTCGTGGTCGTCTTCGGCGGTGGTCGGTTCCGGCCAGGTGACCACTGCCGAGGGCGGTAGGCCGAGGCGTGGGGCGATGCTCTCGTTGGCTTCGTGCACCCAGGTCGTCGCCCAGACCAGGTCGTAGCCCAGGGCGGTCAGGCGGGGGCCGTGGTGGGGGTCGAGCCGGGCGAGGAGCGGGTTCGGGTCGGTGGCGCCGTACGTCGGGTACTGCTCCGGTGGGGCGCCGAACGGGAGGAGCGGTCCGTCGACGTCGAGGAAGAGCAGGGGGCGTTGGGCGGGCACGGGCGCACGGTACCCCGGTGGTCACAGGTCCTTGCGGGCGAAGGAGGTGGCTGCCAGGCCCCAGATCATGGCCACCCACACCGCCGCCCACGCCAGGTAGGCGGGGCTGAGCGCGGACTGGCTCAGGAACGGGAAGCCGTCGAAGCCGGGGCCCGCGTCCGCCAGTGCGGCCGCGTCCTGGAAGCCGTGCATGGCTCCGCGCCAGAGGCCGTCGGTGGGCAGGAGCACCCGGGAGACGGTGCCGACGCGGGCGACGCCCTCGTTGCCCAAGGCGGCGCCGAGGCCGCCGACGACGCCCGCCACCCAGGTGGCGCCGAAGAGGCCGACCGCGACCACGCCGGAGGCCATCGGGGAGATCACCGTGGACAGCAGCAGGCCCAGGGTGAGCAGCACGGTCGTCTGGGCGGCGAGCAGGGCGAGGGCGGTGACGGGCTGCGGGGGCCAGTAGTCCACCGTCCACAGCACCACGAGGCACTGGGCCAGGCCCGCGACGACGATGAAGCCGCTGCCGAAGGCCACCAGGCCCAGCCACTTGCCCAGCAGCAGCGCGGAGCGGCGGATCGGTCGGGCGAGCACCGACAGGGCGATACCCGACTCCGTCTCGCCGGACAGGGTGGGGCCGGTGAGGAACGCCGTGCCCAGTGCCGCGATCAGGCTGAAGCCGAACATGACCAGGTTGAGCAACTGGGAGGCCACCAACCGGGCCTGGCCGCTGGTGAGATCCACGCCGGACTCCGCCAGCAACCGGGAGAAACCCCAGGCGCTCAGGCCGAGCAGGGCGACCGTGAGCACGGCCAGGGCCCACAGCACGCGCCTGCGGGACGCCTCGCGCAGGGTCAGGGCGGCGATGGTCAACACCGTTCGGACCGTCGTCATCGGGTGCTCCCGTTCTCCGCGCTCTTGTTGCCCGCGCTCTTGTTCTCGGCGTTCTCGTTCTCCGCGCGGGCGTTCTCCGCGCGGAGGATGCCCAGCAGGCGTTGCTCCAGGCTGATCCGCGCCGGTTCGACGGCGTGCAGCCGCACGCCCGCGGCGGCCAGGTCGCGCACCAGGTCCGGGACGGTGGTGTCGTCCTCGACGGCGGGCAGGGCGACGGTGAACCAGTCGCCCTGCCGGTTGACGGTGCCGGTGGCGGTCAGGCGGGCTTCGGCGGCCGGGGTGAGGTCGGTCAGGCGGAGGCGGAGTTCGCGGGTGCCGAGCAGTTCGGCGAGGGTGCCCGAGGCGACGACGCGGCCGTGGTCGAGGATGACCGCCCGGTCGCAGACCCGTTCCACCTCACCGATGAGGTGCGAGTTGAGCAGCACCGCGACGCCGCGCGACTTGAGCGACAGCACGATGTCGCGCACGTCGGCGCGGCCGAGCGGGTCCAGCGCGCTGGTGGGTTCGTCCAGGACCACCAGTTCGGGTCGGGCCACCAGGGCGACCGCCAGGCCGAGCCGCTGCTGCATGCCCTTGGAGAAGCCGCCGACGCGGTCGCCCGCGCGGTCGGCCAGGCCCACCAGCTCCAGGCAGTCGCGCTGTTCCCGCTTCGGCACGTCGGCCCCGGCCAGCCGGACGTGCAGGGCCAGCACCTCCGCCGCGGTCAGCCACGGCTGGTACCGGAACAGCTCGGGCAGGTAGCCGACGCCCACGCGGGCGGCCGGTTCGCGGGCCGGGCGGCCCAGGAGCATGGCCTCCCCGGCGTCCGGGGTGACCAGGCCGAGCAGCATCTTGATCACCGTGGTCTTGCCCGCCCCGTTGGGTCCGAGCAGCCCGACCACCTCGCCGCGGCCGACCTGGAACGACACGTCGTCCACCGCTTGGCGCCGCCGGTACCCCTTGCGCAGCCCCGAACACCACGCGGCGGGTGTCGGCGGCAGGTCGGCCACCAGTCGCGCGGCGTCCCGCGTGTTCTGCCCGGTCATGATCAGCGCACCTCCCCGGCGATCGCCAGCACCTCGTCGGCGTCGAACGCCCCGGCCACCGCGGTGACCACCCCGTCGTCGACCCACACCACGGCCGCCATCGTCGCGTCCCGGGTGGCCAGGACCGTGGCGGGCACGCCGTGCACCTGCGCGGTCGAACTGGTGACGTGGTCGCCGGGCACGGGCAGCGGCAGGGTGGAGCCGTTGGAGAAGGCGCGCAACTGGGCCGCGACGGTGTCGGGCAGACCGGGGAACGACAGCAGGTAGTCCCGCACCACCTCGAACGGCACTCCGGCCGACACCGCCGTGGGCGCGACAGCGCGCCCCACCACGAGCGCGGGCACACCGGCGGCCTGCGACCAGACCGCAGCCACCCCCGGGCCCGCCACCAACCGCACCTGGCTGCCGTCCAACCCCGGTGGGGGCGACGGCATCCGCTCCCCGACCCCGGCGGCGGCCCGCTCGGCGCGCTCCGCGGCGAAGGTGAACGCGATGCTGACCTTGCCGCCCACCCGGTACTCCGGACCACCGGTGACCCCCCGGGGCAGCACGGCCAACTCCGGCACGTCGACCCCGGTCTCGGCGGCCGCGGCCGCCGCGTCGCGGACCCGGTGCACCTCGCCGTCCCGGGTCACGGCGACGTCGCCGTACGCGCTCAGGTCGGGCAGGGCCATCACGTCGGCGGTGCTGAGGCTGACCGCGCCGACCCGCTCGGTCCGGAAGATCGGCAGCCAGTCGTTGGCGGCTGCGGTGCCCGCCCCCGCCAGCACGACAGCGGCGGCGAGCGCCGCGACGACCGGGCGCCGCAGGATCGAGCGCCCCCGGCGCGGCGCCGTCGCCCGCGCGGACCGCTCCGCGGGCACCGCCGTCAGCCGCCGCCAGGCCGCGTCGACGTCAGCTCCGTCGCTGTCGATGTCGGCTCGCACACCCACCACCGACAGCGCCGCGCCGACGCGGGCGGCGTCCTCCCGCACACCCGCCAACTCCTCCAGGCACCGCGCGCAGTCCGCGACGTGCCCGCGATCGGCGTCGGCGACGCCCGCGGGCTCGTCGACCAGCCTGCGCAGCACGCCCTCACCCGGATGACGCATGACGGTTCAACTCCTCACGCAGAGCGGTTTCGGCGCGCCGCACGGTGGTGCCGACGCTGCCGGGGGACATGTCCAGCGCCGCGGCCACCTCGGCGTAGCTCAGGCCGCTGTGCCGCAGCACCAGGGCCACGGCCTGCTTGCGGGGCAACCGCCCGAGCGCCGCCCGGACCCGGCCGCGCTCCTCGGTCACCACCACCGCGTCGGCCACGTCGCCCACGACGACGGGCTCGGCCACGGCGGCGGTCTCCTCCCGCGACGCGCGGCGGCGCCCGGAGCGGATCAGGTTCAACGCGGTGTGCGCGGCGGCGACCGACAACCACCCCCGGGCTTCCCCGTCGGGCACCGAGGAACGGCCGAAGGAGAGGAACACCTCCTGCGCCACGTCCTCGGCCTGGTCCCGGGACCCCAGGACCCGGGCCGCCACACCGACCACCCGCCGGTACTCCCGGCGGAACACCTCGGCCAGGTCCGGGCGCACGCCACCGCTGTCCGCCACGCCCCTCCCCCTCTCCCGCCGCCCCACCCCGGCACCGGGAACCGCCAAGACGGCCGCGGGGGCCGCTCGACCGCGCTGAACCAACTCCATACCCCTACAGCACCGCCGGGCCCACGAATGTGACACCCGGGAGCGCTCGGAAAAAATTCCGGGCTTCAAACACACAGCCGATCAGCGCCATCCGGGCACCGGCAACACCACTCCGGACTTCGGGCGGACCCGGTTCCAGCCGGACAGCACTGCAAGAGCACGGTCTGTGAACACATCCGGCCCGACCGAAAACCACAGCGGAATCCCGGCTTCCAAACACATCGCGGTCACGCAGCATCACCAACGCGGCCGCGCGGAAGACCGCGGGTGACTGAGGGTGATCGCCGGAGTACGGTCGTGGCGTGCGGGTGCGAGAACGGGAAGGCCGGGCGGTGGCGGCGGTCTCCGACTGCCTCGCGCTCCCCCGCGCCTCGGGAGCCCCGTGGCCGGACCTGGGGGCGCTGGCCGAGGCGATCGCGGGGGCCGCGGAGGTCGACGGGTGCTGGTTCACCGTCGCCGGGAACCGGTTCGGCTGGGGGGTGGACGGCCCCGCCTGGTCGGCCGTGGTGGAGCACAGCGGCGAGGCGCAGGGGGTCGTGGCGGTGTGCCCGGAGTCGGCGGGGCCGCTGGGCGGGTTGGCGGCGGTGCTGGGACCGGTGTTCGCCGCCGCTCGGTTGGCGGCCGAGACCGACGACCTGCGGCGGGCCGGGGACGCGGCGCTGCGGGAGCTGGCGGACGCGCGGTGGCGCGCGGCGGCGGACATGGACCGGGAGCGGCGCGGGCTGGAACGCGACCTGCACGACGGGGCGCAGCACCACCTGGTCGCCCTGCGGATGGCGGTCGGGCTGCTGGAGCACGCCGTGGCCAAGGGCGGCGCCGCGGCGGCCCGCCCCCGGCTCGACGACCTGCTCACCCGCCTCGACGCGGCCGAGGCCCTGGTGGGCCGCACGGCGGCGGGCATCCTGCCGCTGGCCCTGGTGGACGACGGCCTCGCCGCCGCGCTGGTCGCCGAGCTGGCCGAGCACGCGGACGTGGCGCTGGACCTGGGCCCGGGGCTGCGCCGGTACCCGGCCGTGGCGGAGTCGGCCGTCTACTTCGTGTGCATGGAGGCGGTGAACAACGCGCACAAGCACGCCCCTGGCGCCCGGATCACGGTCCGCACGCGCGACACCGACCGGGGCCTGGAGTTCGAGGTGCGCGACGACGGCCCCGGCTTCGACCGGTCCGCCCTGCCCGCCGACTCCGGGCTGCACAACCTCAACGCGCGCGCCGCCGCCGTGGGCGGCTCCGTGCGCGTCACCTCGGCACCCGGCCGGGGAACGGTGGTCGCCGGTTTCGTTCCCCTCTGACCGGACCATCCCGAGTGGACCGACCGACCGGCGGCGGGTGTGGTCGACGCACCACCGCGCGCACGCCGCCTGCCGCGCGACCTCCGCCGCTACGAGGGTGGGCGGGCGGGTGCGCGGTGGGGTCGGGCGCGGAGGCGGCGGAGCATGCGGGCGTCGGCGAACCCGACCGCGCGGGCGGCGGACTCGACCGGCGTGCCCTGGCCGATCAGGTGCTCGGCGCGCTCCAGCCGCAACTCCTGCTGGTAGCGCAGCGGTGTCGTCCCCGTGGCGCGGGCGAACTCCCGGGTGACGGTCCGCTCGCTGCACGCGGCGACGCGGGCGAGTTCGGCGAGGGGAAGGCGCTCGGTCAGCCGCGACTCGATGGTGTCCTGGACGCGGTGGACGGTCTCGGACACGTGCGCGCGGTGCCGGAGCAGGGCGCTGACCTGCTGCTCGTCCCCGTTGCGCCGGATGTGGACGACCATGGCCCGCGCGGCGCGGGCGGCGGCGGCGGGTCCGTGGCGGGTGGCGAGGACGTGCAGGGCGAGGTCGATGCCGCTGGCGATGCCCGCCGAGGTCACCACGGTGCCGTCGACGACGTACAGGACGTCGCGGACGACCGTCGCGCCCGGGTACCGGCGGGCGAGGTCGTCCTGGAGTTCGTGGTGGGTGGTGCAGCGCCGCCCGTGCAGCAGCCCGGCGCGGCCGAGGGCGTCGGCTCCCGCGCAGACGCTGGCGACCGTGCCGCCCGCGGTGTGGTGGTCGCGCAGCCACCCCAGGGTGGCCCGGCGCAGCGGGACGGGCCCCAGGCCGCCGCTCGACCGCCACCCCGGCACGACGACCAGGTCCTCCGGGGTGAGGTCGGGCAGCGGCCCAGCCCGCAGCACCACGCCCTGGGCGGACCGGACCTCGTCCTGCTCGGCGGCGTGGACCAGGTCGTAGCCGAGGCCGTGGTCGGCGGCGGTGGAGAAGACCTGCGCGGGGCCCGCGAGGTCGAGCAGGTGGACGCCGGGGGCCAGCAGGAAGACGACCCTGGTCACGATCCGGTCAGCGCGGCGCCGGTGACCTCCGCGACGGTGGCGATGGTGGCGAACCGACCGGCCAGGGCGTACTCGGTGCGCTCGACGATCTCGTCGGTCCCCAGGACGACGCCCGTGCGCCAGTGCGGCAGCGGGGTGGTCGCGGTCGCGTCGGTCACGAAGGTGACGGCGAGACCCAGGTCGGAGGCGACCCGGGCGGTGGTCTCGCAGCACTGCTCGGTGCGGATGCCGCACACCCGCACCCCGCCGGTGCCGCGCGCGGTCAGCCGCTGCTGGAGGTTGGTGGTGGTGAAGGCGTTGTGCGAGGTCTTCACCAGCAGCGGCTCCCCCTCCAGCGGTTCCAGCCCGTCGATCAGGCGGACGTGGCCGGTGGCGGGGTCGAACGCGGTGCCGCTGCCGGGCTCCGCGTGCAGCACCCACACCACCGGGTCCCCCTCGGCCCTGGCGTGCTCGACCAGGGTGTTCACCCGGCTGACGATGTCCGGGTTCGACAGCTCCGCCCAGTTGGGCAGCCTGCGGAAGGACTCCTGCACGTCGATGACGATCAGCGCTTCGCTCACGGGTCCAGCTTCGCCGTCGCGGGCCGCCACCACCAGGTACGCGCGCGCCAGGGAGCGGAACGATCCGGTCAGGCTCGTCCCCGGACCGTGGAGCGGGTCGGCAGCCCGCGACCGGGTGGCCGGCGCGGGCCGGGCGCGCACGCGGCTGCCGGGCCACCACGTGGCCGGGCGCTCACACCGGTGCGGAGGTGCGGCTGCGCGGGGTGGGGAGGGCTTGCGCCGTCAGGCCCTCGCAGGTGCGGATCAGGACCTCGCAGGCGTGCCGGGTCCTGGCGCCGGTCGCCGGGTGTTCGGCGTGGGCGCGCCACCGGTCGGCCGCTGCCTGGGCCGCGGTGTGGACCCGGTCCGGTGGGGTGTCGGCGGGCAGGCCGAGGCGGGTGCGGGCGGCGAGGCCGTGGGCGCCGAGCAGGCGCAGCGCGGCGGCTCGGTCGGCGCGCAGGGGGACCGCGCCTCGGGTGATGTCGTCGAGGAGGTCGAGTTCGGCGATGTCGTGGGCCTCCACGCGGACCTGTTCGACCGACCAGCGCAGCGGGTGGTTCGCGGGCAGGGCGGGCAGCGCCGCGTCGACGGCCACCAGGGCGCGGCGGGCGGTGATGACCTCCGCGCGGGCCAGCAGGGTGTCGGCCAGCCCGCGCCGCAGTGCGGTCAGGCCGCTGCGCTGGGCCAGGGCGGACATCAGGGCGGCCGCGCCCTGCTCCACGACGCCGCGGGCGGTGGACACCGCGGTGGGCAGGTCCGGTGGTGGGACGCGGGCCAGGGCGACGGGGTCCGGTGCGGTGGAGCGCAGGGCGCGGTGCTCCTCCTCGCGCAGGGTGGCGGCGACGAGGGCGAGGCCGGGGCGCAGGCCGGGGTCCGGGTCGATCAGCGCCACCCGGTGCCTGCCCGCGCGCAGGGTCTCGCGGAAGCCCGGTTCGGGTGGGGTGAGGCAGAGCACGGCGTCGACGGCCGGGGCGAACCCCTCCGACTCGGCGGACAACGCCGCGGCGAGCGCGGCGTCGGGCGCGCCGGGCACCTCGACCACGGTCAGGCCGCGCAGGAAGTCCGCGGGCAGCCGCACGACCCGGTGCCCGTTCGCGTTCGTTGTCGCGCCGCTCTCGCCGCGGGCGTACCAGGTGGGGTGTTCGGCCGCGGCGACCTCGGTGCCGAGCAGCGCGCCCACGACGGCGGTGCGGGCCGGGCCGACCACGGCCAGCCGGACCGGCCTGCCCAGGCGGTCGGCGATGGCGGCCCAGCGGTCGCGGTCGGCGGGGTCGGTGGCCGCCTGCCAACCCTGCTCCAGCAGGTCGCGGACGCGGTCGAGGAGCCCGGCGGTGGTGGTCTCCCCGTTGACGGCGTCCGCGCCGATGCGCTCGGGCAGCCGGACCGACACGGTGGCGACACCGCCCGCCGCGGCGCAGGTCAGCGCTCCGCCGAGCACGGCGAGGCGTTCGGTGTCGTCGGCCAGGGCGGCGACCAGGGCCGCCACCGGGCGGTCGGGTTCGGCGGCGGTGGCCACGACCCGCAGCACGGTGCCCTGCCTGCCGAGGTCGACCGCCACGGGGGTGTCCGCGTCGCGGCCCGCGAGCACGGTCAGCACCGCGGCGGCGGCGTGGTAGAGCCCGGACTCGACCTCCCAACCGACGCGGCGGCCCAGGTCGCCGCCGAAGCGCACCGGCCGGGGCAGCGTCGCGGCCAGTTCCTCCAGCGCCGCGCGGGGGCCGCGCTCGGGGAGCATGGCGGGGTGCACGCCGCGCACCACCGTGCGGAAGGTGTCGATCAACTCGTCGAGGGCGTCGCGCAGCCCGTCGACCGCGCGCCCCGCCGCGTCCGCGACCGCCCGGCCCGCCGGGTTGTCGACGGCACCCACCGCGTCGCCGCCCGCTTCCACCGCGCTGGCGCCCATATTTGCCGCGCTGGCGCCCATATTTGCTGCGCTGTCGCCCATTTTCGCCGCGCTGTCGCCCGCTTCCGCCGTTCCGCCGCCCGTTTCCGCTTTGCCACCGCCCGTTTCCGCGGTGTTGTCCACGGCGTTCACCGTGGCGCCACCCGTTTCCGCCGTACCGCTGCCCGCTTTCGCCTTTCCCGCAACGGGGTCGGCCGTGCTGTCGTCCGCGGCGAAGGCGGAGCCCAGTTCCTCGGCGCGGGCGCGGACGTCGGCGAACTCGCGGGTGGTCACCGCCGTGATCGCGCCGACGAGCCTGCGCCGCTCCAGGTCGCGGACCTGGGCCAGGCGCTCGCGGGTGGCGGCCAAGTCGGCGTCGAGCCCCTCGGCGCGGCGGGCGGCCTGGTCGCGGGCGGTGCGCAGCCGGTCCAGGCGGGTGGCCAGGCCCAGCCAGGTGGCCGTTTCGCGCAGCGCCGACCGGTCGGTGCCGGTGACGCGGCCCGACTTGGTGATCACCACCACGCCGCCGCCGGGGGTCGGTTCGGCCGCGGACACCCCGGGGGCGGTGGCCACCTCGGCGAAGTCGGCGCCGAGCGGTGTCCCGGGTGGGCGCGGCGGCCAGCTCACCGCGACGACGAGCCCCCCTGCGGAGGGAACGCCGAACACCACCTCGCCAGCGACCAGTTCGGCGAGGTTGCCGACGAGCGCCGATACCAGCAGGGCGGCGGGTGCCTGCGCCGCCACCTGGTGCGGGGCGCGTCCCCGCCCGCGCCGGGCGAGCACGCCTAGCCGTCGATCCGGCGCGCCTGGAGGTAGGCCAGCACGGCCAGGACCCGGCGGTGGTGCACGGACGGGTCGCCCGGCAGGTCGAGCTTGGTGAAGATCGCGGCGATGTGCTTCTCCACCGCCTTGGCGGAGATGAACAGCTCGGCGGCGATGGCGTTGTTGGTGCGGCCCTCGGCCATCAGCCGCAGCACGTCGTGCTCGCGCTCGGTCAGCGCGTCGATCGCCCCGCCGTCGCGGCCCGCCGGGGTCTGCACCAACCGCTTGGCCAGCACCGGTTCGATCACGATCTCGCCCGCGGCGATGCGCGCCAGCGTGTCGTCGAGCACCTGCACGCCCGCCACGCGCTCCTTGAGCCGGTAGCCGATGCGCTCGGTGCCGATCTCCAGCACGCGCATCAGGTAGTGCGTCTCGGCGTAGTGCGACAGCAGCAGCAACCCGATGTCCGGGTACAGCGCGCGGATGCGCTCGGCGGTGGTCAGGCCGCCGTCGGGTTCCGGCGGCATCCGGATGTCGAGCACGGCGACGTCCACCGGTTCGGTGGTGACCAGGGCGAGCAGGCGGTCGCCGTCGGGCACGCAGCCGACGACCTCGTGGCCCGCGGCTTCCAGCAGCAGCACCAGTCCCTCGCGGAACAGGGCGCCGTCCTCGGCGATGGCTACGCGCACCGGAGCACCGCCCAGTGCCGACGGGGGGCCGCGCCGGGGCGGTCCTCGGTGATGCGCACCCGGATGAGGTGGCGGCCCGCGCGCACCCGCACCGCGACGGCGGTGTCCGGGCGCAGCGAGCGCAGGTGGTCGGCCACGAGCAGGCAGGTGCGGGACCGGGCGTCGGCGTCGAGCCCGGCCGCGACCACGTCGAGGGTGAGGGCCAGGCCGTGGCGCTCGGCCACCGAGCGCAGGGCGGGTTCGATGCCCGCGCCGGGGAGCACCGGCGGGTAGAGCGCCTCCCCGACCTGGCGCAGGTCGTCGAGGACGAGGCGCACGGTGTGCTGCGCGGCTTCGACGCGCTCTCGCTGGCAGGGGTCGGTCACGGTCACGGCGAGCAAGCCTAGCTCCAGCGCCAGCGCCGAGGTGCGCAGCGCGGGTCCGTCGTGCAGCACCCGTTCCAGGTCGCGGCGCAGCTCAGCGGCGTCCGGGGTGGGCGGGCGCAGCCGGGGACGCCACCCGCCCGCGCGGCGGAGCAGCCCCAGCAGCAGTCCGATCACGCCGCCAGCCTGGTCGAGTCGGGCACCATCGGCAAGGTGGCCCACCCCAGATGCGGGTAGGGATATCCCTACCGCACAACGGTCGGATTACCATCCGACCTGATCATTCGGCGACGCGACGCAGGGAGTGTCCAAGTGCGCTACGGCCTCGGCATCGATCTCGGCACGACCTTCACCGCGGCCGCCGTGGCCTCGGAGTCAGGCACCCGGATGGTCCCGCTCGGCGACGGGGTGATCACCCCGTCGGTGGTGTACGCGGCAGCCGAGGGCGCGCTGATCACCGGCGACGTCGCCGAGGCGGTGGGCAGGTCGGACCCGGCCCGGTTGGCGCGCGGGCACAAGCGCAGGCTCGGCGACCCGACGCCGCTGGTGCTCAGCGGTGCCGCCTACTCCCCCGCCGCGCTGCTGGCCGCGCAGCTCCGCGACGTCGTCGCCTTCGTCGGCGCGCAGGAGGGCGGTGCGCCGTCGTCGGTGGTGCTGACCTGCCCGGCCGTGTGGGGCCCGTACCGGCGCGAGCACTTCGACGAGGTGCCGCGCCTGGCCGACCTGCCCGCGGCGCGGATCGTCACCGAGCCGGAAGCGGCGGCCACGCACTACTCGGTGGAGCGCAGGCTCGGCGACGGGGAGCTGGTCGCGGTCTACGACCTCGGCGGCGGCACCTTCGACACCACGATCCTGCGGGCCCGCGCGGGCGGCATGGAGATCCTGGGCACCCCGGAGGGCATCGAACGGCTGGGCGGCATGGACTTCGACGAGGCGCTGCTCGCCCACGTCGACGCCCGCCTCGACGGCGCGGTCAGCGCGCTCGACCCGGCCGACCCGGAGACGGCGGTGGCGCTGGCGGCGATCCGCGCGCTGTGCGTCCGGGCCAAAGAGGACCTGTCGGTCGAACCGGACGTGACGCTGCGCATCCCGTTGCCCTCGGGTGAACGGGAGCTGTTGGTGACCCGGCTGGAGTTCAACGACATGATCCGGCCCTCGGTGGCGTTGACCACCGAGGCGCTGCACCGCACGATCTCCTCGGCCGGGCTCAAGCCGGACGACCTCGCCGCGGTGCTGCTCGCGGGCGGCTCCTCGCGCATCCCGCTGGTGCCGCAGATGGTCTCGGCCGCCTTCGGCAGGCCGGTGCGGGTGGGCCTGCACCCGAAGTTCACCGTGGCGCTCGGCGCGGCGGCGGTGGCGCGGCAGGTGGCCACGTCCGCCCCGCCGACCCCGCCCTCGGGGCTGGCGACCACCGCGTTCCCCGCCGGGTCGTCCGCCGCGCCCGGTTCGTCCGGGTCGGGCCGGGGGCGCAGGCCGAAGTGGCTGGTGCCCGCAGCCGCCGCGGCGGCGGTGCTGCTCGTCGCGACGGTCACCACGGTGGCGCTCACCTCCGGCGGGGACGAGGACGGGAAGCCGCCCGCCGTCGCCGCGGGCTCGCAGGACAAGCCCACCGAGGTGAAGGTGTTCGACAAGCAGGACGTCATCCCGTTCAAGAGCATCATCGGGTCCGCGGACAACTGGGCGGGCACGCAGCTCGGGGTGGCCCACGCCGCGACCCAGACGGCGATCTCGGTGGAACCGGGCAAGGCGGGCACCGAGGACGGGCTGCACACCACCTGGACCGGCAAGGGCGCCGGGCAGCTCTACTTCCAGGACGTGCGCGGCGGCCGCGACATGAGCGCCTACGTGGACGCGAAGAGCGCCCTGGTGTTCGACGTCGTGGTGAACAAGACGCCCGCGGTGCGCACCACCATCGGCGTGCACTGCGAGTACCCGTGCGCGGCGGAGGTGGAGGCCACCACGCTGTTCCAGGAGCTGCCGGTCGGCACGATGTCGACCGTGCGCATCCCGGTCTCGTGCTTCATCGAGAAGGGGCTGGACCCGAAGAACGTCAACACCTTCTTCCTCGTCTACACCGAGGGCGTGTTCGACGCGACCTTCGCCAACGTGCGGTGGGCGCCGGGTGCCGCGGAGGACCCGGGGGCCACCCGCTGCTCCGACCTCACCTGAGCGGAGCCCCCAGCACCGCGGTGTTGCCCGCGCGGGGCGCCCTGGTGAAGATCAGGTGACCGCACGGGCAAATCCCCGACCCGCAGACGCCGGGGTGGGGATTCCCCTACCCCTACCGCGGGGGAACCCCTCCGACAACCGGCGGGCGCTCCCCCCGGGGTCGGAGGGTCTGTCCCACCGACTCGCGCGGCCGGAAGCGCCAGGCTTTCCCCACCGGAGCAACACGGGAAAAGGGGAAGCCTCGATGTCCACTTTCGACAGCATCGTCCGCAGCCACAGCGCCGGTCTGCTGGCCTACGCCACCCGCCTCACCGGCGGCGACCGCCACCGCGCCGAGGACGTCGTGCAGGAGACCTGGGTGCGGGCGTGGCGCCACCAGGACCGCCTCACCGAGGACCGCGGCTCCGTGCGCGGCTGGCTGAACCGGGTGGCGCACAACATCGCCGTCGACCAGCACCGGGCCCGCGCCTCCCGCCCGACCGAGGTCGAGATGCCCGAGGGCGACCCCACCAGCACCCCGGAGCCGACCGATGCGGTGCTGGACCGCCTGGTGGTGGAGGACGTGCTGGAGGCGCTGCCCAGCGCCCACCGCCGCACCCTGGTCGAGGTCTACTTCGCCGACCGCACCGCGGCGGGGGCTGCCGTGGTCCTGAAGGTCCCCGTCGGCACGGTCAAGAGCCGGGTGCACAACGCCCTGCGGACCCTGCGCACGAGCATCCCCGCCCAGGAAGCCGCCTGAGCACCCGCGCCGAACGCGCCCCCCGGCTACAATCGCCCGTTCGTGGACCGTCCTCGCGGGCGGGTCGCGACACCGATCACTCACTCGAATGGCGGGCCCTCGTTGATGATCATGCGACGAGAGGGGTGCCGATCGGATGTGACCCCATTCGTGGTGGAGTCTGGCGCGCGGCTCGACCTTTCGATCAGCCGCCTGCCTCGGTGCCCGCACCCCGGCGGTTCCTGAGGCGCCGGGCCGCGGCGGGCAGCCAGGGCGCGGCGGCGAGGACGACCAGCAGCGACACCAACGGCAGCCACCACGCGGACGAGACGTTCGCCGGGGGTGCGGGCGGGGTGGGGACCACCCACGGCCGCGCGGTCTTGGACCACGCCAGGAACGCGTCGCCGATCGGCAGCAGGCCGAACCCGTACCGCTTGCTCCACGGCGTCCCGACCGGCACACCGACCAGTTCGGCGTAAGCGGCCACCGCACCGGCCAGCCGGTCGTCGCCGTGGACCTGGGCGGCGCCGATGGTGACCACGGTCGCCGACAGGCTGACGCCCAGGGGGAGCGGACCGGAGTCGACGTCCGCCGGGCCGTCCATGCCCGCGGGGTACTCCCGGACGGCGGGGCCGAGCCCCAGCGGCGAGACCACGAACCGGTCGCGGAAGCGCAGGTACTGCTCGCGGGCGAAGGCCGGGTCGATCTCCGGCAGGAAGCGGTTGACCATGCTCTGCGAGGTGCCGCGGGCGACCTCGGCGGGGGTGCCGTCGACGGGGTCGGCGCGGTGCGGGAGCAGCCCGGTGCGCGGGTCGAGCCGCTGCCGGACCTCCCGCAGCCACCGCTCGGCGGTCCCGGCGAACCGCGGCGGCAGCAGGGTGTCGTGCAGCCGCAGCGACGCCACCGCCACCGTCGAGTCCACCGGCCACGCCTGTCCCGGGTAGGCGGTGAGGTACGGCGTCGGCGAGGCGTCGAAGGCCGCGCCGAGGGCGGCGGAGTCC
The DNA here is from genome assembly GCF_003182415.1 of Actinokineospora spheciospongiae. Lineage (NCBI taxonomy): Bacteria > Bacillati > Actinomycetota > Actinomycetes > Pseudonocardiales > Pseudonocardiaceae > Actinokineospora > Actinokineospora spheciospongiae. The sequence goes on along the minus strand of NZ_QHCP01000001.1, from coordinate 629,205 downwards.
TCGGCGAAGCGGCGCACCTCGGCCGGGTCGCGCCGTTCGGCGGGCTCCAGGCTCAACACCCCGCCGCGCAGCCAGTTGCTCCAGCCGCGGTGGAAGACCCCGTGCGCCGGGGTCAGGTCCGCGCTGAACGGCGCCCGCCCGGCGGGCGAGTCCAGTCGCGCCAGGGCGAACCGGGCCTCCCGCAACGCCGCCGCCCGCTCGCCGACCGGCTCCCGCATCCCCAGCTCGACCCAGCTCAAGCCGTGGAGGGCGTGCAGGAAGAAGTACCCCTCCGGGAACAGGCGCTGGGCTTCCTCCCCCGCACCGCTGTCCAGTTCCGCGCGCAGGAAAGCCATCTGCCGCTGCACGCCGGGTGGTTCGCCGGTCGCACCGGCCGTGGCGGGCACCACCAGGCGGACCACCCCGAGCAGCGCGCAGGCGCTCACCAGGACAGCGGCCGACCAGCGCGACCAGCGCAGCACTCGGCGCGCCGTGGACACCCGTGCGGACATCAGTTGATCATAAGCGCCGTGGGCACCCGTGCGGACGTCTTCGACCACAACGAGCCCGCGGGTGCGCTCAGCGCGGTGCGGCGAAGGCGTTGACCGAAGGCCGCCACCGAGGTCGCGGGCGATGACGATGCCCGCGCAGCCCGGGATGCCCCGGGTGAAGCGCAGGCCCACCAGCAGCGGCATCCGGCGGCCGACGCGGTCTGTTGCGGTCACGGGTGCCTCTCCCCGGAGGGCGAGACCGTCTCCGGGGAACCGGGCACGGCCGCGCGGAACGGCCGGGTCAGGCAGACAGGGTCTTCGCGATCCAGGAGGAACGGCTGTTCCCCCGCAGCCGCGAGGTCGCCGAACGCTCGGCGCGGAACCTCGGGGTCTTCTTCGGCGAGAAGGCGCCGCAGGGCGTCGTCGCGTTGTTCGACCACTCCTGAGCTGCCGTCGCCCATCCACGGGTTCGCCTCGTCGTCGTCGAGAGGGCCGATGACGGAAATGTCGGGCGGGCGGCCGGACAGGTCGGCGTGGCGCGTGCCCGACAGGGCGATCCGCATGGCGCGGCGCCACGGCTGACCGAAGGCGAGCAGGCTCCGCCCCGCGGAAGGAGGGCGGAGCCTGCTCGGGTCGTGGGATCAGACCGTGATCGACCAGGTGTCGATCGTGCCCGTGTCGAAGCGGTACACATCCGTGGCGCTCAGCTTCCAGGTGCCGTTCCTGGCCTCGCTGGACAGGTTGACCGTGTAGGTGGCGCGCACGTCCGCCGCCGGGTCACCGGCGGAGGAGGCCTTGAGGGGGTAGGAGGTGCCGTCGGGGGCGATCAGGGAGATCGCGAGGTCGCCGCGGTACGGGTGGGCGATGCCGACCTCGACCGAGGCGGTCGAGGAGGCGTTGCCGGTGCAGCCGCTCACCGTGATGGGGCTGGTGGCGGCGGCGCCCGCGTCCGGGATGGCGACGTCGTCGGCGTTGGTCTGCTTGGCGCAGGTCGGGTCCGGGCCGGGGCCCGCGGTGATCTCCTTGGTGTGGAGCAGCCTGTTCGGCGTGCCGGTGCCGGGGTCGGTGACCTTGTTCGGGGTGGCCATCGAGGTCAGCGCGTTCGCGACGTCGGCCGGGGCGGCGTTCGGGTGGCCCTGCAGGTACAGCGCTGCCGCGCCCGCGACGTGCGGGGTGGCCATCGAGGTGCCGGAGTTGCCCGCGGTGCCGGTGTCGCTGCTGTGGGACAGCGAGGTGATGTTGGCGCCCGGCGCGTAGATGTCGACGCAGGTGCCGATGTTGGAGAAGCCGGAGCGGCGGTCGCCCTGGTCGATCGAGGCGACGGTGATCGCCTCGGGGACGCGGGCCGGGCTGTAGTCGCACGCGCTGGCACCGTTGTTGTTGCCCGCCGCCACCGCGTACACGAAGCCCGCGCGGATGGACGCCCGGATCTGCTCGTCGCCGATGCCGGTCTCGAACTGGCCGATGCTGATGTTGACCACCGCGGGCTTCACGCCGTTGGCGGTGATCCACTCGACGGCGTCGGACAGCAGCGAGTCCGGGCCGTTGTTGTCGCAGCCCAGCACCCGCAGCGCGACCAGCTTCGCCTTCTTGGCCACGCCGTAGGTCTTGCCGACCGCGGTGCCGGAGGTGTGCGTGCCGTGGCCGTTGCAGTCGGAGGCGTCGTTGTCCCCGTCCAGGAAGTCGTAGCCGGACCTGGCGCGGCCCTCGAAGTCCTGGTGGCTGATCCGCACGCCGCTGTCGACGCTGTAGACCGTGACGCCCTCGCCGGTGGCGTTGTACTCGTACTTGCGGTCGAGCGCGGTGTCGCGCTGGTCGACCCGGTCCAGGCCCCAGGTGGGGTTGGTCTGCACGTCGCTGCCGCGCATCTTGCCGTCCTGGTACACCGTGCGCACGGCCGGGTCCGCCGCGAGCCGCTTGGCCTGCGCCTCGGTCATGCCGTGCACCGAGTAGCCGCGCGCGGTGAGCTTGTAGAGCGAGGCGATCGTGCCGCCGTAGGTGTTCACCAGCGACTGCGCGCTCGCCTCGACGGCGGCACCGGAGGCGGCGGCGTCGCGCAGGACGACGATGTACTGGCCCGCGTAGTGCTCCTTCGCCTGGACGACGGCGCCCACGGCGGGCGCCGCCCCGGCCGGGACGGCGATGGCCGCCACGGCGCAGGCGGCACCGAGCGCGAGCGCGGCCAGCCCTGCTTTCCGACTCAACATCGTAGGACTCCTCTGCGCGCGGTGGAAAGGGGCAGGGAAATGTCAGGGAAACACCGCCGCGCCACCACAATGCGTCGCGCGCGCCCGGCCGTGAACTGCCGGGTGGATTGATGGGTACCCCCATTCAAAGTCCGGGAATGTGAATGGGAATGGGAACGCATCCGGCAATGGCGGGCGGTGAGTCGCGCATCGACCGGGCACCGTTCCCGGAGGTACCGTGCGCTGGTGATCCAGCTCCCCCCGGTTCGACTGCCGACGTCGGTGTTCGTCGGCCGCGCGACCGAGCTGGCCGAGCTGGCGGCGTGCGTCCGCCGCCCGCCCGCGGTGGCGTTGCTGGAGGGGGAGGCGGGAGTCGGCAAGACCCGGCTGGTCCGCGAGCTGTTGCGACTGCCGCAGGTCGCGGCTCGGACGGTGCTCGTCGGTGCGTGCCAGCCGATGCGGACACCGCTGCCGTACGGCCCCGTCGTCGACATCCTGCGCGAGACCGGCGACCTCCTGGCGGGCGTCGCCGACGCGTTGCCGCCGGTGACCGGGGTGTTGCGGTCACTGCTGCCCGAGTTGGCACCGTTGCTCCCGCCGGAGCCGGAACGCGGTGACGTGGCGGTCGAGCGGCACCGGGTGTTCCGCGCGGTCCGCGAACTGCTGGCCGCCTACGGGCCCGCGCTGCTCGTCGTCGAGGACCTGCACTGGGCCGACGAGGGCACCCAGGACCTGCTGCGGTTCATCACCAGCCCGCCGCCACCGGGGCTGTCGGCCGTGTTCTCCTACCGCAGGGAGGAAGGCGCCGCCCTGCCCGGCTCCGGCTACCGGCTGCTGGCCGATGCCCGCAACTCGCTGCTGCGCCTGCGCCCGCTCGACCCCGGCCCGGTCGCCGCCCTCGCCGCGGACCTGCTCGGCACCGCCGAGGTCCCCGAGGACTTCGCCCTCGCCCTGCACCACCGCACCGCGGGCATCCCGTTCGTCATCGAGGAGGTGCTGCGCGAGGTCAGGGAGACCGGTGCCACCGCGGCCCCGAACCCGACCGTGCTGGACCTCGTCGACATCCCCGACCTGCTGCGCGACACCATGTCCGACCGCCTCGCCCGGCTCGGGCCGACCGTGTCCGCCGTCGTCCACGCCGCCGCGGTGCTGGACATGCCCGCGACCGAGCACGAGATCGGCACCGTCGCCGGGCTGCCCGCGCGCCGGGTCGGCAGCGCGCTGATCCGGGCGCTGGCCGCCGCGGTCCTGCACGAGACCGACACCGGTCGCTACGCGCTGCGCCACCCCCTGGCCAGGCAGGCCGCCTACATCTGCGTGCCCGGTCCGCAACGGCGCAGGCTGCACGCCAGGGCCGCCGAACTGCTCGCCGCCGCGCCCGACCCGCCGGTCGTCCGGCTCGCGCACCACCACCGGCGGGCGGGCGACCTGACCGACTGGGTGCGCAAGACCCTCGCCGCGGTCGACCAGGCCACCGAGGTCGGTGACACCGCGCTGGCGCTGCACCTGCTGGAGGAGGCGCTCGTCGACGACGCGCTGCCCAGCCGGGCCCGCAACACCCTGGCCGTGCGGCTGAGCCGGGTCGCGCTCAACGCCATCGCGCACAGCAGCACCGTCGAGCGCCTCGGCGCACTGCTGCGCGACGGCACCCTCGGCCGGTCCTCACGCGGTGAGGTGCGGCTGAACCTCGGCAGGCTGCTGATGAACCAGGCGGGCCGGATGGAGCTGGGCCAGAACGAGATCGAGATGGCCATCCACGACCTGCGCGACCGCCCGCTGCTCGCCGCGCGCGGGATGGCGGCGCTGTGCGTGCCCAGTTTCGGCGCGCGCCCGGTCGGGTTCCACCTGCGGTGGCTCGACGAGGCGGTCTCGGCCCTCGACGGCGCGCGCGACCTGGAGCTGATCGCCTCGGTGCGCGCCAACGAGGTCACCGCGCTCGCCCAGACCGGTGCTCCGGCGATGTGGGCGGCCGCGGCGGACCTGCCGGGGTCCGCGAGGTCGTCCCGGGTGCGTCGGCAGCTCAGCCGGGCGTACAACAACCTGGCCGACGCGGCGGCGTGGCTCGGGCACTACAGCGCGGCGCGGGAGTACCTGCGCACGGGTGGGGCACTGCTCGTGGACGCCGACGTGCCGTTCCTGTCGATGTTGGCCACCGGCACGGGTTTGCGGCTCGACGTCGCCGTCGGGCGTTGGGACGGTGTGTCCGCGGCGGCGGCGGCGTTGATCGAACAGGCCGGGGAGATGGGGTACCTCGCGGCTGATGCCCGGCTCGCGCTGGCGTGGCTGTCGCTGGCCTGCGACGACCGCGACCTGGCGTCCCGGCACCTCGACGACGCGCTGGCCGCCGCACCGGAGAACGCGCCGGTGTCCCTCGCGGTCGCGACCGGGCGGGTGGCGATCGCGTTGGCGCGGGGGGACGTCGCGGCGGCCGCCGTGGGTGCCGCGCGGGCCGTGGCGGAGGCCCGGCACAAGGGGAACTGGGTGTGGGCGGCTGATCTGGTGCCGCTGGCGACCCGGGCGTATGCGCGCAGCGGTCGGGTCGAGGAGGCCGCCGACCTGGTCGCGGAGTACGTGCGGGGGATCGAGGGGCGGGACGCGCCGCTGGCCGTCGCGGGTGCCGAACTGGCCAGGGGGGTGCTCGCGTCCGCCCGCGGCTGCCACGGGGAAGCCGTCGCCCGCTACGCCGCCGCGGCCGACCACTACAGCGCCCTGCCCCACCCCCACGCCGCCGCCTCGGCCCGCGAGGCCGCCGCCCGCTCCGCCCTCGACGACGGCGACACCGCCACCGCGACCCGGCACCTGACCGCGGCCACCACCACCTTCGCCGACCTGGGCGCCGCCCGCGACGAGGCCCGCTGCCGCCAGGTCGCCCGGCGCTTCCGCAGGGGCACGCCCCGGGGCAGGCGGGGGTACGGCGACGACCTCTCGCCCCGGGAACGCGAGGTGGTCGACCTGGTGGCCGCGGGGCGCACCAACCGCCAGATCGCCCAGCAGCTATACCTGTCGCCGCGCACCGTCGAGCACCACGTGGCCAAGGCCATGCGCAAACTGGGCCTGACCTCCCGGGCCGCCTTCGAACCCGCCACCGGCTGACCGCGACCGGGAGGACGACCAGCCATCGGTGGCGACACCACCCCGGCGGACGGGGATGGGGCCGGGTGGGAGGCCCTGCCGCCTCCCACCCGGCCCCCGGGCGCGATCACCCAGCGGTGGTCAGCGGATGGTCAGGGTGTAGTCCGCAGTGCCTGACTTGCCGCCGCCGGTCGCCGTGACCTTGATGGTGTACGTGCCCGGAGCCGCGGAGAAGGAGGCGGTCAGGAACATCATCGAGGTCTGGCTGCCGCTGATGGTCGCGGGGACCAGTTGCGCGGTGACGCCCGAGGGGACGCCGCTGGTGGACAGCGTCACCGAGCCGGTGGCGCCGGTGACGCGGATGGACGGGAAGGCGGACCCGCCGCGCGAGAGCGTGCCGGAGGACGGGGACAGGGTCACCGCGAGGCCGCCCGGTTGCTGGCCGCCGTCGCCGACGGTCAGGGTGAGGGTGGTCTGCTTGCTGACCGAACCGGAGGTGCCGGTGACGGTGACCCGGTACTCGCCCTTCGGGGTGCTCGACGTGGTGGTGACGGTGAGCTTGCCGGTGCGGCCGGAGGTGATGGTCGCGGGCTGGAACACCGCCTCCGCGCCCGCGGGCAGGCCGCCGGCCGCCAACGAGATCTGCGCCGGGGTGCCGCCGACGACCTCGCTGGTGATGTTCGTCGACGCCGACCCGCCCGGGTCGACCTTGAGCGCGGCCGGGCTGGCGCCGAGACCGAACTCGCCGCCGGGGCCGCCCTGGCCGGTGGTCAGGGTCAGGTTCGCCGTCTTCGTGCCCGACGCGGTCTTGCCGGTGACGGTCAACGCGTGCGTGCCGTCCGGGGTGCCGGGGGCGACGCTGAGCGACAGCTTCGCGCTCTCACCGGTCTTGACCGACGTCGGCTGGAAGGACGCCGTCACGCCCGAGGGCTGGCCGGACACCGACAGCGCCACGTCCTCCTGCGTCGACCCGGCCGTGGTGTTCACCGCGACCGACCCGCTCGACCCGGCGTCGACCCGCACCGAGGCCGGGTTCACCGCCACGCCGAACTCCGCGGGCTGCGGCGCCGAGCCGACCTTCTCCTTGACCCAGTCGCCCATCTCGTTGTCGAGCCGGGCCCAGATGCCGTACCACCGGAAGTCCGACCGGCTCCACGACGCGACGCCGACGAGCCTGCCGTTCACCACCAGTGGTCCGCCGCTGTCACCGGGCAGGATCGTCGAGCGGCCGTCCGGGTACCCGGCGCAGATCATGTACGCCGACTTGAACCCGGCGCCCACGCCCTGGCAGGCCGAGTCGCCGTTGACGATCGGGAAGTTCTGCTTGTCCAGCGAGACGTCGGCCGGGTTGTCGTCGTGGGTCTTCTTCCCGTAGCCGATGCTCAGCGCCGAGTCGCCCACCTTCCACACCTTGCCCGCGTCCGCGGAGGTGGCGAACTTGGCCCACTTGTCCGGCGAGAGCGGGATGTCCTCGTTGGTGGTCACCACGGCCACGTCGTAGCCCTGGTCGAAGTTGACGTACTTCGGGTGCTTCTCGTACGACTTGACCGTCAGCGTGGTGCCGGTGCCCGCGGACAGGTCGTCGAGCCCGTAGCGGAAGGTCTTGGTGCCCTCCAGGTCGTGGCAGTGGGCGGCGACGAGGATGCTCCGCTTGCCCACCACCGAGCCGGTGCAGGACTGGCCCTCCGGGCGCGAACCGCCCTGGCGCAGGGCGCCGATCACCGGCGGGTAGTCCGACACGGTGGCGTCGACGCCCTTGTAGATCTGGGCAGTGGCGTCGGGGGCGGGCACCGGGGTGTCGCCCTCGAAGGTGGCCGCCTTGGCGTTGGCCGGGGCCGCACTGGCGACCGCGACGACCGCGAGCGCGCTCACCGCGACACCCACCGCCACCGCGCCGACGCGCACGGAACGCTTGAATACCGACATCGTCTTCTTCTCCAGGTCAGGCGCGGTCACGGGGTCAACGTCCACGAGGTGATGGAGCCGGTGTCGAAGCGGTAGACGTCGGTGACCCGCAGCTTCCAGGTCCCGTTCTTCTGCTCGCCGGAGGCGTTGACGGTGTAGGTGGTGTGGATGCCGTTCGCGTCGCCGAGGCCGCCGGAGGGCCGCAGGCCGAACACCGCGCCGGACGGGCCGACCAGGTCGACGGCGAGGTCGGCGGTGAAGGTGTGGTCGATGTCGACCTTCACCGTGGTCGACGCCGAGGCGGTGCCGGTGCAGTTGGCCATGGTCACCGGGGAGTCGGCCGAGCCGGCGTCGGGGATGGCGACGGCGCCGGGGCTGGTCTGCGGGGCGCAGGTGCCCGGGTCGGGGGGCGTGCCGCCGAGGTCCTTGACGTGGAGCAGCCTGTTGGGCGAGCCCTTCGGGTCGCTGACCTTGTCCGGCGTGGCCGCCGCGAGCAGCGCCTGGGTGACCTGCGACGGGGTGCTGCCCGGCTTGGCGGTCAGGTACAGCGCCGCGGCGCCCGCCACGTGCGGGGTGGCCATCGAGGTGCCCGACATCTGCCCGGACGAGCCGTTCTGCAAGGTGGAGGTGATGTTGGTGCCGGGGGCGAACAGGTCCACGCAGTTCCCGTAGTTCGAGCCCTGGCCGTTGCTCCACAGCGAGCGCTTGTCGGCGTTGTCGGACGCGCCGACGGTGATCGCGCTGGGGGTGCGGGCCGGGCTGGTCTGGCAGGCGTCGCCGTTGTTGTTGCCCGCGGCGATGGTCGAGGTGATGCCCTTCTGCACGACCTTGGCCACCGCGTCGTCCACCGAGGAGTTGGCGCTGCCGCCGAGGCTGGCGGTCATCACCGAGTTCGCGCCCGCGTTCGCCGCGACCCAGTCGAACCCGCCGATGATCTGCGACCACTGGCCCGAGCTCTGGCAGTCGAGCACCCGGACGGCAACGATCTTGACCTTCTTGGCCACGCCGTAGGTGGCGCTGCCGACCGTGCCCGCGACGTGCGTGCCGTGGCCGTGGCAGTCCGAGGCGTCGGCGTCGTTGTCGATGAAGTCGCGCCCGGAGGTGACGCGACCGCCGAAGTCCGGGTGGCCGCGGTGGACGCCGGTGTCGACGACGTAGACGGTCGCGCCGTTGCCGTCGTTGGGATAGGCGTACTTGTTGTCGAGCGGCAGCGCGCGCTGGTCGATCCGGTCCAGGCCCCAGGTCGGGTTCTGCTGCTCGCCGAAGCCGTGCGCGGTGCCGTCCTGCTCGACGTAGGCGACCTTCGGGTCGGCCGCCAGCCTGCGGGCCTGCTGCTCGGACATCGACACCGAGAAGCCGCTCAGCGCCGCGGAGTAGGTCAGCTTGCGCTGGCCCCCGTACTGGCGCACCAGGTCGGCCGAGGCCGAGTTCACGGCCTGGGCGCCGACGGTGTCCTTGAGCACGACGATGTAGCTGTCTGCGACGGAGCCGGGAACGCCCGCGCTGCGGATGGCGCCTTCCGCGGGGGCGGCGATGGCGGGGGTCACCGCGGCGACGAGCGCCGCGCCCGCCACCACGCCCGCCACGGCCAGCGACCGCATCGAATACCTGCAATTCATCAAAACTCCCATTCACCGCACCGCGGCGGGGGACGCCACCGCGGCGAGTGGTCGCGAGCAGGGTTGGAACGGGCGACCACTGCCGCCCACCTTCCCCCGAGCGGGCCCGCGCACCAATCCACGCGTCATTAAGTGGAGATACCCATTTATTCACGCACCGCTGCCGGTCGCGCTCCCCGCGCGGACCGGGGGAACGCGAAGTCGCGCACCTCGATGCCGGGGTCGCGCGGGCGCCTGTTGATCACACGAGGCCGCGGGCGCGCTCAGCGCGGTGCGGCGAAGGCGATGATGGCCTCGGCGGTGATCTCCGGGTCGCTGAGCTGCGGGCAGTGCCCGACCGCGTCGAGAGTGACCAGGGTGCTGCCCGCGATCCGGGACTGGACGTACGCGCCCACCCCCGTCGGCGCGATGGCGTCGCGGGCGCACTCGACCACCAGGGTCGGCACGGTCACCGCCGCCAGGTCCTCGCGGTTGTCCGAGAGGAAGGTGACGCGGGCGAACACCGAGGCGATGTGCGGGTCGGTGCCGCAGAACAGGTCGGCCAGCTCCGCGCCCAGTTCGGGGCGGTCGGGGTTGTCCATGATGACCGGGGCCATGGTCGCCGACCAGCCGAGGTAGTTGCTGTCGAGCGAGGTGAGCAGTTCGTCGATGTCCTCGGCGCTGAACCCGCCCCGGTAGTCGCCGTCGTCGAGGTAGTGCGGCGACGGGGTCAGCAGCACCAGCTTGGCGAAGCGCTCCGGCTCCTCGGCGACGGCCAGCACCCCCATCATCGCGCTGACCGAGTGGCCCACGAACACGACGTCGCGCAGGTCGAGTTCGCGCAGCAGGGTGAGCACGTCGTCGGTGTAGCCGCGCAGCGACGAGTGGCGCTCCCGCGTCCACGCCGAGAGGTCGGAGCGCCCGGCGCCGACGTGGTCGAACAGCACCACCCGGAACCGCTCGGCGAGCAGCGGCACCACCAGGCGCCACAGGTTCTGGTCGCAGCCGAAGCCGTGGGCGAGCACCAGCACCGGGCCGCTCTCGTTGCCGGTGACCACGACGTTGTTCCTGGCGCGCACGTCCACGCGCACAGCATTCCAGGCGGTCCGGTCCACCCGGACCCCGGTCACCGGGCCCGCCCGGTCACCTGCTCGCGACACGCCGGTAGCGGGCCACGGACAGCGACATGAACAGGGCGACCAGCCCGATGGACCAGAGGGCGGCGTAGAGGGCCGCGTGCTGGGCGGGCCACGCCTGCGGTTGCAGCAGCCCGGCCGGGGTGGGGTTGGCGAACAGCGACCGGGCGGCGTTGGCCAGGGCGGTGATCGGGTTCCACTCCGCGATGGTGGCCAGCGGCTCGGGCATCGCGGCGACGGAGACGAAGCCCGAGGAGATGAACGTGGCCGGGAACAGCCAGATCAGCCCGAGGCTCTGGGCCACCTCGACGCTGCGGGCGGTGAGGCCGATGAAGGCGCCGACCCAGGACATGGCGAAGGCGAACAGCAGGATGAGCAGGTAGGCGAGGACGGCGTCGAGGATTCCGCCGCGGATGCGCCAGCCGATCGCGAGGCCGCACAGGCTGGTCACGGTCAGGCTGACCACGCTGGTGGTCAGGTCGGAGGTGGTGCGGCCGAGCATGACCGCGACCCGCGACATCGGCAGCGCCCGGAACCGGTCGACGATGCCCCGTTGCAGGTCGTTGGCGAGGCCGATGGTGGTGAACGAGGCGTTGAAGGTGACCGTCTGGGCGAAGATCCCACCCATGATGAACTCGCGGTAGGCGTCGCCACCGAGGCTGCCGCCGAAGACGTAGCCCAGCAGCAGCACGAACATGATCGGTTGCAGCACGCTGGCGAAGATCGACCCGGGGGTGCGGCGGATGTTGAGCAGGTTGCGCCAGGCGACTGTGCCGCTGTCGCGCGCAACCCTGACCAGGACCGTCACGCGCCCACCCCGCCCCGGTTGAGGTGGCCGTGGTGGCGGGGCCACTCCAGGACCTCCGGCAGGACCGCGGTCTCCTCCGCGTCACCGGAGTCCATGACCTCCCCGGTCAGGGCGAGGAAGACGTCGTCCAGGGTGGATCGGCGCATCCCCATGTCCAGGACCCGCACGCCCTCGACGATGAGGCGGTGCGCGGCGGCGGCCAGCGCGCGCTGACCCGCCGCGCCCGCACCCACCGCGACCTCGATCCGGCGGGCCCGCCGGTCGACCGCGGGGGTGCCGGAGCCGACGGCGGCGAGGACCCGGTGGGCGGTGGCGAGTTCACCGGGGGTCGCGGTGACGACCTCCAGCCGTTCCCCGCCGGTGGCCGCCTTCAATTCGTCGCTGGTGCCCTCCGCGATCACCTTGCCCTTGGCGATCACCGCGATCCGGTCGGCCAACTGGTCGGCTTCCTCCAGGTACTGGGTGGTGAGCAGCACCGTCGTGCCCTGCCCGACCAGTTCGCCGACGACGTCCCAGGTGTCGAGCCTGCTCTGCGGGTCCAGCCCGGTGGTGGGCTCGTCGAGCACGACCACCGGCGGCGCGGCGACCAGCGCGCCCGCCAGGTCGAGCCTGCGGCGCATGCCGCCGGAGTAGGTCCCGGCGGCCCGGTCGGCGGCGTCCTCCAGGTGGAACCGCGCGAGCAGGTCCCGCGCGGTGTCCGCCGCGACCCGGCGGCGCATGCCGTAGAGCTTGGCGACCAGGTACAGGTTCTCGTAGCCGGTCAGCTTGTCGTCGACCGCGGCGTACTGCCCGGACAGCCCGATCCTGCGGCGGACCCGGTCGGGCTCGCGCACCACGTCCTCACCGGCCACCAGCGCCCGCCCGCGGTCGGGGCGCAGCAGGGTGCTGATGATCCGCACGGTGGTGGTCTTCCCGGCGCCGTTGGGGCCCAGCAGGCCGAACACCTGGCCCGCGGGCACCTCCAGGTCGACGCCGTCGAGCGCCTTCTTCGCGCCGAAGGACTTGCCGAGGCCTTCCAGGCTGATGGCCGCCCCGGTCATCGCGGTGCCTCCCCGTCCCTGGCGCTGGCGGGGGTGATGTCGGTCCAGTTCCGCTCGATGTGGTCGAGGCAGGCGGTGCGCTCGTCGGGGCCGAAGGTGACCGCCCAGCCCGCCGGGACCCTGGCGAAGAAGGGCCACAGCGAGTGCTGGTTCTCGTGGTTGACCAGCACCAGGTACTGCTCGTCTGGGGCGTCGAACGGGTTGGTCATCCTCGGTCTCCTGCTCCGGTTCGGGTCTGCTGGGCGCGGTCCTGGACGTGCGCGAGCCTGCGGGACAGGATCGGGCCGATGACGCCGAGCGCGTGGGGTTGGGTGAGTTCGACGTGGGCCGCGTCGACGTCGTGGACCTCGACGTGGCCGGTGAGGTAGGGCAGCCAGTCGGCCACCTCGGGTCCGTCGGGTTCGCGGTTCTCGGTGGCGGCGAAGAACAGCACGTCCGCCTCGACCACGTGCGGGACGAAGCCGGGCATGAGCACGGCCTGGCTGACGAAGGCGCCGATCATGCCGCCGAGCGCGTCCTCGGTCAGGCTGCCCATCGGGCTGCCGATCTCCCGGAAGTGCTCCAGCACGGCGGCGCGGTCGAGGGACCGGCCGGGTTCGACGGGGAACCCCTGGCTGCGCAGCAGCGCGGCGAACATGTCCGCCTCGCTGGCCGCTTCGAGCCCGTCGCGCGGGGCCTGGGGGAAGGCGTCGAGCACGGTCAGCAGGCCGACCCGCTCCCCCGCCGCCTCGAACTGCGCCGCCACCTCGTGCACGAGGTTGCCGCCGAAGGACCAGCCCAGGAGGTGGTAGGGCCCGTGCGGCTGCACCGAGCGGATGTGCTCGACGTAGTCGGCGGCCACCTCCTCGATGCTGGCGGGCGCGTACCCCGGTTGCGTCAGCTTCCGCGACTGGAGCCCGTAGAGCGGCTGGTCGGGTTCGAGGTGGCGCAGGAGACCGGAGTACGTCCACGACAGACCGCTGGCGGGGTGCACGCAGAACAGCGGCGGCCGGTCGCCGGTGGTGCGCAGGGGCAGCAGCACGTCCAGGTCGCTCCCGGCACCGCCCGCGTCCAGCCGCTCGGCCAGCCCGGCCACGGTCGGGGCCTCGAACAGCCTGCGGATCGGCAGGTCGACGCCGAGCGCGGTGCGGATGCGCGACATCAGGGCGTTGGCGAGCAGCGAGTGGCCGCCGAGGTCGAAGAAGCTGTCGTCGATCCCCACCCTCGGCAGGCCCAGCGTTTCCGCGAACAGCTTGCAGAGCAGGTCTTCGCGCGGTGACCTCGGTCCGCGGTGGGCGGATCGGGTCTGCGGGCCGGGCACCGGCAGTGCCCGCTGGTCGAGCTTGCCGTTGGGGGTCAGCGGCATCCGGTCCAGCACGACGAAGGCCGAGGGGACCATGTGGTCGGGGAGCTTCGCGGCCAGCGCCGAGCGCAGCGCGTCGGCCCGGGGCTCGGTCTCGCCCGCCACCACGTAGGCGACCAGGGCCGCGTCGTCCGCCCCGGTCTCCCGCAGGACGACCGCCGCCTCGGCCACGGAGGGGTCGTCCTCCAGCGCGGCGACGACCTCGGCCGGTTCGACCCGGAAGCCGCGCACCTTCACCTGGTCGTCGCCCCGGCGGAGGAACTGCAGGGTGGCGTCGGAGCGCCAGCGCACGAGGTCGCCGGTGCGGTACATGCGGTCGCCGCTGTCGCCGAAGGGGTCGGCGACGAAGCGCTCGGCGGTGAGCCCGGTGCGGTTGAGGTACCCGCGGGCGACCCCCGCCCCGGACAGGTACAGCTCACCCGCCACACCGGGCGGGACGGGCCGCAGCCGGGTGTCGAGGACGTAGGCGCGGGTGTTGCGCACCGGCTTGCCGATCGCGGGCTTCTCGGTGTCGTCGATGTCGGCGATCACCGAGTCCACAGTGGATTCAGTGGGCCCGTAGAAGTTGTAGGCGGTGACCCCCTCGGTGGCGCGCAACTGCGCCCAGAGGGCTTCGTCGACCTGCTCGCCGCCGAGGGCGAGCACGCAGGGCCGGTGGCCGTCCCCGCTGAGCAGCCCGGTGGTGATGAGCTGGCGCAGGTACGACGGGGTGGTCTCGACGACGTCGATGGCCCGCGTGCGCAGGTGCTCGGCGAGCGCCCCGGCGTCGCGCCGGGTGTCGTCGTCGACGATGTGCAGCTCGTGCCCGGCGACCATCCACAGGAACGGGTCCCAGGAGGCGTCGAAGGCGACGGCGGCGGTCAGCGCGACCCGGAGCCCGCGACCGCCGAGGCGGTGCGCGGCGGGCTCGAACACGTGCTCCCGGTGGTGGCGCAGCAGGTTGGCCAGCGAGCGGTGCTCGACGACGACGCCCTTCGGGCGCCCGGTGGAGCCCGAGGTGTAGATGACGTACGCGGGCTGCCCGCCGTCGAGCGGGCGCCGCAGTTCCGCCTCCGCCAGGCGGGCGGGCGGGGTGGCGTCGAGTTCCGCGACCACCCGGCTGTCGTCGAGCACGAGGGTGTGGACCCCGGGCAATCGGGAGGCCACTGCCTCGGTCGTCAGCACCAGCGCCGGGGCGGCGTCGGCCAGCATGAGGCCGATGCGCTCGGCGGGGTAGGTGAGGTCGACCGGCAGGTACGCGGCTCCCGCCTTGAGCACGGCGAGCAGCGCCGCGGCCGTCTCCACCGAGCGCGGGACGGCCACCGCGACGATGTCCCCGGCGCCGACCCCGCGCAGGCGCAGCAGTCGGGCGAGCCGGTTGGCGTGCGCGTCGAGCTGCCCAGCGGTGAGCGCGCGGCCCGCGGCGACCACGGCGGTGCGGTCCCGGCCGGGTCCGCCTGCCCACCGCTCGAACTCCGCCGCCACGGTCTCGGCGGGCAGTTCGCGGCCGGTGTCGTTCCAGGTCTGGAGAACGGTTTCCAGTTCCGCGCCGGAGAGCAGTTCCAGGTCGGCGACGGGCCGGGTCGGGTCGGCGAGGGCGGATTCGAGCAACCGGGGCAGCCAGCGGGCGAGCCGGTGCGCGGTGCCCGGCTCGAACAGGTCCGCGCTGTACTCCACGGTGCCCGACAGCCCGGCGGGGGCGCCGTCGGGCCCGTGGTGCTCGGCCACCGAGAACGAGAGGTCGAACTTCACCGCGGCCACGTCGTCGTCCCCGGCCGTGGTCACCGCCAGCCCGGGCAGCGCGAGGTCCGGGCGGGCGGCGTTCTGCACGGTCAGCATGACCTGGAACAGCGGGTGGCGGTTGAGCGTGCGCGGCGGCGCCAATTCCTCCACGACGCGCTCGAACGGGACGTCTTGGTGGTCGAACGCGGCCAGGTCACCCGCCCGCACCCGCCGCAGCAGCTCGGCGAAGCCGGGGGCGCCGGACAGGTCGGTCCGCAGCACCAGGGTGTTGACGAAGAAGCCGACCAGTTCTTCCAGCCGCTCGTCGGTGCGACCGGCGACGGCGGTGCCGATCGCGACGTCCTCCCCCGCCCCGAGCCTGGACAGCAGGGTGGCCAGCCCGGCGTGCAGCACCATGAAGAGGCTGGCGCCGTGCTCGGCGGCGAACTCGGCGACCCGGGCGTGCAGGTCGGCGGGCACGGTGAGCGGCACGGTCCCGCCCGTGTAGGTCGACTCCCGGGGCCGGGGGTGGTCGTGCGGGAGCGACAGCTCGTCGGGCAGCGCGGACAGCGCCTCGCGCCAGAAGCCGAGCTGCCGGTGCGCGGTGCTGTCCTCGGCCCCCTCGTCGCCGAGCAGTTCCTGTTGCCACAGGGAGTAGTCCGCGTACTGCACCGGCAGCTCGGGCTGCTCCGGCGCCTCGCCGCGCAGGCGCGCGGTGTAGGCGGTCGCCAGGTCGCGGGCCATGGGCGCGGTGGACCACCCGTCACTGGCGATGTGGTGGGTCACGACCTGGAGCACGTGCTCCCCGGGGCCCACCCGGACCAGCGCGGCGCGCAGCGGCAGCTCCGCGTCGAGGGCGAACGGGCGGGCCGCGTGCTCGGCGAGGACCGCGCGCAGCCGCGCCGGGTCGGCGTCGAGCACCGGCAGCGGGACACCGGCCTGCTCGGCGGGGAGCACGAGTTGGTGGGGGACCCCGTCCTCCACGGGAAAGACCGTGCGCAGGACCTCGTGCCGCGCGGTGAGGTCCGCGAGCGCGGCGCGCAGGGCGTCGTGGTCGAGTTCCCCGCGCAGGCGCAGGGCCATCGGGATGTGGTAGCCCGCACCCGTGCCTTCGAAGCTGTTGAGGAACCACATGCGGCGCTGCGCGTGCGACAGCGGAACCCGGTCGGGCCGCTCCCGCCGGGTGAGGCGGGCCCGGGTGGAGCCGTCGGGGGTGATCCGGGTAGCGAGCGCCGCCGGGGTGGGTGCCTCGAACACGGTGCGGATGGCCACCTCGGCGCCGAGCACCGCGCGCACCCGGCTGGTGAGCCGCGTGACGAGCAGCGAGTGCCCGCCGAGGTCGAAGAAGTCGTCGTCCACCCCGACCCCGGGCAGCCCGAGGACCTGGGCGAACAGCGCGCACAGCTCCGCCTCGACCCGGGTGCCGGGTGCCCGGCCCTCGGGTGCGGCGGTGAGGTCGGGTTCGGGCAGCCGGGCCCGGTCCAGCTTGCCGTTGACGGTCAGCGGCAGCTCGGGGACCACCACGACCACCTGCGGCACCATGTAGTCCGGCAGCAGCCGCGCGGCGTGCTCGCGCACGGCGACCGGGTCGGGGTCGGCGCCGGTCACGTAGGCCACGAGCCGGTCGATCCCCCCGGGGCCGCGGTGCACGAGCACCGCCGCCGCGTCGACCCGCTCGGCACCGACCAGTGCGGCCTGCACCTCCCCCGGCTCCACGCGGAACCCGCGGATCTTCACCTGGTCGTCGACGCGGCCGACGAATTCCAGGACGCCGGAGGGGGTCCGGCACACGAGGTCGCCGGTCCGGTACATCCGCGCCCCGCCGTCGAACGGGCAGGCCACGAAGCGCTCGGCGGTCAACCCGGGGCGGCCGTGGTAGCCGCGGGCGAGCCCGGCCCCGGTCAGGTACAGCTCCCCGGTGACACCGGGGGGCACCGGGCGCAGCCCGGGGTCGAGCACGTGGGCGCCCACGTTGGCGATCGCCGTTCCCACCGCCGGGCGGTCGTGGTCGCCGAGCCGGGCGACCACTGAGTCCACTGTGGACTCGGTCGGGCCGTAGAGGTTGAAGGCGAGCACGTCGGGCACCCCGGACAGCTCCTGCCACAGGGCGGGGTCCACCGCTTCCCCGCCGAGCGCGATGACCCGGGGGCGGTGCCGGTCCTCGGCGAGCAGGCCCATGGGCAGCAGGTAGCGGACGTAGGAGGGAGTGGTCTCCACGACGTCGACCCGGTGTTCGGCCAGGTGGTCAAGGAGGGCTTCGGGGTCGCGGCGGACGGCGTCGGCGAGCAGGTGCAGCTCGTGGCCGTCGGCGAGCCAGAGGATCGGGTCCCAGGACGCGTCGAAGGACACCCCGGCGGTGTGCGCGACGCGCAGCACGTCGCGACCGGCGGCGGCGGTCGCCGGGGCGAACACCTGCTCCCGGTGGCTGGCGAGCAGGTTCGCCAGGCTGCGGTGCTCCACCGCGACGCCCTTGGGGCGCCCGGTCGAACCCGAGGTGTAGAGCAGGTACGCGAGGTCGACGGGCCGGGGCGGGGTGGGGAGCTGCCCGGCGCCCGAGTCCGGCGGGAGGTCGTCGAGGAGCACCACCGGAACACCGGTGCCGCACCGGTTCGCGGTCTCCGAAGTGGTCAGCGTCAGGGCCGGGGCGGCGTCCTCGATGAGGTGGGCGATCCGGTCGTCCGGGTACTCCAGGTCCACCGGCAGGTAGACCGCGCCCGCGCGCAGGACGCCCAGCAGCGCGACCACCGTGCCGAGGGAGCGCTCCAGGACGACCGCGACGACCTGGCCGCGCCCGGCGCCGCGGGCGGCGATCTCCCGGGCCAGGCGGTCGGCGAGGCGGTCCAGTTCGGCGAAGGTGAGGGTGCCGTCGGCGGCCACCACCGCCGTGCGGTCGGGGTGCAGCCGCGCCCGCTGCCCGAAGACCTCCGGCAGCGTCTCGGCGCCGACCTCCCGGCTCGTCCCCGTGCCCTGGGTGATCACCTCGCGCAGCTCGTCGTCGGTGAGCACATCGGCGGTCCGCAGCGGCTCGTCCGGCCGGGCGAGGACGTTCCCCAGGAGGGTCACCACGCCGCGGGCCAGGCGGGACGCCGTGGTCCGGTCGAACATCGCCGTGCTGTACTCCAGCTCCCCGGTGATGCCCCCGGGTGCCCCGGTGGGGTCGTACCGCTCGGTCAGGGTGAGGGAGAGGTCGAACTTCGCCGTCGAGGTCCGGGCGGCGGGTCCCGCCTCGACCCGCAGGTCGCCCAGCTCGATGCGCGGCGCCGGGTTGTTCTGCAACGTGAGCATCACCTGGAACAGCGGGTTGCGCCCGGGTGCGCGCTGCGGGGCCAACTCCTCGACCACCCGCTCGAACGGCAGGTCCTGGTGCTCGAAGGCGGCCAGGTCGGTCTCCCGCACGCGGCGCAGCAGTTCGGTGAAGCTGGGGTCGCCGCTCAGGTCGGTGCGCAGGACGAGCGTGTTGACGAAGAACCCGACCAGGTCTTCGAGCGCGGGATCGGTCCGCCCGGCGACGGGGGTGCCGATCGGGACGTCCGCACCGGCGCCGAACTTCGACAGGGTGGCCCCGAAGAGCGCGTGCAGGGCCATGAACAGGCTGGTGCCGCTCTCGGCGGCCAGCCGGGAGAGGGCGGCGTGCGCGGCGGCGGGCACCTCCACCGCGACAGCGGCGCCCTCCCCCGTCGGCCGCGGCGGGCGGGGGCGGTCCACCGGGAGGGTCAGCTCGGTGGGCAGGTCGCGCAGCGCGGTGCCCCAGAACGCCGACTGCCGGGCGGCGCGGCTGTCCGCGTCGTCCTCCGCGCCGAGGACTTCGCGCTGCCAGCGGGCGTAGTCGGCGTACTGGACCGCCAGCGGCGGCAGCCCGGTGCCCACCCCGTCGGCGCGCAGCCGGTAGGCCGAGGCGAGGTCGCGGGCCAGCGGGCCGAAGGACCAGCCGTCGCCCGCGATGTGGTGCAGCACCAGCACGAGCAGGGCCTCGGAGTCCGAGACGCGCAGCAGCGTCGCGCGCAGCGGCGCCTCGGCGGACAGGTCGAACCCGCGCCCGGCCTCGGCGGTCAGCCGCTCGGCGATCCCGGCGGGGGCGACGTCCTCGACCGCCAGGGTGATCCCGGTGTGCCCGGGGTCGAGGACGCGCTGGTACGGCAGGCCGTCCGACTCGGCGAAGATCGTGCGGAGGCTTTCGTGCCTGGTCACCACGTCGGCCAGCCCCGCTCGCAGGGCGGCCTGGTCCAGCGCCCCGGTCAGGCGCAGGACGGCGGGCATGGTGTAGCCCGCGGCGCCGGGGTCGAGCCGGTTGAGGAACCAGAGCCGCTGCTGCGCGGCGGACAGCGGTTCCCGCTCGCGCCGGGGTGCGGCGACCAGCCGCGGCCGGTCGGCGTTCCCGCCCGCCTCGACCCGCTCGGCCAGCAGCGCCGGGGTGGGCGCCTCGAACAGGTCGCGGATGGCGATGTCGGCGGCGAGTTCGGCGCGGATGCGGCCCGCCACCCTGGTCGCGACCAGGGAGTGCCCGCCCAGTTCGAAGAAGTCGTCGTCCGGGCCGACCCCGGTGCGGCCCAGGGATTCGGCGAAGATCGCGCACAGCCGCGCCTGCAACCAGGTCGCCGGACCGCGGCGGCCCGGCCCCTCGACCCCTCCCGCTGCGGCGGGGTCGGGCAGGCGGGTGCGGTCGAGCTTGCCGTTCACCGTCAGGGGCAGTTCCGCCAGGGTGAGGACCACCTGGGGAACCATGTGCTCGGGCAGGCGGTGGCGCAGGTGCGCCCGCAGCTCGGCGGGCTCCACCGAGGACACCGCGTAGGCGACCAGCCGCGCGGACTCCCCGGTCCCGTCGGCGAGCACCGCGGCGTCGTCCACGTCGGGGTGGGCCGCCAGTACAGCCTGGACCTCACCGGGTTCGACGCGGTGGCCGCGGATCTTGACCTGGTCGTCGGCCCGGCCCAGGAACTCCAGCACCCCCTCGCTGGTCCAGCGCGCCAGGTCGCCGGTGCGGTAGAGCCGCTGCCCGGGGCCGCCGAACGGGTCGGCGACGAACCGCGTCGCCGTCAGCGCGGGCCGGTTGTGATAACCCCGGGCCAGACCCGCGCCCGCCAGGTACAGCTCACCGCGCACCCCCGGGGCCACCGGCATCAGCGCGTGGTCGAGGACGTGGGCGCGCACGTTGTCCACCGGCCTGCCGATGACCGGGGAGCCGTGGCCGGGCATCGCCGTCATCACGGCATCCACAGTGGACTCGGTCGGTCCGTAGAGGTTCACCCCCAGCACCCGGTCCCCGTCGGTCAGCTCGCGCCACAGCTCGGGGTCCACGGCCTCGCCGCCGAGCGCCACCACCGCCGGGTGGCGCCGGGGTTCGGCGAGCAGGCCCGCGGCGAGCAACTGCCGCAGGTAGGACGGGGTCGTTTCGATCACGTCGATGCGCCCGTCGCGCAGGTGGTGGGTGCACGCCTCGGGGTCGCGGCGCACGGCGTCGGGCACGACATGCAGCTCGTGCCCGGCCACCAGCCACAGCACCGGGTCCCACGCGGCGTCGAAGGCCATGCCGGACAGGTGGGCCACGCGCAGCACCGCGCGCCCGGCGGCGGCGCGGCCCGCGGGGAAGAGCCTGTTGGTGTGGCTCGCCAGGAGGTTCGCCAAGGCACTGTGCTCCACCGCGACGCCCTTGGGCAGACCGGTGGAACCCGAGGTGTAGATCACGTACGCGAGGTCGCCCGGCCCGGCGGGGGTCGGGTCGACGTGCGGGACCGCCGCCAGGTCGACCTCGTCGAGCACGACGTCCACCTCGGGGAGGAGGTCCCGGGTCGAGGAGTGGGCGATCACCAGGTGGGGTTCGGCGTCGGCCAGCAGGAACGCCAACCGGTCCACCGGGTGGGAGACGTCCAGCGGCAGGTAGGCGGCGCCCGCGCGCCCCACCGCGAGCAGCGCGACCACGCTGTCGACCGAGCGCGGCAGCGCGACCGCCACGACGCGGCCCGGACCGGCCCCTCGGGCGGCCAGCACCCGGGCGAGTTCGTCGACGCGCCGGTCCAACTCGGCGAAGGTGAGCGTCGTCCGTCCATCGGAGACGGCGACCCGTTCGGGGGTCGCGGCGGCCTGGCGGGCGAACGCCTCGGGGACGGTGGTCTTCGGGGTCTCGACGGTGGTCGCGTTCCACCGCTGGAGGACGAGGCGGCGCTCCGGCTCGCCGAGCAGTTCCAGCTCGCCGATGGGCGCCGTGGGGTGCGCCGTCGCGGCGCGGAGCAGCCGCACCAGGCGCTCGTGGTGCCCGGCCAGCTCCTCTTCGCTGTAGCGCAGGGGGTTCGCGGTCACGTCGACGCGCAGCCCGTGCTCGGCCGAGATGCCCTGGACCACGATGGACAGGTCGTCGACCGGTCCGACCGACAGGTTGTGCAGCGACGCCGCGTGCGAGCCGAACTCGATCTCCGGGGCGAACGGGAGGATGTTCACCGTGGGCCCGTGCAGGCGCCGGGACCGGGGCAGCGCGAGGTCGCGCCGGAGGTCTTCGGCGCGGTGGCGCTGGTGCTTGAGGGCGTCGCGCACCTGGCGCGAGGTCTGCGCCACCAGGTCGGTGGTCGTGGTGGCCGGGGTGATCCGCAGCCGCAGCGGGACCACGTTGGACAGCATCGCCGGGGTGGCGCGCTGCGCGGCGGTGCGCCGGGCGGTGACCGGCAGGCCGAGGACCAAGTCCCGGGCACCGGTGCTGCGGTGCAGGTAGGCGGCGGCGACCGCGATCACCACCGGGGACCAGTCGGTCCGCAGCGTCCGGGCGAGGGCGCGCAGCCGCTCGGCTTCCCCGGGGCCGACGGCGGCGGACCGGTGCAGCGACCAGGTGGCCAGCCCCGCGGCCGAGTCCGTGAGCTGGGTGGGCTCCGGCAGGTCCGCGAACCGCGTCCGCCAGTACTCGGCGTCGGTTCCACGGCGCTCCGAGGTCGCGTACTCGCCGTCTTCGGCGATCACGTCGACCAGGGACCCGAACCCGGTGTCCGCCACGGTTTCACCCCGCTGCAGGGCCGAGTAGTCCTCGGCGATGCGGCGGAGCACGAGCACGGCCCCGTAGCCGTCGAGGAGCAGGTGGTGGACGCGCTGGTAGAAGAAGAACTCGTCCGGTGCGAGCCGGATCAGCGCGGCGTGGAACAGCCTGTCGCCGAAGACGTCCGTCGGCGCCGCCAGGTCCCGCCGCATCCAGGACCGGGCGGCTTCCTCCGGGTCCGGCTCCTCCGCCAGGTCGACCACGGGCAGTTCCCAGTGGACCGGCTCGGAGATGAACTGCACCGGCTCGCCGTCGTGCTCGACGAAGCGCAGGCGGAGAGCTTCCGACGCACCCAGCACCCGCCGGACCGCCCCTTCGAGCGCGACGACGTCCAGGGCACCGCGGAGGTGGAGGTATTGGGAAACGGTGAACACGGGATTGTCCGCATCAAGACGCTGGGCGAACCAGATTCCCCGCTGCGCCTTGGACAGGTTCAGCACGTCGCGCTGTTCGGCAACCATTCCCGCTCCTAATCTGTGCACCCTGAGAGGTCGGGCGCACACCCCGAAATACCGTCCTCCGCGTGGAGGTCCACCTGCCGTGCGCAGCCATACGCCGCGTCACTCAATCATGCGTTCGGGGTAACCCGATCGGCGGACGGGTTAAAGTGATACGCAACACGGTCGTAACTTCGCCGTTTTACTCCACCACGGGCGGGCAGCACCGGTCCACCGAGGACACAAAGACCGCGACCACCTGAAACCAGGTGGCCGCGGTCGGTTCCGACGGTCGTTCAGGACGAAGCCCGACGAGTCCGGAAAATGTTTCAGAAAATGTTGATGTCACCGATGGTGAGGAACAGGGTCACGATCGACTGGATGAAGTTCATGGTGCCTACACTCCAAATTTGCCTGGTGGGGACGTCGATCCCGCGAGTTCGCCTCTTTCGCCGGAGCATCGGCGCGCGGGGGTACGAGGTTTGTCCGGTGCGGTGGAGATCCCGGTTGCCCGGATGTCCGGCACAAACCGGCAGAACCATACATCCGTTCCGGCCCACCCACCCATCAGGGTTCCGTAAAAGGTGTTCCGCCCCATCCGACGCCCGCACCGCCACTTTGGGAAATCAACCAATTTTCCATTCTTGTCCACGCGCCCCCGGGCGTATACACCATCATTGTCGGTTCGTCCACAAGATCCCGCCTCCGCACTTTGACTTCCTCTTCACACCACCCCTGGTAGCGCTGCGGGGAGGCAAACAATGTGGCGCCACCCGGTCGGGGCGCCGTCGCGGCAGAGCAAGAAACCCCGAAGGACCGAACAAAAGACCTCCGACCGGAAAGTGATGCCCGGTCGAGTTTTTCCACCCCGGTTCCGAGGTGGGCCCAGCGGCCGGCATCCGGTTCCGGCGGCGTGCGGCCGGGGGAGGTGGTCGCGGTCGTCGATCCGGCCGCTGGAGTCCCTGCCCGGACACCGGGTCCCGACCCGGTGGTTGTCCTGGAGTCCGGTTGGGAATACTCCGCCTGCGGCTGTCCCGGGCGGGGATGCGCGGACAGGGGGATGCGGTGGCCTTCCAAGCGGACGACGGTGTCACGGTCGGCATCGAAGAGGAATTCCTCCTGCTCGACGAGGCGACCGGGCTCCCCGCGCCCCGGTCGGCCGAGGTGCTGGGGCGGGCGCAGTTGACCCGTGGCGCGCTGCACGCGGAGCTGATGCAGACCCAGGTGGAGGTCGCCAGCGGTGTGTGCCGGACGCTTTCCGAGGTGGGGTCCCAGGTCTGCGAGGCGCGGACGGCACTCACCGCGACCGCCGCCGAACTGGGGATGCGCTTGGCGGCGTGCGGTGTGCCGGTCATCGAGGGTGGTGCGGCGGCGGGCTCGGTCGGGCCGCGGTTCGCGGAGATCTTCGAGCGGTTCGGGCCGGTGTTCAGCGACTACCAGGTGTCCGGGTGCCACGTGCACGTCGGGGTCGGCGACCGGGACACGGCGGTCGCCGTGCTCAACCACGTCTCCCCCTGGTTGCCGACGCTGCTGGCCCTGTCGGCGAACTCCGCGGTGCGGTACGGGCGGGACCACCGGCAGGCCAGCCTCCGCGTGCTCGAGCAGGCCCGGCTGCCCGGTTTCGGGCTGCCGCCCTGGTTCGCCTCGGCCGCCGACCACGACCGGCAGGTCGACCGCCTGGTCGACCTGGGGGTGCTCGTCGACGACCGGATGACCTTCTGGCTGGTCCGGCCGTCCGCGCACCTGCCCACGGTGGAACTGCGGGCCGCGGACACCGTGGTCGAGCCCTGGGAGGCGGTGCTCCAGGTCGCCCTGTCGCGCGCTCTGGTCCGCACCGCGTTGACCGAGCTGGCGGCGGGCCGCGAGGGACCCCGGCTCGACCCGCAGGTCGCCGCGGCGTCGGTGTGGGCGGCGGCCCGGCACGGGCTGACCGGGCCCGCCATCGATCCGGTGCGCGCGACCCCCAGCACCGGGCGGCGGCGGGTGGGCGACCTGCTGGACCGGGTCGGCCCCGCCCTTGAGGAGATGGGCGACCTGGCCTTCACCACCGCCGCGGTCGACGTGCTAGTTCGCGCCGGTTCCGGTGCCGACCGGCAGCGGGCCGCGTTGCGCGCGGGAGGTGTCGACCGCGTGGTCGACTGCGTCGTCGCGGGACTGGAGGACCCGATCGCCGCCGTCACCCGACTCGGCGCGGCCGTGAGCACGTGAGCGGGGCGTCACGATGATCACAGCCGTGGCCGCCGCGTCGCGGGTGGGGTGATCGGGGTGTGCCCTCAGGCGCCGTCGTCAGGTCCCAGACCGCTGCGGTACTCGAGGAGTCCTTCGACCCCGCGCAGGAACGTCGCGCAGATGGGTTCCGGGTCGGTCAGGCAGCCCGCGGCCATGGCGCCGTCGCGCAGCATGGCGAAGTGCCTGCCCGCGGGTTCCGGATCGGGCTTCCCGGTGTCGGTGAAGAGTTCGGTGATCGCGGCCAGGAACCACCGCCGGTGCCCGAGCACCGCCCGGTGGACCGGGTGGGCCGGGTCGGGGTACTCGGCGGCGGCGTTGAGGAACGCGCAGCCCCGGAAGCCGGGGCCGCGGATGTCGTCGGCGATGGACCGAGCGACGGTCCGGATGACGTCTTCGGGGAGCGCGTCCTGGGACCGCGCGGCGTCCACGCGCGCGCGGATCGCCTCGTCGGCCAGGGTCAGGTAGGCGACAACGAGGTCGTCCTTGCCCGGGAAGTGCCGGTACAGCGTCGCTCGGGTCACCCCCGCTGTGGCGATGATGCGATCGATGCCCACGGAGTGGAGCCCTTCGGCGTAGAACAACCCGCTGGCCGTGCTGAGCAGGCGCGCCCGTGCTTCCGACATCCACCTCTCCTTCCCGAGTTCCGCCTCGACGCTAGCAGACAGAACGATCGGTCTTGACATGGACGGAATCGTGACCCAAGGTTGAGTAGACCGATCGTTCTATCCACCTGATGTGGCCGAAAGAGAAATCCGATGTCGACTTCCACCCACACCGACGCCACCGGCACCGCGGCTGATGTCGCGGGCACGACCACGGGATTGCGGAACCTGTACTACGCCCGCTTCGGCTTCGCCGTCGTCTGGGCGGGCCTGGTGGTGCTGACCGCTTCGGCGCTCACGCCGGTCAGCATCGCCCTGCTGGTGGTCTACCCGCTGTTCGACGTCGCCGCGGCCGTGGTCGACTTCCGCTCCTCGGGCACCGCCCGGCCGCGGGTGCCGCTGTACGCCAACATGGCGCTGAGCCTGCTCGCCGCCATCGGGTTGGCCGTCGCCGTCACCTCCGGCATCCCGGACGTGCTGCGGGTGTGGGGTGCCTGGGCGATCACCGCGGGCATCGTGCAGCTCATCGTGGCGGTCCTGCGGCGCGGGCTCGGCGGCCAGTGGGCGATGGTCCTCAGCGGCGGCATCTCCGCCGTCGCGGGCACGAGCTTCGTCGTCCAGGCCGCTGGTGCGGGCGCGTCGCTCACCACCGTCGCCGGGTACGCGACGCTGGGCGGTGTCTTCTTCCTGGTCTCGGCGATCCGCCTGCACCGCCGCGCGGCCGGGTGACCCGGTCAGCCGATCAGGATCTGCGGTGAGAGCACCTTGAGCATGGCGTTGGTCCACTTGAGCTGGCGCAGGGTGTCCGGGTGGCAGCGCTGGGCCAGTGCGAGCAGGTCGAGTTCGCGCGCCGCCTGGGCGGCCTGGGCGAGCAGTTCCCAGTCCACCGACAGGCCCGCGGTCGTGCGGTGCAGGGCGCGGAGGTCGCGCAGGAGGAGCAGCCCCGGTTCGGGGCGGTGGACGGCGAGTTCGCTGATGGTGGTGCGCAGCGGGGCCAGCAGGCCGGGGCGGTCGGCGCTGTGGGCGTCCAGGCCCAGGCCGCGGCTGCGGGCGGTGGCGGCGAGGTCGCGGACGTGCCGCGCGGACCACTCGGCGAGGTCGAGGGCGACGTGGTGGACCTCGTGCTCCACCCTGTGCCGCTCGGCCGCCCGGCGGAGGTTGCGGGCCAGCGCGGTCTCGGCGCGGTGCAGTTCGCGCAGGACGAGGTTCAGCTTCACCGGGCACCGCCTGCGGTCTGCTCCGCCGCGTGGGTTTCCTGGACCGTGGCGGCCGGGCCGCCCGTGGTGGCGGGAACGGTCGGGTCGAGCGGTGTGGCCGCGCCGGTGGTGGGGGCGGCCGCGGGGCGGTCGCCCGCGGCGATCCGGGTCAGCGCGGCGGCGGCGGTCTTGAAGAGGGGTTGCTTCGACACCGGGTCCCAATCGGTCATGGTCAGCTCGTTGGCCGCGCGGTGGTGCTCGCGGTCGCCGTCCGGTGGCGCCTCGGTGTCCCAGTAGCCGTAGTGGAAGGGGAGGAACAGCACGCCGGGCCGGATGGCGGACACGCGGGCGTGGGCGCGGACCGACCCGCGCGGGGTGCTCACCTCCACCAGGTCGCCCTCGGTGACGCCGTGCGCCTCGGCGTCGGGGGCGGAGACCTCAACCCACACCTCGGGGGCGGCGTCGCGCAACTGGGGGGTGCGGCCGGTCTTGGTGCGGGTGTGGAAGTGGTAGACGGTGCGGCCGGTGATCAGCGACAGCGGGAACTCCTCGCCGGGGCGCTCGTGCGGCGGGACGTAGTCGGCCGCCTTGAGCATGGCCTTGCCGTCGGGGTTCATGGCCCGGTACTCGGTGGCCTCCATCGGAGCGCCGGTCACCAGGTCGCGGCCGTAGTTCTCGCAGTAGTCGGGTGCGGCGAAGAACTTCCCGTCCGCGTAGAGGCGTTCGGTGCCGTCGGGGTGCTCGGCGTTGCACGGCCACTGCACGCCGCTGCGTTCGGCGAGCATGTCGTAGTCCAGCCCCGAGTAGTCGCACGGCCTGCCCGCGCTGGCCCGCTGCCAGGCGGCGAACGCCGACTGCGGGTCGTGCCACGGCGGGAACCGCGCGCCGTCGCGGTCGCGGAAGTCCATGCGGCGGGCGTAGTCGAGGAAGATGTCCAGGTCGGCGCGGGCTTGCCCGGGTGGGTCGACGGCCCGGCGGGACAGGTGCACGGTGCGGTCGGCGTTGGTGAAGGTGCCGGTCTTCTCCCCCCACGCGGCGGCGGGCAGCACGACGTCGGCCAGCTCGGCGGTCTCGGTGCGGAAGATGTCCTGCACGACCAGGAACAGCCGGTCCTGGCCGAGGATCGACCGGACCCGGGCCAGTTCGGGCAGGGACACGGCGGGGTTGGTGGCGCTGACCCACAGCATCCGCAGGGAGCCGTTCTCCGCGTAGCGCAGCATCTGCATGAGGTGCGTCGGCGGCGAGAAGTGCGGGATGGCGTTCGCGTCGAGGTTCCACAGCTCGGTCAGGTCCGCCACGTGCGCGTCGTTGTTCCAGTTGCGGAAGCCCACCAGGTCGCCGTCGGCGCCGCACTCCCGGGTGTTCTCGGCGGTGGGCTGGCCGTTCATCTGGAGCACGCCCGCGCCCGGCTTGCCGATCATTCCGCGCAGCAGGTGCAGGTTGTTGACCTGCACCGCGGCGGCGGTGGCCTGGTTGGACTGGTAGAAGCCCTGGAGCACGGTGGACAGCAGGCGCCGGGCGCCGCCGAGGACGCGGGCGGCGTGCCGGATCTCCTCGGCGGGCACGCCGCAGATCGCCGCGGCCCGCTCGGGCGGCCACTGCCGCACCTGTTCGGCGAGGTCGGCGAAGCCCACGGTGGACCGCTCGACGAAGTCGTGGTCGACCCGGTCGTGCGCGACGACCTCGTGCAGCAGGCCGTTCATCAGGGCGACGTTCGTGCCGGGCAGCGGGGCGAGGTGGACGGTGGCGGCGCGGGCGACCGCGGTGGTGCGCGGGTCGACGCAGACCAGCAGCGGCGGGTTCGGCCCGGCCAGCCGGTCGAGCATCCGGGACCACAGCACGGTCTGCGTCTCGGCGACGTTGTGGCCGAACAGGGCGATCACGTCGGCGTGGTCGACGTCGGTGTAGGAGCCGGGCTGGCCGTCGCAGCCGAAGGACTCCTTGAGGGCGGCCGCGGCGGTGGCGGTGCACAGCCGGGTGTTGCCGTCGACGTGGTTGGTGCCGATCGCCCCGTGGGCGACGGCGGCGAGGGTGTAGTACTCCTCGGCGAAGAGCTGGCCGCTGGTGTAGAAGCCGATCGAACCGGGGCCGCGGTCGCCCAGCAGCGCCCGGCTGCGCTCGACGACCCGCCCCATGGCCTCGTCCCAGCTCGCCTCGACCAGCCTGCCGCCGTCGCGGACCAGGGGTGTGGTGAGCCGGTCGGCGGAGCGGTTGGCCTGCCAGGCGAACAGGTCCTTGGGGTCGAGCCTGCCGTGGTTGACCCGGTCGTCGGCCCGGCCGCGGACCCCGACCACCCGCCCGTCCTTGACCGCGAGGTGCAGGCCGTCGCCGTTGGAGTGCAGCACCGAGGCCGTGGGCACCCACTCGTCGACGTCGTCGGCGGTCACCCCGTCGGCGAGCCGGGTGTCCACCCGCGTGGGCCACCGCTCCCCCGGCCCGTAGGGCGTCCTGGTGCCCCACGGCTCGGCGATCCCGTCGCGGCTGGGCATGGCGCGGCTCCTCGTCCGGTGGTCCGACGGGGTTGCGGTACCCGACGCGGCACGGGCCAAACGCGGTGGGAGCCGCCCGGTCGGATGACCTCCGCCGCCGGGGCGGGTTGACCGGGTCGGGAACGGGTAGTCGGGGGCCATGGCGACTCGTGATCTGCTGTCCTCGGTGGAATCGGTGCGGGCGTTGGACCGCGTGGCCGACGTGCTCGGCCGGGTTCGGCTGCCCGAGGCGGTGGAGGCGGCGCTGCGCGGGCGGTTCCTCGGGCACCCGGTGCACCCGATCCTCATCACGCTGCCGGTGGGCACGTGGACGGCAGCGGCGGTCGCCGACTTCCTGCTGCACGACGACGACACGGCCCGCAAGCTGGTGGGCATCGGGCTCGCGGCCACCCCCGTCGCCGTGCTGACCGGGCTGGTGGAACTGGCCACGGTCACCGACCCGCGCGGCAGGCGGGTGGGGGCGCTGCACGCGCTGACCAACGCGACGGCCACCGCCTGCTTCCTGGCGTCGTACCGGGCGCGGCGGCGCGGTGCCCGCAAGGCCGGGGTGACCTGGTCGGTGCTGGGCCTGACCGCGATGAGCGCGGGTGGCGCCCTCGGCGGGCACCTGGCCTACGCGCTGGGCGCGGGCGTCCGCCGGGAGAGCTGATAACACGCCCGGC
This sequence comes from Actinokineospora spheciospongiae, assembly GCF_003182415.1. Lineage (NCBI taxonomy): Bacteria > Bacillati > Actinomycetota > Actinomycetes > Pseudonocardiales > Pseudonocardiaceae > Actinokineospora > Actinokineospora spheciospongiae. The sequence goes on along the minus strand of NZ_QHCP01000001.1, from coordinate 599,317 downwards.
CGCGTCCCGCACAGCGCGAGGAGTGGGCTTCCCCACGTTGCGCGATCCCGGTTCCGGTGGTCCGACCCTCGAATGTCCTGTGTGGAATCGGACCTGCGTCGCACCCGTGTCGAGAGAGGTGTTACACGGGTGTTTCTCAGCGTCGTTGCGGGGTAAACAGCGCCGGGCGACGAAAGAGGAGACGGCCATGACCACAATGGATCTCACCCCCGACGAGCTTGAGCCGGAGGGTCTTCCCACGGCGGTGTTGCGGCTGCCCGGTGTGTACCGGCCGCAGGAGGACACCAGGTTGTTGACCCGCGCGATCGCCGCTGCGGGGGTGCGCCCCGGCGCCCGGGTCCTGGACCTGTGCACCGGGACCGGCGCGCAGGCCGTGGCCGCCGCCAAGGCGGGCGCGGGGTCGGTCACCGCCGTGGACCTCTCCCGGCGCGCGCTGGCCGCGGCCTGGCTCAACGGCGTGCTGAACCGCGCCCCGGTGCGGGTGCGCCGCGGCGGCGTGTCCAGCGTGCTCAGGTCGGGGCCCTACGACGTGGTGGTGGCCAACCCGCCCTACGTGCCGTGCCCGAGGCCCACCACCCCGTCGACCCGGGCCTGGGACGCGGGTCCGGACGGGCGGGCGGTGCTCGACGAGCTGTGCCCCGCCGCGGCCGGGCTGCTGCGGCCGGGTGGTTTCCTGCTGCTGGTCCACTCCGAGGTCGCCGACGTGCCCCGCTCGCTGAGCCAGCTCCAGGCGGGCGGGCTGCGCGCGGAGGTCGTCTCCCGGACCAGGGTGCCCTTCGGCCCGGTCATGCGCGAACGGGCGCCCTACCTGCGCGAGCGCGGCCTGCTCGGACCGGACGAGGACACCGAGGTCGTCACGGTGCTGCGCGCCGACCGCGTGGCGTGACCCGATCGGGCACGCCCCGCACCCCAATGGGTCGATGATCGGCGCCACGCCCGGAATGTTGTCGTTTGCCCCATCCCCGCTGGGTATACCGGGGCATGGGTTCACGGACCGAGCGCACCCCGGGTGCGCCGCACCGCGGCGGCGCGGGCGGCGCCCCGGGGTTCGACGCGGTGGGGCGGGGAGTCGACCTGGGTTGGCTCGGGCCGGTCGGCGACCTCGGGGAGCCCGACCGGGCGCACCGCGGTCGCTTCGCCATGATCCCGACGACGGCCCTCGGCCGCGCGCTGGGGCTGTCCGGGCGCGCGGTGCGGGTGGAGGTGGACGACCGCCGCGTCCTGGTGCGACTGGGTCCCTGGCGGCTGAGCAGGCCGTGCGAGCTGCTGGCCGAGGTGGGCGGGCGCCCGCGCGGCCCCGCCGCCGTGGCCGCCGCGCTGTTCGCCGCGGTGTGTGGCCGCGACCACGTGGTGTGCGTGCGCTTCCGCCACGGCGTGCGGGGAGGGCGCGGACCCCGCACGATTGTGGTCGGGGTCGACGACCCGAGGGGGTTGACCCGGATGCTCCGCCAGCACATCGAGGCGCGCGAGGTCGGCACCGCGGCGGGCACCGGCACCAGGTCATGACGGAGGTTCTGTGAGGTTCACCGGCGAGGCGGCACCGAGGGCGGTCCACAGGTCCGCGCACGAGGATTTCCCCGGGTGGCACCGCCGGATCCGGGCGGAGGCCGCCGACCACGTCCGCGACTTCGTCGTCCGCCGGGCCGCCGAGCACCTCACCCCGGAGACCGAGGTGATCGGCCGGGTGCTGACCGACTTCGTCGGCCGGGGCAAGTACCTGCGGTCGACGTTCGTGCTGGCGGGCTGGCTGTGCGGGGCGGCGGAGACGCCTGCCGCGCTGCGGGCCGCGGCCAGCGCCGAGCTGCTGCACTGCTTCGCGCTGATCCAGGACGACGTCATGGACGAGTCGGCCACCCGCCGGGGCAGGCCCGCCGCGCACGTGCGCTTCGCCGACTGGCACCGCCGCTGCGGCCTGACCGGGTCGGCGGAGCGGTTCGGCGAGTCGGCGGCGGTGCTGGCGGCGGACCTGTGCCTGGTGTGGGCGGCGCAGATGCTGCGCGAGAGCGGGCTGCCCGCCGACGCGGTCAGCAGGGCGCTGCCCCGCTACGACTGGCTGCGCGCGGAACTGGCCGTGGGCCAGTTCCGGGACCTGGTGAACCAGGTGGCCGAGGAGCCGTCGCTGGGCGAGGTGCTGGCCGTGGCGCGGGCCAAGTCCGGGCACTACACGGTGCGCAGGCCGCTGGAGCTGGGCGCGGAGCTGGCGGGCTGCGACCAGGAGGTCATCGGCGCGCTGGGCGAGTACGGCGACGCGATCGGCGAGGCGTTCCAGCTGCGCGACGACCTGCTCGGCGTGTTCGGCGACCCGGCCACCACCGGCAAGCCCCTCGGCGACGACCTGCGGGCGGGCAAGGCCACCAGCGTGGTCGTCGTGGCCCGCGACCTGGCGACCCCGGCGCAGCGCCGCGAACTGGACGGGCTGCGCGGCGGCGCGTCGGCCGACGAGGCCGAGCTGCGGCGCTGGGTGCGGCTGATCGAGGGCACCGGGGCCCGCGCGGAGGTCGAGCGGCTCATCGACGAGCGGCTGCACCGGGGGGTGGCCGCGCTGGCCGCCGCACCGATCCCGGTGGTGGCCCGCGACCACCTGACCGGTCTGGCGCTCGCGTGCGGCGAGCGCGGCCGGTGAGCACGGTCGACCGGACCGGCACCGGTCCCACCGGCACAGCGGGGAACAAGGCGATGGGGGACGGCACATGCGCGCGGTGAACGGCAGGACCGATCGGGTCGTGGTGGTCGGGGCCGGGCTCTCCGGGCTGTCCGCCGCGCTGCACCTGGCCGGGCGCGGTCGGGAAGTGACGGTGCTCGAACGCGACCGGGTGCCCGGCGGCCTGGCCGGGCGGCACGACGTGGACGGGTACCGGGTGGACACCGGGCCCACCGTGCTGACGATGCCCGACATCCTCGACGAGACGTTCGCGGCGGTGGGCGAGTCGGTGCGCGACCGGCTCGACCTGCTGCCGCTGACCCCGGCCTACCGGGCGCACTTCGCCGACGGCTCGCGGCTGGACGTGCACAGCGACGAGGCCGCCATGACCGAGGCGGTGCGCGCCTTCGCCGGTCCCGGGGAGGCCATGGGGTACCTGCGGCTGCGGCGGTGGCTGCGCAGGCTCTACGAGGTGGAGTACGACCGCTTCATCGCGGCCAACTTCGACTCGCCGCTGTCGCTGGTGACCCCGACGCTGGCCCGGCTGGTGGCGATGGGCGGGTTCGGCAGCCTGGAGCGGGCGGTCGGCCGGTTCCTGACCGACGAGCGGCTGCGGCGGGTGTTCAGCTTCCAGTCCCTCTACGCGGGCGAATCCCCGCACCGCGCGCTCGGGGTCTACGGGGTCATCGCCTACATGGACACCGTGGCGGGCGTGCACTTCCCGCGCGGCGGGATGCGGGCGGTCCCGGACGCGCTGGCCGCCGCCGGGGTGAGCGCCGGGGTGCGGTACCACTACGGCAGCGAGGTCGACCACCTGGAGCGGCGCGGCGACCGGGTCACCGCGGTGCGGACCGCGGCGGGCGAGCGGTTCGAGTGCGACGCGGTGGTGCTGGCCACCGAGCCGAACACCGCCTACCGGCTGCTCGGCCGGGCACCGCGCAGGCCGACCCGGCTGCGGTCGTCGCCGTCGGCGGTGGTGGTGCACCTGGGGACCACGGCGCGCTGGCCGGACACCGCGCACCACTCGCTGTCCTTCGGCGGGGCCTGGCGCGGCACCTTCGACGAGATCATCCGCCGGGGCACCACGATGAGCGACCCGTCGCTGCTGATCACCCGGCCGACCGCGTCCGACCCCGGGCTGGCGCCCCCGGACCGCGACCTGCTGTACCTGCTGGCGCCGGTGCCGAACCTGGAGGTGGGACGGGTGGACTGGGAACGCGACGGCAAGGCCTACGTCGAGGAGGTGGTGTCCGTGGCCGAGCGCAGGCTCTTCCCCGGGCTGGCCGCCTCGGTGGAGGCGGTGCACACGGTCACGCCCACCGACTGGGCGGCCAGGGGCCTGACCGCGGGCACGCCGTTCAGCTACGCCCACTCGCTGACCCAGACCGGGCCGTTCCGCCCGTCGAACTTCCCCCGCCACAGCGAGAACGCGGTGCTCGCCGGGTCGGGCACGGTGCCGGGGGTGGGCGTGCCCACCGCCCTGGTGTCGGGGAGGCTCGCCGCCGACCGGGTCACCGGTCCCCGATGAGCGCGCGCGAACTCGACGCCGCGGGCATCACCGACGAGTCGCTGCGCCTGGCCTACCGGCGCTGCCGGGCGCTCAACGCCCGCCACGGGCGCACCTACTTCCTGGCCACCCGGCTGCTGCCGCGCGACCGGCGCTCGGCGGTGCACGCCCTCTACGGCTTCGCCAGGTGGACCGACGACCTGGTGGACGAACCCGGCCCCGGCCCGGTGGACCCGGCCCGCGACCTCGACGCCGCCGCCGACCTGATCACCGAGGGGTTGGCGAGCGGCACCTCCGCGCACCCGGTGGTGGCCGCGGTGGCCGACACCGCCCGCCGCCACCGGCTCGAAGCCCGGCTGTTCACCGCGTTCCTGCACTCCATGCGGATGGACCTGCACGTCACCGACTACCCGAACCGGGCCGCGCTGGCCGAGTACGTGCACGGCTCGGCGGAGGTCATCGGGTTGCAGGTGCTGCCGGTGCTGGGCACGGTCGTCCCCCGCGAGGAGGCCGCCCCGCACGCGGCGGCCCTGGGCGAGGCGTTCCAGCTCACCAACTTCCTGCGCGACGTCAGCGAGGACCTCGACCGCGGCCGGGTGTACCTGCCCGCCGACGAACTGGCGTCGTTCGGCGTGGACCGCGACCGACTGCTCTGGTGCCGCGACCGGGGCCGCACCGACGACGCGGTGCGCCGCGCGGTCATCCACCAGTCAGCGGTGATCCGCGACGTCTACCGGGTGGCCGCGGCGGGCATCCCGATGCTGGACCCGGTGTCGCGGCCGTGCGTGGACACCGCGCTGGTGCTGTACTCCGGCATCCTCGACCGCATCGCCGAGCAGGACCACGACGTCTTCGCCGCCCGCGCCACCGTGCCCCGACCGCAGCGGGCCCGGGTGGCGGGCACGGCCCTGGCCCGGGCCTGGTGGGCCCGCCAGGGAGCGGGCAGGCCGGGCGTGTCACCGCGGCTGGACACGGCCTGATGGCGAACCCCCGAACCGAGAACCAGGAGTTGTCGATGAGCCGCTCACGCAGTCCGCTGACCCACGCCGAGGTGCCGGGGGCGTTCGACGCCGCCGCGGGCACCTACGACCGGCTCGTGGGCAGCAACCCCGGTTACCACGAACACCTGCTGGCCTCCGCCGAGGCACTGGGCCTGCCCGACGGCGGCGCGGGCCTGCGGATCCTCGACGTCGGCTGCGGCACCGGCGCTTCGACCGCGGCGCTGCTGCGCGCCGCTCCCCAGGCGGAGATCGTCGGGGTCGACGCGTCGGGCGAGATGCTGGCCGAGGCGCGGAAGAAGGACTGGCCGGACACGGTGAGCTTCGTGCACTCCAGCGTCGAGGACCTGCCGGACGCGCCGATCTCGGGGACGTTCGACGCGGTGTTCGCGGCTTACCTGCTGCGCAACCTGGCCGACCCGGACGCGGCGCTGGTGACGTTGCGCGGGCTGCTGCACGCGGGGGGTGTGCTCGGGGTGCACGAGTACGTGCGCGGGGCGGACGCGGCGGCCCGGGTGCGGTGGAACGCGGTGTGCTGGGCGGTGATCATCCCGATGGGGCGGGTGCGCGGGGGTGACGCGACGCTGTACCGGCACCTGTGGCGGAGTGTGAACGAGTTCGACGATGCCGCGGGGCTGGCTGGGCGGTTGCGGCGGGCGGGGTTCGGGGAGGTGCACGCGACCAGCGCCGGGGGGTGGCAGAAGGGGATCGAGTACACCTTCGTCGCTCGGCCCTGAGCACCCGGCTGCTTGGTCAGGCGGTCGACGACTGGGCCCACAACGAAGAACGCGACCACACCGCGGGCAACGGCGTCGACGCGAGCCTGACCGACCCGGCGGAGTCGCTGTTCTCCCACTGACTGACCCCTCGACTCCTCCGGACGGGGACAAATTCCCCGGGTGGCTCAACGGTTGTTGGGCTGTTCAGGTGGTGGCACCTGATTTCACGGCGCAACGGTACGACCTACCGGAACACTCGTGTTGTGCCCGCCTCTTCCGTCGAGCCTCTCTCGCCTCTGCGAGCCGTGTTGCCCGCAGACGTGAGAGTCGTGGTGGCCGATGCCCACGCGGTGGTGCGCGTCGGACTGCGGGCGGCGCTCGGCGATGACCTCGTGGTCGCGGAGGCGGGTGACCTGGCGGAGTTGGTGGCGGCGGTGCGGGCGCATCGCCCGGATGTCGTGCTGCTCGGGTTGCCGCCCGACGCCGCGGTGGTCAGTGCCGTCATCGCCGCGCTGCCCGGCGTGGCCGTACTGGTGTTCAGCTCCCGTGATGACCCGGTGACGGTCTCGGCCGCGCTGCGGTACGGGGTCAGGGGGTTCCTGGGGCGTGACACACCACCCGTGGCCATCGCGAGCGCGGTGCGCGGCGTCGCGGCCGGTTGGGCGGTGCTCACGCCCGCCGCCGCGAACAACTTGGCGGATGTGGTGACGGCGCCGGTGCCGTTCCCGCTGCTGACCGGGCGGGAGCAGGCGGTGCTGGAGCTGTTGACCGAGAAGACGAAGCAGCGCAGAACGGGGACACGACGGTGGGCGTCAGTCCTGGTCGCTTCCTCGACTGTCCTGATGGGGCTGGTCGTCGGGGCAGGCACGGCGTCGGCGGCGTCCTACAACGGTGCCTGCGGCGGTGGCTACAGGGTGATCGACTCGTTCGGAGTCAGCGGCGGGACGGTCTTCCTCACCTACAACGGTTCGACGAACTGCGTGGTCACCGTGCGCAACTCGTCAGGCGCGGCGGTGCCCATGAACGCGTGGATCAAGAAGTCCAGCAGCTCGACGTGGATCGAGGACCCCGGCAGCTTCACCAGCTACGCGGGCCCCGTGAGGGTGTCCGCACCCGGCGTGTGCATCGACTGGGGCGGCGGCATCGCGAGCTCCAGCCACACGGAGTGGAACGACCACTGCGGCTGACCGCCGCTGGGGGTTGACCGTCCAGGAAGGGCCTTGCCCGCCGGTGCGGTCCTTCCTGCGGTGTCCGGCGTGCGGCGGTCGGGCAGGCGGCTTCGGGGTGGTCGACTTGCTGTGCGGACCGGACTGGGGGTGATCGCGGTCGGGTCAGCTGTGGTGTCGGGTCAGCTGTGGTGCTGGTTCGGTTGTGGTGCGCAGGGCGTAGCGGCGCTCGGCGTAGGCGAGGTCGTCGCGCCAGAGGCGGGCGGCGCCCCAGCGCATCAGGGGGCGCAGGAGTGGGGCCACGCGGGTGGCGGTGGTGAAGCCGGGGCGGTCTGAGGTGGCGATGACCGCTTCGGTGACCGAGGTCCGGGCGCGGCCGTCGGGGCCGTCGGGCAGCGGGGTGGCGTGGGTTTCGACCACGCTGCCGATGCCCTCCCCGGCGGTGATGCGCATGACGACCGTGCGGGGTTCCGGGCAGTGGAACTCCGCACGGACCGGGACGCCCAGGCGGGCGCCGAGCAGGTAGGTGACGTCCACCAGGAATCGGTCGTCGGCTTCTTCGACCACGTTCGGCCCGGGGGCGTGTTCGACGGTGAGGCGGGCGAAGGCGTACGGGTGGAACCAGGAGCCGTGCCAGGGGTCGAGCCGGTTGGCGATGATGTCGCCGGGTTCGCAGGTGCCCGTGGCGGTGGCCACCGCCGCGATGGCGGCGGCGGGGTCCGGGCGTTCGGGCAGCACGGGGGCGGGCAGTGGGGTCTCCCCGCCCAGCCGGTCGAGCCGGACCCAGACCAGGACGCCGTCGTCGTGGGCCGGTAGGGGGCTCCAGCCGAAGCCGCCCTCGCGGTCCAGGGGCATCCCGTGCCAGCGGCACCGCAGCGTGCCGCACTCCACCTTGCCCTCGGCCAGCGGCGCGCCCAGGTGCGGGCAGGCGCCCGGGCCGACCACGAGACCGCCGTCGGCGGCGCGCCAGGCGACCAGCTCGACCGGGCCGACGTGGGTCCCGAAGGGACGGTCGGGGCGGATGTCGGTGCTGGCGGCGAAGACGAACCAGTTGCCCGACGGGCGGGCGGCGGCGCGGGCGGCTGCGGCGTCGATCAGGGCGGGCTTGGCCTCCCGGAACGTCGGGTGCTGCCGGGACCAGGACCGCCGGGCCAGCGGGCGCACCGGCACCGCGTCCGGCCACCGGTCGCGCAGCGCGTCGAGCATGGACATCCTCTGTTCCTCCTCCGTCGAACCTCGCGGTCCCGCCGATCTCACTCCACCGCCTGCCGCGTCGCCCGCACGCTGAGGGCGACCCGGTACCCCAGGAGCACCAGCACGTGCAGCAGGTACATCCACAGCGCCAGGGCCACCGCCTCCCCCGCCGTGCCGATGCCCCCGAACGGGACCGACCAGTCGAGCGGGAAGCTCAGGAACAGCAGGAAGCCGTGCAGGAAACCCGACACCACCGCCCCCGTCCCGAACCCGCAGGCGACCGCGGTCAGCGCGGGGAGTTCCGCAGGCGAGTGCACCACATACACGACCGACAGGCACACCGAGACCACCAACCAGTCCACGTGGAAGGTCGCGATCACCGCCCACACCGGGTCGAGACCGCCCCCGGTGTAGAGCGGGGCGACGGCCGGGGCGGTGACCAGCAGCAACACCGCCAGGACCGGGCTCAGCACCACGATCGGCAGGAAGCCGAACCGCCCCTTCCACCCCACGAGCGCCCCCGGCGGGGAGTGGGCGACCTGCCGCATGGCCCGGCGCAGCCCCTCCCCGTAGAAGGTGGCGGGCGGCAGCGCGACGAGCAACACCCACCACGGACTGCCCAGCGCCGCCTCCACCAGCGCCCGCAACCCCTCCCGGCCGTCGTGGTCGTCGGGCAGCGCATCGACCAGCGCGGAGACACCATCCACGGTGAACCGGTCGGAGGTGAGCAGGGCCGCCCCGCGCAGGGCGAGCAGCAGCACCGGCACCGCGGCGATGCAGGCGAAGAACGTCAACCCGGCCGTCCACAGCGACAGGTCCCGCCCGCGCAGGGTACGCAGGGCGTGGCGGACGACCCGGCGCGACCGGTCGAGCACTCGGGTGGTGGGGAACACCGGGGCGGTCATGGGCGGTGCGTACCCGTTCTCAGCGCGCCCCCACCACCACGCCGTACGGTGAGGCGGTCTTGGTGGGGAGGAACACGGGTGAACGAGCGCGAAGAAGCGGTCGCGGGTTGGTCCCGGTTGCACGGTACGGACGTCTCCGGGAACGCCCTGGCGGTGGGCTGGCTGCGACTGGTGCACCGCTGCGCCCACCCGCTGCGGCGGGTGTCCCCGGACGTGCTGTCCGCGCTGGGCGTGCTGACGGCCTGGGCCGCCGTCGCGGTGACGGCCCAGGGTGGGCGGTGGCCGCTGGTGGCGGTGGCGCTGGTGGTCCTCACCGGCCTGCTCGACGGCCTCGACGGGGCGGTGGCGTTGATCACTGGCCGGGCCCGGCCGCTGGGGGCGGTGGTGGACGCCGTGGCCGATCGCCTGGGGGACCTGGGTTTCGTGGCGGTCCTGCTGGCGCTGGGCGCTGACCCGGTGTGGTGCGCGGTGATCGCGGCGGCGGTGTTCGTGCACGAGTACGCCCGGGCGCGCGCCCAAGGGGTGGGCATGACTGGCGCGGGGGTGGTGACGGTGGCCGAACGGCCGACGCGCGTCATCGTGACGGCGGTGATCGCGGGGGGCGCGGGCGCGTTCCCCGGTGGGACGCCGGGGTTGGGGTGGTCGTGGGCGGCGGTGGGCGTGGTGCTGTGGCTCGGTGTCTCGGCCGTGGGTTTGGTCCAGTTGGCGGTCGGCATCACCGCCGCCCTGCGCGGACTGCCCTGGCCCGAACAGGATTCGCCCCCCGCCCGGGCAGACGAGCCGAGCTGATCAAGCGGCTCGACGGCCCTCGACGCGGCAGTGTGGCGCGGCGCCCACTCGGCCCGGCGCACCTCGGCCCGAACGGCAGCCGGGATCATCGGCGCCCGGTGTGGTCCACCCCGGCTCGGGCGAGGCGGAGGGCTGCTCATCGCGCCGCCAGTCGTCGGCCGGTGATCGGGCGGCCCTTCCACTCCAGGGTTCCCGCGCGCCTGCCGCGCCAGGTGCGGTGCAGGAGGACCAGCACCACCCCCGCCGAGACCGGGTGGGCCCAGGCGTCCGGCCACACCCGGCCGCCGGTGCGGCGGGCGGCGACGGCGCGGCTGGCCACGGCCGCCAGGTAGCCCACCAACCCGGCCCGGGAGCCGAACAGCGCGGCGACCGGCGGCAGCAGGTACAGCCACCCGAACACGGCGGCGAACACCGCGGCGGCCAGGGGTGAGCCGGTGGCCGACCACAGGGACTTGGTGTAGCCGTCGCGGAGTTGGGCCCAGTCCTCGTACATCCGGCACTCGGCGACGGCGCTGCCGTCGACCGCCGCGGTGCGACCACCGCTGAGCCGGACCCGGCGGGCCAGGGCCATGTCGTCGAGGACGGCGTCGGACACCGATGCCCAGCCGCCGCAGCGGCGCAGGGCGGTGGCGTCGACGACGAGGAACTGGCCGTTGGCCGCCGCCAGCGAGGGGCGGGTGGACTTCTCGGCCACGCGCATGGGCAGCGACACCACCAGCGACCACGGCAACAGCGGCTGCGCCAGCCTCGGCCCCCAGCCGTCGGCGAGTTGGCGGGGGAACGGGGAGACCAGGTCCAGGTCGGCCGAGCGCAGGGACCACACCGCGGACGCGATCGCCTGGTCGGTGAAGACCACGTCGGCGTCGACGAAGACCAGCACGTCCCCGGTGGCCTCGGCGGCGAGTTGGGCGCAGGCGTTCGGCTTGCCCAGCACGCCCTCGGGCGGCGGGGTGCCGGTCAGCAGGCGCACCCGGGGGTCGGCCCCGCAGACCGCGCGGACCACGTCGGCGGTGCCGTCGGTGGAGCCGTCGTCCAGGACCAGCAGTTCCAGGTCGGCGACCCCGCGCTGGGCCAGCAGGGAGCGCAGCGTCGGCTCGACCCGGTGGGCCTCGTCGCGCACCGGGAGCAGCACCGACACGCGCTCGGTGCAGGGTGGCGGGTCGGTGGGCGCGGAGCGCATCAGCCTGGCGTTGACCACCGAGTGCACGGCGCCGCCCACGGCCACGGCGGCGGCCGCGGTGGTCCAGGGTGCCCTCACCGGCGCCGCCGGGCAGCCGCGAGCGCGGTCCCCTGCCGCCACACCGACCGGGCGAACGGGAGCGCGACCGCGCCCATCAGCACCCCGCCGACCAGGGCGACCCACGGCCTGCCGAAGAAGAACGCGTGCGCCCAGACCGAGGACCCGTAGGTCCACAGGTACAGCAGCGGCGCGGGCCCCACCCGCAGGTCGAGGTCGGTCGGGCGCTCCGGCAGCGACCGGTGCAGCAGCGCGATCATGGTGACCGCGACCACCAGCCACCCGGCGAAGTTGGTCAGCGGGATGCCCTCGACCCCCGGCAGCGCGGGCGTCGGCGAGGCCCAGGACCAGTGCCCGGCGTCGACCATCTGCGGGTCGAGGAACACGTCCCAGGACGCCAGCGCCCAGCCGCCCACCAGCGCCACCGCCCACCAGCGGCGGCCCCCGACCAGGGCGCGGCCGACCAGCAGGGCGGGCCAGGCCATCATCACCCAGGCCAGCGGCACCACCAGCGGCACGCCCGCCACCGACCACCCGAGGTCGCCGCGGTAGGCGTACTCGCCGAACGGGAACCCGGTGTGGCTGCCCAGCACCTCCACGGCGAGGCCGCCGACCCCGGCGAGGCCGAGCAGCGCCAGCACCCCCCGCGCGCCCTGCCGGGAGGCGGCGTCGAGGACGGAGGCGGCGGCGAAGGCCACCACCGTGAGGATCGTCCACGGGATGCGCTGGCCGGGGTCGGTCCGGGAGTAGAGGATCTGGCACAGCACCGACGCCGCGCCCAGCACCGCGGCCGCCACGGGCAGGACCCGCGCGCGGACGGGGGTGGGCGGCCGACCGGTGCCGCGCGAGACGAACATGGCGTCGAGCCTAGGGGCCCGACCGCCGCGCGGCACGGTGACCGACCGCCCGCCGGTTCATCCGGCAGGGGGTGCGCGGCTGCGCCAGACTCTGGGACATGCTGCCGTTGTGGTCCTCGTCGTCGACCCCGGGGCGGGATCGTTCCGCCACAAGGATTCCCGGTCCCGCGGGCAGGCCGGACACCGGCCACCTCGACCGACAGCCCAGGGTCGCGGTCGTCGGCGGCGGGATCGCCGGGGTCAGCGTGGCGGTGGGCCTGGCCGAGCGCGGGGTGGCGGTGACCCTGCTGGAGCGCGAGCCGGACCTCGGCGGCCGGGTCACCGGGTGGACCGGCACCCACGCCGACGGCTCCCCCGCCACCATGACCCGCGGTTTCCACGCCTTCTTCCGCCAGTACTACAACCTGCGCGCGCTCCTGCGCCGGGTGGACCCGGACCTGGCCATGCTGCGCCCGGTCGCCGACTACCCGCTGCGCCACGACAACGGGACCGCGGAGAGCTTCGCCGGTCTGCCGCTGACCCCACCGTGGAACGTGGCGTCGTTCGTGCTGCGCAGCGAGACCTTCACCGCACGCGACCTGGTGCGGATGAACCCCGCGGCGGCGGCGCAGCTGTTCGACGTGTCGGTGCCGGGGATCTACGACGCGCTGGACGCCGTCGACGCGGACACGTTCCTGCGCGACATCGCCTTCCCGGAGGCGGCGCGGCACCTGGCGTTCGAGGTGTTCTCCCGCAGCTTCTTCGCCCACCCCGGCGCCCTGTCGGCGGCGGAGCTGGCCACCATGTTCCACATCTACTTCCTGGGCTCCAGCGAGGGCCTGCTGTTCGACGTGCCGAGCGACCCGTACCCGATCACGCTGTGGGGCCCGCTGCGCGCGTACCTGACCGGGCTGGGCGCCACCGTGTGCACGGGGGTCGAGGTGGAGTCGGTGGGTCGCGGCCGGGACCGCCGCCACCGGGTGCGGGCCTCGACCGCGCTCGACGGCGAGTTCGACGCGGTGGTGCTGGCCGCCGACACCGCCGGGCTGCGCGGGCTGGTCGAGCGGTCCACCGACCTGGGCGACCCGGGGTGGCGGCAGCGGATCGCCGGGTTGCGCACCGCGCCGCCGTTCCTGGTGAGCCGGTTCTGGCTCGACCGCCCGGCCCGCCTGGACCGCGCCGCGTTCCTGGGGACCAGCGGGTACCGCTACCTGGACAACATCAGCGTGCTCGACTGCTTCGAGGGTGAGTCGGCTGCGTGGCGGGAGCGGACTGGGGGCTCGGTGGTCGAGCTGCACGCCTATGCGCTTGAGCGGGACCCGGATCTGGATCAGGTGGTCCCTGCGCTGCTCGCTGAGGCTGAGGCGGTGTATCCGGAGCTGCGTGGTGCCACGGCGGTGCACACCGAGCACGTGTTGCGGGATGACTGTCCGCTGTTCGCTCCGGGGACCTTCGCCGATCGACCTGCTGTGTCCACATCAGATCCCACGGTGGTGCTCGCGGGGGATCTGGTGCGGGTGGAGCTGCCTGTGGCGTTGATGGAACGGGCTGCCACCACCGGGTTTCTGGCAGCGAATGCGCTGCTTGACGGGTGGGGCGTGCACGGTCACGACCTGTGGACGGTGCCCAATCGGGGGCGCTCGTCGGTGCTGCGCCAAGGGGCTCGTCGGGGACGCCGCTCGCGCACCCCGGCCGAGGCCCACGCGGCGCCCGGGACGGCCACGGCCTGATCAGTCCCGGACCTCGCCGAGCAGTCACACCGCTCCCACGGCCGTCACTGCTCGGCGGGAATCCCTTCCGGACGACCGGTCGGAGCACCCGCGCGCCGGGCGATTTCGAGGTCGATGGCTGTGGCGTCGATGCCCCGGTCGGCCAGCAGGGCATCCAACTTGGCCTCCACGCGGTCGCCGCCTTCCCGCGACTGCGAGGAACCCCAGTGGTACAGCAGGGCCAGCCCCATGGCCTGCCACACCAGTTGCAGGAATTCCGACTGCCAGTTCTCGAACGTCGACGAGAAGAACTGCGGCAAGAACTCCGCCCAGGTGAAGACGGCACCGTGTTCCTCGGCGTCGTTGGCCACCTCGATCATCTGCATGACGAACTGACCAACCCAGGACAGCAGGAACAGGGCCGCGGTGATGAGGGCGAACGAGTACGCCTTGCGGAACGGGGGCCTGATCGCCCGATGGGTTGCCGCAGTCATGGGAAGACCTCCACGGACGCCGGGCCCGGCCGTCGATCCGGCCGGGACTGATGCTGCGGCGTACCCGTTCGCCCGATGCTCAACCCAACTCCGGTCGGGTTGACTCGACCGGATCGACTCGGCGGGGCACCCTGGGAACGACACCTCCGATCGGCGCGGTGGGCGGCCTCCGGCACGGGATCGGGAAGAACCCGCGTGCGCGCCCACCACACACCGGGCCAGGCGCCGCCCTTCCGCCACTACCGCGTGGCCACCCGGCTGCGGCGCCTGCCCGCGGGTGCCGGGGGCAGGCTGTCCGGCGACCGGCGCGCCAGGTGCAGTTCGTTGTGCTGCTCTCGCACGACCAGACCGGTGTCGGGGGGTGGTGCGGTTCCCGCGCGGAGGAACACGACGTCGGGCGCGACCTCGTTCTCCGCCGCCATCGCCGCCAGCGCCGCCGGGTCGGGCTGCCTGCCGGTGCCGTGGTGCGGGTCCGGGAGAGCGGTCAGGTCCAGGGGCGTGAGTTCGGGCAGCGGGGCCGGGGTGATCCAGGCGGTGCGGCCGGGCAGGCACAACCCGGCCAGCAGGGCGACCGACCGCCTGCGCGCCGGGTCGTTCCCGCCCAGCACCACCGCTTCCCCCTCCTGCACCCGCCACAGGAGGTCCGCCTCGGCCGGGTCGGGGTCGATCCCGAGCAGGTCGGACGCCGCGAGGGTGGTGAGGGGATCGCTGTGGCCGCGTCGCACCGGCCAGCGCGGGTAGGCGGGCAGCGGCCAACTGTAGGGCAGGTCGTCGGGTACGTCGTCACCGAACAGGGGGCGGTAGTGCGCCGGGTCTTTGCGCAGCAGTGCGGATTGGTGGCTGCGGTGCAGGTCCGGGTCGCCCAGCCACGGGGGCAGTTGGCCCGTGGCCGCCAGGTCGTGCGGGTCGGGCACTTCGCCGTCGGTGAAGGCGAGCACTTGGGCGGAGACGGAATCGGCGTGGCCCAGCGCGGTCCACCGCTCGCACACGGCCAGGCCGTAGAGCGCCAGGGCGGGGGTGAAACCGCGCCACATGGCCACGGCCGGGTGGTTCTTCCAGCCGTAGACCGGCCACACGAGGGCGCGCAGGATCTGGACCGTTTCCACCCTCTGCTTGCCGAGCCTGCCCCGGTCGAGGGTGGCGGCGCTGGCGGTGAAGTCGGGGTGCGGGAGGAATGTCTGCACGGGCCGTCAGGTCCGGGTCCGGGCGACCGGGGCGGGGTGACGCCGGGGTGGTGGCGGGGTGGGGCGCACTGCGTGGTCCTCTCGTTCTCGGTGCGTTGGTCCGCACCGGGGGTGTGGCTCGGCGCGGGCCATCTGTCGCGGTCAGCCCTCGGCGGTGCGCTTCAGCCAGTCGTAGATGAGGTGCAGCAGGTCCGCGCCGGTGACGACCGTCAGGCCGACCGCGACGAGCCGGGCGCTCTTGGGGGCGACGACCAGCCCGCCCAGCAGCGCGGTGCTGGCCCAGACTGCGGCGCAGAAGGGGCAGGTCAGCAGCTCACCCATGGCGTGGCTGTGGCCTTGGGCGGTGACGCTCTCGTTCACCTCGCCCGCCCCCGCCGACCCCTCGAAGCGCGTCAGCGGCGCCCGCAGCGGGCTCATGATGGCGTCCTTGGTGAGCATCCTGCTCGCCTTATGCGCGGCGACAGCGGACAGCGCGATGTCCGACGCGGCATAGCGCTCCGGCAGCCGGGCGCCCGTGCCCCGGCCGATCAAGACCAGTCCCCCGACCGTGGCGGCGTAGGTGCCGAGTGCGGACAGGTAGCCCGCCAGTGGTCGGTCATCGCCGTTGTCGTAGCGCGCGCGGATCGTCAGCGCTTTGGTCTTGATGGTGTCGGTGATGCTCACCCGGCCGGTATGCCCACTTTCGACCGCGCCGACACCACGCGCGCGCTCCCCTGCCCGGAAGCGTGCGGCGTCCCCGTCGGGGCACTTTCGCGTGTGGAGGCCGGGCAGCGGGTACCACCTGCGCGTGTACGCCGATGACTTGCTCCGGCCGTGGGCGCAGGCGCTCCTCGACGCCGTTCCCGACCTGTTCGTGTTCGACATTCACACCCATGTGGGTGACGCCGACCCCAGTGGGTTCACCGCGACCGTGGACGACGTGGTCGGTGCGCTCGGTGTGGTGGGCGCCCGGGCGGCGGTTTTCCCGCTCTCGGAGCCCTCCGGGTACCGCGCGGCGAACGAGGCGGTGCGCGCCGCTGCGGCGGCGCACCCGGAACTCGTGCCGTTCTGCCGCCTCCGCCCCGACGACGACCCGGTGGCGGAGGCCGAGCGGAGCACCGGGGCGGGCGCCAGGGGCATCAAGCTGCACCCGGCCAGCGACTCCTTCTCCCTGTTCGACGACCGGCTCGACGGCGTGTTCGACCTGGCCGAGCGGGAGCGGTTGCCGGTGGTGGTGCACTCGGGTCCGGAGAGCGAACCCTTCGGCGAGGCGCTGGTGGACCTGCTCACAGCACGCCCGGAGCTGCGCGTGGTCCTCGCCCACGCGGGTCTGACCGACCTGGCCTGGCTCGCCGGGCGGGTGGTGGAGTTCCCGAACCTGCTCTTCGACACCTCGTGGTGGAGCCCCAGCGACCTGCTGACGCTGTTCGCGCGGGTTCCACCCGGCCGCATCCTGCTCGGCAGCGACATCCCCTACGCCACCCCGTTGTGGGCGGTGCACACCACGATCCGGTGCGCGCTGTACTCGGGGCTCGACCGGGACCAGATCGCCTGCGTGGTCGGCGGGCAGGCTGCGCGTCTCGTCGCCGGTGAGGACCTGCTCGACGTCGGACCGGCCCCGGGTGGACCGGCGCCGCTGGACCCGCTCCTGGAACGCCTCTACGTCTACCTGGCCGCCGCCGTCGAGGCGGTGAAGCGCGGCGAGTCCCCCGGCGACACCCTCCCCCTGGCCCGGCACAGCTGCCGGGTCCCCGCCACCCACCCCCACCACGACCTGACCGACTCGGTGCTGGCCCTGCTCGACCGGTTCGAGAAGCACAACGCCCACGCCGAGACCGACAACACCTACGCCGCGGGCTGGGACCTGATGGCCGCCGCGACCGTCGTGACCCGAACCCCCGGACCCCCGCTGCCCGCGTTGTGAGCACCGACAGCGAGATCCGACCAACCCCGGGATGACCACTGACGGCAAGAGCTGACCAACCCCGGGGTCAAGCCGAATAGCCAAGGCCCGACCACTCGTCGTGGTCGGGCCTTGGCGAAAATCGAGCACCACCGGCGATCCCAGCCCGGGGCGCGGTGAGCGCCGGGGGTCAGCCGCCGCTCGCGGCCTGCCGCACACCGGACTTGGCGTCCGCCGCGCTGGACTGGGCCGTTTCGCGCACGTCCTGCGCCGCCTCGGTCGCGGTGCCCTTGACCTGCTCCACCGCCTGCTGCGCGGAGTCGCGCAGGTCGCCGCCGACGTCCTTGGCGACCTCGGTGGCGGCTTGGCGCAGCGGCTCCACCATGTCCTGGGTCTGCTCGCGGACCTGGACGGCCGCGCGCTTCTCCACCTTGGTGGCGGGGGCCAGCGACGCGGCGATCAAGCCCGCGCCGAAGGCGATCAGGCCCGCGGCGAGCGGGCTGCCCTGGGTCTGGCGCTTGATCGCGTCCGGGGCGGCCTTGACCGCCTCGGCGGTCTGCTGGGCGGCGTGCTGGGTCGACTCGGCGACCTGGCGGGACTGGTCGCGCACGACATCCACGGTGCCGCCGGGGCCGTCCCCGGGGGTGTACTCGTCCGCCACGCCCATCACCTTGTCCTTCATCCGGCGCAGGCCGCCGCGGGCGCGGTCCACCCGGCGGTTCACGATGCGGCCGGGGCTCGTGCGGTCCACCAGGCGGTCGACGTCGTGGGTCAGCTCCGCCCTGGTCTGCTCGATGCCCTGCCTCAGCTGGTCGGGTGTCGTACCCATGCCGCGTCCTCCTTGAGGGTTTCGATCGTCTGCTCGGGTTTGGGGTTGACCTCGCGCATGGCGGAGCGGCCGCGCAAGAACAGCAGCGCCCCCGCGATCCCCCACAGCACGGCCACCAGCAGGGTGGCCCAGCCGAGGTCCATCACGTTCGACAGTCCATAGGCGAGGGCGAAGCTCAGCAGCAGCGCCACCATGTACCCGGCGAAGCCCGCGCCACCGAGCATCCCGGCCGCCCGGCCCGCCTTGCTCGCCTCGGCCTTGATCTCCACCTTGGCCAGCTCGATCTCCTGGCGCAGCAGTCGGGTCATGTCCGAGGTGATCTCGCTGATCAGTTCACCGAGGCTCGGCTCGGCATTCGACCCGGTCGGTTCGGCGCCCACCGCGTGGGCACCGGTCCGCGCGTACGGGTCGGTCCGCGCGTACGGGTCGGTCACTGCCGCCTCCCCTCGGTCCCGGCGGGCGGCATGGAGTAACCGGTGCCCGGGGTGGAGTACCCGGTGCCCGGCGTGGAGTAGCCGGGGTCGGGGGTGCCGTAGCCGGTGGTGGGCGTGGCGTACTGCGGGCTGCCGGGAACGCCCATGGGCGGGGTGTTCACGTCGTACGGCGACGGGGCGCCGGGCTGCGGCGGCACGTAGGCGCCCTGCTCGTAGGGCTGCGCGCCGTACTCCGGCACGGCGGCGTGGCGGGCGCCGGTGGGCTGCGCGGCGGGGGTGGTCGGCGTGACCCGGTCCGAGCCGCTGTCGCTGGTCGCGCTGAGCCCCTTGGCGAGCCTGCCGACGGCGAACCCGGCGAGGGCCGTGCCGAACAGGAACGCCACGGGCCTGCGGCGGGCGAAGGACCGGACCTCGTTGAGCAGCTCGTCCGGGCTGCCGTGCTCCAGCCGGTCGGCCAACTGCTTGCCCTGCTGGGAAACCTGCATCACCAGGGACTTGGCCGGGGAGTCCGAATCGGACCGCTCGGCCATGGCGGACAGGTCGTCGACCCAGGTCCGCAGGACCTCGCCCGCCCGGCCGGTCTGCTTGCGGGCCTCCTCGGTGAGGCGCTGCTGCGCCTCGCCGATCAGGTTGCCCGCCTGATCCTTGGTCTCGGACACGACGTCACCGAGCCGGTCCTTGGCGGTCCCCGCGACCTGCGCGCCGGACTCCTTGACCGTGGACGCCGCGTCGGCGGCCCGTTCGGACACGCCGCCCGCGCCGTCGGTCGACCGACCGTCCTGTCCGTAACCGGACTGCGCTGGGTACTGGTCCACTGGCTTCCTCCTCGATTTCACGGGTGCAGCCCACACTGCGGTCGAAACGCGCCGATGCGGGGAGCCGTCCGGCTCGCCCCCCGGTCGGGGCCGCGCCCTCGTGGATGGGATGCGGTGTGCGAAGTGCTGGGGTGATTCCCGGTGTCGGGACTTTCATGCATTTCTCCCCCGAACGATTCGATCCGGGTGAGCCCCGCTGGTCGATGGTTGGTCCGGACGCCGCCTGGTTATCCCGGTGCCAGAACCGAGGAGGAGCACAGGGAACATGGCACAGGACCAGTACGCACAGCAGGACCCGCGCACCCAGTACCCCCGACCGGAGGAACAGCGGGGGCAGGAGCAGGAACACCCCGGCAGCGGGGCGGGCATGTCGCCGAAGCCGGACCACGGCGAGGAGTCCTACCGCGGCAGCGGCAGGCTCACCGGTCGCCGCGCGATCATCACCGGCGGGGACTCCGGCATCGGCCGGGCCGTGGCGATCGCCTTCGCCAGGGAGGGCGCCGACGTCCTGCTGTCCTACCTGCCCGAGGAGCAGCGGGACGCCGAGGCGACCGCGGAGGTCGTCCGGGCCGCGGGCCGCACGGCGGTGCTGGTCCCCGGGGACGTCCGCGAGGAGGAGCAGTGCGGGCGGATCGTGGCGGAGGCGGTGCGCGGGCTGGGCGGGGTCGACGTGCTGGTGAACAACGCCGCCTACCAGATGGCCCAGGAGGGCGGCCTGCTCGACATCACCACCGAGCAGTTCGACCGGGTCCTCAAGACCAACCTGTACGCCATGTTCTGGCTGTGCAAGGCCGCCGTGCCGCACCTGCGCCCGGGGTCGAGCATCATCAACACGTCTTCGATCCAGGCGTTCCAACCGTCGCCGGAGCTGCTGGACTACGCCACGACCAAGGGCGCGATCGTCAACTTCACCAAGGGTCTGGCCCAAGACCTCGCGGGCAAGGGGATCAGGGTCAACAGCGTCGCGCCAGGGCCGGTCTGGACGCCGCTGATCCCGGCCACCATGCCCGCGGAGAAGGTGTCCTCCTTCGGCGGTCAGACGCCCCTGGGCCGCGCGGCCCAGCCCGCCGAGCTGGCGCCGCCGTTCGTGTTCTTCGCCTCGCAGGAGTCGAGCTACGTCACCGGTGAGGTGCTCGCGGTGACCGGCGGCCAGCCGATCACCTGAGCCTGTGTCCTGTCCCTCCGGCGATCCCCCGCCGGAGGGACAGGACAGCGCCCAGTCACCACCGGTGATTTCGGATGGATCGCTTCACCCATCAATCGGAGTAGCACCCACCAATTGGGGGTATATACCCCTGCGTGGTACCAGTTGAGCACGAAGAAACAGCGGCATCCCCCCGCGCGCGCACGCCCGAGACGGTCGGTGTGGCAGGCATCAGAGCGGTGACCACGCCCGGGACGCCGTCCCCCCGTGACGACACCGCTGGGGCACGGGTGATCGCGTACCGCCCGGACATCGGCGTGGCCCTGCTCCGGGGCGACCTCGACCTGACCGCCGAGCAGTCGGTCCGGGACGTCCTCGCCGCCCTGCTGGAACCGACCGCCATCCTGGACCTGACCTCGGTCGGGCTGCTCTCGGCGTCCTGCCTCGGCCTGGTCGTGCGGGAGGCCGGGGAGCGGCAGCGGCGCGGTCACGCGCTGGCGCTGGTGGCCGGTGACGGGCTCGCCCTCCGCGTGCTGCGGATCAGCGGCGCGGACACGTGGATCCCGGTGTTCCCCTCCCTGTCCGACGCGGTCCGGGAAGTGGACTCGTGGGCATCGGACCAGGTGGCGGCCGGTTCACCGCACCGCACCCACTCGCCGGGATGAGCTGTGGTCGGGTCCGGATGGCGACCCGACCACAGCAGCGACCTGACACGCAGCGACCCCCACCCAGCGGACGGGTGGGGGCGCGGGTGCGTCCGCCGGGACCGGCTCAGCCGGTGGCCGAGGCCCGCCTCGGCGAAGCCACCAGCAGGCCCAGTGCCAGCATGCCGATGCCGAGTACCAGGTGCAGCCAGTTGTCGGCGCTGTTCACCGGGACGAAGTTCGCGGCGCTGTCGTGGTCGATGAACAGCCCGTAGAGCCACAGCAGCAGGTAGATCGCGCCGCCACCGAGGAGGAAGGCGCGCGCCCCGGACAAGGTGCGCGCCAGCACCAGGCCCGCGACGCCGAAGGCGAGGTGGACCAGGTTGTGCAGCACGGAGACCTCGAAGATCCCGAGCAGCTTCGCCGACGAGCCGTGCCCGGCGAAGGTGAGCTGGTCGAAGTCGGTGGTCACCCCGGGGATGAACCCGAGGATGCCCACGAGCAGGAATATAGCGCCGACCACGGTGGCCGCGAGCTGACCGGGGTGGCGGGTGGTCCGGGCGGTGCGCGAAGCGGACATGTCGTCTCCTCGTGACGGGTGTGTGGTGCGAATACCCGGCAGACGCCGCTTGATTCACCCCCCCGGGATCGGCTGTACCGGCGAACGGGTGAACAGTGCGCCGATCGCCTCCGCGTGCGGCGCGCAGCCGTCACTCCGTGCGGCGTGCGACGTCCGCGACGAACCGCTCGGCGACGTGGCGCAGCTTCACGTTCTCCTGCTGGGACCGCGCGACCAGGAGCCGGAACGCCTCCTCCGCGCTGACACTCCGGATGGCCATCAGCATCCCCTTGGCCTGGTCGATGACCGACCGGGAGTCCAGCGCGGTGCGGAGCTGGTCGACGGCCCGCTGGGCGGACAGGTACCGCTGGTGCCCGCGCAGCGCGGCCTCGACGGCTGTTGTGTAGAGGTCGAGCAGCCGCTCGTCGAGTTCGGCGAAACCGTGGCCGTGGGCGCTGTAGCAGTTGATCCCCCCCGCGTGGCCGTCGCCGAGGACCAGGGGCGCGGAGAGGAAGCTGCCCATGCCCGCCCGGCGCGCCTCGTCGGCGAACTCCGGCCACGACCGGGTGGCGTCCCCCAGGGTCGCCCGGATCAGCATCCCCTCCTCGGCCGCCGTCAGGCACGGCCCGGCGCCCAGGTCGTACTGGCGCAGGTCGAGCCGGGTGGCGACCTCGCTGGTCGAGGCCGCGGTGTGCGGTGCGCCGTCACGCAGCAGAGTGACGGTGGCGGCGTCGACCCCGGGAACCGCCCTGGTCACCTGGTCGCACACCCGCCCCAGCAGGTCGTTCAGGTCCTCCTCGGTGTCCAGGCACTCGGTCAGCGCCGCCAGTGCCCCGGTGACCTCGTCGAGCACCGCGGGCCACGCCCGCGAGGGGTCGACCGGAGGATCAGGGTGCCCCATCACAACTCCCAGCGCCGAGACGCGTTCGGCGCACCGGCCTGCCCGGGTCCCCACACGTCCTCTCAACACCACTTACCCCCTGACGGTGGGTCGCAGTCATCACGACGACGTCGAATCAACAGGGGTTCAACTCCCGCCCGGGCGGGTAGACCCGTGCGTGTCGGGGATTGCTGTGCGCGACCACCGGTGCGGTGTCCGGGGAGCCCGGGGCTCCAGTGGGTGGTGAAAGAGGGAAGGTATGGACGCGAAGCTGCCGCTCGCCGACGAACTGGCGGCCGTGTCCCTGCGGATGTCGGGGCTGCTGCTGTCCAGGGAGACGGTCGGCTCGGTGCTCGACTTGATCACGTCGCTGGCCAGGGACACCGTCGCGGGCAGCACCGGCTCGGGCACGACGCTGATCGACCCCGACGGGAGCCGGACCAGCGCCGCGGCCACCGATCCGATGGTGGAGGCGGCCGACGGGTTGCAGTACGAGAGCGGTGAGGGCCCCTGCCTCACGGCGTGGGCGCGGCGCACGACCATCCGGGTTGACGACCTCGACGACCCCGCCGTGGCGGCCAGGTGGCCCCGGTGGACCGAGGCGGCCCGACCGCTCGGCGTCGCGGCGGTGCTCAGCGCGCCGCTGGTGGCCGGGGGCGAGGCGCTGGGGGCGATGAAGGTGTACGCGGACCGCCCGAACACCTTCGGCCCGCACGACGAGCACCTGATGGAGCGGTTCGCCGCCCAGGCCGCGATCCTGCTGGCCAACGTGCGCACGGTCGAGCAGGCGCAGCGGCTGAGCACCGACCTGGTCGACACCATGCGCACGCGGGACGTGGTGAACATCGCCAAGGGGATGGTCATGGCCGAGGACGGGGTGGGCGAGGACGCGGCGTTCACCGCGCTGGCCCGTTCCGCGCGACACCAGCAGCGCCCGCTGGGGGACCTGGCCCGGTCACTGGTCGAGGCCGAGCGGGCTTAGGGGTGGATCCGATGAACGCGTTCCCGGAGCACGGTCCCGACGAGCAGTGGCGGCACGTGTCCGCCGCGTTCGAGCAGACCAGCCTGCCGCTGGAATAGCTGTGGCTGCGGTACTTCTCCATCGGCGGCACGATGGGGCTGATGGAGGTGGAGGCCTACCTGCACGGGCTGATGCCGATGCCCGTTCCGCAGCGGGACATGCTGGCCCACGCCATCAACGAGCGGCTCAACGAGATCGACGTCCCGCAGAGCGCGCCCTACAGCCTCGACCCCGTGCCGGACACCCCGGTCGCGGACCCGTTGACCGCGCTGGTGCGGCTCCTGGAGGGCGCGCACCGCACGCCACCGGAAGCCATCCCCGCGGTCGCGGCGTCCGCCGCGGAAGCCCTGGGCCTGGGGTTGACCATCTACCTGGTCGACCGCGAGCAGCACGCGCTGCACCCCTTCGTGGGTGCTCTGGAGCGGCGCCGGGTGCCGCTGCCGCTGGACACCGGGGCCGCGGGCACGGCGTTCCGGCAGGTGCGGTCCACGTACGCGCGCAACGCCGTCCACTCCCCCCTGTGGATGCCACTGCTCGACGGCGCCGACCGGTTGGGCGTGCTCAAGGTGACCGCCCGGGACGGGGCCGACCTTGAGGACCCGGAGCTGCGCACCCAGTGCCGCTGGCTGTCCGTCCTCATCGGGCACGTCGTCGCGGCGGCCGAGCGGTACGGCGACGGCGTGCGGCGGGCTCGGCAGCCCACGGCCCCTGGTTCACTGCTCGTCCGGGAGCTGTTGCCCCCGCTGACGGCGGGCACCGACGAACTGGTGCTCACCGGCATGGTGGAGACCTGCGGCGACCTGGCGTGCGACGCCTTCGACCACAGCGTCTCGAACGCCACGGCGTCGCTGGCGATCTTCGACGCGGGGGTCGGTGACGGCCGCGGCGGGCTGCTCGTCGCCACCGCGGTGGCCGCCTACCGCGGCGCCCGCCGGGCCGGGCTGGACCTGCCCGGGCAGGCCCACGCCATCACCGGCGCACTCACCGCCACCTTCCCGACCGGGGCAGCGGTCTCCGGTGTGCTGGCCGAGGTGGACCTGGGCTCAGGCGCACTGCGCTACCTCAACGCCGGTCACAGCGACCCACTGATCATGCGCTCCGACGGCGCGGCGGACGACCTCCCGCGCGGCCAAGGCCCCGCGTTCGGCCTGGGCCCCGCCCCGACACCCGCCACGGGCCTGCTCAACCCCGGCGACTGCCTGCTGCTCCACACCGACGGGGTGACCGACGGCCGCGACGCCACCGGAAGCCAGTTCGGCCGAACCCGGATGTCGCAATGCCTGCGCGACGGCGTACTGACCCGGGACCCGGCCCCGGAAACCGCGCGCCGCATCGTCCACGCCGCCCTGGCCCACCAGGGCGGTGTGCCCGAAGACGACGCCGCGGTGGTCCTGGCCCACCGCACCGGGACACCCACCCGACGAACGGGGTAGCCCGGGAGCCAGGACGGTCTCCAGGACCTGTCCTCGCGGCCGCCGACCTATTCGGCCACCCCGGCGACCGTCAGCACACGGCCTAGTTGAGTGATCGGGCGTTGCCCGCCACGGAAACCGGGCGGGGGCGCTCCGCGACGAGGTGGTGGACCAAGCCGCTGATGGCCGGGGACGGGTCCAGCCCGAGTTCGCGTCGGACGAGCGCCCGGTAGTGGTGGAACTGCCGCACCGCCTCCGCTGGGTTCCCGTCAGCCAGGTGCAACTCCACCAAAGCCCGGTGCGCGCTCTCCCGCAGCGGATCGACCCGCACAGCGGCCACAGCGGTCTTGTGCGCCAGGTAGAGATCCCCAGCACGGCGATACCGCTCACTGAGCATCTCCAACGTCCGCAGCCGCACCTGCCGGAACCACTCCCGCTCCTGCGCCACCCACGGCTCGTCCCACCCCGGCAGCAACTCCCCACCGAGCAGCCCGGAAGGCACCTCCGGCCCGGGGATCCCGTGGTCGCACGGTTCATGGGCCAGCGCGCGAACCGTCCACACGTCGACCGACACCGCGCGGTGCGCGGCGAGGGTGTCCCCGGCAGTGGTGACCAGCGGGAGCTGCCACTTCATCAGCCGCCACAGCGTCGAGCGCAGGCAGGCCGAGGCCCGCGTCGGGGTGGCACCGGGCCACAGGCTCCGCGCGGCGGCAGCGCGGCTCACCGGTTCGGCGTGCAGCACCAGGTAGGCCAGCAGCCGCTGGGCTCCCGGCACGACCGGCACCGCGGTCTCCCCGACCGTCAGCCCGAAACCTCCCAGCAGGCGCAGCCGGGGACAGTCCGCGTGGCTTTCCGGGGATTGCGTGGCCATCGCTACCTCACCTCACGTCGAGCCCGTCTCGCCCCGGGTGCCCACAAATCCGGTCATCCAACGTGTGGCGCACTTATTTTTCCGGTGCCCGGAGCAGCGGGGAGAACGGCGCGGTGACGCACCGGTGTTGTCGTCGCGGCGGTGCGGCGACAGGGCGTTCCTAGCGTCGGAGCCGACCACTTCCCGTCGGCGGCCCCGGCCGCCGAGCAGAGCAGAGCAGGAGTGCGCATGTTCACCCACACCTCCCGACTTCAGTTCGAGGCGAAGCCGCAGGCGCCGGACCCCGTCTTCGCCCGCAAGCTCCAGGAGCTGATCGGCGGCGCCTACGGCGAGATGACCGTGACGATGCAGTACCTGTTCCAGGGCTGGAACTGCCGGATGGAGGGCAAGTACAAGGACCTGATCATGGACGTGGCCACCGAGGAGATCGGCCACGTGGAGATGCTGGCCACGATGGTGGCCCGGCTGCTGGAGGGCGCCCCCTCCGAGACCACGGCGGCCATGGTGGGCGACGACCCGGTGCTGGCCGCGATCGTCGGCGGCATGGACCCGCAGCAGGCGATCGTCAGCGGCGGCGGGCCGACGCTGTCCGACAGCAACGGGGTGCCGTGGAACGGCCGCTTCATCGTCGCCAGCGGCAACCTGATGGCCGACTTCCGGGCGAACGTGGCCGCCGAGGCCCAGGGCAGGCTCCAGACCGCCCGGCTCTACAACATGACCGACGACCCGGGCGTCAAGGAGATGCTGCGGTTCAACCTCGCCCGCGACACCGCCCACCAGAACATGTGGCTCGCCGCGATCGAGGAGTTGCAGGAGGACGGCCTGGAGGGGCCGATCACCCCGAGCGCCCTGTTCGACGAGGAGAACCAGGAGCACGCGGGCACCATCTGGCACCTGTCCGACGGCACCCACGGCGCCGAGGGCCGGTGGGCGAGCGGGCCCGCGCCGGACGGGGTGCACGAGTTCTCCTACCTCCAGGAGGCTCCCCCGCTGGGCGACAAGGCGTCCGCGCCCAAGCCCGACCCGCTGCTGTACGCGACCAGCCCGGCGAACCTGGGCCTGATCGAGAAGGCCATCCGCAAGCTCACCCCGTGAGGTCACCCGCGCGGCCGCGCCACCCCCGGTGGTGCGGCCGCGCGACCGCGCCCGGTCCGCGCCACCAGGAGAAACCGATGGTCGATTCCGTCCTCAACCACCCGTCCCTCCCCCTCGGTGCCCGCGCCCGGGAGCCCGTCCGCGCCCGGCTGCGGTCGGTGGGGGCGCTGATGGGCCCGGCGTTCGTGGTGGCCGTGGCCTACGTGGACCCGGGCAACTTCGCCACCAACATGGCCGGTGGGGCGCAGTACGGGCACCTGCTGCTGTGGGTCATCGTGTCCGCCAGCGCGACCGCCGTGTTCGTGCAGTACCTCTCGGCGAAGCTCGGGGTGGCCACCGGGCGCAACCTGCCCGAGCTGTGCCGCGAGCACTACCCCCGGCCGGTGGTGCGCGGGCTGTGGGTGCAGGCTGAGCTGGTCACGATGGCCACCGACCTGGCCGAGTTCGTCGGCGCCGCGGTCGCCCTGAACCTGCTCTTCGGCATCCCGCTGCTGCCCGCCGCGGTCCTCACCGCCGTGGTGTCGCTGGCGATCCTGGGCTTGGCCCCGCTGCGGCGCAGGCGGTTCGAGAAAATCATCGTGACCCTGCTGAGCATAGTTCTGGCCGGTTTCGTCTACCAGACGCTGCAACTGGGGCCGCTCACCGACGCCGGGGCGGGCCTGGTGCCCGGGTTCGCGGGGGTGGACAGCGTGCTGCTCGCCACCGGGATGCTCGGCGCCACAGTGATGCCGCACGCGATCTACCTGCACTCGGCGCTGACCCAACACCGGTCCGACCCCGACCCGGCGCAGCGCAGGCGCACCCTGCGCGCCACCGTCGTGGACCTCGGGGCCGCGCTGGGGATCGCGGGCCTGGTCAACGTCAGCATGCTGCTCATCGCCGCGGACGCGCTGCACGGCAGCGCCCTGCCGTCGGACACGCTGGAGGACATGCACGGCAGCCTCGGCACCACCCTGGGCCCGGCGGCCGGGGTGGCCTTCGCGGTGGCCCTGCTGGCCTCCGGCCTGGCCGCCTCCAGCGTCGGCACCTACTCCGGCGAGGTGGTGATGGCGGGCTTCCTGCGCAGGCGGGTCCCGCTGCTGCTGCGCCGGGTGGTCACCATGGCCCCCGCGCTGGCCGTGCTGGCCGCCGGGGTCGACCCGATGCGCGCGCTGGTGCTCAGCCAGGTGGTCCTCTCCTTCGGCATCCCGTTCGCCCTCTTCCCGCTCGTCGCCCTGAGCAGGCGCCGCGACGTCATGGGCGACCTGGTGAACCGCCGCTGGACCACCGCGGCGGGGGTGACGGCGGCCCTGTTGATCTCGGGCCTGAACCTCTTCCTGCTCCACCGCACCCTGTTCGCCTGAGCGGGCCCCGGTGGGCTCAGCCGCCGACGGGGACGGTCAGGGCGACGGTCTGGCCGCGCTCCACCCGGCGCAGGTGCCCCGGTGGCTGCCTGCGGTCGAACTCGTCGGTGAACTCCGACAGCGGGGACTTCATGATCGTGTAGTCGTTGAAGTGCACCGGGACGACCTGCCGGGGGCGCAACATCTGGACGAGGTCGACGCCCTGCCTGCCGTCCATGGTCAGCAGCAGTCCCAGGAAGCGGGTCCCGCCCAGGTGCACGACCGCCACGTCGATGCTGGGGTAGCGGTCGCGGATCTCGCGCAGTTCCCGGTGGTACAGGGTGTCGCCGCTGAGGTAGACGCGCACCGGTTCGGCGGCGGGCTCGGCCTGGTACTCCACCATCGAACCCATGACCGGGGGCAGGAGCCCGGCCAGCGGGCCCAGGGCGTGCCGGGCGGGCAGGGCGGTGACGCGCAGGGTGGCGCCCGCCTTGGTCAGCGACAGGTCGCCCCAGGTGCGCAGCGGGACCGGTTCGCGGAAACCCCAGCGGCCCAGCTTGCGGGCGGCGTGCTCGGTGGTCAGGATCGGCAGGTCGCGGGCGAGCCCGGCGCGGGCGACCCGGTCGAAGTGGTCGCCGTGCAGGTGCGACAGGACCGCGGCGTCGATCGGGGGCAGGTCGTCGATGCCGAAGGCGGGGTCGAACCGCCTGCGCGACACCAGGCCCTGGCCGATGTGGGTCCACTGGCCGCGGCGCAGGAAGTTGGGGTCGGTGAGGAGGGTGAACGGGCCGAGGCGGAGCACGGTCGTGGCATTGCCGACGAACGTGAGCGAGCAGTC
Source organism: Actinokineospora spheciospongiae (assembly GCF_003182415.1). Lineage (NCBI taxonomy): Bacteria > Bacillati > Actinomycetota > Actinomycetes > Pseudonocardiales > Pseudonocardiaceae > Actinokineospora > Actinokineospora spheciospongiae. The sequence goes on along the minus strand of NZ_QHCP01000001.1, from coordinate 570,192 downwards.
GGACCGCGGTGGGGGTGTTGTCATTGCCGGGGGATTTCCCGGATTGCACCGGTCAACCGCGCCGGTTCCCCTGCCTCCCGGCGGCACTCCATTTGAAGTGTGGTGTCATCCGTTTGATGACAGTGTCAATGTCGTCAGGTGGATGACAGTTGGTATCATCCGACCATGACCGTTGACACCGTGGAGTCCCCCGGCATCGTGCCGCTGCGCACCGGCTTCGACGTCGTCCTGCGCGGGTTCGACCGCCACCAGGTCCAGTCCTACGTCGAGGCCGCGGAAGCCGATCTGCGCCTGGTCTCCGAGGACCGCGACGCGGCCGTGGCGCAGGCCCAGCACCTGGCGGAGGTGCTGGAGCGGACCAGGGCCGAGGTCAGCGAACTCACCGAACGCCTCGAACGGGTCTGCCGCTCCCCCGTCGACGCCGACGGGCTCTCCGAACGGCTGCGCCGCCTGGCCGAGCTGGCGCACGCCGAAGCGGAGGAGATCACCTCGCGCGCCCGCGCCGCCGCCGAGCAGCAGTGGTCCACCGCGCGGGAGGCCACCTTGCGGTTGCGCGAGCGGCACGAGCAGGTGATCGCCGACCTCGACCGGCGGCGGGCGGAGATGGAGGCCGAGCACCGCGAGCTGATGCGGCGGGCGCACGCCGACGTCGAGGAGACGACCCGCCGGGCGGAGGCGGCGCGGCGCGGCCTCGACGAGCGGGCGGCCCGCCTGCGGGCGCGGGCCGACGCGGACTTCGAGACCGCGCTGGCGGCCCGCAGGCGGGAGGCGGACCGGGAGATCGCCGAGCGGCTCACCGGGGCCCGGGCCGAGGCGGCGCGGATCGTGGCCGCCGCCCGGACCGAGGCCGGGCAGCTGCTCGACGAGGCACGCGCGGAAGCCGCGCTGATGCGCTCCCACCGCGATCGGGTCGCCCGCTCACTGCGTGAGGCCCAGGCGCTGCTCACCGCGGCCGAACCACTGCTGGCCGACCCACCCGAGCCCCGGCCCGGCCCGACCGGGGGCCAGTCCGCCCCGGCAAGGGACCAGCTCAGCCCCACCGGGGCCCAGCCGCACCCAGCCGGGGACCGACTCGGCCCCACCGATCCCCGGCCCCGCCCAACCGGAGATCAGCCTCATCCGACCAGGGACCAGCACCGCCCATCCGGGGAACGGCCCCACCCAGCCGCAGAACGGCTCGACCCACCCGCAGAGCGGCATGGCCCGGCCGGGAACCGCCTCGAACCACCTCAGGGCCGGTTCGACCCGCCTCGGCAGGCCGGGAAGCCGTCCCGGACCCCGGCGTTGGCCGGGGTTCCCGCCGCGGTGGCGAGCTGACCCGACCCGGGCACGTGCGTTTGATCGACAGCGCACCGGGCAACCGGAGTACCGAGACCGGTGAAAGGACGAATCGCGATGACTGCTGGAGACGTGGCGGCGACGGTGACGACGGTTGTGGTGCTCGACCCGGCGGACACCAAGCCGCACAGCGACCTGCCCGGGACCTGGCGGGAGTTCGCCGAGCAGCGGAACGTGGTGTGGATCGGCGGGGAGACCGACCCGCTGCACCGCTGGGACGCCGTGCTGGCGGACGTGACCGGCCCGTACGCGGTGGTGGCGGGCGGCCCGGAGGCGGAGGTCGCGCTGACGGTCGCCGAGCGGAGCGGTCGTCCGCCCGCGGTGGTGCTGCTGGTCGACCCGGGTGCGGACGACGCAGCGCCGGGGAGTCCGGCGTTGGCGGCGAACGAGGCGTGGCTGCGGCGCACCACCCGGCGCCGCGAGGACCTGATCTCGGCGGGCACCGACGTGCGCCTGGTCGCGGCCAGCACCGGCGGCGCGCAGGACCGGGTCAACGCGCCGCTGCCGCTGGGGCACCCGGACGTCGTGGCCGCCGTCGAGACGGCGCTCGGTGCCGCCCCCGTCCTGACCCCCGCCGCCGAACGCGAGCCCGACATCGACTCCTACGACGACCCGGAGGACTTCGCCGACGCGGTCGGGGTCGACCCGACGCCGGAGCAGGTCGACGAGTACCGCGAGCACGTGGAGCAGCGGCCCGGGAGCGCCTGAGCGCCGTCAGGTCACCGGGCCGCGAGCAGGCCCGCGACGGCGTCCGCGCTGTCGGGGCGGCGGTCGAACAGCGGCAGCAGGCCGGTGAGCTCCAGCAGGCGGAGCATCATCGGCCTGCACCCCGTCAACACCAGGGGGAAGTCCAGCTTCATGGCCCTGTCCCTCGCCTCCATGAACCACGCGAGGCCCGCCGACCCGCAGAAGGCGACTCCGGCCAGGTCGATCACCAAGCCCGGGGTGGTGGGGGTGAACAGGGGTGCCGCGGCTCGGTCCAGCAGCGGCACGGTTGCCACGTCGAGGTCACCGCTGAGGACCGCGACGGGAACGTCGCCCACGTGGTCGACGCGGATGTCGAAGAGCCGTGGTGTGGTGTTCTCGCTGTTCATGGCACCCGTTTTCGTCAGGGCACGCTTCGCAGGCCACGAGCTGTGGGCTCAACACGCGACGCACAATCCACATACCGTGTCTACCGCCTTCCCACGCACGCTAACCCCCCGCACCGGACATGGCAAAGGGCGGTGTGGCCTCACGCACTCCTTCACCCATTCGGGCGACCGCTGACGACCGAAGGGTGTACCCCGGTCCACGCTGTCGAACGTGGCTGGGAGCGCTGGTCTCAGGCACCGGAGCCCGGTGCCGCGGCCTCGTCCGGCCGCGGAGTTTGCGAGCGCGGCGGCGGGGTAGACCAGGCCCCGTGATCACCCCGGAGGAACGCACCGAGCCATCGCGGCCCCCCGAGCCGGAGAGCGCGGGACGCCGGGGGTGGTCGTCCTGGGTGCGCGGCGGGTTCGCGGCCCTGGGTCGGGCGCGGTCGGCGCCCGCGTTCCACCCCTCGGGCCGGGTGCTGACTGGTCGGATCAGCGCGGTCGACGGCTGCCCGCCCTGGTTTCCCCTGCCGGTGGAACCGACCCCGGCGCTGGTCCGCGTGTCCAAGGGCGTCGGCCTCCCCGGCGGAGCGCCGGACATCCTCGGCCTCGGGATCCGGACGACCGTGGACGGCCTGCCGTGGGACCTGCTGCTGTCGAGCTGCGGGCCGGGCCCGCTGCGCGGGCTGCCGTTCCCCGGGCTCGGCTGGGACCGGGCCCACTACAGCAGCATCGTGGCGCTGGTGGGTGACGGCGGCCGGGGTGTGCTGCGCGCCGTGCCGCGCGGACTGCCGTCCGGAGCGCGGCTCGACGCGGTCGTTCCCGCGCTCCCCTTCGGCTGGGACCTCCGGTTGGGCGGTGTGCGGGTCGGGCGGCTCGACGTCACCGCGCGGGCCGACGAGGAGATCAGCTTCGACCCCCTGGGCAACGCGGCCGGGTTGGGCACGTCGCCGCGGTGGCTCACCGCCCTCCGCAAGCCCGCCTACGTGGGCAGCCAGGAGGGGCGCCACGCCGCCGAACCCGGCACCCGCCGCTGAGGCTGAGACCGGCCACAGCAGCGGTTCAGGCGGCCGCGGTTCAGGGGGTGCGGCGGAAGACGGCGGTGAAGGTGGCGGGGCTGTCCTCGGTGAGCGTCACCCGATCGGCGAATCCGCTGACGACCATCCACTCCCGGGCGTCCGGGCCGCGGCCCCGCAGGGTCTCCTCGGTCCAGGAGAAGTGGTCGACCGCTGTCAGCACCACGGAGTCGTCGTCGACGTGCAGCGCGACCTCGGCCTCCAGGGTCACCAGCCGGTTCTCCCGGCGGCGCCACCCGATCGCGCTGCTCAGCGCGGTGTCGAGCACCCAGACCACGGCGTCGCTCAGCTCCTGCTGCACCGCGAACCCGCCGAGCACCGCCCGCACCCGCGCCCGGGTCGAACGCAGCACCGACACCATCAGCGGCACCCGCATCGCGTACAGCAGGATGTCTTTCTGGGACATGGGCGGCGGGTTCCCCGGTCGGGTCGGTTGACACCTCGATTTTCCCGGCTGTATGGGGAAGGGATCCGGTGTGTCAGTGCGGGGGCCGGTGGTACCCGGCGGCCGTGACAGGGCAACGGGAACACCTCGACCTCCTGCGGCGCACCGCCGAGGCCGAGTTCGGCTGGACCAGCCTGACCGGGGAGCAGCTCACCGCGATGGCGGCGGTGATGGGCGGTGAGGACGTGCTGGTGGTCCTGCCCACGGGGGCCGGGAAGTCGGCGGTCTACCAGGTTCCCGCGCTGCTGCTGCCGGGGGTGACCGTGGTGGTGTCGCCGCTGATCGCCCTGCAACAGGACCAGATCGAGGGGCTCGACGCGGGCTCGGCGGCGGTGGCGGTGAACTCGGCTCGCTCCGCCAAGGAGAACCGCGAGGCGTGGCGGGCGGTGCGCGACGGCACGGTGCGGTACCTGTTCCTGGCACCGGAGCAACTGTCCAAGGAGGACGTGCTCGACGAACTGGCCGGGTCCGAGGTGGCCCTGTTCGTCGTCGACGAGGCGCACTGCGTCTCCGCCTGGGGCCACGACTTCCGCCCCGACTACCTGCGGCTGCACCAGGCGGTCGAGCGGTTGGGGCACCCCACGACCGTGGCGCTGACGGCCACCGCGGCGCCACCGGTGCGCGACGACATCGTCGATCGGCTGCACATGCGCCGCCCCCGGCTCGTCGTGGCGGGCTTCGACCGGCCCAACCTGCACCTGACCGTGCACACGCACACCGACGACACCGAGCGCCGCACCGCGGTGGTGCACCGGGTGCGCGAGCTGGCCGCCGACGCGGCGAGCAGACCCGGCCTGCTCTACACCGCGAGCAGGCGCGACTGCGAGGGTCACCGGGACGACCTCGCCGCGGCCGGGGTCCGCGTCGCGGCCTACCACGCGGGGATGCGCAAGGCCGACCGCGAGCAGGTGCACCGCGACTTCCTCGCCGGGGACCTCGACGTGGTGGTGGCGACCTCCGCGTTCGGCATGGGCATCGACAAGCCGGACGTGCGCTTCGTCGTGCACGCCGCCGCCCCGGAGTCGCTGGACTCCTACTACCAGCAGATCGGCCGCGCGGGCCGCGACGGCGACCCGGCCACGGTGGAGTTGTTCTACCGGGCCGAGGACATGGCGTTGCAGCGCTTCCTCACCGGGTCGCGCGTGCCGGAGGACACCATCGCGGAGGTGGTGTCCGCGGTGCGGTCCCACGGCGGGCACCTGACCCGCGCCGAGTTCACCGAGGAGGTGTCCGCCGCGCCCGCACGCCGCACCCGGGCGCTCAACCACCTCGACCAGGCCGGTGTGCTGGACGTGTCACCGTCGGGGGACCTGGACTACCGCGATCCGGAAGTCGGTCCCGGGCGGGCGATCGAGCTGGCGACCGAGGCGGCCGAGGGGCACCGGCGGATGGTCGGCTCGCGCCTGCACATGATGCGCGCCTACGCGGAGACCACGGGCTGCCGCAGGCAGCACCTGCTGGGCTACTTCGGCGAGGTGCTCGACCACCCGTGCGGGGCGTGCGACACCTGCGCGGCGGGTACGGCGAGCACCCTGACCAGGGAGGCGGCGGGCTTCGCCGTGCAGCAGGAGGTGCGGCACGCCGAGTGGGGCGCGGGCACGGTGATGTCCGTGGCGGACGACCGGGTGACCGTGCTGTTCGAGGAGCAGGGCTACCGGACGCTGTCCCTGGCGGCGGTGCAGGAGAACGACCTGCTCACCCCTGTGGGCTGACGGCACCGACCGGGGGTCGACATCCCTGTGGAACGGGATGTCGACCCCCGGTCGGTGCACTCGGTCGATCCACAGCGCTGCGGGGTGGTCAGTCGGCGTGGCGCGGGATGTCCTTGTTGGTGCCCCGGTCCGCGCGGTCACCGGCGTAGTCGCCGTCGGCGCGGCCCTCCAGCCAGGCGATCGCGATGGAGGCGAGCAGGCCAACGCCGTGCACGACGAGGATGGGCGTGTGCACCCCGGCCGGTTCGCCGGGGGCGTTGTCGATGAGCGCGACGATGTCGTAGGCCAGCAGCGCGGTGAAGACCAGGCAGCCGAACAGGCCCGCGATGCGGGCGGCCTTGCGCAGCGCGGCGAGCAGCGCCAGCAGCCCCAGCCCGATGTGCACCAGGTTGAGCAGCGTCGAACCGCCCAGGCCGCCCACGGTTCCCTCGGCCGTGGACGCGGGTGTGCTGGCGAAGCCGTCGAGTCCGCTCTGGACCAGTCCCACCACGCCCAGCACGAGCAGGACCGCGCCCAGCGCCGCGCACAACCACCGCGCGGGCGAACGCGGTGCCGCCGCGCGCTCGTGCCGACCGTCGCCCTGTCGTTCGTCCATCATCCGCCCCGCTCGTCGTGGCCATCGGTCTTCCGGTTCGGTGGGCGACGCCCCTCGGCGCGCTCGCGTCCTTTCCGGTCCGGACCGGTCTACCCCGTGGGCGCCGTCCGAACCCACCAGGAGCGGTGCTCCGCACGACAGGGCACCACCCACCTGCCACGAACGGGTGACCGGAACCACAGATGACGATCATCCAAATCGGCCTCCGGCGGTTTCGGCGCGCCCGGGACGGGTAGACGCGCCCATGGACGAATCGCTCGCTGTGCTGACGAAGGGTTACGCCTGGCTCCCGGACCGGTTGCGCGCCGAGAACGCCCCCGTCGTGCGGACACGGCTGATGGGTCAGCGCGCGGTCTGCATCCACGGTGTGGACGCCGCGCGGCTGTTCTACGACGAGCGCAACGTGCACCGCCACGGCGCGCTGCCCGAGCCGGTCAAGAGCACCCTGTTCGGCCACGGTGCCGTGCACACCCTCGACGCCGCCGACCACCGGCGCCGCAAGTCCCTGTTCACCGGTCTGCTGATGAACCGGGAGGGCATCACCGACCTGGTCGAGCGGACCACCGCGGCCTGGGACGCGACCGTGGCGAACTGGGTCGTCGACCGGCCGGTGACGCTGTTCGAGGAGGCGAGCCGGGTGCTGACCGAGGCGGTGTTCGCCTGGGTCGGGCTGCCGCTGCCGCCCGAAGAGGTCGCCCCGGTCGCGGCGGACCTGGTCACGATGGTGGACGGCTTCGCCACCCCCGCGCCCCGGCACTTCAAGGCCCGCGCCGCTCGTGGTCGCCAGGAGAAGCGCCTCGCCGACATCATCACCGGCATCCGCGACGGCTCGGTGGAGGTGGCCCCGGACAGCGCGGTCCGGGCGGTCGCCTCCCACGTCGACGAGCGCGGGGACCTGCTCGAACCCCGGGTCGCCGCGGTGGAGGTGCTCAACATCGTCCGCCCCACCGTGGCCATCTCCTGGTTCCTGACCTTCACCGGCCACGCCCTGCACCGCTGGCCCGGAACCCGGGCCCGGCTGGCGCGCGGCGACCGGGAGTACGCGGTGGCCTTCGCCCACGAGGTCCGCCGCTTCTACCCGTTCGCCCCCTTCCTCGGCGGCCTGGCCGCCCGGGACCTGACCTTCCACGGCCAGGAGATCCCGAAGGGCGCGATGGTCCTGCTCGACGTCTACGGCCACAACCACGACCCGGCGCTGTTCCCCGACCCGTACACCTTCTCCCCCGAGCGCTTCCTCGACCGCGAGATCGGTGCCTTCGAGCTGATCCCCCAGGGCGGCGGCGACCCGCGCACCGGGCACCGCTGCCCCGGCGAGGACATCGTCATCACCATCCTCGCCGCCCTGGCACCACGCCTGGCCCGGCTCGACCACGCGGTCCCCGAGCAGGACCTCGACATCCCGCTCAACCGCATCCCCACCCTCCCCCGGAGCCGCTTCACCCTCGCGCGCACCGAGCACGAGGAGTGGGCGCTGGACACCGCGCTGACCCCGAGTGGCTGATCGCGACCGGTCCGGCGCACAATGCCGACCGGGTTCGCGACGACGCGCGGAGGGGAGTGACATGCCCGGAGCCGGGATCGATGTCTCCAGCGAGGAGACGTCGTCGCACCTCATCGCCCGCTTCGCCGGGGAACTCGACCTGGCGACCGCCCCGGTGGCGCGCGCCGCGCTGGACGACGCCGTCCGGGCGGTGGGCGGGCGCCACCTGGTGGTCGACTTGACCGGGTTGACGTTCCTCGGCTCCCCCGGGCTGGGTCTGCTGGTCAACGCCTGGGGGCGCTGCGCGGGCGGCGGGGCCCCGTTCACGGTGGTGGCCCCGCCCGGTGGCGCACCCCACCGCGTCCTGGAGGTCACCGGCCTCATCGGCTCGATCACGGTCGTCGAGGGAGTGTGGGAGGTCGTCGGCTCCGAGGCGATCGACCCTCCCGGCCAGTGAGACGACCGGCTCACCGCATCGGTGGGTAAATGCGTGATGCAGGGGTAGCACTGGGGCATGACCACCTCGCGCACCACGATCGTCATCGCGACCCGGAACCGGTGCGACGGTCTGCTGCGAACCCTCCAGCACCTCGACGACGGGGCCCCCGGCTCACCGGTCGTCGTGGTGGACAACGGGTCCGCGGACGGGACCGCCCAGCGCGTCAGCGCCCGGTTCCCCCGCGTCCGGGTGTTGCGGCTGCACCGCAACCTCGGCGCCTCCGCGCGCAACCTCGGGGTTCGCGCCGCCCGAACCCCGTACGTCGCCTTCAGCGACGACGACTCGTGGTGGGCGCCCGGGGCGCTGGCGCGGGTGGAGGCGGCCTTCGACGCGCACCCGCGGTTGGGCCTGGTCACGGGGCGGACGCTGGTGGGTGAGCAGGAACGGCCCGACCCCATCAACCACCTGCTGGCCGACAGCCCGCTGGGGCGCGACCCGGACCTGCCGGGGCCGTCGGTGCTCGGCTTCCTGTGCTGCGCGGCCGTGGTGCGCCGCGAGGCCCACCTGGGGGTCGGCGGGATACACCCGCTGCTGTTCTTCCTCGGCGAGGAGCGGCTGCTGGCCTGGGACCTGGCGGCGGCGGGCTGGTCGTGCTGCTACCTCGACACCGCGGTCGCCCACCACCACCCCTCGCCCCGGCGCGGCGGCGCGCACGCCCGGCGCGTGCTGGAGCTGCGCAACGACCTGCTGACGGCGTGGCTGCGCAAACCGGTGCGCGACGGTGTGGCGGCCACCGCGGCGCTGGCCCGGCGCGCCCTGGGCGACCGGGCGGCGCGCACCGCCCTCGGGGAGGCCGTGCGGCGGCTGCCCGCGGCGGCGCGCGGTCGCAGCGCGCTGCCGCACCGGGTGCTGCGCCACGTCGAGCTGGTGGAGGGCGCGGCGTGAGCGGGCGGGTGACCGTCGTGGTGATCACGCACAACCGGCGGGCGGAGCTGTGCCGCACGCTCGCGCACATGGCCGCGCTGTCGGACCGGGCGCCGATCATCGTGGTGGACAACGGCTCCGGTGACGGCAGCGCGACGGCGGTGGCCCGCGACTTCCCGGAGGTGGAGCTGCTGGCCAGCCCGCGCAACCTCGGGGCGATCGGCCGCAACCTGGCGGTGGAGCGGGTGCGCACGCCCTACGTGGCGTTCTGCGACGACGACACGTGCTGGGAGCCCGGATCGCTGACCCGGGCCGCGGACCTGCTCGACGAGAACCCGGAGCTGGGCTCGGTCACCGGGCGCTGCCTGGTCGAACCGGGGCTGCGGGAGGACCCGATCACCCCGGAGATGCGCCACTCCCCCGTCCCCGGCCCCGACTGGCTGCCCGGTCCGGCGCTGCTGGGCATCATGGCCGGGCTGAGCATGGTGCGGGTCTCGGCGTTCCGCGACGTCGGCGGGTTCAGCCCGAGGCTGTGGCTCGGCGGCGAGGAGGAGTTGTTCGCCCTCGACCTGGCCGCACGCGGCTGGTGGATGTGCTGGGCCGAGGACGTGGTGATCCGGCACGCGCCGTCGCGGGCGCGCGACCCGCGGGCCCGGCGCGCCGACGGCATCCGGAACACGCTGTGGACGGCGTGGTTGCGCAGGCCGCTGCGCAGCGCCGTGCGGCACACCGCCTGGGTCCTGCGCGGGGCGCCGAAGGACCGGGCGACGGCGGGCGCGGTGGGTCGCGCGCTGCTGGGCCTGCCGTGGGTGCTCGCCGGGCGCCGGGTGGTGCCCGCCGAGGTCGAGTCGGGGCTGCGGCTGCTGGAGGCCGCCCGCGTGGGGCGCACCGCGCGCAACTACGTCGGCTGAACCCGGATCGATGGTTCGGCTGCCGCACAGCGGTTACCCGGCCGACATGAGCACAACGAACCCGATCGAACTGCAGAAGCACCTCAGCGGCGTGGACTACCCGGCGAGCCGCCAGGACCTCGTCGAGCACGCCAGGTCCGACGGCGCGAGCGAGGAGATCCTGCAAGCACTGGAGAACATGCCCGACCGGACCTACGACGGCCCGAACGCCGTGAGCCAGGCGGCGTCCAAGAGCTGACCGGCCGCCTCCCGACAACACACCGGAAGGCGCTGGCACCGCACCCACCCACCGTGGTTTGAACCCCGCGGTGGGTGGGTAGCCCCTGCCTTGGTCACGGGAGGGGGCGGATGACTGTGGGCCGGTGGGTGCGGGTTTCAGCCGTGGTGGCGGCGGTGCTGGTGTCCGGGGGCTGCGGCGGGTTGGGTGCCTCGCCAGAAGACGCCCCCAACGCGTTGACCACCATGGGTTTCGGCCTCCCGGACGAGCACGCCACCGCCCGCGTCGCGGTGTTCCGCGACCGGTTCCCCGACACAGACCTGCGGGTCAACGAGGGCGCCTTCGACGAGCAGCAGTTCCTCTCCGCCGTCGCCAGTGGCGAGCCGCCGGACCTCGTCTACGCCGACCGGGCGAAGTTGGGTGCCTACGCGGCCAGGGGCGCGGTCGAGCCGATCGACGACTGCCTGCGCTCGCACGGGGTGGACCAGGCGCAGTTCCGGCCCGCCGCGATGCGCCAGGTCACCTACGGCGGAAAGGTCTACGGCGCACCGGAGTTCGCCACCGTGCGGCTGCTGATCATCAACAACACCGCCGTGCGCGCCGCGGGCGTCGACCCCGCCACCGTCTCGACCACCGACTGGTCCGCCCTGGCCGACCTGAGCACCCGGTTGGCCGACAACGCCGACGGGCGGTTCCGGCGGATCGGCTTCGACCCGAAGCTGCCCGACTTCCTCCCGCTGTGGGCCAAGGCCAACGGTGTCGAGCTGATCACCGCGGACGGGCGCGGGGTGCGGCTCGACGACCCCGCGGTGGTCGAGACCCTGCGCTACACCACGGACCTGGTGAAGTCGCAGGGCACGTGGGCGGCGTTCAAGGCGTTCAAGGACGGCTTCAACGACTTCGGCGCCGACAACGCCTACGCCAAGGACCAGCTCGCGGTCATGCCGATGGATTCCTTCTACATCAACACCCTGGCCACCAACTCCCCCGACGTGGACGTGACGATCACCCCGTTCACCGACCGGCGGGGCGAGCCCGTCACCGAGCTGGGCGGGCAGGCGTGGGCCATCCCCAAGGGGTCGCGGCACCCGGAGCGGGCGTGCGACTTCCTGGTCACCATGACCGCCACCGACACCTGGGTCACCGCCGCCAAGGCGCGCCGCGACGCGCTGGCCGCCAAGGGCAGGCCCTACGGCGGCACGTTCACCGCCAACCGGGTGGCGGACGAGGAGATCTTCACGACCGTGTACGCCGCGCAGGGCAACCGCATCCTGGACCAGGGCGTGCCGATCGTGCGCGCGTTGCAGGACGACTCGTTCGCCCTGCCCGCCAGCCCCGCCGGGCCGGACCTGATCCGGGCCTGGCAGCAGGCGGCCACCCGGGTGCTGACCGGGGCGCAGACCCCCGAGGAGGCCCTGGGCCAGGCGCAGCGGGAAGCCGACGCCGCGCTCGACCGGGTACTGGGGAGGTAGGCCGTGAGCCGGACCGAGCGCCGGGCGCCGTGGCTGTTCCTGTCGCCGTGGCTGCTGGGCTTCGCCGCGTTCACCGCGGGCCCGATGCTGGTCAGCCTGTGGTTGTCGTTCACCCGCTACGACATGCTCACCCCGGCGGAGTTCGTCGGCACCGACAACTACCGCGAGCTGTTCACCGACCCCAAGGTCGCCACCGCGCTGGGGAACACGCTGTTCTTCACGGTCCTGCACGTGCCGTTGCAGATCGTGCTGGCCCTGGTCCTGGCGAGCCTGCTGCGCCGGGCCGGGCGCGCGGGCGGGGTGTTCCGGACCCTGCTGTACCTGCCGGTGATGACCCCGCCGGTGGCGCTCGCGGCGCTGTTCCTGCTGCTGCTCAACGGGCAGACCGGCGCCATCAACGACGTGCTGGGCTGGTTCGGCTTCACCGGCCCGAACTGGACGACCGACCCGGCGTGGATCAAGCCGGGCCTGGTGCTGATGAGCCTGTGGACCGTGGGCAGCACGGCGGTCATCTACCTGGCCGCGCTGACCAGGGTGCCCCCGGAGCTGTACGAGGCCGCCGAACTCGACGGCGCGAGCCCGTGGCGGCGGTTCCGGCACGTCACGCTGCCGATGATCAGCGGCACGGTGTACTTCACCGTGATCGTGAACACGATTGCCTCGTTGCAGGTCTTCACCGAGGCCTACGTCATGTTCTACGGCAACGCCCAGACCGAGGCTGGCCGCGACGACTCGGCGCTGTTCTACGTGATCTACCTGTTCCAGCAGGCGTTCGGCTCGCTGCGGATGGGCTACGCCTCGGCGATGGCGTGGGCGCTGTTCCTGGTGATCGCGCTGATCACCGCACTCCAGGTCCGGGCGAGCAGGCGGCTGGTCCACTACGAGGGTGAGGTCCGATGAGGACCAGGGGGCGCGGGTTCGCGCTGGCCGGGCTGGTCGTGGCGGCGGTGGCCTTCGGCTACCCGTTCGCGTGGCTGGTGAGCGCCTCGCTCAAGGACCGGGCGCACGTGTTCGACAACGCGCTGCTGCCGGTGCCGTTCGCGCCGCAGAACTTCGTCGAGGTGTGGCGGGCGGTGCCGCTGCTGACCTGGATCGGCAACAGCGTCGCGGTCGGGGTGGCCGCGGCGGTCGCGGCGACGCTGTCGAGCGCGGTCGTGGCCTACGGGTTCGCCCGCTACCGCTTCCGCGGCCGGGGCCTGCTGTTCGGGCTGGTGCTGGCGACGATGATGCTGCCCGGCGCGGTCACGATGGTGCCGGTGTACCTGGAGTGGCACGCGGTGGGCCTGGCGACGACGCAGGTCCCGCTGTGGGCGCAGAACCTGTTCGGTTCGGCGTTCTACATCTTCCTGCTGCGGCAGTTCTTCCTCGGCCTGCCCTCGGAGGTGTTCGACGCGGCCAGGGTCGACGGCGCCGGGCCGCTGCGCACCTTCACCGCCATCGCGCTGCCGCTGGCGCGGCCGGGGATGGTGGTGGTGTTCGTGTTCGAGCTGCGGTCGGCGTGGACGGACCTGATCAAGCCGCTGATCTACCTGCGCGAACCGCAGTTCTACACGTTGCCGCGCGGGTTGAAGACGGTGCTCGACCGGTTCGGCCAGGGCGGGGAGTCGCAGTGGGAGATCGTGCTGGCGGCCAGCGTGGTGGCCACGGTGCCGATGATCGTGCTGTTCCTGTGCGCCCAGCGCTACTTCGTCCGGGGTTTGGTCACCCAGCACGTGGAGCAGTGAATAGCCACCCATTCGGGTGAAGCGCGGAAACCACGTCTCCTGTTTCCTTCCGGGAAACAGGAGACGTGGTTCTCAGTGCGCGCTGGTCAGCTCACAGCGGGTCCGGAATCGGAGGAACCGGCGAGCTGCGAGAGGAAGTCGTGGCACTTCTTCGCCCGCGCGGAGTCCTCCGCCATCACCTGCTCGAAGAACTCGGCGATGTCGTTCTTGCCCGCGTTCTTGGCGTCGCGGACGTACTGGCCGTAGTCGTGCCCGGCCTTGAGCGAGTGGTACTGCACCGAGATGAGGTCGAAGGTCACGTCGTCGAAACCGGTCTCACCTGTCGCCATGTCCGTTTCTCCTTCAGTCGAACCGGGGGGTGTGTCCATCGCTTCGGGGCGGCGCCCCGGGTGTCTGTGGCAGAGGTGTTCCCACTGCGCCGCGATTCATTCGCGGAGATCACCACCGATGTGCCGGTACCGCCGCACGGGGGTGGTTTCACCATTCACCAGTACGAGCGTCTGCTTACCGTCGAAGTGTTTACCAGCGAAAATGCTGGATATCACTGCTCCCGTGACACCACCTCCTGCCGCTGTGCTGCTGGATCGGGATGGCACCCTCGTGCACGACGTGCCCTACAACGGCGACCCCGCGCTGGTGCGGCTGATGCCCGGCGCGATCGAGTTGACCACCGCCCTGCGGACCCGGGGCGTGCGCACCGGGGTGGTGAGCAACCAGTCCGGCATCGGCCGCGGGATGCTCACCGAGGAGCAGGTGGCCGCGGTCAACGCCAGGGTGGAGACCCTGCTCGGTCGCTTCGGCACCTGGCAGGTCTGCCCGCACCGGCCCGAAGACGGCTGCGCGTGCCGCAAACCGCGACCCGGCCTCGTCCTCGCGGCCTGCGCGGCGCTGGGTGTGGACCCGTCCGACACCGTGGTCATAGGCGACATCGGCGCGGACGTCGACGCCGCCCGCGCCGCGGGTGCCCGCGCGATCCTGGTCCCGACCGAGCGGACGCTGCCCGAGGAGGTCGAGCGCGCGCCGGTTGTCGTCGCGGACCTGCACGCCGCGCTGGCGGTGGTCCTGTGAGGACATTGGTCGCCCGCCTCGACAGCGACGGGGACGTGCTGCTGGCCGGTCCCGCCGTCCGCGCCGCCGCGGCGGCGGGCGAGGTCACCCTCCTGGTCGGTCCGGCGGGTCGACAGGCGGCCGAACTGCTGCCCGGGGTGGACGACGTGCTGGTGTGGGCGTGCCCCTGGGTGGCCAACCCCGCGCCCGCGGTGGACGCCGCCGACGTGGACCGGCTGGTCGGCGCGGTGCGGGAACGCCGACCGGACGTGGCGCTGGTGTTGACGTCCTTCCACCAGAGCCCGCTGCCGCTGGCGCTGCTGCTGCGGCTCGCGGGCGTGCCCAGGATCGTCGCCCGGTCGATCGACTACCCCGGCTCCCTGCTGGACGTGCGGCTGACCGACGACCCCGACATCCCCGAGGCGGACCGGGCCCTGGCGGTGGCGCGGGCGGCCGGGTTCGACCTCCCCCCCGGTGACGGCGGCGGTCTCGCGGTCCGCCCGCAGCCCTCGACCACCCCCGGCCCGTACCTGGTGGTGCACCCCGGCGCGTCGGTGCCCGCCCGCACCTGGTCGCCGGACCGCTGGGCCGAGGCCGTCTCGGTGCTCACCGGGCGCGGGCACCGGGTCCTGGTGACCGGCGGCCCCGGCGAACGCGCGCTGACCGCCCGGGTGGCGGGCACGACCGGGGTCGACCTGGGCGGCCGCACCACGCTGGCGGAGCTGGCCGGGCTGCTGGCGGGCGCCGACGCGCTGGTGGTCGGCAACACCGGTCCGGCGCACCTGGCCGCCGCCGTGGGCACCCCCGTGGTGTCGCTGTTCGCCCCCGTGGTGCCCGCCGCCCGCTGGGCCCCGCACGGGCCGCACGTCCTGCTCGGCGACCAGCACGCGCCGTGCCGGGACACCCGGGCCCGCGACTGCCCGGTACCGGGTCACCCGTGCCTCGACGGGGTCGATCCCCGCCGGGTGGCCGACGCCGTCGACGAGCTGATCGGAGTCCGCGCATGAGGGTCCTGCTCTGGCACGTGCACGGGTCGTGGACGAACGCCTTCGTCCGCGGCGAGCACGAGTTCCTGCTGGTGGCCCCGCCCGACGGGGTGGGACTCGCCGGGCGCGACTGGCCCTCGGCGCGGGAGGTGCCGCTGTCGGACCTCGACCGCGGCAGCGCGGACGTGGCGGTCGTGCAGAACCCGCGCGAGCTGCCC
The DNA here is from genome assembly GCF_003182415.1 of Actinokineospora spheciospongiae. Taxonomy (NCBI): domain Bacteria; kingdom Bacillati; phylum Actinomycetota; class Actinomycetes; order Pseudonocardiales; family Pseudonocardiaceae; genus Actinokineospora; species Actinokineospora spheciospongiae. The sequence goes on along the minus strand of NZ_QHCP01000001.1, from coordinate 554,535 downwards.
CTGGTGCCCGACGGGATGCCCGTGATCTACCTGGAGCACAACACGCCCAAGGCGCCCAACGAGCGCCACCCCATGGCCGACTGGCCCGGGCGGCTGGTGCACGTCACCCACTTCAACGCGCTGATGTGGGACACGGGCAGCACCCGCACCACCGTCATCGAGCACGGTGTGGTCGACCCGGGGCCGCTCTACACCGGTGAGCTGCCCCGGGCCGCGGTCGTGGTCAACGAGCCGGTGCGCCGCGGCCGGGTCGTCGGCACCGACCTGCTGCCCCGCTTCGCCGAGGCCGCCCCGCTCGACGTCTACGGCATGGGCACCGAACTGCTGGGGCCGATGGGCCGCGGCGACCACGGCATGGCCGACCTGCACCGGGAGATGGCGCGGCGGCGGGTCTACCTGCACCCGGTGCGGTGGACGTCGCTGGGGCTGTCGCTGCTGGAGGCGATGTGCCTGGGGATGCCCGTGGTCGCGCTGGCCTGCACCGAGGTGGGCCGCGCGGTGCCACCGGGAGCGGGGGTGGTGTCCAACGACCCGGACCGGCTGGTCCGGGGACTGCGCGAACTGGTGTCCGACCCCGACGCCGCCCGCGCGCGCGGGGTCGAGGCCAGGCGCACCGCCCTGGCCCGGTACGGGCTCGACAGTTTCCTCAAGGGTTGGGACCGCTTGCTGATGGAGGTGACCGCATGAAAATCGCGATGGTGTCCGAACACGCCAATCCCCTCGCCGCGCTCGGCGAGGAGGACGCGGGCGGCCAGAACGTCCACGTCGCCGGTCTGGCGTCCGCGCTGGCCGCCCGGGGGCACCGGGTGACCGTCTTCACCCGCAGGGACGACCCGGACGTGCCGGAACTGGTGCACGCCAAGGGGTACGACGTCGTGCACGTCCCCGCCGGGCCCGCCGCCCCGGTGCCCAAGGACGACCTCCTGCCGCACATGAACGACTTCACCCGGTTCCTGGCCCGGCACTGGCGCGACGACACCCCGGACGTGGTGCACTCGCACTTCTGGATGTCCGGCATGGCCTCGGTCCTCGCCGCGCGGACGGTGGAGGTGCCGGTCGCGCACACCTACCACGCGCTGGGCACGGTCAAGCGCCGCCACCAGGGTTCGGCCGACACCAGCCCGGCCAAGCGGATCGGCATCGAGCGGATGGTCGGCAAGCAGGCCGACGCCATCGTGGCCACCTGCACCGACGAGGTGTTCGAGTTGGTGCGGATGGGGCTGTCGCGGCAAAAGGTGACCGTGGTGCCGTCCGGGGTGGACGCGCAGCGGTTCAGCCCGGACGGCCGGGGGGCGCCCAAGAGCACCGGGCACCGCATCGTCTCGGTCGGCAGGTTGGTGCCGCGCAAGGGTTTCGCCGAGGTGATCAGCGCGCTGCGCCTGCTGCCGGACACCGAACTGGTCATCGCGGGCGGCGGCGCCGACGTCGAGGGCGACCCGCAGGCCCGGGCGTTGCTGGAGCACGCCGGGTCGGTCGGGGTGCGCGACCGGGTGCGGCTGGCCGGGCGGGTGTCGCGGCGGGCCATGCCCGCGCTGCTGCGCTCGGCGGACGTGGTGGTGTGCGCGCCGTGGTACGAGCCGTTCGGCATCGTGCCGCTGGAGGCCATGGCGTGCTCGGTGCCGGTGGTGGCCACCGCCGTGGGCGGGCTGATGGACACGGTCGTCGACGGGGTCACCGGACTGCTGGTGCCGCCGCGGGACCCGGTGGCGCTGGCCAAGGCGCTGCGCTCGCTGCTCGCCGACCCGACCCAGCGCCAGGCTCTGGGCCTCGCGGGCTGCGACCGGGTGCAGGCGCGGTACCTGTGGGAGCACGTCGCCCAGGCCACCGAGGATGTCTACCTGCGGGTGGGCGCGGGTGCGGCGGTCGAGTCGGACATGGTGGAGGTGGCCCGGTGAGCGCGGAGACCCAACTCGACCCGGCGGTCGACGGCGCGCTGGGCGGTCACCTCGACCGGCTCGCGGTCACCCTCGACGGGCTGCGGGCGCAGTCGCGGCTGGTGTCGCGGTGGGGCGGTGTGCTGGCCCGGCGGCTGTCGGCGGGCGCGCGGCTGCTCGCCGCGGGCAACGGCGGTTCGGCGGCCGAGGCCCAGCACCTCACGGCCGAACTCGTCGGCCGCTTCCGCGACGACCGGCGGCCGTTCTCGGCGATCGCGCTGTGCGCGGAGACCTCCAGCGTCACCGCGATCGGCAACGACTACGGCTACGACCAGGTCTTCGCCCGGCAGGTCACCGCGCACGCCCGCCCCGGTGACGTGGTGGTGCTGCTCTCGACCAGCGGGCGCAGCCGCAACCTGCTGGAGGCGGCCACCGCGGGCAGGCTGGCCGGTGCCCTGGTGTGGGCGATGACCGGTCCGGGGCCCAACCCGCTGGCCGAGGCCGCCGACGAGGTGCTGTGCCTGCCGGGTGCCACGGCCAACGTGCAGGAGGCGCAACTGGTGGCCGTGCACGCGGTGTGCGCGGCGTTCGAGGCGGCGCTGCCCGGGGCGTCCCGGAGGGCCTCATGAAGTTGGTCGTGGTGGGGGACGCGCTGCTCGACGTGGACGTGCGGGGCTCCGTGGGCAGGCTGTGCCCGGACGCCCCGGCGCCGGTGCTGGACGTGAGCGGGGAGACCGCGCGGGCCGGTGGTGCGGCGCTGGCGGCCACCCTGGCGCACACCGACGGGGTGGACGTCACCCTGGTCAGCGCCGTGGCCGACGACGAGGCGGGGCAGCGGCTGCGCGCCGCGCTCGGCGACGTGCCCGCGGTCTGGGGACCGTCGCCGGAGCCGACACCGGTCAAGACCCGGTTGCGCGCGGGCGGCACCTCGCTGGCCCGCATCGACAGCGGCGGGGGCCCGCGCCTGCCCGCGGCGACCGACGCGATGCTCGACGAGGTGCTCAGCGCCGACCTGGTGCTGGTGTCCGACTACGGCCGCGGCTTGGCCCGCGACGAGCGGCTGCGGGCGGTGCTCGACCGGGTGCCGGTCGTCTGGGACCCGCACCCGCGCGGCCCGGCGCCCACCCCGGGCGCCCGGCTGGTGACCCCCAACGCCGCCGAGGCCGAGGCGTTCTCCGGGCTCAGCGACCCCACCGAGGCCGCGGCGGAGCTGCGGCGGCGGTGGTCGGCCCGCGCGGTCGTGGTCACCCTGGGCGCCCGGGGCGCGCTGCTGCACGGCGGCGGCACCCCCACGGCGGTCCCCGCGCGGCGCATCCCGGTGCTGGACCCCTGCGGGGCCGGGGACCGGTTCGCCGCCACCGCCGCCGCCCGGCTGATGGCGGGCGCGGCGCCGGACGAGGCGGTGGCCGCCGCGGTCACCTCGGCGGCGGACTTCCTGCTGCGCGAGCACCCCGAGGCGGAGCAACCATCCACTGTGGACGCGGTGCGGGCCAGGGGTGGCACGGTCGTGGCCACCGGCGGGTGCTTCGACATCCTGCACGCGGGCCACGTCCGCACCCTGCGCGCCGCGCGGGCGCTGGGCGACTGCCTGGTGGTGTGCCTGAACTCCGACGACTCCGTGCGCAGGCTCAAGGGCCCGGACCGCCCGGTGACCACGCAGGACGACCGGGTGGAGGTGCTCAGCGCCCTGGGCTGCGTGGACGAGGTGGTCGTGTTCGACGAACGCACCCCGGAGCAGGTGCTCGGCGTCCTGCGGCCGGACGTGTGGGTCAAGGGCGGGGACTACTCCGCCGAGACCCTGCCCGAGGCCGACCTGGTCGCGGGCTGGGGCGGGCGGACCGTGGTGGTGCCCTACCACAGCGGTCGCTCGACAACCGGAATTCTCACGAGGAGGAGCTGAATGCTGGGTCAGGTGCTGGTCACCGGCGGGTCGTCCGGTCTGGGCGCGGCCGTCGTGCGCGCCGTGCACGAGGCGGGCGGGCAGCCGCTCGTGCTCGACAAGGCGGCCCCCTCGGCCGCGGAGGTCGCCGACTTCGAGGCGGTGGACCTGTCCGACACCCGGGCGGCGGAACGGGCGGTCGCCGCGATCGCCGGGCGCAACGGCGGCCTGCGCGCCGTCGTCACCGCCGCCGGGATCGACGCGTGCGGCGCGCTGGACGTGGTGCCCGCCGAGGACTGGGAACGGGTGGTGATGGTCAACCTGTTCGGCACGGCCGCGGTCATCCGCGCGGCACTGCCGATGCTCGACGGCGGGCGGGTGGTCACCATCTCCTCCACCCTGGGCCTGCGCGCGGTCGGCGACGCCACCGCCTACTGCGCCTCCAAGTTCGGTGTCGTCGGCTTCACCAGGGCGTTGGCCGCGGAGACCGCGGGCCGGATCGGGGTGACGCTGGTGATCCCCGGCGGGATGCGCACGCACTTCTTCGACGACCGCCCGGAGCAGTACCGCCCGGCCGACGACTCCCGGCTCAACCCACCGGAGCGGGTGGCCGACGCGATCGTGTTCGCCCTCGCGCAGCCCGCGGGGTGCGAGGTCCGCGAACTGGTCGTCGCGCACGCCGAGGAGGGCTCGTGGCCGTGACCCTGGACATCCGCTCCCCGCTGGACGGCCACGAGGTCGGCTCCCTGCCCACCGCCACCGAGGACGAGGTCAGCCGGGCCGTGCGGGCCGCCCTCGCCGCCCGCGGCCCCTGGGCGGACACCCCGGCCGCCGACCGCGGCGCCGCGGTCCGCGCCGCCGCCACCGCACTGCGCGCCGCGGCGGACGAACTGGCCGCGACGGTCGCCGCCGAGACCGGTCGCCCGGTCGACTCGGCCCGCGAGGGCGTGCTGGCCGGTGTGTCCACACTGGAGCAGTACGCCGAACTGGGCCCGGTCCACCGGGGCCGCTCGCTGCTCGGCTCCCCCGGCGCCACCGACCTGATGGTCCCCGAACCGCGCGGCCTGGTCGTGGCGCTGACCCCGTGGAACGACCCGGTGGCGGTGGCCTGCGGCCTGCTCGGCGCCGCCCTGGTCACCGGGAACGCTGTGGTGCACAAGCCCAGCGAGCGCTGCCCGCACACCGGCGCCCACCTCGGCGACCTGCTCTCGGAGCACTTCCCCCCGGGCGTGCTGCACACCGTCACCGGCGACGGCGAGGTCGGCGCCCGCCTGGCCGGGGACCCGTCGGTCGACGTGGTGGCCCACGTCGGCGGCACCGCCACCGGCCGCTCCATCGCCGCCGCCACCGCGCTCACCGGGGCCAAAGCCCTGCTGGAGAACGGCGGCAACGACGCCCTGCTGATCGATGCCGATGTCGACCCGGTGTGGGCGGCGGAGCAGGCCGCCCTGGGGGCGTTCGCCAACGCGGGCCAGATCTGCACCTCGGTGGAGCGCGTCCTGGTCCACCAGGACATCGCCGAGGAGTTCCTCGAAGCCCTGTGCGCCGAGGCCAGCGAGTGGAACGCCGACCCCCAGCCCCTGGTCGACCGCCGCCACCGCGAAGCCGTGCACAGCCACGTGGCCCAGGCCATCGCCGACGGCGCCGAAGCCCTGGTCGGCGGCGCGATCCCGGAAGGAGAGGGCGCCCACTACCCCGCCACCGTCCTGCGCGGCTGCACCCCGGACATGCGGGTCATGCGGGAGGAGACCTTCGGCCCGGTCGCCCCGGTGTGCGTGGTCTCCTCGTTCGCCGAGGGCCTCGGTCTGGCCTGCCAGGACGAGCACGGCCTGGCGGCCACGGTCCTGACCGCCTCCATGACCAACGCCCAGCGCGCCTGGCGCGCTCTGCCGGTGGGGACGGTCAAGGTGAACGCCGTGTTCGGCGGTGCCCCCGGCGGCGCCGCCCAACCGAGGGGCGCCTCCGGCACCGGGTACGGCTACGGCCCGGAACTGCTGGACGAGATGACCACCACCAAGGTCGTCCACATCGGACTCCCCCGCCAACGCTGACCCACTTCAGGACGAGCGCCGCAGTGCCGTTCCCGGCGCTGCGGCGCTCGTCGTTCCAATGGTCAGGATCACCCGGCCCCCGTGAAGCCGATGCAAGCGCTGTTCTTGGACCGCGTTTCCCTGGTCACTCAGCAGACAGCAGGCGCCGCTGATGGCTTTCTCGGCCGGAGAACCGCAGGTGAACGATTGTCTGCTCGATACAACGTCTGACCAAGGTCACTTTCCTGGGTTGCGAAGGCGTCGAGGTGTTGATCGACTTCGGGCTACGCGCCCGCGAACGCGGTGGCGTCCTGGTCGTGGTCTGCCCTTCGGGAACCGCCCCCACCGCACGCTCGTGGCCACGGGGCTCGACGAGGCGTTCATCCTGATCGAAGAAACTCGATCGTATGGGCTTCGAGGGGCTGTCGGCGTGGATCGGGGCGTCTTCACAGGTGGTGTCAGGACAGGGCGGTGCGGGTGTGGCGGGCGATTTCGAGGTCTTCGCGGGCGGTGACCACCAGTGTGCGCACCTCGGCGTCCGCCGTGCTGATGTCGGCGTCGGAGGTGGCCGTGTTGCGGGAGTCATCGACGTGCACGCCCAGGTGGGCCAGGGCCGCGGTGGCGGCGGCGCGGACGCGGGGGCTGTGTTCGCCGACGCCACCGGTGAAGGTCAGGGCGTCGAGGCCGCGCAGGCTCGCGGTCATGGCGGCGATCTCACGGACCAGGCGGTGGACGTAGACGTCGAAGGCGAGCGTGGCGGCCGGATCGCCGGTGTCGGCGCGGCGCAGGATCTCGCGCATGTCCGCGGAGCCGCCCAGGCCCAGCAGGCCCGACTCGGACTCCAGGGCGTGGGTGAGCGCGCCGAGGTCCAGGCCGCTGTGTTCGAGCAGCCACAGGACCAGGCCGGGGTCGACGCTGCCGGAGCGGGTGGCCATCACCAGGCCTGCCAGCGGGGTGAAGCCCATGGTGGTGTCCACCGAGCGGCCGCCGTCGACGGCCGCCAGGGACGCGCCCGCGCCCAGGTGGCAGGTCACGATCCGCAGGTCCCGGAGCGGGCGGCCCAACAGCTCGGCCGTGCGCCGCGCCGCGTGGGAGTGGGACAGGCCGTGGAAGCCGTGGCGGCGCAGCGCCCACCGCTCGTTCCACTCGCGCGGCAGGGCGTAGGTGGCCGCGGCGGCGGGCAGGGTGGTGTGGAAGGCCGTGTCGAAGCAGGCGACCGCGGGGGTGTCGGGCAGGACCTTCCACACCGCGTCGATGCCCGCCACTCCCCTGGGCTGGTGCAGCGGCGCCAGCTCGGTCAGCGCCGCGATGGCGTCGCGGACCCCGCTGTCGAGCACCACCGGCTCGGTGAAGCGGGCGCCGCCATGCACGATCCGGTGCCCCACGACGTCGACGGTCGACTGGGCCGTGACGAACCGCTCCAGGCCGTCGGTGTCCTCGGCGCCGGACCAGTCGGTCAGGTCCAGCGAGTCGACGACGTCTTCGCCCGCGAGCAGGCGGACCTTCAGGCTGGAGGAGCCCGCGTTGACCACCAGCACGGTGTTCGGCTCGGCCACGCTGTTCGGTGCGGTCATGGTGTTCAGTTCGTCCAGGCCCAGTCGAGGACCTCGGGCAGGTCCTCGCCGTGGGTCCGGGTCCAGGCGTGGTGCCGGGCCCGCTTGTCCACCATGGCCTGCCGCAGCCCGGCGGTGCGGACGCCGAGGCCGGGGACGCGGTCGAGCACGTCGATGACCAGCCGGAAGCGGTCCATGTCGTTGAGGACCAGCATGTCGAACGGGGTCGTGGTGGTGCCTTCCTCCTTGTAGCCGCGCACGTGGAGGTTGCCGTGGTTGTTCCGCCGGTAGGTCAGGCGGTGGATGAGCCACGGGTAGCCGTGGTAGGCGAAGATGACCGGCTTGTCGGTGGTGAACAGGGCGTCGAACTCCGGGTCGGTGAGGCCGTGCGGGTGTTCGGTGTCCGGTTGCAGGCGCATGAGGTCGACGACGTTGACCACGCGGACCTTTAACGCGGGAAGGTGCTCGCGCAGCAGCGACACCGCGGCCATGACCTCCAGGGTGGGCGCGTCGCCCGCGCAGGCCAGCACGACGTCGGGCTCGCCGCCGTCCTCCGAGCCCGCCCACTCCCAGATGCCCACGCCGCGGGCGCAGTGCAGGACCGCGTCCTCGATCGAAAGCCAGTCGGGGGTGTCGTTCTTGCCCGCGACGACGATGTTGACGTAGTCGCGGCTGCGCAGGCAGTGGTCGGCCACCGACAGCAGCGTGTTGGCGTCCGGCGGCAGGTAGACGCGGATGACCTCCGCCTTCTTGTTCACGGCGTGGTCGATGAACCCGGGGTCCTGGTGGGAGAAGCCGTTGTGGTCCTGCCGCCACACGTGGGAAGTGAGCAGGTAGTTCAACGAGGCCACCGGGCGCCGCCACGGCAGGCGCCTGCTGATCTTGAGCCACTTGGCGTGCTGGTTGAACATCGAGTCGACGATGTGGATGAACGCTTCGTAGCAGCTGAACAGCCCGTGCCTGCCGGTGAGCAGGTAGCCCTCCAGCAGGCCCTGGCACAGGTGCTCGGAGAGGACCTCGATGACCCGGCCGTCGCCGGAGAGGTGCTCGTCGGTGTCGAGGGTTCCGGCCTGCCACTGCTTGTCGGTGACCTCGTAGACCGCGTCCAAGCGGTTGGACGCCGTCTCGTCGGGACCGAAGATCCGGAAGTTGCGGGCGTCGGCGTTCTCCTCGGCGACTTCCCGCAGCCACCGGCCCAGCACCCGGGTGGGTTGGGAGGTCGATCCGCCGGGTTGGGCGACCTCGGTGGCGTGCGTGCGGAAATCGGGCAGCCGCAGCGACCGCAGAAGCAGGCCGCCGTTGGCGTGTGGGTTGGATCCCAGGCGCCGGTTGCCCGCCGGGGCCATGGCGCGCACCTGCTCGACCGGGGCGCCGGAGTCGTCGAACAGCTCCTCCGGGCGGTAGGAGCGCAGCCACTGCTCCAGCGCGGCCAGGTGTCCGGGGTTCTCCCGCACCGCGGACAGCGGCACCTGATGCGAGCGCCAAGTGCCCTCCACCGGAACACCGTCCACGTGCGAGGGGCCGGTCCAGCCCTTCGGGCTGCGGAGCACCAGCACCGGCCACCGGGGGCGGCCACTGCCGTCGCCGGTGCGCGCCCGCCGCTGGATGTCGTCGATCTCGTCCAAGGCCCAGTCCAGGGCTGCGGCCATGTCGCGGTGCATCGTCGCCGGGTCGCTGCCCGAGACGAAGCGCGGCGCGTAGCCGTAGCCGCGCAACAGCGCGTCCAGCTCGTCTTGGGGGATGCGGGCCAGCACGGTCGGGTTGGCGATCTTGTACCCGTTGAGGTGCAGGATCGGCAGGACCGCGCCGTCGGTGGCCGGGTTGGAGAACTTGTTCAGGTGCCAGCTCGCGGCCAACGGACCTGTCTCGGCCTCGCCGTCGCCGATGACGCAGGCCACGATCAACCCCGGGTTGTCGAGCGCGGCTCCATGGGCGTGGGCCAGGGAGTAGCCCAGTTCGCCGCCCTCGTGGATGGACCCGGGCACCTCCGGGGACACATGGCTGGGCACGCCGCCGGGGAAGGAAAACTGCCGGAACAGCGCGCACATGCCCGCCTCGTCCTGCCCGATGTCGGGGTAGGCCTCGCTGTAGGCGCCCTCCAGCCAGGTGTTCGCCAGCGTTCCGGGACCACCGTGACCGGGGCCGGTCACGTGGATGACGTCGCGGTCGCCCGCTCGGATCACTCGGTTGAGGTGGGCGTAGACGAAGTTCAACCCCGGGGTGGTGCCCCAGTGGCCCAGGAGCCGGGGCTTGATGTGCTCGACTCGCAGCGGCTCCCGCAGCAGCGGGTTGGCCAGTAGGTAGATCTGTCCGGCCGAGAGGTAATTGGCCGCCCGCCAGTACGCGTCGACACCGCGGAGTTCGTCGCCCAGCAGGTCGCCTGCCCGCGGTGCACCACCGGAGAGCCTGCTGTCTCGCGGTGCCGAACCCGTTCCCCCGCCCATCCTGGCTCCTCCATCGTGTCCGGCGAACAGCGGCGGGCAAGCGCCCCTCGGGCAGTCTTTCCCCACCGGTCGGTGGCCAAACAGGGGATCAGGCGCCGTGGTCGGGTCGGCCGGTGGTGTGGGCGACGAACCGGGCGGCCAGGTCACGCAGTTTGATGTTCTCCCGCTGGGACTGCTCGGCCAGCAGGGTGAACGCCTCATCGGCCGGGATCTGCCGCAGCGCCATGAGGATGCCCTTGGCCTGGTCGATCACCGCCCGGGTTTCCAGCGCGATGATGAGCTGCTCGGTGGTGTCGCGGGCTCGCTGGTAGCGGCGGTGCACGCGCAGCGTCGCGGTCACGGTGCTGGTGTAGAGGTCGAGCAGCTTCACGTCCAGTTCGGCGAACCCGTGTTCGGCGGCGCTGTAGCAGTTCACCGCGCCGGTGTACTCCTCGTCGATCGTCAGGGGCGCGGACAGGAAGCTGCCGAACCCGGCCGCCCGGGCGTCCTTGGCGAAGGCGGGCCACTGCTCGGCCGCTTCCTCGACCGACACCCGCACCAGGTGGCCGGTGCTCGCGGCGCGCAGGCACGGGCCGTCACCGGTGGCGTACTGGTCGCGGTCCAACCGGGCGGGGATGTCGCTGGTCGTGGCCGCGGTGCGCGGGGAACCGTCGACGAGCAGGGTGATGCTGGCCTCGTCCACCCCCGGCACGGCCCGGGTGACCTGCTCACACACCTGTTGCAGCAGCAGCGTGAAGTCCTCCACGCTGTCCAGCGCCGCGGTGAGGGACTCCACCGCGGCGGTGACCTCGTCGAGGACAACCGGCCACGCCCGCTCGGGTTGCTGGCCCATGACAGTTCTCCTCATCGGCCGCGCCGAACGGGAGGAAGACGTGCATACAAAGGAACGAGCGGGTCAGACGGCACCCCGAGCATGTCGGTGGCCATCCCCACCGGCGACCGGTGGGTTCCCGGCCCGCTGCTGGACCAAGAGGACACGCGCAGCGTCCCCCGTGCGACGAGGTTCCCACGGTGTTCGCGCGGAATCGGCATACCGCGGAGGTGACGCACCGCTGATCCGGTGCGCACGAGGAACCTCGGCCTCCACACAGTACAACAGCGCACACACGAGCATCAGCGCCTGCTCGGCGAACCAATCCGACGAGCCGGGGCTTCCACAAGCCTCACCCCCTGCGGCCACCACCGGTGAACCAGGGTCGTGCGACGAACCTCCGGGGACGCCGACTGCAACCCCACGCACAAGCGTGTGACCTGGTGGGCTGCGGGTCGAACAGGAAAGCGCCTTCCTCGAACCGTTGCCGGTCGGGGGCGCACCCGGTGTGTGAGCGGTTCATCAGGGACACCGGTACGTCGTTGGCCGGGTGTGGCGTGGTGACCATCCACAGCCGGGTGTCGATTCGGTTTCAGCCGGGTGCTTCCTGTGCCGTCGGCACGGACAACCCCGCGGTGTGCTCGGTGGGGTTGCCGGGGCTCGACGCTGTCGGGGCGCACCACTGGTCGGCCAGTCGGAGGAGTTCGGCGTCGGCCTCGGCGACGACCTCGTCCGGGACGTGGGCGCGCAGCGCCACCGCCACCCACAGCGCCGCGGTCGCGGGCGGTCCGTCGGCGCCGGTGGCGAGCACCTGCAGCAGCCGGGCAGCCCGTTCCAGCAGCCTGGGGTCGACGGACACACCGGGCACCGTTTCCGACCGGGGGTCGGGCGGCGGGCCCAGGCTGGGGGCGGGGCGCACGTACCGCATGGCCATCAGTGTCACCAGGTCGGCAGTCAGGTCCATGACCGCATCCTTCCCGCCCGACCTGCTCGGCGGCGGGTACGGCACGCACCCGGTCGGGTACGTTCCCGTGCTCAGTGCGAGCCGGTCAGCCCGAGCGGGGCAGCTCGCCGGTGGCTGCGAACTCCAACCGTGTGGCCACCGACACCGCTTGGTCGCCGAAGCGCTCGAAGAAACGGGCGACCAACGCCAGGCCGGCCGCGACGGCAGGACCGTGTCCCCAAGTCGACGCGGTGACGTGGGCCAAGACCTCACCGTGCAGGCCGTCGAGGACTTCATCAGCGGCCACGAGCTCGGCGTGCCCACCCTGCGCGGGACCGCCCACCAGCTCACCGACCCGATCGGCCATGTCAGCGGCCGTCTGCCCCATGCGGCTGAACGCCGGGTGCAGCTCGGTCGGGACGACCCGGGCGGGGTGGGCGATGCGGGCGTGGGCGGCGATGTGGGCGGCCAGGTCACCCATGCGCTCGATGCGCTCGGCACCGTGGATCGCGGCCAGCACCGCGCGCAGGTCCCCTGCCACCGGGGCCTGCAAGGCCAGCAGGGTGTTGGCCTGCTCCTCACACCGGTCACGCCGCTCGTCCAAGTCACTGTCAGCGGCCAGCACCTGCTCGGCCAAGGCCAGATCCGACTCCAACAACGCCCGGGTGGCCCGCCGCATCGCCGTCGCGGCGTGCTCGCACATCCCGCCCAGCTCGACACCAAGCTGGACCAGGTCCCCGTGAAAAGTCTCCCGCATCATCCCAATCCTAGTGGACGGGCCGCGCCCGCGAAGCGTCCGTGGAACGGGCCGCTCGCGCCGCCGGCGCGTCGTCCGGGGCTCGTCATGCACCAGAGGTACCACGACAAGTACCTGCGCCTGGTCCACGTTTGCGGCGTCATCCCGAACATCACCCGCCGCAGGCACTGCACACGACTCCGGCCTCGGTGTCGTCCACTGGCCGGTCGAGCACACCTTCGCCTGGCTCAAGAACCTCCGGCGCCCGCGCATCCGCACCGAACGACGAGCCGACACCCGACATACCATCCTCTTCCTGGGCTGTTCGATCTTCTGTCCCCGCAAGCTCATCCTGAACTGACTTCCAAGGCGACGGCCGCCAACCGCGTCGCCGGACTGGACCGTGCCAGTACGGTGAGGAACCAAGGAAGAACTCCAACCCGCTGAACACCTGGCCGTCTCCTCGGCGGTGTTCATCTCAAGCATCCGGGCGACGATCGGGACAGCCACCGAGCGGCTCCGGCTGCGGGGTACCACCGGTATTGGTGGCGCGGTCGTCCTCTGGTGCCCCGAGTTGCCGTTTCGCTGGTCATCGGGCGATGAGGAGTCCGTTTCGTCGAGCCCCTCCTGTTCGGTGGTGGGCTTCGCCTTGCCGACGCGCACGGCTTCTTCCTTGGGACCGGCTCCGGTGATGTCCTTCATCCGGTCTGGTACCGGACGGCCGCGAGACACGGGCGCGACGCGAACCAGCGCGGCGATGGGGCGCTGTCCCGGTGGTCAGGACGGCCGGCGACGGTGGGTCGGGTGCCCGTCCGACCTACCGCCGTTCACGGCTGTCGGTGTCCTTCGTCGGCGCGTTGCCGCCGCAGGTGCTCCCGTTCCGCATCGCCGTCGGGCTCCTGGTCGAGCCCTTGTCGGATCGTGTCCGCCTTCTCATCGGGCAGGTGCGGGGCGAGCAGCGGCACCGCGGGGTCCACGATCGCCTCGACGACCACCGGCCGGTCGGCGTGGAACGCCTCGTGCCACGCCTTGCCCACCTGCTCGGGTGAATCGACGCGGATGCCCCGCAGCCCGAGCAGCTCCGCGTAGGCGGCGTAGGGGAAGTCCGGCACGCGCTGCGAGGTGGGGAAGCGCGGGTCGCCCTCCATTTCCCGCTGTTCCCAGGTGACCTCGTTGAGGTCGCGGTTGTGCAGCACCAGCACCACGAACCGCGGGTCGGCCCAGGTGCGCCACCGGTCGGCCACGGTGATCAGCTCCGGCAGGCCGTTCATCTGCATCGCGCCGTCGCCCACCAGGGCGACGACCGGCCGGTCCGGCGCGTCCAGCTTGGCGGCCAGGCCGTAGGGCAGGGCGCAGCCCATGGACGCCAGGTAGCTGGACGTGTGGGCGGGCACGCCGACCGGCAGCGCCAAGTGACGGGCGAACCAGTAGGTGGCCGAGCCGACGTCCACCGCCACCCGCACATCGGGGGGCAGGTGGCCGGACAGCTCGTGCACCACCAGCTCCGGGTTGAGCGGGTCGGCAGGCGTCTGGGCGCGTTGCTCCGCGATCCGCCGCCACCGCGCCACGGAGGTGAGCACCCGCTGCTCCCACCGGCGGTCGGGGTTGCGGCGCAACAGCGGCAGCAGCGCCCGCAGCGTCTCGGTGGTGTCCCCCACCAGCGGGGCCTCGACCGGGTACTTGCTGCCGACCACGCGGGCCTCGATGTCGATCTGCACGGCGCGCGCCTGCCCCGGCCCCGGGTAGAACTCCGTCCACGGGTCGTTGCTGCCGACGATGAGCAGCGTGTCGCAGCCCGACATCAACTCGGCCGAGGCGGTGGTGCCCAGGTGGCCCATCACCCCGGTGTGCCACGGGGCGTCCTCCGACAGCACCGGCTTGCCCACCAGCGACGCCGTCACCCCCGCGCCCAGCACCTCGACCACCCTGGTGATCTCGCGCTCCGCGCCCGCCGCGCCGCGCCCGACCAGCAGCGCGACCTTCCGACCGGCGTTGAGCACGTCGGCGGCCCCGCGCAGGTCGTCCTGGTGCGGCAGCACTCGGGGCCGGGCGACGACAGCCGAGGAGGGCACCACGCCGTGGGTGTGCGGCGGCTCGTCCACGGCGTCGGCGCGCTGCACGTCGTGCGGCACGATCAGGCACGTCGGCACCCGTTCGGAGATCGCGGTGCGCATGGCGTTGTCCAGCAGCACGGGCAACTGCTCGGGCGCGAACACGGTCTGGGAGTACTGGCCGCACACGTCCTTGAACAGCGCGTGCAGGTCCACCTCCTGCAGGTAACCGGTCCCCAGCGCGGTGGACACCACCTGCCCGACGATCGCCACCACCGGGCGGCGGTCCAGCTTCGCGTCGTACAGACCGTTGAGCAGGTGGATCGCACCGGGACCCTGGGTGGCCAGGCACACGCCGACCTGACCGGTGTACTTGGCGTGGCCGGTGGCCATGAACGCGGCCATCTCCTCGTGCCGGGTCGGCACGAACTCCGGGTCGCCGCCCGCCCGGTGCAGGGCGGCGAGGACCGGGTCGATCCCGTCGCCCGCGTAGCCGAACACCCTGGGCACGTCCCAGGCCCGCAGGCGGCGGACGAGGGCGTCCGCGACGGTGCCGCTCATGCGACGTCCAGGACGGTCTTGAGCCAGCCCTCTTCGCGCCGGTCGAAGGTCCGGTACGCCTCGACGGCGTCGACGGGCTGCTCGTGCCGGGTGATGAACGCGGTGGGGTCGACCACGCCGCTGACCACGAGGTCGAGCAGTTCGGGCAGGTAGCGGCGGTGGTTGCAGTTGCCCATCCTGATCGTGAGGTTCTTGTTCATCGCCTCGCCGATGGGGAAGCTGTCGAAGCCGGGCGGGTAGACGCCGATGATCCCGATGCTCCCGGCCTTGGCGACCGCCTGCACCGCCCACCGCAGGGCCTGGCTGGGCGCGTCGCCGGGCACCCACTGCTCGCCGCTCGGGTTCGCCTCGGGGGCGGCCTGCTGCCGTTCCCGCTCGAACTGATCGGCCTGTTGCCCGGCCTGCTCGGCGGCGGGGCCGGTCTCGGGGCGCTGGGCGTCCACGCCGACGGCTTCGATGACGCGGTCCACGCCGATGCCACCGGTCAACTCCTTGACCAGCGCGACCGGGTCCTCGCGGTTGAAGTCGACGGTCTCGGCGTTCTGCTCGCGCGCCTTGTCCAGCCGGGAGGCGATGCCGTCGACCACGAACACCCGCCCGGCGCCCTGCCGCTTGGCCGAGGCGATGGCGAACTGCCCGACCGCGCCCGCGCCCAGCACCAGCACGCTGTCGCCCTCGCGGACCTCGGCCAGCCGCGCGCCGAACCACGCGGTGGGGAAGATGTCGGACAGCAGGATGGCCTGGTCGTCGGTCACCGCGTCGGGGATGCGCACCAGGGTCGTCATCGCGAACGGCACCCGCGCGTACTGCGCCTGCAACCCGTCCACCGGACCGGTGGTCTGCGGGCCGCCGAAGAAGGACGTGCCCGCGGACGGTCCGTTCGGGTTGGCCGTGTCGCACTGCGCGTAATAGCCTGCCCGGCAGTACGAACACGTGCCGCACCCGATCGTGGAGGTCACCACCACCCGGTCACCGCGGGAGAACCCACGCACCGCGGGCCCGACCTCCTCCACCACGCCCACGGCCTCGTGGCCGAGGACCGTGCCCTCGACCATGCCGGGCATGGTGCCGCGCACCAGGTGCAGGTCTGTGCCGCAGATCGCGCTGCGCGTGATGCGCACGATCGCGTCGCTCGGTTCCAGGATCTTCGGGTCGGGCACCTCTTCCGAGCGGATGTCCCCGGTCCCGTGCCACACCACAGCCTTCATGCCATCTCCTCCGTCGTCGTCCACGGACGGCTTCCCGCACGATCGACGGTGAAACGCGACCAACCCGGTCCGCGGGCCGGGCGTCGACGCGGCACCCGCTTCGGGGCGCGGTCGGCAACGACGCCGCGCGGCCTCGCCCGGGGCGGTGCGCCCAAGCACCTGCGACGTGCACCTTCCCGGCACACTTCGCGCAGTGGAACGTCCCGGCCTCCTGCGCCTTCTCCCCGGCGTGGGCGGTCACCTCGCGAACCTCCGTCAGCCAGTGGCGGCCAGCAGGTCTCGGCACGCCTGTTCGCAGTTGCGGCACGCCTCGGCGCAGATGCGGCAGTGCTCGTGCATGTTCGCGTGCCGCTCGCACTCGTCCGCGCAGGACTCGCACGCCGTTGCGCACGCCTCCAGCAACGACCGGCTGATGCCAGCGTCCCAGCCGGTGTGCCGGGACAGCACCCGCGCCGTGGTGGAGCAGATGTCGGCGCAGTCCAGGTCGGTGCGCACACACTTGGTCAGCTCCGCCACCGAACTCTCGCTCAGGCAGGCGTCCGCGCACGCCGTGCACGCCTGGGCGCATGCGATCAGCGCATCGATCGCCGCGGCCAGCCTGCCCCGGTCCAGGCCGATCTCGGCCGGGTGGGTTTCCAGCATCAGCATCGTCGTGGTGGTCAAGCGGATCACTCCTCAGCTCGTGTGTCACCGGAACTCGTGTGTCACCGGACTCGGATGGGTCCGGCGTCCACCCCAGTTCGACGCAATCCCTGTCAGTGCGAGCGCGGTCAACGTCGTGGGAACCACGCACAGGGCTTCACCCGCTCGACCCGATCACAATCGACGCGGCGTTCGGGAACTCCGTCGCGCACCCGGTGGTGGTCGATACCTGCCAACGTCGCGCAGCTGTCCCGTCCGTCCGCCTGGGAATGGGCTCACCGGGTGATGGCGTGTTCATGCGGCGGTATCGGCGGCGCGGCGGACGAGGTCGGCGAAGATCCCGGGATCGTCGTGCTCCACCACCGGGAACCCGGCGCCCTGCTCCCCCACCCAGCGCAGCCCGATGCCGGGGTTGTGCACGTCGTGGCCGTCGGCGAAGAACAGGTGCGGGCTGCCCTGCACCGCGTCCCGGTTGCCCCGGTAGTCGCGCATCATCGGCCCGCGCGCCCGGCCGTCGTCCAATGCCTCGCCCAGCGCGTCGGCGTCCACGTGCTCGCAGTTGCGGGCGATGTCGACGATCTCGTGCCGCAGCGAGACACACCGGCTGTCGCGGAACAGCGCCAGCCGCAGCGCCATGTCCAACTCCTCCGCCGCCCGCGGGGACTGCTCCTTCGCCGCGTGCACGGCCTCGTTGGCGGGCGCGGTGGTCACCGGCCAGTCCGCCGGGTCGCCCTGCCAGTTCTTCCACCCCAGGTCCGGCTCCAGCGCACCCACCACCGGGATCTCCGAATCCAGGAACTTCTTCGGGATCGGGAAGGCGTTGACGTCCTCCAGCAGGAAGCACCGGTGGTCCAGGTGCACCCGGTCGACCAGGTCCAACTCGTCCCGGGCCCGCAACAACCTGACGATCGCCACCGTCGACCACGCGCACGCGACATCGGTGTAGACCACGATCGTCCCCGGTCGCACTTCAGGTCGTGGCATTGCCCCACCTTCCTCTCGAGCGTCCTCGGCGAGTACCCAGGTCGGCCGGGAAGGAACGCGAGTACCCCACATCGGGACTGGGCCCGCATCGAACCTGAGAGCCCGGGTAGTCGATCCTTCGGGGTGTGGTCCTGGTGGTGGGGCTGGGCCCGCGGTTGACGACCGCCCCGGGCATGCTCAGTCGGCCGCGGTCGTCGAGGTGCGCAGCGTGGCCCAGACCACCTTCCCCCCGGAGGGGGTCGCCGAGGTGCCCCAGGCCGCCGCGAGGTTCGCCACCAGGCCCAGCCCGTGGAGTGCCCGCGAACGCGCCTGCTCGACCGAACGTGGTTCCGGGTGGGCCGGGTCCTCGTCGTACACGGCGACGGAGAGGACGCCGCGGCGGTGCTCCAAGCGGACAGCGGGCGCCGACAAGGTGTGCTGGATGGTGTTCTGGACCAGTTCGGAGGCCAGCAGCACGCCTTCGTGCAGGAACTCGTCCAGCCCCCAGCCTGCGAGCGTTTCGCGGATGAAGACGCGACCGATGCGCAGCGCGGAGTGGTCGTTGGGCAACTCGACCCCGGCCACCCGGCGCATGGGAGCGGAAACGGCGGCGAGTGCCTCGTCCGTGGTGGCGTGCACGTCGAGGAATCGGCGCAGGTGGCTGTCGGCGGCCACGGCGCCGCTGTCGGCCCCGCAGACCAGCCGCAGCACCACACCGGGCCAGTGCGCGAGCTGGTGCGCGACCGTCACGAACACCGACAGCGCGATCGGGTCCGCGCACTGCACCGCACACAGCTCGACCACCAGGGCGGTGGGCGCCTCCGCCGCGCACTTGAGCAGGTAGCCCTTGACCCGGGGATACTGCGCACGGTCGAGGCGCCCGCGCACAGCCACCACGATGGCGTCGCCCACAGCGCGGTGGCTCAGCTCCAACGGGACCGGACTGATTGCCATCCGGCCTCCTTCGGCTCACGGAATCGAACATCAACCACACGGTCGGAGCCAGTCGCCACCGCAGGCACTCCGGGGACATCGAGGGGAGTCGTCCGGCATCGACGCCCACCGCGCGGACCATGGCACCCGGCCGGACAACGCGGTCACACGAGCGGCAGCGTGACTCGGGTCAGGACGTCGTTCCGGCGCTCATCCACCCGGTCGTGGTTTCGTTCGACCGTTGACGCACCAACCCATGCCTGTCCGTCGAACACCTGCCGTCACGGTTTCCTCAACACACATGACCGGGAAGAGGCCGGTCACTTCCAAAGCCCGTCGAGGAGGGCTGCCCGAGGGGGACACCACCGCGAATCCCCTGCCGTTGTCCACGCAGCGTTGCCTGGTCTCCAGCAACATGGCCAGGCCGGTGGAACCCATGAACGACAGGGCGGTCAGGTCGATGACCAGCGCGCGGTCCCCGCTCGTGGCCGTGGCGGTGTCCAACGCCGTGTTCACCACCGGGGCGGTCACCATGTCCAACTCCCCGCTGATGTGCACCACCACGTGCGACGTCGTCTTGTCGACCCGAACATCGATCAGGTTCCCGTGCACCCCGGTCCTCTCTCGGCGCATTCGGCACTCACTCCGGTTCCCGCGCGGCTTCGTCGAACCCGCGAAGCCGCCGCGGTGTCCAGGAGCACCGCCGGGCACCCGTCCACGATCGGGCTACCCGCGCACAGGCGCGGGGAAACCGACGGAGCCCGAGACGTCCGACGATCCGTGGGGATCCTCTGCCCAGGTCCGCTGTCGCGGACACTCGACGGGGAACGGTCGGTCACCGGGGTCGGCGCGCGCCGGGGCTCACCGACGCCGTGGTCGGTGGCCTGCCGCCCCAACTCCCGCTCACCCATCTCCCGGACCGCGTCGGACAACGAGGGAAAGGTCGGGATACAGGTGTGCGCGCCGCTCAGCCGCACCACCCGCAGGGCCAGCCCGTCCGCGGCGACCAAGGCCAGCGCGTACCCCCTCGCACCGCGCGCGGCCGCGTCCTCGACGATCAGACCGAGACAGGACGCCGACAGGATTTCCACCGCCGACAGGTCCAGGATGGCGACCGGCTCCGGCAACGCCGCGAAGACGTCGCGCAGCCCCCTCTCAGCGGTCAAGTCCAACGCCCCGCGCAGCACCGCCACGCCGATGTCCGAACGGTAGGAGACCAGACGGGCGAGCGGCGCCGCGCCCGCCGCGAGGTCACGACCAAGGGGTGAACTGTGCTCCCCTCGCACAGCCGAGTGCGCCACATGCGGTCCGGCCCCGCGGCGGTCACCGGGTCCCGCCCCGGCGACGTGTCCTCGCGCGGCCTCATTGTCACTCTTTCGTGCATCCACGGCCGGGGCATACCCGCTCACCCGGAATCCACGTCTGTTGGGCCCAGACGGTCCATCCGTTCGGCACCAGCGCGCGGGGTCGCCCACCTGTGCGGACCGCAACGCTGGAACAGAACTCGCCGAGTACCAGGTGGGCGGGGTCGATCGTGAACGTCGAGCAGGACACGGCCGCTGCACCTGTTCTTCATGCTGGGCGGCGGTGGGGTGCCGGGAAGGCGGCGGCGACCCGGCCGACGAGGCAGGTGGCGAGTGCGCGGACGGCGTCGACGTCGGTGGAGCGGTCCAGTGCGGTGATGACGTGGTGGCTGCGGCTTCCGACTCGCAGTTCGTCCGTCCCGTCCTGAGAACGCAGGTCCACCTGGACCACGTGGGCACCCCTGTCCGAGATTACCGGTCGCGCGGGATCACCCCCACCACGGGCAAAGGCTCACCTCCGGCCTGGATGCCCTCGGCCCGCACGTCGGCGAGCGCGGCGCCTGGCCCATCTGGGTTGGGAACCGCCGGGCAAGGCCTCCTTCACCGAGGCCGTCGCCGGACTGACCGCCATCCGGATGAGGTGCGGAACGACCAAGCCCGCGAAGCCGGTACCATGCGGAACGCCTTCCCAGGCCGCTCGGTCCTGTGGCGCGTTGTTCCGCTGATCACCCTCACCACTGCGCGGCAGTTCCGAACTCGCACCGGATTCCCTCCGACCGCCGGAGGTCGAGCGGCCGAAGCTCCGCCACAGACACTTGCGGGCAGGATCGTCGACAATGCGGCCACAGCGACAGCGCGCACCGAGTTCTCCTTTGCACTCGCAGGGGCCCGACGCCAACGCCATCCCCACCTCGAGCGTGCCCGTTGACCATCGCGTAGCCGCGCCGCTGTTCAGAAGGGGACCCAACAGGTGATGTCCATGTCTCGGTCGGCCAACCGGGTGTGGGTCCGCCGCAGGGTCAGTTCGCGCTGGTGGATCGCCGCCCGCAGCACGTCGGCGGGACCGGGTCACCCAGGATCACCGAAACACCACGCCACCGGATGGAGCACGCCTTGCGTTCGACACCAAAGGGTAAGATCACACCAACGGGTTCGGCACAAGTGAGAATCGGCCAAATCCACGTGTGTTGAACCCGGGGCCGGCTTGGTGAATGCCGATGGGTACGGGCGTGCACGTCAGCGCGAGGCGTTCCGCGCGACGGCGCAGCAGAACCCAACCGTCGCTGGCGCTTTCGACGTCGAAGCCTTGCTCGAAGTACTCGTCGAGTGCACGGCGCATCGCCGCGCCTGCGGCAACGTACAAAACAGGGCAGGGTGCCCTCGGGGCAGGCCCGCTCAGCGCGGGAACCGCTCCGGGGGCCGACGAGGTCTGGGAAAGAGCGTCGCTCACGTCACCGACCATGACCCCTTGTTCCCACCGCGGGGCGCGGTGAAACCTGGATCGTCCGGACAACGGTGGCAGGGCGGCCGTGCAGCCGGACCAGCCCGCCCGGGCCCGAACCACGGCACACCCACAGCACATCAACGACCCGCGCTCCCCATAGACGCTGCGCCCTGCTGCCGTTGAGGTCGCCACGCGGATGCACCTCGAACAGGTGGGGTGAACAACGGCCCCCGCAGTGGACGAAGAAAGATTCATGTCTACGGTGACTCTCGAACGGGCGGTTGAGCAGACAGCCGTCGCCGTCGATGGCTTCCTCAACCGGAGAACTCCAGGTGAACGATTGTCTGCTCGACACAACGGTTGCACGGACCGCAGGATGGACCACCGTGCAGGTCAAGGGCGAGGTCGACCTCCTGACCGCGCCCGCCCTGCGGGCGGCCGTCTCCGACGGCCTCACCCGGTTGCCCTCACCCGCCGTCGTCGTGGTGGATCTGACCGGGGTCACTTTCCTGGGGTGCACGGGCATCGGGGTGTTGGTCGACGCTGGGCTGCGCGCCCGCGAACGCGGTGGTGCCATGGTCGTGTCCTGCCCCGGGGGAACCGCGTCTCGTCGGATCTTCACGCTCCTCGGACTCGATGGCGTTCTGACCTTGATCGAGAACCTCGATGACCTGGACGGGGTGATCTGAGCCACCGAGAGCAACCGGGCACCGCTCCTCTCACCCGGTGGCCGCTGCTTCCGATGTCGCAGCACCACCTGCGGGGCGACAGGTACGCCGACTACAACGTCGAGGAGGACCGGCGGGCGGTCGCGGTGACCTGCGGCCCCACCCGGCTGGTGATCAGGTCACGGGCGGCCTCGTCGCTGCCCGTGACCGCGCCGCCACCCTGGCGGTCACCGGCGCCGCCGTCCATGGAACTCGTCAGCCCCGCCGACCGGTCAGCACCGGTTCCCGGCCACATCTTCGAAGGGCGAGAGGCACTTCACCACAGGCGGCCGGTTCGGTTCAGGCGGGGAGGGTGGGTCGTCGAGTTTACGTTCCATGTCCAGGGCCAGGCGTTGCACTGCCCTCTCCCGATTTCCGCCGGTGGCATCGGCGGGGGATCGCAGCCCGCCTGCGCGCCACCGGGATGCCCGTGGCACCGGCGCCGCTGCGGCACTGAGGGGGCAAGGCTCTCGCTCATGCCGTTCGTACTGGCTTCGTACTGGCATGGAGGGATGCCGTTAGGGGTGTGCACGGACATGCCGACCACGAAGGTGTCCGCGCCAAGGCAGTGGTTCGGCCTTGAACGCAACCACTATGACCGCGTCGATCACGTCGTGCAGGGAGCGGTGTCCGCCGTCGTGGTGCGCGAGTTGTCGATCCGGTGCATTCGTCCCCTCGGTGTGGTGCGATCCGGGGCTGATCGCCCGACGACTCCGATGTGGACCGTACCCGTGGTGCTGCGTGCGCCGGGTGTCTGCCTGCTCAGCCACGAGGTGGTGGCCACCGACGGCATCGGTGGCACCACCTCGCAGACCGTCGAGCGGTACGGTGTCCCGACACTGTGAGGCGCCTGGTCGGCGCCACACCCGAGTGAACACCACCCGGCAAGGTGAGCATCGTCGCGGGCGCATCCGGCCGTCGTCCGCACCTTGTGCCCGCGGTCCATGTGGGCGGGACCGCGGGCACAAGGTGCGTCGCGGTCAGCCGTTGAGTCGTCGGGCGAGCAGTTCCTTGCCCTCTTCGGCGCCCTTGTGGCTCGCGCCCTGGGCGCGGCGGAAGAAGTCCGCCAGTTCGCTGTCGCCCGCGCGGTCGGCGTCGGCGATGTAGGTCTCCAGGCGCAGCGCGTTGCTCAGGCACGCCTCGACGAACCAGATGATGTTGTAGTCCTTGTCCTGCGTACCCGTCACCTGACCGCTCTCGTTGCCGGACATCCGTTCCTCCTCGTGGTCGGGGTTTCCTGCCCTGCGTGGTACCCGTCGGAGACGGGTTGACACCCATGCGCACGGGAGGAAGTGGGGCATCCGGCTGGTTTCCGCCGGAACGGTGCGGGTATGCGGTTCGGACACCGGCCGACGACCGCGAGGAGGACACCCATGTCCCGATACGGGGATGAGGTGGCGGCGCTGGCCGCGCCGCTGACCGATGCGGGCGATCTCGACGTGCTGCTGGATCGGGTCGGCGACGCGCGGGTGGTGATGGTCGGTGAGGCCAGCCACGGCACGCACGAGTTCTACCGGTGGCGTGAGGCGCTGACCCGGCGGCTGATCACCGAGAAGGGCTTCTCCTTCGTGGCGGTGGAGGGCGACTGGCCCGACTGCGGCCGGGTGGACCGGGCGGTGCGGTGCTCGCGGCACGCCCCCGAGGACCCGCGTGCGGCACTGGCGGCGTTCGAGCGGTGGCCGACGTGGATGTGGGCCAACGAGGAGGTCGTCGACTTCTGCCGGTGGTTGCGCACGCACAACAGCGGGCTCGACATCCACCGGAGGGTGGGCTTCCACGGCTTGGACGTGTATTCGCTGTGGGAATCGCTGCGCGAGATCCTGACCCACCTGCGCGAGCACGACCCCGCCGAGGTGCCCGCGGCCTTGGCCGCCTACCGGTGCTTCGAACCCTACGGCGAGAACGCGCGGTACTACGCGTCGGCCACCCGCCTGGTGCCCACCGGCTGCGAGAACGAGGTGGTCGACCTGCTGGTGCGGCTGCGGGGGCGGGCCGCGGGCGGCGGCGCGTTCGGGGCGTGGCAGAACGCCGAGGTCGTCGCGGGGGCCGAGCGCTACTACCGGAGCATGGTCCGCGGTGGGGGTGAGGCGTGGAACGTCCGCGACCGCCACATGGACGAGACCCTCGACCGGCTGCTCACCCACCACGGGCCGGGCGCGAAGGGGGTGGTCTGGGCGCACAACACCCACGTCGGGGATGCCCGCGCCACCGACATGGCAGTCCACGGCGAGGTCAACCTCGGCCAACTCGCCCGTGAGCGGTACGGCGCGGACCAGGTGGTGCTAATCGGGTTCGGCAGCCACCGCGGCACCGTCATCGCGGGCGACTCGTGGGGGGCGCCGATGCGCGAAATGCCCGTGCCCGCCGCCCGCCCCGGCTCCCTGGAGGACGTGCTGCACGCGGCCGCACCCACATCGGCCCTGTTCGTCTTCCCCCGCGACGACCGCCCCGACCTGCTCACCACCGAACTCGGGCACCGCGCCGTCGGCGTGGTGTACCACCCCGAACGCGAACACCGGGGCAACTACGTGCCCACCGTGCTCGGCGACCGCTACGACGCCTTCGTCTGGATCGACCGGACCCGCGCACTGCACCCGCTCCACACCCGTCAGACGGACGCACTGGAGCCGCAGACCCATCCGACAGGCACCTGACCGAACGTCCCCGGTGCAGAAACCCATGACGACAGGCCTGCCACCGACGCCACCGCTCGTGCCGCGCAATGCCCGGCGCCGTCCGCACCGTCGCCTCCCGCAGAGGCGACCCGGTTCGGCAGGCGAGGCGCCCCCCGCGTCCGCGCACCTGACACCGGTCGTCGGCGAACTCGCCGAACCAGACCTCGACCCCGACCGGCAGGCCTTCCGGTACCCCGAGCACCACCCGGGGGGCAAGCGGACCGGTCCCGGTCGGCGTGGTTCCCGCTCCTCGACCCCAACGTCCACAAGCCGTCACCTGCGGATCCCGATGGTGACAACCCGGGTGGTGAGTCGGCACGAGCCCGACCCACCACCCCCATGTGGAACACGCTCGAAAACGGGTAGACAGAGCTGACCGCTGATCGCGAACAGGAGCGCACAACATGGTCCAGCCGACCCCTCCACAACCGGCGCAACCACCCATCCCCGAGCCGATCCCCCGGCCGCCCGGCCCCGAACCCACCCCCGGCACGGAACCACCGGTCCCGCCGACGCCCGACCCGCCCGATCCGTCCCGACCTGAACCGCCACCCCCCAGCCGCTGACGCCTCATCTGCCCGGGTCGGCGAAGACATCTCCACGTCCGACTCGCTGTCGAGCGGCATGAGCACGGGGACAGCCCCCGCGAGGAGAACACCGTGCACGAGCAGCACAACGACAAGGCGGATGAGCGGGAGTCGATCGAACTCCACAAGCGTGCCCAACTCCTCGGCCTCGTCGACCACGACGAATTCTCACCAGACCAACTGCGCGCCGCGATCCGGGCCCGCGAACAGGGAGCCGATCCTCACCAGGCCCAAGGACAGGTGGAAGAAGGGACACCACGGACGACCGGCGACGCTCACGGGTGAGCTACTGCAAGGGCCGAGTCGGGCGGAA
Organism: Actinokineospora spheciospongiae; assembly: GCF_003182415.1. NCBI lineage: Bacteria > Bacillati > Actinomycetota > Actinomycetes > Pseudonocardiales > Pseudonocardiaceae > Actinokineospora > Actinokineospora spheciospongiae. The sequence continues at coordinate 528,877 of NZ_QHCP01000001.1, read as the reverse complement.
GGCAGGCCTGGTAGACTGGACGCGGACCAGTGCACTTCCGGCAGGCAGGGCGCACCGGTCGTCGGCCGACACCGCGATCAGTCCGGCGCGATCGGGTGGTCGATACCCGCGGCGAGCAGTTGCGCCAAGTGGATCCCCTCATGGCCACCGCTGTCGAGCTGGTGGACCTGGGTGCGGCAGCTGAACCCGTCGGCGAGCAACGGGGTGTCGGTGCCGGTGTCGCGCAGGCGGGGCAGGAGCACGCGTTCGGCGCAGGCCTCGCTGACCTCGAGGTGACCGCGTTCGAAGCCGAAGTTGCCCGCCAGGCCGCAGCAGCCCGAGTCCAAGCGGTCGACGTCGACCCCCGCCCGGCGCAGCAGTTCGGCGTCGGCGTCCCACCCCATCACCGCGTGCTGGTGGCAGTGCACCTGGGCCAGCGCCCGCGCAGCGGACCGTCGACGGTGGCCCCGAAGGCAACCAAGTTATACAAAAGAACGACCTACCGAGAGGCGGCGGTCAACTCCGCAGCGAACTCGGGCGCCCACGCCACGATCTCCGCGTCGCCCCTGACCACGGAGGATAACTCCGCCAGGCCCGCGAGGGCGGGGCGTCGGTTACCAGTGACCAGGTGGATCTCGACGCTGGGGTCCGTCCTGCGCACGGCGGCAGCAAGGGTATGCAGGGCGGTGGTGCGGCCCGGAGCCAGACGGACCGCACACCACCAGGCCTTCCCGGGCGGGTGGCCACCGACTCCAGCGAGGCCTGCAGGCCGATGACAGGGCGGCCATCGGCAGTGACAGGGAGCTCGGTGCGCTACTGGCTCGGTCCGGACGGCACCATGCACCGGGTCGAGGTCGCGGTGGCCTCCGAACCGGGCCCGGTCGTCATCGACTTCGACACGCACAGCCGCGCCGCGGTGCCCGCGCTCCCCGGCGCCGTCCCGCCGCGGTGACGGCCGCGGGCTCAGGACACCCGCACCAGTGCGCGGTCGGCCAGCAGCGACGCCGCGGGCACGGGGACCGCGGTGGGGTCGGGCAGCGCGGGGACGGCGGGAACCTCGCTCGCCCCGGCGGCCCCCGGGAGTTGGGGCTGCGCGGGCGGTGCGGCCACCTCGGTGAACGGGATGCCCCGGGGTGGGCGCGGACCGGTCAGCGCGCCGGAGGGGGACGGCGATCCGGGAGTCGCCGGGCACGGTGCGGCCGTCGTGAGCCCGGCGGGCGCGGTGCGCAGGTCCGCACCGCCGACGCAGTTGCCGTACCCCTTCGTCGCGGTGGGGAACACCCATCCCACGTCGACCCCGTTCGCGGTGAAGACGTTGTCCAGGACCTGGTCGCCGTTCGCCGGGATGTCCTGGGTCGCGGTGATCACCAAGCCCGCGTTCGCGTTGTCGGTGATCCGGTTGCGCAGGACCCGGTTGTCGCTGCCGCCGTCGATGCCCACACCGGTGCCCCACCCGCCGTCGGCCTGCTCGGGGGTGGCCACCTGCTGGTTGGCCGCGATCAGGTTGCCCGCGACGACCGAACCCCGCTGCGGCAGCAACTTCTCCTGGTGATCGGAACTGGTGGCGAGACCGACCCGGTTGCCCGAGAAGCGGTTGCCGACCACGTACACGTCACCGCTGGCGTTGGTGGCCTCGAAGCCGATCGCGTTCAACTCGGCGACGTTGTCGCGCACCACGACGCGGCAGGGCTTGCACTGCCCGAGGTAGATCCCCGAGTCGACGCTCCCGGAGGCGTAGGAACCCTCGATCACGCCGTTGCGCGCGGAGAACGCGTAGATGCCGTAGAGGCCGTTGCCGGTGGCGGTCACGTGCGAGACCAGGAACGAGTCCAGGAAGCACCGGCGGCCCTGAGCTGCGCTGTCGTCCTCACCGGAGCAGCCGGAGAGCGCCACCGCCGCGGCCCACACCCGAAGATCCACACGGAGCATGGGTCGAGTCTGGCACGGACACCGGACTGGTCCGCGCTCCCGGACGTGTGGCACCCTGCCTCGCGTGAGCCGCCGCCCGTCCCGCCGGACGTTCCTCGCGCCGCGGGTGCCGCGGTGACCACCGGTCTCATCGCCGGGTGCGAAACCCGTTCCGACGAACCGCACGGCAGACCCGCGCTCCCGGCCCCGGTGCCCGCGGCGGGCGAGCACCAGGCGGGGATCACCGAACCCCGGGACGCCCAACCCAACCTGCTCGTCGTCGTGGCGGACCTCGATGGCACCGCCGCGGTGGGCCCGGTGCTGGCCGAACTCGGCCGGACCGTCCTCGCGCTCACGGCGGGCACCGACCCGCGACTGCTCGGCCTCGCCCCGGGCGACCTCACCGTGACGATCGGGATCGGCCCCCGGATCGTCCGGTTGTGCGACCCGGCGCTGCCCGGTGCGACCGACCTGCCACCGTTCTCCCGCGAGGAGATCACCGATCGCGAGCGCGGCGGCGACCTGCTGGTGCAGGTGTGCGCGAGCGACGCCGTGCTGCTGTCGGCCGCGGCGTCCGCGCTCCTGGACCGAGCGGGTGTCCGCGAACGCTGGCGCCAGTCCGGCAGGCGCGGCCCGGGTGTCGCCCTGGCCGAGGACCGCACCGCGCCGCGGAACCTGCTGGGGTTCGTCGACGGCGTCGTGGGACCGCACACGCCCGCCGAGCGGCGACGGGACCTGTGGTTGGCCGGACCGCCGCCGGTGGCCGGTGGCACCATCGCCGTGCTCCGCCGCATGGAACCCGACCTGCGGCGGTTCGCCACTCTGTCCACTCCGGACCAGGAGGCCGCCATCGGCCGTCACCGCGACACCGGTGTCCCCCTGTCGGGCGGTTCCGCCGCTGCCGGGCCCGACCTCGGCGCCAAGACACCCGACGGCAGGTACCTCGTCCCCGCCGACGCCCACGCGCGCCGCGCGGACGCAGGCGCGATCGGTGTCGGCCTCATGCTCCGCCGCTCCTACAGCACCGACGAACCCGCGCCCGGCCTGCTGTTCGCCTGCTTCCAGAACGACCTGCGGACCTTCACCACCACCCTCACCCACATGGAGCGCTCCGACGCGCTCCCCCCTTCACCAAGACCACGGCGAGCGCGACCTTCCTGGTGCTCCCGGGGTTCGACCGGCAACGGCCGCTCGGCTCCACCCTGTTCCCCGGCGGCTGAACCGGGCGCCGAGAAGCCATCGCCTCCCGCACCGACGCCCGGCTGCCGCCGTGGACCCCGCGCGAACGCCGACGAGGTGACCGTGCTGGCCGCCGCGGCGACCCTGGCCCTGGCCACTGCGGGCACCGCCGCCGACCCGGTCGACACCGCCGACGACCTCCTCGACAACGGCATCGGGCTGCTCAGCGGCAGCGGCAACGGCCTTCTCGGCGGTGGCGCCGGAGGCGGTGGCCTTCTCGGCAGTGACCTCCTCGACGGCTGACCGCGCCACCGGAACCGGGGACTTTCACCCACCACCCCGGAGGGGCCTGCTGCCCGCAGGGCACCGTTCCCCACGATGCACCCGCCTCACCCTGTTGACTCTTGGTGATGACTGGATCACAATCGGTGCACCCCCGAGTGAGGAGCGGTGCAATGAAACTACTGAAGAAGCTCGTGCGTCGTCGTCGCTTTGCCTCGTCCGGTTACTACGCCTACCCGGCTGTGTGATCCGGTTCCACGCCCGGGCCGCCCGCGCGGGCGGCCCGGGGAGGACACCACCGGGGTGAGAGACCCGCGACGCGCGCTGGCCGCCGCGGCGCGGTCTGGCGATGGTGTGGTCGAACTGCACCCCGGCACGTGGCTCGTCACCGACCCCGCGACCACTGATCGGCTGTTGGCGAGCAGGCACGCGCTGCCTGCCAGGGTCGAGCAGGGGGCGGCCACGACATCTTGGGGTGTGGACGGCCTGCAACGGTGGATGGCGGCGCGACGAGCCATGCGCCCGTGGCTGACCCCGTCCGCGGCCGCCCGGTTCGCGCCTGCGATCAGCGCGCACGCCCGGAGCGCCGTCGTGCGGTGGGCGTCCGCGGCGGACATCGACGTGATGAGCGAAGGTTCCGGTCTGCTGTCGACGGTCAACACCCACTACATCCTGGGTCGGCCCTCCCCCACCCTCACCCGCCTCGTCGGGGAGGAGCTGTCGGCCGCGGAACGGGCACGCCCGCCGCTGTTGCGCCGACGTCGGCTGCTGCGCGCCCAGCTCGCCACCCTCACCACCGTCCACGACCACCTGCGCACCGAGGTGCCTCCCGCGGACCTCGTCGCCGCACTGGCCGACGCGGGTCTGGATGAACGGACCACCGCGTTGGCGGTGCGCACGATGTTGTTGTCGAGCCACCACGTCCCGGCCGCCGCCCTGGCATGGGCGCTGCACGAATTGTCCTCGCGCCCCGATCTCCAGGAACAGCTGCGCGGGGAAACCACCGCCCAGCGCGACCCCGGTGGCACCGATCTGCCGCTGTGCCGGGCCGTCGTGCGTGAAGCCCTGCGCCTGCACCCACCGGTCTGGCAACTGCGGCGCGTGCTCGACGCTCCCGTGCTCGACTTCCCGGCAGGTGCCGAATTGCTGTTCAGTCCCCACATCAACCAGCGGGACCGAGCCGCCCACCCCGATCCCGACCGGTTCGACCCGCACCGCCGCCACCCCGACTCCCACCCGCCCCCGGGGGCCTACCTGCCCTTCGCGCTGGGGCCCCGCTTCTGCCCCGGGTCCCACCTGGCCATCGCCGAACTCGTCGTCGTCATCGCCACCGTTCTCGACACCCACGTCGTGGTGCCCCACCACGCCCCCGCACCCGCACGGGGCACCCTGAACGCGCCGCGCGGCCTGAGGTTGACCTTCCTCCCGCACAGGCCACACCGGTGAGCGTCCACTCGTCCAGAAGGCAATACCGACGGCCTCGCCCGGCTGCCTTCGCCCGCTGCGCTGGTGGATCTGATCGCAGCCGCGGCCCCTCGGCAACAGCGGCGGCGAACCCGTACGAGCGTGCTCCGACGATCACCGCACGACGAGAACGGGAGCGGTGGACAGCCGCGCGGCGAGGGCGGCGTTCGCCTCGGCCTCCCGGGGTGTGCGGCGGCCGAGCCCGCAGGCCGCGGCGACCGCGTCGACGGGCCGACCGAGGACCTGTTCGACGAGTTCGAGCGCGCGGGCGGAGGCTTCCGGGTGGTGTTCGTCGACCAGGCCCGCGAAGAGTCGGATGTCACCGCGCAGGCGGCGCAGGACCTGGTAGTCCGACGGTTCGGTCGAGGGCGCGGTCTCGCCGTCGCACAGCGCGACGTGCACCGGCGGCATCGGGCGTCCGAGGCGGTCGAGGCGCGCGGCCAGGTTGTTGGCGAAGTCGACCAGTGGGCTCAGGTCGCGTGTGTCGGCGATCGGTTTGTGCGCGAGGTCTCCGTGGCACCAGCCGTGCAGGATGAGCGAGGTCTGCGGGGGCAGGGCGGCGATGACGCCTGCGAGCTGGCGGGTCAACAGCGCGGTCACCAGCGGCCACACCGCACGGGGCACCCGGTCGTAGGCGACCATCACCGCGGGGCTCTCCAATTGGATGACGACGTGCTCGTCCTGCCGGTCGGCGAGTCGCTGGACCTGCTCGACCTCGGCGGTGATCGCGGCGGTGAATGTCGGCAGGTGCTTGATCGCGCCGCGGATCGCGCGCAGCGCCGCGGCCGGGGGCAGCAGGCGCATCACCGCGCTGGGGACGCCGAAGGCGAACAGGCTCAGGTCCAGCGGCGCGGGCATCGACACCTGGTGCGGGGGCAGGTGCGCGACACCGAGCCCACGGCGGGCGGCGATCGCGGCCGGGACCTCCTGCGCGCGTCGCGGGCCGACGTCACCGGGGTGGAGGGTCGCACCGCGGCGCACGCGGTACACCGGCATGCGGGTGTAGTCGGAGGAGTCGCCGTCGAGCACGAGTTCCAACGGGCCGCGGTCGCGCAGGCCCTCCAGCCACTCGATGATCCAGCGCGGATCGCGGTCACACGGCAGGGTTGTCAGCTGCGCGGGGGCGGTGTGGTCGAGCAGCCACCGCATGCCCGCCCGGTCCGTCTCCGACAGCGCGGGCGGCAGCGAGCCGACGAAGTGCACGCGGCGCCGGTCACCCGGTGTGGCGCCCGCGGTCTCCGCCGCACTCCAACCGCGGTGGTCCAGCGGCGACGTGGCCACTCCCCCGCCTGCGCCGGGTCGGGGGGTTTCTCCCCGGAAACCCCGTCGGTGGTCCGCCGCCACCGGCAGGAGCCGCAGCAGCCGCATGGCGATCCGGGGCCCCCGCCCCGCTGGTCGACGGCGGCGGGCACGGTCTGCGAGTGCGTGGGGGGCGGCTCCGACCACCGTCGCGAGAACGACTCCACCGAGTCCACTGTAGACTGATTTGCGCATGTGCTTCCCTGACCTCGGTCGTTGTCGGGAGGCGCACGGCCCGCGGGTGGGCGGTGCGCGATCACAGAAGGCGTCGCCACCACTTTTCAAGCAGCGACGCGACCGACGATAAACAAGCAGAAACACACCACGTAACCGTATTTAGCCTGCATTTTGTTGCCTCGAACAAACGACACAGAAGGGAGAACCCTCAATGTCCTGCGAACGTGCACGCGCAGGCACCACCGCGCTACCCAGCGCACTTGCTCCGTCGATGGACAGATGCGAACACCGACACCTTTCCGCCCTCACTTCGATGACGCCGCGCGCCCCATTCGATACGAACGGTTTCCAGCGCGGCGACGGAGCGTCCGGTCCACGAGTGAACAAACCCGTTTGAGGGTTTCGATCGTGGGCCACTCAGTATTTTCCCGGATGGCAGGTTCCGACAGCACCACCGATGCCGCCAGTCGAATGACCTCGTCGATGTTGTGGACCTGATCGAGATCGTGGTCGACAATCCTGCTGCCCGACCCCGGGCACAGCAGACCGGCCGTCCCTCAAGCGGCTTTCACACCGCGTGGCTGACCTGGGTGGTGAGCCACGTGGCCAGGGCTGTCCGGTTGGGCAGCCCCAGTCGTTCGCGGATGCGGCGCACGTGCGACTCGACGGTGCGCGGGGACAGCCGCAGCACGTCGGCGACCTCGGCGTCCTTGAGGCCTTGGGCCACCAGCCGGGCCACCTGCCATTCGCGCGCGCTCAGCTTGCCCTGCCGCTCGACCGGGTCGACGCCGTCGGCATCGTCGGCATCGGCTTCGACGGTGCGCAGCAGGCGCAGTGCCGAGGCGACCGCCTCGTGCGCGCCCATCCGCTCCCCGGCGGCGGTGTGGTGTTCCATCGCGGACTGGCCCAACCCGACCACGCAGCGGGCGGTCGCCTCGCGCTGCACGCGCCACCACTGCGGCAACCCGCTCACGGTGACGCCGATGGACCGCAGCATCACCGCGACCGCGCCGAACAGCTCAGCCGCCTCCTGCCAAGCACCCGCCGCCGCGGCGAGGACCGCGGACTGGTGCACCGCCCACGTCCTGCCCCATGTGTCGCCCATTCGCTCCTGCGCCCGCAGGGCGGGCCGCAGGGCCGCCGCCGCCCGCCCGAGGCGGCCCTGGTGGTACTCGGCCACGGCCAGGCCGATACCCGCCCACGACGACGCCCACACCGCTCCCGCCGCCTCGGTCCCGCGGCGATGGACCACGGCCGACTCGACGGCGGACGCCGCCCCGCCGAACGATGCCACGAGGACCAGGAACAGCTCGGCCATCGCCTCCTCACCGGGGGCGTCCTGCTCCCGGGCCGCGGTCACCGCCCGCGTCAGCACCTCGGGCGCGCTGCCCGCCACCACCGCACTGGGGGACAGCCACAGCGAGACCCCGTGGGCGGTCAACAGCACCGGCGGCTCCGGGCCCCCCACGACCGCGTGCAGCCACCACGCCCGGTCCAGCAGTTCCCGGCCCAGGTCGCACCGGCCCTGGCACAGCGCCAGGAAGGCGCCCGAGGCCACCGCCTCCACCTCGACAACGCGGTGTTCCCCGGGGTGGTGGCGGGCAGTGGCGGCGAGGGCGTCGGCGATCTGCTCACGGTCCTCGCGGAGCCGCCCGGCCCAGATCCCCGCCCGGGTGCGGGCCCGATCGACCACCAGGCGCAGCCCGTCCCACACGGTGTCCGGGCTCGCCAGCAGCCTGCCCAGTGCCGCGGCCGCGTTCGGCCTGTTGGCGGTGAGGGTTTTGAGGACGTCCTCCTCGCGCGGGCTGTACCAGGTGTTCGCGGCACAGGCGGCCTGGGCGAGGTAGACGGCGGCGTGCGCGTCTCGAATCTGCTCGCGGGGGGTGCCCTCGGGCACCAGGGCCACGCCGTAGGCGCGGACCTGCTCCAGCATCCGCAGCCGCACCTGCCCGTGCCGCTGTTCGCGCACGAGCACCGATCGGTGCAGCAGTCGCCCGATCAGCGCGGTCATCCGGTCGCGGTCGACGCCGAGGGCACAGCCGAGGTCGTGGGCCTCCTCGGGGGAGAAGCACCCGGAGAACTGCGACAGCGTGGCCCACGTCGCGACCTCATCGGGGATGAGCAGCTCCCGCGCCCAGTCCACGACCGCCCGCAGGGACCGGTGGTGGGCTCGGTCCTCGCGCTCCTCGGTCCCCCGCAGTGCCAATGGGTCCTCGCGCAGCCTGCGCACGAGCTGGTCGAGGTTCTGGCCCTCCAGGTTGGCCGCGGCGAGCACGATGGCCAGCGGCAGCCCGTCGAGCAACCGGCACAGCTCGCGCACGGCGTCGTCGTGCGGGTCGATGTCCACGTCGTGGTCCGCGGCCAGGTGCGCCAGCAGCCGCACCGAGTCCGGCACCGCACCGGAGCCGTCGAGGCTGTCGGTGTCCAGCGTGGGCACCACCAGTGGGCGCTCCCCGCTCAGCAACAGGTGGTGGGTGCTGGTGGCCAGCACCCGCACCCCGTCCCCGGCGGCCAGCAGCCGCGGCAGGAGCGCGCGCACCGCGCCGATGACGTGCTCGCAGTTGTCCAGGACCAGCAGCACCCGCCGCCCGGCCAACCGGTGCGACAGCGCCGCCTCGACGCCCGCGTCGTCGGTGTTGTCCGGCACCCGCAGCGCGACCGACAACCGCGCCAGCACCCTGGCCCGCACCCGCGCCGGGTCCTCCCCCGGCCCGGCGCGCTCGACGTCGGCCAGGCCGACCAGGACCACGCCGTCCGGGTGCGTGCCCGCGTCGGCCACCCGGTGCGCCAAGCGCACCGCCAAGCGGGTCTTGCCGACACCTCCGGGACCGACCAGCGTCACCAACCGCCGAGTCGCCAGCAACTCCAGCCCCTGGGCCACCTGCTCAGCACGCCCCACGAACACGTCCAGCTCCGGGGGCAGCGCCCCGCGCCCGCCGTCCGGCAGGCAGGCCACCGACGGCCGGGGTGAGCCGAGTGCGCCACCCGGCCGCGGCCGCTCGTGGTCCGACGGCGGGCCCGTCACCGGCGGCTCATCGCGTTGTCGTCCGTCCGCTCCGCACGTCATCGCCAACCGACACCTCCGGCTCCCGACAGGAGCGGCCGAACTACCGACCGTAGCCATCGCCACCTCGAAACCACACGTCCCACTCAGACCCGAACAAATCTCTCAACCGCCGTGCAACCTGCAACAGCGTTTCATGGCAGTGCATTCTGGTGACGTCGCCGAGTATAGGCAGATGGTGGTCTCATTGGACAGATCACTGTGGACGGTCAGCAGAGCGAGCTTGGACGATCACAGAAAGTGACACTTGGTCTGACGTCAACGACACAGCAAGCGAAGACCCACCAGCCGCTTTCATGGGCACAAAGCCAAGGCAGGCAAGGGAACCGATCCTTCGCAGAGGACAGTCACACCTCTGGCCCCACGCCCGCCACCCAGGTGCCGCTGAACACGACGAGGCCAGGTTCACCCTTTCGCTTCAGCCAAATCCCCAACCGGTAGGGAAGTGGACCATGTCCAGGTGTGTCACCAGCGCGCAGGGTCCCCGATAGGACAGTGTGCCGCGATCGAGATCGAGCAGGCCCGCCCGATGCGGTGGCGTCCCAGCCCAACAGTCGGACGACGGTGTTCCCGCCCCGGTTTCCGCAGGACCTGCGATGCCGGTGCTGATCATGGTATTGGCCCCCCGGCACCGCGACCGACCGGCTCGATGCCGTGCGCACGGGGCGACACCCCGAACAGGGGGCCGATCCGGCGCATCCGCAGGTTCGTGCGCCAGTAGGTGGCCACCAGCAGCACCCGGTCAGCCAGGCCCAGCGCCCACTGCCTGCCGGGGCGGCCGTCGGCGATCTCCTCGCCTCCATGCACGGCCACAACCCGCACGAGCTTGCGGAACCAGGCGGGCCGCAACCCGGTGAACGGGAAGATCCACTCCGGGCTCGATGCTGAGATCACCTGCACAAGGACATGATCAAACACCTGCCACAGCGACCAACCACCGGGTTACGAGACAGCCTTCAAAGTCCCTTGCCGGTGGGCGATCAGGCGGTGATGTTCGACGATCCTGCGATCCGATGGGCTCTGGCCTCCCAGCTGGTCCGGGAGTTGAACGGTTGCACAGTTGTCGACCTGTGAGGGTGCGAGGAAAGAGTCGGCATGGCGATTGCTCCATTTTCGGAGGTTGTCGGCACCCCATTCACCTCACCGAAGCATTCCCCCACCGCACCACTCGCATCCCGGCTTCCCGGGCGGCCTCGACCGGCACAACGCACCGCGTGTCGACCAGTACCGGCAGCGCCATCGTCGGCTTCAGCTCCGCCCACGACAGCGCACCGAACTCCGGCCACTCGGTCAGCACCACCGCCGCCACCGCCCCCTCCACCGCGACCTCCGCCGACTCCACCACCTCAACCCCGTCAACCGCCCCACGCACACACGGGTCGTAAGCACGGACCACCGCCCCGGCGGCCACCAACCGCTCCACCACCCGCAGTGCGGGCGAATCCCGCAGGTCATCAGTTCCGGCCTTGAACGTCAGGCCCAGCACGCCGACCCGCGCCCCGCGCAGCGGACCGGTTTCGGCCATGACCCGCCGCACCACCCGATCCGCTTGCCGGTCGTTGGTCGACATCGTGGCCGTCAGCAGTGGGAAGTCCACGCCCGCCGCCTCCGCCGCGGCGGCCAGGGCGCGGGTGTCCTTGGGGAAGCACGAGCCGCCCCAGCCGGGGCCGGGGCGCAGGAAGTCGGGGCCGATGCGGGTGTCGGAGCCGATGCCCTCGGTCACCGCGGCGACGTCGGCGTCGAAGACCTCGCAGAGTTCGGCCAGGGAGTTGGCGTAGGAGAGCTTCATCGCCAGGAAGCAGTTCGCCGCGTACTTGACCAGTTCCGCCGTGGTCGTGTCGGTGACGATCGCGGGGGCCTCCGGGTACAGGGCGAGCACGGCGCGCGCGTCCTCCGGCTGGGTGGCGCCGACGACGATGCGTTGCGGGTGCAGGAAGTCCGCCACCGTGTGGCCCTCGCGGAGGAATTCCGGGTTCGACACGAGCTCGATCCCGGTCTCCCGGGACAGTGCTGCCGCCGTTCCCGGCGGGACCGTGGACTTGACCACCACCCGGCAGTCGCGGGGGCCGATCTCGGCCAGCACCGAGCGGACCGCTCCCAGTTCGGCGGCGCCGTCGGGGCCGGAGGGGGTGGGGACGCACAGGAACACGAACCCGGCTTCGGTGAAGGCTTCCGCGTTGGCGCCGGTGAAGCACAGCGCGCCGGAGCGCAGGCCGTCGGAGACCAGGTCGGGCAGGTCGGGTTCGTGGGCGGTGACCTCGCCGCGGCGCAGGGCGCTGACGCGGTCCGCGTCGCGGTCCGCGCACACCACCCGGTGGCCCAGGGCGGCGAAGCAGGCCGCCGTGGTCAGTCCGACGTAGCCCGCGCCGATGACGCCGATCGCGGCCATCCCGTCGCTCCTCTCGATCGTCCGGCCGGTTGCCCGGCCACCAGGTCGCGCACCGCGCCGAGCACTTCGGGCACGGTGATCCGCAGCAGGCCCGGGTCGGGTGCCGCGGCGAAGGTGTCGCCGGTGCCGCCGTGCCAGAGCACCCGGTGCGGGCCGGACCTCGGTCCCCACCGGGCGGGCGACACCGGGCCGAACAGCAGCACCGAGGGCGTGCCGAACGCCGTGGCGACGTGCGCGACCCCGGTGTCCCCGCACACCACGACCCGAGCCCCGGCGACCAGGTCGAGCAGCGCGCCCAACCCGCCTACCTGGGTGCGCGCGGCGCCGACCGCCGCCACCAGGTCCGCCTCGTCGGGGCTGCCGGTGACCACCACGTCCGGGCCGAGCTCCCCGGCCAGTTCGGCGTACCGGTCGGCGGGCCAGCGGCGGGAGCCGTGGCTGGCGCCGGGGTGCACCACGATCGCGCCGTTGCGCTCCCCGGCGGGCAACCGCAGGTCGTCGGGGTCGGCGGGGATGCCGTGGTGCGCCAGCAGGGAGCACCAGCGCAGCACCTCGTGCTGCTCGTCGTTCCACGGGTGCTCCGGGCCGTGGGTGATCAGCTCGCCGGGGTGGGTGGCGCGGAGCAGGTCGACGCTCTGCGGGCCGCGCCCGTGCAGGTTGATCGCCAGGTCGGGTTCGGCGTACTCGATCGGCACCAGGCCCGCCGTGGGCAGCAGCCGGTCGACGGCGTCGACCCGGTCCACCACCTCCGCCAGCCACCGCGGGGCGGCCAGGGTGATCTCCGCGTCCGGGTGGGCCCGGCGGACGGCGCGCAGCGCGGGGACCGCGGTGAGCAGGTCGCCCAGGCCCAGCGCGCGCAGGATCAGGATGCGCACCGCCGCACCCCCCGGTGCCGCAGCTCGCCGCGCAGGCGGTGCGCGCACGCCGCGGGTGGGATGGCCGCGCTGGTGGCGACCATCCGCAGCACCTCCTCCGGGGTGCGCGGTCCCGGGGCGATCCGCTGCGCGGCGAACGCGGCGGTGAGCCCGGCCCACACCCCGGCCAGGGCGAGCGCGGTGCGCCGGGCGCCGAGCAGACCGGCGAGCACCGCGCCCGCCCCCGCCGCCGTGGTCAGGGCATGCGCGCGCAGCCTGCCGGGGTGACCGCCGATGCGGTCGCGCCAGCCGGGGCCGAGCAGCCTGCGCATGAGCGCGTCGTCGGCGTTGCCGCGCTGCTGGCGCAGGCTCGCCCAGAAGTCGGACGGGCGCACCGGGTGGGTGGTGTGCCTGCTGCCCGAGACGATCCGGTGGCCCCGGTCCTGCACGCGGACCGCCAGCTCGGCGTCCTCCCGGTAGGCGCGCGGGAAGCGCTCGTCGAAACCGCCGACCTCGGCCAGCACCGAGCGGCGGTAGGCCATGTCCGCGGTGATCCACTTCGCGTCGGCCAGCCCGGCGGTGCCGCGCTCCCAGTCGGTCGGCGCCCGGTCCGGCGGCAGCGGCACCGACAGCCGGGCCTGCGTCGCCCCCACGTCCGGGTCGACGTCGAGGTCCTCGGCCAGCCGCGCCCGCCAGTCCGGCGGGGGGAGCACGTCGTCGTCGAGGAAGGCGACCCACTCCGCGTCGACCGCGCGCCAGCCCGCGTTGCGCGCGGCGGCGGGACCGCGACCGCCGCTGTGCACCACCCGCACGGGTGTTGTCATCCGGTGCGGCAGCGGCAGGTCACCGGGCACGGGCCGGTCGTCGACCACCACGACCTCCACCGGCTCCGGGCCGTCGCCGGTGTGCAGGGCGTCGAGCACCGCGCGCAGGCTCTCCCGGCCCACGGTGGGGACCACCACGGCATAACGGGCCATCGGAGCGTGGGTCATCGCGGCGCGGGTCATCGGCGCACCGCGAAGCCGCCGATGGCCAGCAGGTCGACCGGCGCGGACCCGAAGCACTCCAGGGCGTCGCGCGGGTCGTCCACCATGGGCCTGCCCGCGGTGTTCAGGCTGGTGTTGACCACCACCGGCACCCCGGTCCGCCGCTCGAACCCGCGCAGCACCCTGGCCATCAGCGGCTCGCTGTCGGCGGAGACGGTCTGCGCCCGGGCCGTTCCGTCCACGTGCACCACCGCGGGGATGCGGTCGCGCCACTGCGGGCGCACGTCGTGCACGAACAGCATGTACGGGCTGGGGATCGGGCCGCGCTCGAACAGCTCGGCGGCCCGGTCGGCGAGGACCATCGGGGCGACCGGGCGGAACTGCTCGCGGCCCTTGACGTCGTTGATCCGGGTCAGGTTCTCCTGGTGGCAGGGGTTGGCCAGCAGCGACCGGCGGCCCAGGGCCCGCGGCCCGTACTCGCTGCGGCCCTGGAACCAGGCCACCACCTGGTTGTCCGCCAGCGCGGCGGCGACCTCCTCGGCGATGTCGTCGGATCGGGTGTAGCGGACGTTGGCCGTGCGCAGCACCGCCTCGATCTCGTCGTCGGTCCAGCCCCGGCCCAGGTCGGCGCCCGGCATGGCGGCGGCGGGCTCGCCCTCGGTGGCGGCGACGTGCAGGGCGGCCCCCAGGGCGGTGCCCGCGTCCCCGGCGGCGGGCTGCACCCACACCTCGTCGAACGGCCCCTCGGCGAAGATGCGGGTGTTGGCCACGCAGTTGAGCGCGACCCCGCCCGCCATGGTGAGCCTGCGCTGACCGGTGCGCTCGTGCAGCCAGCGGACCAGGTCCAGCAGCACCTCCTCCACCCGGACCTGCACGCTGGCCGCCAGCTCGGCGTGCTCGCGGGTCATCTCCTCCCCCGCCTCGCGGCGCTTGGCCAGGGTGTCCCAGTCCACGGGGGCGACGGAGAAGCCGCCGTCGTCCTCGGCGCGGATCAGCTCGCGCATCAGGTCGAGGTGGCGGGGCTCGGCGTAGGAGGCCAAGGCCATCACCTTGTACTCGTCGCTGGAGCGCAGGAAGCCCAGGTGCTGGGTCAGGTCCTCGTAGAGCAGGCCCAGGGAGTGCGGCAGGTGCTGGGCGGCCAGCGTGGTCAGCCGGTGGTCGCGGTAGCTGCCAGCCAGGTGCGACCCGCACTCGCCGCGGCCGTCGGACACCAGCACCGCGCAGTCGCCGTCGAACGGCGCGGCCAGGCCCGCCGAACCCGCGTGCGCCACGTGGTGCGGGACGAACCGCACGATCGCCGGGTCGAGGCCGGGCAGCGCGGTCGCCAGGAACAGCGGCGCCCGCCGGGCGTACTCGGTGCGCAGGTCCTCCCACGGCACGTCCGACGGCTCGGTCAGGTCGGGGTCGTAGGAGTAGGCGACCGCGTCCAGGTCGGCGGGGGTGAGCCCGGCGTGCTCCAGGCACCACCGGGCGGCCTGCTCCGGCTGCTCCCAGGCTGAGAACGGCACCGGGCGCTTGCCGTGCTTGCGGCGGGAGAAGCGCTCCTCCTCCGCGGCGGCGACGATCCGACCGTCCACCACCAGCGCGGCGGCGGGGTCGTGGAAGACGGCGTTGATGCCGAGGACGCGCACGGCGGTCTCCTTCTGGCTGTCGGGAACTGGTTGGCGGTGTTCTGCGGGTTCGCCCGGTCAGCCGAAGGACCGGCGCAGGCCCTCGTCGAGCGGGATCTTGGGCGACCAGCCGAGGACCTCCCCGGCCAGGGTGATGTCGGGCTTGCGCCTGCGCGGGTCGTCGGTCATCGCCGCGACGTGGCGCAGTGGCGAGGAACTGCCGGTGACCTCGACGACCCGCCGCGCGACCTCCAGCACGGTGACCTCCTCGGGGTTGCCGAGGTTCACCGGCCCCGGATGGTCGGAACCGGCCATCGCCAGCAACCCGGCCACCAGGTCGTCGACGTGGCACAGCGACCGGGTCTGCTCGCCGTCGCCGTGCACGGTGAGCGGTTCGCCCGCCCTGGCCTGCCGGACGAAGGTGGGCACGAGCCTGCCGTCGTCCGGGCGCATCCGCTCCCCGTAGGTGTTGAAGATGCGCACGATCCCGGTGTCGACGCCGTGCTCGCGGCGGAAGGCGGCGGTCAGCGCCTCCCCGTACCGCTTGGCCTCGTCGTAGACGCTGCGCGGGCCGATCGGGTTCACGTTGCCCCAGTACGACTCGCGCTGCGGGTGCTCGACCGGGTCGCCGTAGACCTCGCTGGTGGAGGCCACCACGATCCGCGCCCCGCTCCGGTGCGCCAGCTCCAGTGCCCGCAGGGTGCCCAGGCCGCCGGTGAGCAGCGTGCCGACGGGCCTGGCCAGGTAGTCCACCGGTGAGGCCGGGCACGCCATGTGCAGCACCAGGTCCACCCGGCCGCGCACCGGCAGTTCCCCGGTCACGTCCGCGACGACGACCTCCAGGCCCGGGTCGTCGGGCAGGTTGTCCAGCGACCCCGTGCTCAGGTCGTCCACGCACACGACCGACACGCCCCGGTCCAGCAGCGCCCGGCACACGTGCGACCCGAGGAACCCCGCACCACCGGTGACCGCCGCCCGTTCAATGCCCATGACCGAGAGCTACCCGCCGATCGGCGCCGTAACCGGACAACCCCGGTTCGAGGAACGGTCGGTTCGCGCACACCCCTGGCGGTGGAGGCCCCCGCCGGGCGTATCATCGGTGTTTCGGGGCCGTGGGTGCCGTGGGCAGAGGAGGCCGGATGGACGCCGTACCGGCCTCGCTGCGCATCGCCCAGGAGTCAGCGGGCACCGCCGTCGTCGTCCGGATCGCGGGTCCCCTCGACCGCTCGCACTACGCCGAGGTCCGCCGCCACCTGCTCAAGTGCGCGACCGAGGCCCCCTCGGCCATCGTCGTCGACGTGCGCTCGATGGAGTGCGCGGACCCGGTCGCGCTGTCGGTGTTCGTGACCGTGGCCGACCAGGTGGCGAAGTGGCCCAGCGTGCCGCTGCGGCTGGTGTGCGGGCGCGACAGCCGGGCGGTCACCGCTGCCAGCCCGCTGCGCCGGTTCCTGGACGTGCACGCCACCACCGAGGAGGCGCTGGCCGCCGATTGCGGCAGCACCCGCGTGGTGGCCAGGATCGAACTGCCCAACGACCACTCCGCGATGCGCATCGGCCGCGGCTTCATCCGCGACACCCTCGTGGTGTGGGGACTGGACCGGGTCGCGCAGGACTGCCTGCTGATGAGCGCCGAACTGGTGCAGAACACGATCCAGCACACCCTGTCCGCCCCCACGGTCCGCCTGGAGCACCGCCGCGGCGTCCTGACCATCGCGGTGTACGACGACGACCCGACCCAGCCCCAGCACGCGGTGGACCCGGGCAAGGGCCTGTCCGGGACGCACGGGCTGGACCTGGTGGCGTTCCTGGCCACGGCGTGGGGCAGCGCGCCCACCCCCACCGGCGGCAAGGTCGTCTGGGCGACCCTGCGCACCGGGGCGCGCGAACCCGCCGGGCCCGGGTCTGACGGTGATCCGGACGCGGATCGGTCCTGATTTCGGCGCCGGGAGGCGGCCGGGACGCGGTGGGCCTGGCGGTCGTCGCGCGGCGGGCCGTCAGTCGTGGACGGGGTCCATCACCAGGATGGCGCCGCGGGTCTGCTCGTGCTCGTTGCGCAGGGAGCCGCAGGTCAGGCGCAGCCGGATCGACTGACCGCGGCGGTTCACCGCGTCCATGACGAGCACCTCGGTGAACGCCGGGTCGATGAGGGCGACCCCCAGCGCCTGCCGCAGGTCCGCGACCGGCAGGCCGACGTCGAGGTCCAGCAGGTGCCTGCCGGTCGTCTCGTCGTTGCGCAGGCCCCACAGCTCCTCGGCGCCGCGGTTCCAGGCGCGCACCCGCAACTCCAGGTCCACCACGACGATCCCCGACCGCAACGACCGCAGGACGTCGTCCAGGAACTCGCTGACGTGGTCGAGTTCGATGCTGCGCTCGCGGAGCATCTCGTTGATCGCCTGGAGTTCGTCGTTGGTGGACTGCAACTCCTCGTTGATCGTCTCCAGTTCCTCGTTGGTGGACTGGAGTTCCTCGTTCGTCGTCTCCAGTTCCTCCACGGTGGACTGGAGTTCCTCGTTCGTGGTCTCCAGTTCCTCGTTCGTCGACTGGAGTTCCTCGTAGGCCACCTCGAGCTGACGGTTGGCGTGGGCCAGCTCGTCGAGCAGGACGCGGGTGGCGGTGATGTCGTGGAAGGTGACCACCACGCCGACCAGGCCGTTGTCGCCGCCGGTCAGCGGCTCGACGACGACCCGGAACCAGACCGCCGCCATGCCGCCGCGCTGCCACTGCACGTCCTCGACGCGCACCGCCCGCCGCTGCACCCTGGCCACGTCCACGTGACCGCGCAGCTCGACCGGGCGGTAGGACACCTCCAGGTCGCGCAGCGGCTTGCCGATGTCGGCCTGCGACAGCCCGAACACCGCCTCGGCCCTGGTGTTCAGCAGCGCCAGCACGTCGTCGGCCGACACCACGAGCTGCGCCACCGGGGCCGCGTTGAAGGCCAACTGCCGCAGTTGCTCCATCTCGCCGAACCGGTCGTTGCCGATGTCCGGGGGCGCCTCGACCCCCACCGGTCCGAGTTCGACCCGCGAGCTGGGCGCCCTGCGGAAGATGCGCCGCTTCAACTCCACCGGCTCGAAGATCCGGCCGTGCGTCAGCAGCATCTCCGCCTTGCCGAGGAACAGCAGCCCCTGCGGCGCCAGCGCGAAGTGCAGCCTGCGCAGGATCTTCGACTGGGTCTCGGCGTTGAAGTACATCAGCGTGTTGCGGCAGGTGAGCAGGTCGATGCGCGAGATCGGCGCGTCCTGCACCAGGTCGTTGCGGCCGAAGATGACCGACCGGCGCAGGTCCTTGCGGAAGGCGAACTCGCCGTTGACCTGCTCGAAGTACTTCTCCAGCAGCGGCGGGGGGACCTGCGCCACCTCGGCGGCGCTGTAGACGGCCTGCCTGGCCTGGGCCAGCGCGTGCTCGTCGACGTCGGTGGCGTAGATCTTCACCCGGCGGCGGAACTGGTCGACGCCGAGTTCCTCGGCCAGCACCATGGCCAGGGTGTAGGCCTCCTGGCCGGACGCGCAGCCCGCGCTCCACGCCCGGATGGGGTCCGCCGGGGAGCGGGCCGCCACCAGCGGGCCGAGGAGTTCGGCGCGCAGGTGGTCCCACGCCTCCTGATCCCGGAAGAAGCCGGTGACGTTGATCAGGATCGTGTTGAACAGCGCGCTGAACTCGTCGGCGTTGGCTTGGAGGTGGTCGGTGTAGTCGGCGAAGTCGGCGATGCCGACCTGCGTCATCCGCTGCCGCACGCGCCTGCCGAGGCTGGTGCGCTTGTAGCCGGTGAAGTCGAAGCCGCGCGCCCGCTTCAGGTGTTCCAGCAACGCCTCGAAGGCCGGGTCCGCGTCCATCGGTCCGACCTGGTCCGGGCCGCTCACCCCGAACCGTCGGCGACCTGCACACCCGCGCCGAGGTACTTGCGCAGGGTGTCCATGGCGTGCGCGGTCTCGGTGAGCTTGCCGCGGTAGCGCTCGGCCACACCGGTGCTCCCCCGCTGGTCGGCCCGCTCGGCCATCTTCCTGGTGAGGCTCGCCTTCTCCTCCAGCACGCGCAGGGCCACCCACAGCGCCCGCTCCCACTCCGACCCCTGGGCAGCCAGCAGCGCTTCCGCGGTCCAGGCGTGCCCCACCCGGCAGCGGTAGCGGCCGTCGCCGATGTCGGCGAGGCTGCCCTGGCAGTCCGGGCAGGTGTAACCGGAGGCGGGCCCGAGCACGTAGGCGTCCGGGTCGGGATCGGGCTGGACGTCGGCGGCGATCGTGTTCTCCCGTTCCGTGATTCCGGGCGGCATCGCACCCGCGGCGCCCACCTGCTCCCCCACGACCTCGGCGAGCACGGCACCGAGGGCGGACGCGGGCGCGACGTGGTCGGCGCGCACGGTGCGCAGGGCGTTGTCCGGCATCCCCCGGTAGAGCGCGTCCTCGGGGTCCTGCACGAGGACCTTCCCACCGCGCGCCGAGATCGCCACCAGGCCCGCGACCCCGTCGTCGAGCGTGCCGGAGAGCTGGACCCCGATGACCCGCGGCCCCAGCGCGATGGCGGCGGAGCGGAACAGGACGTCGATCGCCGGGCGGTGCCCGCTCTCGGTCGGGCCGTGGGACAGGGCCAGGGCGTTGTCGAGCACCAGGGTGTGGTGGTCGGGTGGGGCGACGTGGATGGTGCCGGGGCGCAACGGCTCCCCGTGCCGCACGACCCGCGCGGGCAGGGGCCCCGAGCGGTTCAGGATGGCGGCCAGCGAACTCGTCCCGCCCGCGGGCATGTGCAGCACGACGACCAGTGCCGCGGGCAGGTCCGGTGGCAACCCCGCCACCAGCGCCCGGAGGGCCTCGACGCCGCCCGCGGACGCGCCCACCACCACTGTGTCCCGTGCCCGCGTCATCCGACCTCCTGGGAGGAGGCTACCCACCGGCCCACACCGGCCGACCACCGCCGTCAGGCCGGGTCGGTCTTCGCGACGGGCTCGGCGTCGGAGTCCACAGCGGTGCCCGGGTCCACAGCGGCCGGTTCCGGGTCGCTGAGGCGGTCGCGCACGTGGTTCCACACCACGGCGATCATGGCGGCGACCGGCACGGCCAGCAGGCTGCCGGTGATGCCCGCCAGGCTGCCGCCCAGGGTCACCGCCAGCAGCACCACCGCCGCGTGCAGCCCCAGGCTCTCGCTCTGGATGATCGGCTGGAAGACGTTGCCCTCCAACTGCTGCACCACGACGATGATGGCCAGCACGATCAGCGCGTCGGTCAACCCGTTGGACACCAGCGCGATCAGCACCGCGACCGCCCCGGCGAACAGCGCCCCGACGATCGGCACGAACGCCGAGACGAACGTCAGCACCGCCAGCGGCAGCACCAGCGGCACGCCCACGATCCACAGCCCGATCCCGATGAACACCGCGTCCAGCAGACCCACCAGGGCCTGCGACCGCACGAACGACCCCAGCGTGACCCAGCACCGCTCGGTCACCGCGGGCACGTGCGTGGCCAGGCGCCCGGGGAGCTGCCGGGTCAGCCACGGCAGGAACCGGGGCCCGTCCTTGAGGAAGAAGAACATCAGGAAGATCGCCAGCACGGCGTTGAGCAGCCCGCTCGCCACGGCACCCACCCCGGTGACGGTGGCGTTGGCGATGTCCCCGGCGCTGTCCTTGATCCGCGCGATCCCCGAGTCCAGGGCCGAGGAGACCTGCTCGTCGGCGATGTTCAGCGGTGGCCCGGCCGCCCACTCCCGCACGCGCTGGATGCCCGCCACCACGCCGTCGGACAGGTCACCGGCCTGCTGCACCACCGGCAGCACGATCAACGTGCCGATGCCCGCCGCGACCAGCAGGAACAGCACGGTGACGACCGAGGCGGCCAGCGCGGGGCGCCACCGGTGCCCGCGCAGGAACCGGGCGACGGGCCAGGTGAGGGTGGTGAGCAGGAGCGCGATCACCAGCGGCCAGACGACCGACCACATCCGCCCCACGACCCACAGCACCACCACGGTCACCGCCAGCAGCAGCAACACGTCCAGCGACACGCGCGCCGAGTTGCGCAGCACGGTCCGGGTCTTCTCGGCGTTCAACGTGGCGCGCATCGGGTCATCCTAAACAGCGTCGTGGGCGGGCTCGCCGCACCAGTCGATCTCTGCGGTTCGAGCCGGGGTTCCATGGCAGGCGCGCGCCGAAACACGGTGATGATCACGCATTGGCGACCAACTGGTCACCGACGAGGTCGATGCCCAGCGAGCCGCCCGGGTTGACCAGGACCGCCACTCCCGGGAGGACGGTCAGCAGGGAGCGCAACGACATCGGCCGCACCGCCGTGCCCTCCGGGACGTGGCGCGGCGCGGAGTAGGCGGGCAGGACCCTGGCCCCGGTGGGGGCGATCAGCACCGCGAGGTCGCCGTCGGGGGCCAGGCCGATCAGGAACTCGTGGTCCAGGGCGGCCCGCACCGCCGCCTCGTAGGGCAGCCACTCGGCGGCCACGAACGCCAGGACCTCCTCGAAGGCGTTCTCCGGGCGGGGCAGGCCGCGGCGGCGGGGGCTGGGGCGGTAGTCCTCGTTGACCCAGGTCTCGCCGGTGAAGGCGCCGTCGGGGCCGATCTTGTAGGCACCGAGCAGGGTGGGGACGGGGACGCCGTCGATGTGGCGGGGGTCGACGTCCGGGTCGGCGCAGTACAGCCAGCCGCCGGGGGTCCTGGTGGCCTCGGCGCGCATGGCCGGGGTGATCGGCGGCAGGCCCGGGTGGGCGGCGAGGCGGGTCGGGTCGGGCAGCAGGGTCGGGTCGAACGCCCGGTACGCGGTGGTGGCCAGGCACTCCACCAGGTGGCGGTCGGGCAGGTCGTCGAGCCAGTTCCCGGGGAAGGCCCGGATCCCGTGGCGGGCGCCGAGCAGGGCGCCGACGGTCATCCTGGTCAGGTCGTCGAGGGGCACCCCCAGCGCGTCGAACGGCCGGTGGCCCAGCTTGACCACGACGAGCAGCGCCCGCTCCCAGGGCGTGCCCAGGCCCGCGAGCTGTTCGGCCAGCGGGGTGTCCTGCTCGCGCATCGCCACGACGTGCCCGAACGCGCCCAACTCCCGCAGCACCGCGGTCAGCTCGCCGCGGTCGGGGCGCAGCAGGAGTTCGAAGACCGGGCTGACGTCGTCGACCCAGTAGCCGCCGAGCTGCGGCCGGGCGGCCGAGGCGACCGCGCCGAGCAGCCCGGTCGTCTCCTTGACCTGCGGTCCGCCGGGCGCCGACCAGCGGTCGAGCCACCCGGCGGGCCGCAGCGGGAGACCGGTGCCTGCCAGGTCCGGCGCCCACCCGGCGGCCTTGCGCACGAGCAGGTCGGTGGCGTGCAGCAGACCCGCGGTCAGGCCGCGGTTCGTGCCCGAGACGCGGTCGCCGAGGGCGAAACCGAGGTAGGCGCCGACCACGCTGTGCCAGCTGTGGTGGGCGGGGCCGGGTGGGGCGATGGCGGAGAAGGTGGGCTCGTCCCAGTACCGGCCGCCCTCGGCGTCCCAGAACGCCTGGGCGGCGGGCGGGCGGGGACCGCGGCGGCCGCCCTGCTTCCACGCCCGGACCTCGCGCAGCTCCTCCCACTGCCTGCCCCCCAGCTCGAACCCGGCGGACTGGGCCCGGTCGAGCGCGTCGGCCAGGTCCGGGGGGAAGCCCCGGTGCCCCGTCGGCGGCGGCACGGCGGGTCCGGGGTAGCGGTCGAGGACCCGGAGCAGCTGCTCCCTGACCATCCGCGATTCCGGGGTCATCCCGGGGCTGATCAGGATCTCGTCGACCGGCACGTCCGTCAGGATCTGGCGCGCGGTCTTCTCCAACCACGCGTGCGTCCCGGGCGGCAGGTACGCGGGCGAGGTGTGGGCGTCGAGGCGGGTGGATTCGTCGCTGCCCGCGTTCGCCAGCCGCCCGTCGGGCGTGAGCGGCAGGTAGAGCTGGACGTCGAGGAGGGCGGCGACCTCCTCGGCGGTGTTGAGCCAGCCACAGCGGTAGTAGCCGAACGCCTTGTCGGCGGGGGTGTACGGCAGCGGCTCACCGCGCCACGCCGGGCCGCGCACGTACTTCGGGTTGCGGCGGAACTGCTCGGGGTGGTCCTCGCGCTGCCACCCGAGGATCGCCCCGATCGGCACGTCCACGTGGGCGAAGGTCTCCGCGTCCCACTCCTGGTCGACGTAGACCCCGGCCGCGGTGGGCGCGGGCCAGGACTCGGGAACCCCCGTGGACCAGCCGTCGGGGGGGACGTGGCGGCGCAGCGGGCCGCCGTCGTCGGGCACCTCCACGGCAGGCAGGGGCACCAGCGCGTCGTCGGGGTCGGTGAGGTCGTAGGGCACGTACCAGTCGCCGCGGATGAGCTTGACGTGCTCGGTCAGCACCGCCAGCCGGTCGGCGCCGGCGCCGTGCTGCTCGCGAATCCACGCCTCGGCGCGGGTGATGGCCTCGGCGCGGTTCATCGGGTGTCCTCCCGGTCCAGTGCGGTTTCGAGACCGCGGGTGAGCCAGCGCAGGAACGCCGGGTGGTTCGCACCGCCGCTGACCCGCACCCGGTGGCCCGCGGGGTCGACGGTCATCCGGCCGATCCCGTCGAGCAGCACCCGCTCGTGGAACAGGTCGACGTACGGCAGTTGCAACGCGGCGGCCAAAGCCAGCGCGTCGTGCTGGATGGTGCCGGGGTGGAAGCGGGTGAACCACCGGTCCAGGTGCGCGGCCACCAGCCGGGCCCAGGCCGGGCCCGCGGCGAGCGCGCGGTGCAGGTCGGAGCCCTCGGTGATCTCGATCTCCGGGGTGAAGGTGGTGTCCGACAGCACGAGCTTGGGCAGCTCGGCGGTGCTGACCAGGGTCGCCGCCGCCGCCGGGTCGACCCGGAAGTTGTGCTCGGCGCGGGACGGGTCGCGGTAGTTGATCGCCCCGCCCATCTGCGTCACCACCAGCCGGGCGCGCAGGTCCGACCGGGTGGTGAGGACGCGGGCGAGGTTGCTGGCCGGTCCGATGCCCACCCACCGCACCGGCCCGTCGGTGCGCGCGCACACCTCGGCGACAGCCTCGACGACGTCCCCGCCCTGCGCGGGCACGTCGTCGGGGACCAGGCCCTCGACGCAGTTCATCCTGGTGTTGCCCAGGTCGGCTCCGGCGACCACCGGCACGTCCGCGCGGCCGAGCAGGTCCAGCAGGTGCCGGGCGAACCGGGCCCGCTCCCCACCCAGTTCGTCCACTGTGGTCACCAGGGCGAGGGTCGGCTCGGCGGCGGCGAGGACCAGCGCCACGGCGTCGTCCGGGTCCCCGCCCGCGTCGGTGTCCACGACGAGCGGGGCGCCCACCTCCGAGGGCGGGAACGGTTGCCCGGCAACGGTTTGCGGCAGGCCGAACCGCGCCAGGTCGACCAGCGCCCGCCGCTCCCGGTTCAGTTCCCCGCTCACGACCGGCCCACCCCCGTCCGCGCGGCGCACTCGGTGCGCTCCCGGACCGGGGGCAGCGCGTCGAACTCCGCCCACACCCGGCGGCGGGCCTCCGGGTCGAGGTCGCGGGTCCGCTCCTCGACGTCCTCCACCGCGCCCTCGTCACCCCGGCGCACCAGGGAGTCCACCACCTCGCGGAAGCGCGGGTCCGGGTCGTCCCCGGCCACCCACGACCGCACCTGGTCGCGCCCGCGCTCGGCCCGGGCCGCCAACGCCGCCCGCCACGGCCCGCCCCCGGCCCGCCGCGCGGCGGCCTCCTCGGCCACGTCGACCACCGCGCGCGACAGTACGACCTCGGTGGCGTGCCGGTCGAAGCACCCCGGGTTCGGGGCGCGGGTGGCCAGGGCCGGGCTGTGCCCGTCGCGCCCGGGGAACACCACCCGGTGCCCGGGGTCCGCCGCCACCTTGGCCACCAGGTCGTCGTGCGTCCGCGCGGCCACGTCCACCACGGTGTACCCCCGGGCCACGTCGTGGGTGTCGGCCAGGGCCCGCCGCAGCGGGTCGGTGCTGCCCGACTCGGCGTCCACCTCGTCCACGGCCTGGTCGCGCCGCTCCCCCGGCGACCGCCCGTACCCGCCGTCGTCGGGGACGTCGGCGTGCGCGGTGTCATCGGTGTGGTCGGCGGAGAGCAGGCACACCTCGGTGGCGCCCGCGGGCAACTCGGCCAGGCGGCCGGTCTGCGGATCGGCGAAGGCCACCCCGCCCGGGGTGTGCACGACCCGCACCACGTGCCCGATCGCGTGCCCGTCGGCGTCGGTGTACCGGAACGCCACCGCCCCGCGCGCCCCCTCGGGCGTCCGCGCCACCGCGGAGGCGACCGCGTCGAAGTCCCGGTGGCTGGTCCACACCCCGCCGAGCGCCTCCCGCACCCGCGACAACCGGCCGTCGGTGGCGACGTCCTCGGGTCGGGTGGGGGCGGCCTGGGCGGGTTCACCGTGGTGGCGCCGCTCGTCGGCGAGCATCGCCTCGACGCAGTTCGTGCGGTGGCCGTCGGCGGCGCCGCTGTCGGCGTGGTGGGGGTTGATGTCGCCGTAACCGGGGAAGTGCTCGTCGAGGAAGGCCTGCCGGGACTGCTCGTCGCCGACGCCGCTGTGCACGGCGGGTTCGGTCAGCGGGGGGCCGGGGCGCGCCAGGCCCTCGGGTTCTCCGGGTCCTTCGAGACCGTCGAGGGCGGCGCTGATGGAGCGTGCCGGGGTTGGCGGGGGCTCGGCGGGGTCCTGGTGGGCGGTTGTGTCGGCGCTTGTGTCGGCGCTGTCGGGCTGACGGGAGCCGTCGGTGGGCTGGTTGTCGGTGTGCTGGTCGCCGGTGGGCTCGCCGTCGGGGTCGAGCAGGGAGGGGTCGAAGCGACCGCCGATCGGGGTGTGGTCGCGTTCCGAGGCGCCCGGGTCCGGGGTGGGGTCGGCGGCGGGTGCGGGGTCGGCGGGCGCGTCCGGGTCGCGCCCCTCGGCGATGGCCCGTTCCCGCTCCTGCCGCTCCAACACGTGCTTGGGCGGGGCGACGGGCGGTGGGACGTGCCCCTGGTCGGGCTGTTCCAAGCCCTTGGGATGCGCCGGGGCATCTTCCCGGGCACCGCCGGTGTAGTGCGGATTGGGTTCGAACTCACCGAGGTAGACGTTGCCCCGGGCGTCGGCGAAGGTCTTGTGCCAACCCTCGACGTGGCTGAAGTGGATGCCACCGGGGAAGAGGACCTCCCCCTCCCTGTACTCCGTGCCGCTCTGATCCCCCGCCCTGGCCTGGGTCTCCTCGGTGAGGGTGCCGCCGGGCGCCTTGACCCGGTAGACGTACCCCTCGGACTTCGCCCCGAAGCGCGCCGCGATGTCCACCGACTTCGAGGTGCTGACGTAGGCGTTGGTGGTGCCGAGGACGTGCTTCTTGATGTCGACGACCCCGTCCGGGTTCTTCAACCCGAACCCCTGCTCCCTCGCGATCTCCGACGGCGGCCGCGAGTCACCTCGGTAGAGCACATTCCCGTCGTCA
Source organism: Actinokineospora spheciospongiae (assembly GCF_003182415.1). Lineage (NCBI taxonomy): Bacteria > Bacillati > Actinomycetota > Actinomycetes > Pseudonocardiales > Pseudonocardiaceae > Actinokineospora > Actinokineospora spheciospongiae. The sequence goes on along the minus strand of NZ_QHCP01000001.1, from coordinate 502,313 downwards.
GCCCAGTCGTCGACCTTCCTCTTGACCTGCTCCCAGCCGGAGGTGTCCGGCCCGATCGCCTCCAGTTGCACCCGGGGGTGCTCCCCCGGCCCCGGGGGGTCGTACCCGCTGAGGTCGTGGTCGCGCGGGGCGTGGTCGACCGGCACCGGCTCGGAGTAGTTCAGGTGCGGCACCAACTCCTTCCGCGCCGGGTAGGGCGGACCGTCCGCCTGCGGTGCGGGACCGGTGTGCGCCTGACCGTGGCCGTCGCGGTGCGCGGGCCGGTCCGACGCGGTGCCGGGATCGGCGGGGCGACCGTTGTCGGGGTACTGGTTGGGATCGGCGGGACGCCGAAGCTGCTCCGCTTGCACACCGTGGTCCCGGTGCACCTGCTCGGCCGGGCGCCGGTGCTGACCGGTGGGCGCCTCGGGTCCGGCCGGGCGCCTGCGCGGGGCGTGCTGATCCGGCTCCGGGAAGCCACTCGCAGGGATCTGCTGCCGGTCGGGCGGCTGCGGCTGATCAACCGGACGCTGGGGGCGCGAGTCGAGGTGCGGGGCATGCCGATCCGGCTCCGGGAAACGCCCCGGAGGGGGCTGCCTGCGATCGGGCGGCTGGGGCGAACGGGGGTGCGCTTGGCCGGGCTGCGTCTGATCAACCGGGCGCTGGGGGTGCGGGGCGTGCTGACCCGAGTCCGGGAAGCGGCCCGCAGGTGGCTGCTGCCGGTCGGGCAGTTGCGGCTGATCAGCCGGGCGCTGGAAACGCGAGTCAGGATGCGGAGCGTGCTGACCCGGTTCCGGGAAACGACCCGCAGTTGGTTGCCGGCGGTCAGACGGCTGCGGCGGACGCGGCTGCACCTGATCAGCAGGCCACTGGGAACGCGAGTCGGGGCGCGGGGCGTGCTGATCCGACTCCGGGAAGCGGCCCGCAGGTGGCTGTTGCCGATCGAGCGGCTGCGGCGGACGGGGGTGCGACTGGCCGGGATGCGCTTGGTTGACCGGGCGCTGCGACCCCGGTGGCATCGGGGTGGGGGCGTGCTGCGAGGGGTTCGTCAGACCGGAGGCCGGTGGCGCGGAGTGCGTCGGGGCGGGCTCCTGTCCGCCCCGGTGGGGCAGCGGACCGGGGTGCTGGGCACCCTGCGGGTTCGCGGGCAGGCCGACCGGTGGCACGACTTGCCCGCCGTGCTGCGGGACCGGTGGCCGGAGCTGGTTGGGGCGAGCCTGGTTCGGGTTCTGCCCACCGGCCTGTCCCGGCGGGGGGAGCGGGTGCTGACCGGATGAGCGGTCCGGCGACCAGGCTGCCGCCTGGGGCGGACGAGGCGGAACGGGCGGTCGAGTGTCCTGCTGCCCCGGTCCGCCCTGCGGGCGTCCGTGTGGGGCGGGGGGCGGCACCGGACCACCCGCGCGCGGGGGTGCGGTGTTCGGATCACCGTTGCGGGCGCCCCCGCCCTGGTGACCGGGCGCGCGTGGAACGGGCGGCTGGGGCGCGTACCCGTTCTGGTCAGCCGGGCGGGTGGGTCCACCCTGCGCGGGCGGACCGGTGCGGCGGTCGCCCGCACCACCAGCACCCGAGGTGCCGCCGGGAGCCGGGTTCCCACCACCCGGCCCGGGGCCTGCCGGACCCCGGGTCCCCGGGCGAGCGGGCCTGTTCCCCTGCGGATCGGCACCACGGTTGCCCGACTCGCCTGCGGGAACACGTCCGCCACGGCTGTCCGCACCGGGTGCGGCCGTGCCGGGTGCGGCAGGCCCGCCGCCCGGAGTCCCCCCGGCCGGGGTCTGGCCGGAGCGGGCCTGAGTGGGGGTGGTGGCGGCACGATCCGGAGAGCGGGAGCCCACATCAGCCACCGACGACCCCTGACCAGAACGGGCCGAAGCAGCCGAAGCACGCTCCGGCGGCCGGGAGCCCGGACCAGCCACCGGCGACCCCTGACCGGGGCGGACCGAAGCAGCGGCGGCACGATCCGGCGGCCGGGAGCCCGTGCCTTTCAGGGGTGGTGCCTGACCGGGGCGGCCGGGCGGCGGGGTGGGGACGGTCGGGGAGCGGGAGCCCTGGGTCGGGGTGGTGGGGGTGGGATGGGCGGAAGCGCGTTGGGCGGTCGGGGCCGTTGTGGGGGTGGCGGAACCCGTGGGGGCGTTGGTCTTCGCCGGGGCGTTCGCGCCTGCCGTGCCTCCCGTGCCTCCCGTGGTGGGGCGGGCGGCGGTGCCGGTGGCGGTGGTGGGGGCCTTGGTCTCGCGGGCGAGGCGGTCCATGGTGCTCGCGGCGGACTGGTCGGTGGCGCGGGCGGTCTGGGCGCTGGAGCGGGCGTTGGTGCCCGCGTTCTCGGCGGCGTTGGCGGCGCCCTCGACGCTGGTGCGGGCTCGGGCCACGGCCCGGTCCGCCGCGCCCATCGCGACCTGGCCGAAGACGCCCGCGCTGGCGGCGCCTGCGCCTGCGCCTGCGGGGATCTTGCCGCCCACGGCGCCGCGCACCTGGCCCGCTCGGCCGACCATGCGGCCGCCGAGGGACTCGACGCTGTCCGGGTTCATGCCGGTGGTGCCGGGGCCGCCGACCCCTCCCGGGCCCGGGGTGGGCCTGCCGGAGGTGGACGAGCCGCCGGGTGGGCCGCCGGTGTGGTGGGTGGAGCTGTGGTGGGAGGAGCTGCTGTCCGAGCCGGTGCCCCTGTTGCGGCCGGGCATCAGCGGGGCGGGTGGGTGACGTGGCCGGGGGTGGGTTCGGCTTCTCGCGGGGACGTCCACGCCGTGGTGTGGACCACATTCGCGCTCGACACCTCGCGCTCGGCGTCGGTCACCCACTTCTCGACGTCGCGCAGCCACATGTCGGACGTGTTCACGTTGAACCGATCCTCCCCCCGGAAGCCCCGGCGGGGAGCTTACAGCGGGGGTCCGGGGCGCTGGTGCGGCGTACCGGAGTGGACTGTCGGCCGCCGCCGCGCCGTCTGCCCCCGGGGCGGGCACCGCGTACCGTTGGGTGGGTGACCACCGCACCGCTGTCGACCGTGACCCTGGGCGACGAGTTCGCCCGCACGCTTCCGGAGATGGCCCTGCCCTGGCAGGCGGACGTGGCGGCCGCGCCGGAACTGCTCGTGCTCAACGAGGCCCTGGCCGCCGAGTTCGGCCTCGACCCCGGGTGGCTGCGCGGGCCGGAGGGGGTGCGGCTGCTCGTCGGGAACCTGGTGCCCGAGGGGGCCGCGCCGGTGGCGCAGGCCTACGCCGGGCACCAGTTCGGGGGCTACTCCCCCCGGCTCGGCGACGGGCGGGCGCTGCTGCTCGGCGAACTCGTCCACGCCGACGGGCTGCCGCGCGACCTGCACCTCAAGGGGTCCGGGCGGACACCGTTCTCCCGGGGCGGGGACGGGTTGGCGGCGGTCGGGCCGATGTTGCGCGAGTACGTCGTCAGCGAGGCGATGCACGCCCTCGGGATTCCCACGACCCGGTCGCTGGCCGTGGTGGCGACCGGGACGCCGGTGCACCGGGAGGGGCCGCTGCCGGGGGCCGTGCTGGCGCGGGTGGCGAGCAGCCACCTGCGGGTGGGCAGCTTCCAGTACGCCGCCGCCACCGGGGACGTGGACCTGCTGCGCAGGCTCGCCGACCACGCGATCGCCCGCCACCACCCCGACGCCGGGGCGGCCGAGCGGCGGCACCTGGCGCTGTTCGAGGCGGTGGTGGCCGACCAGGCGGCGCTGGTGGCGCGGTGGATGCTGGTGGGCTTCGTGCACGGGGTGATGAACACCGACAACATGACGATCTCCGGTGAGACCATCGACTACGGGCCGTGCGCGTTCATGGAGGCCTTCGACCCGGCCACCGCCTACAGCTCCATCGACCACCAGGGCCGCTACGCCTACGGCAACCAGCCCGCCATGGCGGAGTGGAACCTGGCCCGGCTCGCCGAGGCCATGCTGCCCCTGTTCGCCGACGACCAGGAGCGGGCCGTCGAACTGGCGGTGCAGGCGCTCGGGGAGTTCCGCAGGCAGTACAACGACGCCTGGACGGCCGGGATGCGGGCCAAGCTGGGCCTGCCCGACAGCCTCGACCCGGCGGAAACCGCGCCGCTGGTCGACGACCTGCTGGTCCTGCTGCGGGACAACCACGTCGACCACACCTCGTTCCACCGCCGCCTCGCCGCCGCCGCTCGCGGGGACGCCGAGCCCGCGCGCGGGCTGGTCCTCGACCTCGCGGGGATCGACGGCTGGCTGGACCGCTGGCGCGCGTTGGAGCCGGACACGGAGGCGATGGACCGGGTCAACCCCGTCTACGTCCCCCGCAACCACCTCGTCGAGGAAGCGCTGGCCGCCGCGACGGGTGGTGACCTGGAACCGTTCCGGCGGCTGCTGGACGCGGTGAGCGCTCCCTTCGACGAGCGGCCCGGCCTCGACCGCTACGCCGAACCGGCACCGCGGGACTTCGGTTCGACCTACCAGACCTTCTGCGGGACCTGAGCCCCCGGTTGCCTCCGGGGCACCGCTTCCAAACGTCCTCAATGGAGTGGTTTGCCCAGGTCAGCCTCCACACGATGGGGTGACTCCCCCGGCGGGTGCCGAGCTGCCGACGCACCATCGGATTGTTGTCGCAGTTCGCAATTCGGTCGGGGAACGACAGGAGGCTGTCATGAGGCGTGCACGTGCTTTGCTGACCGGGGTTTCGGTGTGCCTGGCGTTGACGGTGGTGACGGATGCCGCCCAGGCAACCGGTGCGCCGCAGGCGGAGGACCGGGGAAGCGCAGTGGCGAAAGACGCGTTCAGCGACGAGGTCGTCGCCGCGCACAACGCGGCCAGGGCGCGCCACGGCGCCCCGCCGGTGTCGTGGGACCCCTCCATGACCGCCGCGACGCAGCAGTACGCGAACGCGTGCCGGTTCAAGCACTCCAACAGCCAGGGCAAGTACGGGGAGAACCTCTACGCCAGCTCCGACCCCAAGGCGGGCATCAGGGAGGCGGTGGACTCCTGGATGGCCGAGGCATCGAAGTACAACTACAACAGCCCCGGGTTCTCGGCCGCCACGGGGCACTTCACCCAGTTGGTGTGGAAGTCGAGCACCAAGGTGAGCGCGGTCGTCGTCCAGTGCGGGGCGGGCACGATCATGCAGCAGGCGAGCAGGTTCGTCGTGGTCCGCTACACGCCCGCGGGCAACTACCCGGGCCAGTTCCCGCAGAACGTGGGCCGTCCCGTCAAGTGAAGCGCTGACAGGTCGCGAGCCCGTTGTCGGTCCACTTCGGATCAGTCCTCTGCGGACGGTTCGAGCGGACCGACAACGGGCTCTCGCGCGCTCAGAGGTTGGAGAAGTGCGAGGCGTCACCCGTGCGCGGGGTGCTGCGGGTGCCGTCGACGCTGATCGGGACGTCGCCCGCGAGGGTGATGCGGTGCAGGCGGCGTGGGTGGTCGTCGTAGTCGGCGATGGCGTAATGCTGGGTGGCGCGGTTGTCCCAGATGGCCACGTCGCCTTCCCGCCACTGCCAGCGGACCGTGTTCTCCAGGCGGGTGACGCGGGCCTGGAGCAACTGGAACAGGGCGGCCGACTCGGTGGAGGACAGGCCGATGAACCGCTTGACGAAGTGGCCGAGGACGAGCGCGCGCTCCCCGGTCTCCGGGTGCACGCGGACCACGGGGTGCTCGGTCTCGAACAGCTCGGAGACGAACTCGGCGCGGTACTCCTTGGACTTGGTGTCCACACCGCCGATGCGGGTCTCGTCGATGTTGGCCGCGTAGTCGTAGGCGTTGGTGTGCACCGCCCACAGGCCGTCCACGAGCGCCTTGAGCGACGGCGGCAGAGTTTCGTACGCGGCGGCGGTGTTGGCCCACGTGGTGTCGCCGCCGTGCGGCGGCAGGTGCAGGGCGCGCAGGATGCTGACCGACGGGATGCGGTCGACGAAGGTCACGTCGGTGTGCCAGCTATTGGCCTTGCCGTGCTCGGAGTCGATCGGCAGCACGTTCGCGTTGCGCACGCCCTTGACCGTGGGGTGCGCCAGCGTCGGTTCGCCCAGCAGCGCGGCGAACGCGAGCTGGCCCTCGTCGTCGAGGTGGTGCTGGTCGCGGAAGAAGATGATCTTGTTGGCCAGCAGGGCCTGCCGCACCTCGGCGACGGTCGCCGCGTCGAGGTCGCCGCCGAGGCGCACGCCGTCGACCCGGGCGCCGATGACACCGCCCAGCTTGGTCGCGGTCACCGCGTTCTGCGTTTGCAGGGTCACTGGAACCCCTTTCACGGGTTTGGTGGGATGAGCTGACCGTACGAACGCGCCGTCGCACCGGACAAGGCTTCTTGCCGCACTGAAAATAAGTACGGGCCGGGATTCCACATTGCGGGCAGCGTTGACTTCCGGGGCGGTCGAACAGAGCCTTCCTGCTTGTCCGGGTGCCGCAGTCGCCGCCCGGTGACCCACCCGACCGCGTGTGCGGCGGTTCGCCTCCCCCGTGAACGGAAGGGAGGCCGCTGCCCGCCCGCAGAGACGATCGAGGCCGTCCTGTCCAGAAACGCCACCGCCGCGGGCGTGCTCGCCGTGATCCGCCGCGCCGGTCCCCTCTCGCGCGCCGCCATCGGCGAGCGCACGGGCCTGAGCCTGCCCACGGTGAGCCGCAGCGTGTCCGCGCTGATCGGCGTCGGCCTGGTGCGCGAGCACCCCGAACTGGTCCCGGTGGGCAGCATCGGCAGGCCGAGGGTGCCGCTGCACCTCGACGACGGGGTGTTCGCCGTCGGCGGTGTCCACATCGGAGTGAGCACCACCACCTACGGCCTGGCGGACCTGCGCGGCGCGATCATCGCCTCGCAGGAGCTGCCGACCCCGTCCGGTGACGCCGAGGACGCCCTCGCGCACATCGCCGGGAAGCTGCGGGCGTTCCTGCGCCGCTTCCCGCGCCGGGTGGTGCTCGGGGTCGGGTTGGCCAGCGGTGGCCAGGTGGACACCGAGCGCGGTCTGCTCGACCACGAGCGGCTGGGCTGGCGGTCGGTGCCCGCGGCGGAGGCGCTGCGCCGCGCCACCGGGCTGCCGGTGCTGCTGGAGGGCCACGTGGCCGCGATGGCCAGCGCGGAGCTGGTGTTCGGCCGCGGCGCGAGCGCGCCGAGCCTGCTGTACTTCTACGCCCGCGAGGTCGTCGGCATCGCCATGGTGGTCGACGGCAGGCTGCACCGCGGCCCGTGGGGCGGCAGCACGATCGCGCACCTGCCGGTGGGCGGGTCGGCCGAGTGCCCGTGCGGCGCGCTGGGCTGCCTGGAGGCCGAGGTGTGCGACCGCACCGTGGCCGAGCGGGCCGCGGCGGCGGGGGTGGTCGACGAGGCCGACATCCGGCTGGTGCGCGCCGCTGCGGCCGGGGGCGACAGCCGGGCCGTGGGGCTGCTCACCGACCGCGCGCACACCATCGGCCGCGCCGCGGCCATCCTGCGCGACGTGCTCAACCCGCACGCGGTGGTGCTCGGCGGCCAGGCCGTCACCGAGGACCCCGACCGGCTGCCCGACCTGCTGCGCAGCTTCCGCGACACCACCACCCTGCCCGGCCCGGCCGACTTGGTGTCGGTCACCCCGTTCGGACCCGCGGTGCAGGCGGTCGCCGCCTGCACCGGGCTGCTCACCCGAGTCTTCGAGAACCCCTTCGACTTCGTCCGCCCCACCCGGAAGGCACCGACCCCGTGAACTCCCCCTTGCGCAGACGCGCAGTCCTGCGCGGCGTGGCCGCGACCGCCCTGCTGCTGGCCACCGCCGCCTGCCAGTCCGCTGTGGACGCCCAGTCCGGCGGCGCGGGCAGCACCCCGAAGCAGGGCGGTGTGGCCGAGGTCGGGGTGAACGTCGACCTCGTCCCCGGCAACATCCTGACCAACAGCAACGTGTCCATCACCACCGTGGTCGGCCTGGTCTACGAGCCGCTGATCCGCTACGGCAAGGACGACCTCAAGCCGCAACCGGCGCTCGCCACCGAGTGGACGGCCGCACCGGACGGCACCTCGCTGACGCTCAAGCTGCGCCAGGGGGTCAAGTTCCACACCGGTCGCCCGTTCACCAGCGAGGACGTCAAGTTCTCCCTCCAGACCTACGCCGACCCGAAGTGGAACGGACAACTGCGCAGCACCGCCACGGCCATCACCGCCATCGAGACCCCCTCCCCCACCGAGGTCACGCTTCGGTTGGCGCACCCGGTGAGCAACCTGTTCGACCTGCTCGACACCGCGCCGATCCTCGACAGCGAGACCGCCGCGGACATCGGCACCGGCAAGCGGTTCGTCGGCACCGGGCCGTTCAAGTTCGACCAGTGGCGGCCCAACACCGACCTCACCTTCTCCCGAAACCCGGACTACTGGGGCGGCCCGGCGCACCTCGACGGCGTGCACGTGCGGGTCATCCCCGACGGCCAGTCGCTGCTGTCGGCGCTCAAGTCCGGTCAGGTGCAGCTCGCCCGCGGCGTCGGCTACCGCGACGCGGAGTCGGTGGCGAACACCCCCGGCGTCACCGTCAAACCGCTCGACCGCGGCGCCGAGTTGCAGGCCTACGTCGGGATCAACGTGTCGGTGCCCGGCCTGGACGACCCGAGGGTGCGGCAGGCGATCGGCTTCGCCCTGGACCGCGAGCGGATCATCAAGGAGGTCTTCCGGGGCGCGGGCTACCCGACGTCGCTGCCGTGGCCAAAGGGCAGCCCCGCCTTCGACGCCGCCCGCAACGGGCACTTCACCCACGACCCGGCGAAGGCGCAGGCGCTGCTGGCCGAGCACGGGCAGCCGGTGCCGACCGTGCCGCTGACCTACGTCGGCACCGACAACGTCGCGGCCTCCGTGGCGCAGATCGTGCAGAACGACCTCAGCCGGGTCGGCATCACCGTGGAGCTGCGGCCGGTGGACTCCACGCAGTTCGTCAAGCAGCTCATCGGCGCCCAGTTCCCCGGCCTGTGGACGACCACCCACTCCTGGGCCCAGTTCACCCCGTCCACCCTGGCGGTGAGCGCGTACCCGTTCAACGCCCGCCGCAACGCCTCCCACTTCACCGCCGACACCTACACCGCCGCGGCGGACGAGGCGTGGCAGGTGCCGGTGGGCGGGGACAGCCCGGCCGCGTACGCCGAGCTGTCGAAGCAACTGCTCGACGGTTCGTTCCTGATCGAGATCGGTGTGGTGTTCGAGCAACTGGTGCTGCGGGACGCGCTGCACGACGTGGACTACACCCGCAGGCGCGAACTCGACCTCAGCAAGGCGTACCTGTCGTGACCCGCTACCTGCTGCGCCGCGTCCCGTCCGCGGTGGCCGTGCTCTGGTTGGCGTCGGTGCTGGTGTTCCTCGTGCTCCGGGCCGTGCCCGGGGACGCGGCCAGCGCCCTCGCCGGACCGGACGCCACCCCCGACGTCGTCGCCGCCATCCGCCACGACCTGGGGCTGGACCTGCCGGTGGCCGAGCAGTACGCGCGGTGGGTCGGCGGGCTGCTCTCGGCGGACCTGGGCCGGTCGTACCTCGTCGGCGGCGACATCGCCGACCTGGTCGCCGACGGCCTGGCGAACACGCTGACCCTGACCCTGGCCGCGCTGCTGCTCGCCGTGCTGGTGGCGCTGGTGCTGGGGCCGCTGTGGGCGGTCTCGCGCGGCGGCTGGCTCGACCGGGCGCTCACCGCCTTCCACACCGCGGCGGTCGCGCTGCCGACCTTCGCCACCGGGGTGCTGCTGATCCTGGTGTTCGGGGTGGTGTTCCGGCTGCTGCCCACCGGCGGGGTGCCACCGGGCGGGCTGCTCGACCGGGTCGACATCACCGCCCAGTACCTGCTGATGCCCGCGGTGTGCCTGGCCCTGCCGGTCTCGGCGGTGCTGACCGGGTTCCTGGCGGAGACGCTGCGCGCGGAACTGCGCCAGGACTACGTGCTCACCGCGCTGGCGGCGGGCGTGTCGCGGCGGTCGGTCGTCTTCGGGCACACCCTGCGCAACGCCCTGCCGGTCACCATGACCGCGCTGGGCCTGCAAACCGGCGCGCTGCTGGGCGGGGCCGTGCTGGTGGAGTCGATCTTCGCCTGGCCGGGGCTGGGGCTGCTGGTGGAGCAGGGCATCACCCGCCGCGACTACCCGGTGGTGCAGGTGCTGCTGATGCTGTCGGTGGCGGTGTTCGTGGTCATCCAGCTCCTGACCGACGTGGCGCACGCGTGGCTGGACCCGCGCGTGCGGCTGGGGGGTGCGCGATGAGGCGGCTGCCCGCCCAGGTGCTTGTGGGGGGTGTGCTCGTCGGGCTGGTCGTGGTGGCCGGGCTGCTCGGGCCGCTGCTGGTCCCGCACGACCCGTACACCCAGATCGACGGCGCGAACCTGCTCGGCCCGTCCGCGGCGCACCCGCTGGGCACCGACGAGCTGAACCGCGACGTCCTCGCCCGGCTGCTCACCGGCATCCGGGTGGACCTGCTGACCAGCTTCGTCGCGGTCCCGCTCGGCGCGCTGCTCGGCTGCGCGGTCGGGGCGCTGGCCACGGTGAACGCGGCGCTGGACGTGGCCGTGCAGCGGGTGTTCGACGTGCTGCTGGCCTTCCCGCAGCTCATCCTGGCCATCGGCCTCGCCGCGGTCATCGGCCCCGGTGCCGCGTCGGTGGTGCTGGTCGTGGTGCTGGTGGAGATCCCGGTGTTCGGCAGGCTGCTGCGCGCGGCGGTGCTGCGGGTGCGCGAGGCCCAGTTCGTCACCGCGAGCGAGGTGGCGGGCGGCGGGCGGGGCTGGGTGCTGCGCACGCACGTGCTGCCCAACTGCCGAGGGCCGGTGCTGGTGCAGCTCGCCCTGTCCATGTCGGTGGCGGTGTTCATCGAGGGGGCGATGAGCGTGCTGGGCATCGGCGTCACCCCGCCGAACCCGTCGCTGGGGTCGCTGCTGGCCACGTCCCTGCGCTACCTCGACCTCAACCCGCTGTTCGCCGTCGGTCCGCTGGTGGTGATCGCGGCGCTGGTGCTCGGCTTCGGGCTGCTGGCGCGCGGTGCGGGCAACCCGGCCCTGGAGGCGGCATGAGCACCCCGATGAACACCCCGCCCCACGCCCGCGGCTACACCGGCTTCCCCGGCCGGGTCGGGCGGACCTTCGCCGAGTCCCGGCCCGCCTGGCCCGCCGAGCCGGGTCGGGCGGGCAGGCCGAACGTCGTGGTCGTGCTGGTCGACGACCTCGGCTACGCCGACATCGGCCCGTTCGGCGGCGAGGTCGACACCCCGGCGTTGGACGCGCTGGCCGCCGGCGGGCTGCGGCTGACCAACTACCACACGACGCCGCTGTGCTCGCCGTCCCGCGCGGCGCTGCTGACCGGGTTGAACCCGCACCGGGCCGGGTTCGCGTTCCCGGCGAACTCCGACCCCGGCTACCCCGGGTACTCCTTCCAGCTCCCCGACGACGCCCCGTCGCTGCCGGAGTCGCTGCGCGCGGCGGGCTACGCCACCCTCGCGGTCGGCAAGTGGCACCTGACCAGGGACGCGGCCAGCCACGACGCGGCCGACCGGTCGTCGTGGCCGCTGCAACGCGGGTTCGACCGGTACTTCGGCAGCCTGGAGGGGTTGACCAACCTGCACCACCCGCACCGGCTGGTGTGGGACAACAGCCCCTATGACGTGGCGGACTACCGCGACGGCTACTACCTCACCGACGACCTGACCGACCGCGCCATCGGCATGGTCGACACGTTGCGCGCGAGCGACCCGGACAAGCCGTTCTTCCTGTACTTCGCCCACCACGCCATGCACGGCCCGCTCGGCGCCACCGAAGCGGACCTGGCCCACTACCGGGGCCGCTACGACGAGGGCTGGGACGTCATCCGGGAGCGGCGCTTCGCCAAGCAGCTCGCCGAGGGCCTGTTCCCGCCCGGCACCACCCTGCCGCCGCGCAACAGCGAACCGGGCCGGGACGTGCCGCCGTGGTCGGAGGTGCCCGCGGACCGGCGGGAGTTCTTCGCCAGGTACAAGGAGGTGTACGCGGCCACGCTGCACGCGGTGGACCGCAGCGTCGGCCGGATCGTGGGGGCGCTGCGCAGGCACGGCGAACTCGACAACACCATCGTCGTGTTCACCTCCGACAACGGCGCCACCGCGGAGGGCGGCCCGGAGGGCACGCGCAGCTACTTCAGCCAGTTCGTGCACGTGCCCGGCGTCCCGTCCACCTGGGACCGCGACGTGGCCAGGGACCTGGATCTGCTCGGCGGCCCGCAGGCGACCGTGCACTACCCGCGCGGCTGGGCGCAGGCGTCGAACACCCCGTTCCGGCTCTACAAGTTCGACACGTACGCGGGCGGGGTCCGCACGCCGTTCCTCGCGCACTGGCCCGCCGGGCTGGAACCGGGCCTGCGCCACCAGTACACCTACGTCACCGACGTGGCACCGACACTGTTGGAGCTGGCGGGCGTGCCCCGGTTGGAAGCTCGCCACGGCGTGCCCGCGGTCGAGGAGGACGGGGTGAGCGTGGTGCCCGTGCTGCGCGACCCGGACGCGGCGAGCCCGCACACCAGCCAGTACACCGAGACCGGTGGCAACCGCGGCTACTACGCCGACGGGTGGAAGGTCGTCACCCGCCACGTTCCCGGAACCGCCTACGACGACGGCGAGTGGGAGCTGTACCACGTGGCGGAGGACCCGACGGAGACCGAGGACGTCGCCGCCGCGCACCCGGACAAGCTCGCCGAACTGGCGGCGGCGTGGGAGCGGGAGGCCTGGCGCAACACCGTGTTCCCGCTGACCGACCACGGCCCCGCCGCGCACCTGCGCCGCCCGTCCGACGAGCGGTTCAGCCGCCCGGTGACCCTGTACCCGGGTACGCCCACGCTGGAGCGCTACCGGTCCGCGCAACTGGTCCAGTTCCGCGACTTCACGGCCACCGCGGCCGTCGACTTCCACCCGGGCGACCGGGGCGTGCTGTTCGCCCACGGCGACCAGGGCGGCGGGTACGTGGTGTTCGTCGACCGGGACGCGGTCCACCTGACCTACAACGCCTACGGCAAGCCGTTCCGCTCCGAGCCGCTGCCCCTGCGGGGCGGTGACGTCGAGGTCCGGCTGACCGCGCGGGCGCTGCCGGACTTCGAGTGGGCACTGACCCTCACCGCAGGCGACTCCGCTGCCTCGGTCGGGCCGGTGCCCCAGTTGATCGGCCTGGCCCCCTTCACCGGCATCAGCGTCGGCGCCGACCGCGGCGGCCCGGTGGACTGGGACCTGCACACCGCCGAGCGGGCGTTCCCGTACACCGGCGCGCTGCGGCACGTGCGCTACGAACCCGGCGCGCGGGCCGCCTACGACCCCGCCCTCCTCGCCCGGTTGTGGGCCGAGGCCGAACGCGTCTACGACTAGGACTCCCGAGATGACCGACAGCGTGCTGACCGTCGACGGCCTGACCGTCGACTTCGGACCCACCCCGGCGGTGCGGGGGGTGGGGTTCCGGATCGACCCGGGCGAGGTGGTGGCCCTGGTGGGCGAGTCCGGGTCGGGGAAGTCGGTGACCGCGCGTGCCGTGCTGGGCCTGCTGCCCGGCACGGCCACCGTCCGGGGCAGCGCCCGCCTGGGCGAGCGGGAGCTGATCGGCGCACCAGAGCCGACCCTGCGCCAGGTCCGGGGCCGGGAGGTGTCCATGGTCTTCCAGGACCCGGCGACGGCGCTGAACCCGGTGTTCACCATCGGCAGGCAGCTACGCACCACCCTGCGCGCCCACCGCCGCCTCACCCGCGCCCAGGCCGACGCCGAGGCGGTGCGCCTGCTGGACCTGGTCGGCATCCCCGACCCGGCCGCGCGCACCCGCCACTACCCGCACCAGCTCTCCGGCGGCCAGCGCCAACGCGTGGTCATCGCCATCGCCCTGGCCAACGACCCGCGCCTGATCATCGCCGACGAGCCCACGACCGCACTGGACGTCACGGTCCAGGCGGAAATCCTGGCCCTGCTCCGCGACCTGCGCGACCGCCTGGGCACGGCCATCCTCCTGATCACCCACAACATGGGCGTCGTCGCCGAACTCGCCGACCGGGTCGTCGTCCTGCGCGACGGCCTGGTCGAGGAGGACGCCCCCGTGCACCGGCTGTTCAGCGCACCGGCCCGCCCGTACACGCGCCTGCTGCTGGACTCCGTCCCCCGCCTGGGCCACCGCCCACCGGCCACCCCGGTCACCACCGACACCGACGCCCTGCGCCTCACCGACCTGGTCGTCACCTACCCCGGCGGCCGGGGCCGCCCGGATTTCCGCGCCGTCGACGGTGTGACCCTGCGGGTCGGCCGGGGCGAGGTGGTCGGCCTGGTCGGCGAGTCCGGGTCGGGCAAGTCCACCATCGGCCGGGTCGCCGCGGGCCTGCTGCGCCCCACCTCGGGCTCGGCCCGACTGCTCGACGAACCGCTGGAAAAGCTGTCCCGGCGCGACCTGCGCGCCGCCCGCGCCCGCCTCGGTTTCGCCTTCCAGGACCCGGGCAGCTCCCTCGACCCCCTGCTGACGGTCGCCGAGTGCATCGCCGAACCCCTCCGCATCCACGGCGTGGACGGCGCCACCCACCGCATCCCGGAACTCCTCGACGCGGTCCGCCTCCCCGCCACCCACGCCACCCGCAAACCCACCGAACTCTCCGGCGGCCAACGCCAGCGCGTCGGCCTGGCCCGAGCCCTCGCCCTGCACCCGGACCTGCTGGTCGCCGACGAACCCACCAGCGCCCTCGACGTCTCGGTGCAGGCGGCGATCCTGGAACTGCTGGCGGACCTGCAACGGGACCTCGGCTTCGCCTGCCTGTTCATCAGCCACGACCTGGCCGTGGTGGATTCCCTGGCCCACCGGGTGGTCGTGCTGCGGGCGGGGAAGGTCGAAGAGGAAGGCCCGCACGACGAAGTGCTCCGCAACCCCAGGGCCGACTACACCCGCCGCTTGGTGGCCGCCGTCCCCGTCCCCACCCCACCCCTCACCGCCGCCTCGACGCACTGATCCGGGGCAGCACGGAAGTGATCACCCGATCGAGCGGTTTCCCCGTGCGCCGCCCGGTCGTTGGACGGGTGCAGTTCCTACGACGTGAGGACACGGGATGCGAAGGTTCGGTGCCGCGGTGGCCGCCGTGCTGGTGGTGGCGGGTGGTGCCCCGGCGGGCGCCGTGGACGGCACCCTGCCCGGTGGGATCGGGATCGCGGTGGACATCGAGGCACCGCTGCCGGACACGGTGATCCCCAAGGGCAGCACCACGGTCGTCGGCACGGCGTCGGTGGGCACGGGCGCGGTGCCGCCCACGACGTCGGTGACCTACGTGCTGGACGGGTCGGGCAGCCTGACCGACGCCGGGTTCGCCCAGGAGAAGGCCGCCGTCGAGCGGTTCCACCGGGAGTACGCGCTGAACCCCGCCTACGGGATCGGCAGCGTCGGCCTGGCCACCTTCGCCACCGACGGGCGCAGCATCGACGTGGACTCGGCGCCGGGGACCCAGCTCGCCGTCGCGCCCGCCGCCGACAACGACGGCAGCGGCACCCCGGACTTCCTCGAAGCGCTGGGCGCCATGCCCTACCTCGACGGCAGCACGAACTTCATCGCCGGGCTGCAACGGGCGGCGGAGGTGTCGGCGGCGACCACGGGCACGCGCAAGCTGGTGCTGTTCCTGTCCGACGGCAGGCACAACGTGGGCACCGGCGGTGAGGCCGAACGCATGTTGGCCGACCTGCCGGAAGCGGTCGACATCCACACCTTCGGGTTCGGTCCCGACGCCTCGTGCCAGGGCGGGTCGGTGTCCCTGGAGCGGATCGCGCTGGCCACCGGCGGCACCTGCTCGATGTCGGGGTTCGCCGACCTGGGCGAGGCGCTGTCGCGGCTGCTGGCCTCGGAGCTGCACCACCTGACGCTGACCGTGGACGGCGGCCCGGAGCTGCCGATCACCGACATCACCCCCGCCCTGCCCCAGCCGGGGCCGAAGCAGGTCCGCTACACCGTGCGGACGCCGCCGCTGGACGTGGGAAACCACCCGCTGTGCGTCACCGCCCACGGCAGCGACTACGCCGGGCCGGGGAAGGTCACCGACTGCACCAACGTGATCATCCTCGCCCCCACCACCACCCCCGGCCCCACCACGACCGCGAGCCCACCCGCCGCCGCTCCCCCGACCAGCGCCACCAGCCCCGGTGCCCCGCCGCCCGCAGCGGCACTGCCCGGCAACAGCCAGGTCAGCGCCATCCCGCGCGGCGGTGTGGCCACCGGCGGCGGGACGGTGGCCCCGTGATGGCCCGCGGCCGGGTGCTCGTCGGGGCGCTGGTGGGCGCGCTCGTCGCGGGCCTGCTCACCGCGGGTCTGCTGTGGTCCCCGGACGTCATCGGCGGCCACCCCGTCGGCCGGACCACCGCCACGCCACCGGCGGTGTCCGCCGCCGCGCCCGTCGAGGTGCGCATCCCCGCCCTCGGCGCCCGGTCCAGCCTCATCCCCCTGGGCCTCAACCCCGACGGCACCGCCGAGGTCCCCTCCCTCGACCGCCCCGCGCAGGCGGGTTGGTACAGGCACGGTCCCGTCCCCGGCGACCCCGGTCCCGCCGTGCTGCTCGGCCACGTCGACGGCCACGGCGTGCCGGGGATCTTCCACGACCTGGCCACCCTCACCCCGGGCGACCGCGTCGAGGTCACCCGGCATGACCGGAGCACGGCCGCCTTCACCGTCCGCCGGGTCGACCGCGTCGCCAAGACCGACTTCCCCACCGAGGCCGTCTACGGGGAGACCGGCAACCCGCAACTGCGCCTGATCACCTGCGGCGGCGCCTTCGACCGGGCCACCGGCAACTACGCGGACAACGTCATCGTCTACGCCGACCTCGCCTGAGCCGGGAGCGGTCCAGACCCGGCGCAGCGGTGCGAGCACGTCGGTCAGGGTGTGGGCGTGCTCGTACAGGCCCAGCCGGGGCACGCGGGGCTCGTCGAACAGGGGCAGGTCGTAGTCGGTGAGGTCGACGACCTCGAAGTCCGCGTCCCGCGCGCCCTGACCACCTTCTCGACCTGGGGTCCGAGGCGCCCATACCGCTCGCCGGGGCCACCACCGACGTGGGTGGTCGCTGCGCCCGTCAGTCCCGGTTCTCGCTGTCGTGCAGCAGGGCGCGGAGCAGACCTTCGAGCTGTCCGCGCTGGGCGGCCGTCATGGCGGAGAGCAGGCGTTCCTCGTTGGCGACGTGGTCGCGCAGGGCGGCGTCGACGACCTCGCGGCCCCGCCGCGTGAGCGCGACGCGGATCGTGCGGCGGCTGCGCGGGTCCGCCTCGCGGGTGATGAGGTCCTTGGCCAGGAGTCGGTCGAGCCTGTTCGTGATCGCGCCGGAGGTGACCATGGCGCTGTCGGCGAGCTGCCCCGCCGTCAGGCCGTGCCCGTCGACGTCCGCGCGCAGCAGGGTCGCGAGGAGGTCGAACTCCCCCGGGTGCAGGCCGTGCCGGGTGAAGACCTCCTGCAACTCGCGCTCGAACCGGCGGGTGAGCCGGGAGAGCCTGCCCAGCACACCCATCGCGCTGACGTCGAGGTCGGGACGCGCCCGCGCCCACTGGGCGATGACGCGGTCGACGCTGTCCTCCACCACACACCTCTCAACGTTGAACTGTTTGACGTGGGCGAGGCTATCACCGTATGGTCCTCAGCGTTAAACAGTTCAACGTTAAGGAGTTCTCGTGGACCGGTTCCGGATCACGTTGCTCACCGCGATCGCACCCGCGGTGTGGGGAACGACGTACGTCGTGACGACCGAACTGCTGCCACCCGGGCACCCGCTGTTCGCCTCGCTGGTGCGGGCCGGGCCCGCGGGGCTGATCGCGATCGCGTTGACCCGCGCGCTGCCCACGGGTTCCTGGTGGTGGAAGTCCGCCGTGCTGGGCGTGCTGAACATCGGGGCCTTCTTCCCGCTGCTGTTCGTCGCCGCCCTGCACCTGCCCGGCGGCGTGGCCGCCACGCTCGGGGCCGCGCAACCGCTCGTCGTCGCCGTCCTCGTCGTGGTCGTGCTGCGCGAGCCGTTCTCCGCGTGGCGCCTGTCCTGGGGGCTCGTCGGGATCACCGGTGTCGCCCTGGTCGTCTTGCGCTCCACCGCGGCGCTCGACGCGGTGGGCGTGGTCGCCGGGCTGCTGAGCGCGGTGTCCATGGGGGTCGGCGTCACCCTCACCAAGAAGTGGGGCAGGCCCACCGGGGTACCCGCGATGGGCCTGGCCGGGTGGCAACTGACAGCCGGAGGTCTACTCCTCCTGCCCACCGCGCTGCTCGTCGAGGGCGTCCCCCCGGCCGTCGACAGCACAGCGCTGGCGGGCTACGCCTGGCTCGGGCTCATCGGCGGGCTACTCGCCTACACCCTGTGGTTCAGCGGCATCGCCCACCTGCCGGTCGCGTCGGTCGCCGTGCTGGGACTGCTCTCACCCCTGGTCGCCGCGACCCTGGGAGCAGTCCTGTTGGGCCAGACCCTCGGCGCGGTGCAGGTGGTCGGGTTCGCCCTCGCCCTGGCGGCGATCGCCGCGGGCCAGATCACCCCCGGCAGCGCGACACCCCCGGCCACGGACACCGACCACATCGCGGTGTCCACCGCACAGACAGGGAGAGCACGATGAGGATCGCCGTTGTCGGGGCAACAGGGATGGCGGGCTCCCGCATCGCCGCCGAAGCGGTCCGGCGCGGGCACACCGTCTCCGGGTTCTCGCGATCAGGCGGGCGTGGCGGAGCGGTCGAGGGGGTCACGCCGGTCACCGCCGACGCGACCGACCCGGGAGCCATGGCCCGCGTGGCGGCCCGGCACGACGTCATCGTGCTCGCCACCAGGCAGGCCCCCGGGGCGGAGGACGACGTCACCTCGCCGGTGACCACCGTCCTCGACGCGGCCCTGGGCTTCGGGCGCCGGGTCGTGGTGATCGGCGGCGCGGGCCCACTCCGCAGCCCCGACTCGGACCGACTCGTGGTCGACGACCCGCGCTTCGTCCCCCCGCGGTGGCGGACCACCGCGCAGGCCAGCGTCGACCAGTTCAACGCCTGCCTGGCCCACCCCGCGAACTGGACCTACCTGAGCCCGCCCGCGCTGTTCGAACCCGGCGAGCGCACGGGCGCGTACCGGCGCGGCGGGAACCGAATCCTGGTCGACACCAACGGGACATCGCAGATCTCAGCCGACGACCTCGCCGTGGCCGCCCTCGACGAGATCGAGGACCCCGAGCCCGGGCTGCGCCACTTCACCGTCGCGCGGTGGACGCCGCCGTGATCACTCCTGTTCGGACTCCGGCTGACGGCCGGTCGCGGCGGCGAGCCCGGCGTAGTGGGCCTTCATGGACGGGTAGTAGTCGTCGAAGTCCGGCGCGGGCGACCCGTCGCGGGAGGCGGTGAGCAAGTCCAGGTAGTACTCCCAGCCCGGGCCGACGTCACCGATCGAGTCCTCGTTGTCCAGGTGGTGCACGAATCGCAGCTCGGTCGTCCCCCGGTGCTCCGACAGCAGCAGTTCCAGGCGCCAGGAGCCGAACTCGTCGACCGAGGAGACGGCCAGCCGCCGCGGCGGTTCGCAGGCTTCGATGCGCAGGTCGAACCAAGGCTTCTCGTCCTCGAACACCATCTGCACCTTGACCGTCCGCCCGGGCGCGCCCTCGCCCTCCCAGGGGCCGAACCAGCGCGCGGTCCGCTCGGGCTCGGTGATGCTCGCCCACACGTCCGCCACGGGGGCGCGGAAGGTGCGGGGCAGCACCAGGTCGCTTCCGACGGCGGTGCGGAGCAGTCTGCCGGTGGGCACGGGGCTCATGCTGTGTGTTCCTCTGCGTGTTCGGTGGCTCGGCGGGCGGCGCGCTCGCGCCGGGTCCGGTGGACTTCGGTCGCCAGGGCGTCGAGGCGCTGCTGCCAGCCGGAGGAACGCGCGAACTGGGCCAGCCAGTCGACGACCTCGGTGAACTTCTCCGGGTCGAGCACGTAGAACCGCTGCCTGCCGACGAGTTCGTCCCGGACCAGGCCGCTGTCGCGCAGCACGCGCAGGTGGCGGGACACGGCGGGCCTGCTGATCGGGAACCGCGCCGCGATCTCCCCCGCCGACAGCCGCTCGTGCCGCAGCATCACCAGGATGTCCCGGCGCACGGGGTCCGCTATCGCTCCGGCGACCTCATCCACGGTGGAAGCGTAACCCAGTGGTTACGCTTCCGCAAGCGGGTCCACGCCCGTCGGGTCACGCCGGACACCGGCGGTCCTCAGTGCGGAGGTCTCAGTGCGGAGGTCTCAGGGCAGAGGTCTCCGGGCGGATCGGCGGCGGGCGGTCAGCGGCACACCGCCGTGCGGCAGCGGTCCAGCGCCGAGGTCACGTCCTCGTCGTCGGGGGCGGATTCGGCGGCGACCACCAGGTCGGCGAGGGCGTTGTCCCAGCGGGCCGCCGCCTCGTGCAGCAGGGCGCGGTTGAAGCGGACAGCGGGGTCGTCGGGGGCGAGGGCCACCGCGCGGTCGAGGTCGGCCAGGGCGGCGGGGTTGTCGCCGAGCTCGTGGGCCGAGGCCGCCCGGCCGACCAGCGCGCCGAGCAGGTCCGGGTCCGCCGCGAGCGCCCGGTCGAACGCGGCCGTCGCCGCGGCGTGGGCGTCCTCCTCCGCCAGCACCTGGGCCACGACGAGGTGCAGGTGGGCGTTGTCGGGGTCGATCGCGAGGCCGTGTTCGGCGTCGGCGCGGGCGCGGGTCAGGTCACCGCGGTCGAGGTGGATGCCCGCGCGGTTGACCCGGGCGTCGACCATGTCCGGGTCGAGGTCGAGGACGTGGTCCAGGACGGCCAGGGCGGCGTCCACCTCGTCGAGGTCGAGCAGCAGCTCCGCCCGGTTGTACTGCGCCTCCGGGAACGGCGGCCCGAGGCGGATCGCGGTGTCGTAGTCGGCCAGCGCCTCGGCGTCGCGGCCGAGCGTGTGCAGCAGGTTGCCGCGGTCGATGTAGTGGTCGGGGTGGTTGGGGTCGGCGGCGATGACCTGGTCGAAGCACTCCAGGGCCTCGTCGGTGCGGCCGAGCTTGGCCAGTAGCTGGGCGCGGTTGTGCACGAGGACCGACCGGTGCAGGGCGTGCGTACCGGGTTCGATGGTGCGGTCGAGCCACGCGGCGCCCTCGGTGACCAGCCGCAGCGCCTCCTCCAGGTCGCCCAGGTGCATCTCCACCAGGGCCAGGCCGTTCTGGTGGAACACGGTGGAGAACACCTGGTTGTCGCCCTCGTCGGCGAGCAGCCGGGAGAACGCGATGGCCTGCTTGATCAACCCCTTGGCACGCAGGTGGTCGCGGCGCTCGCGGTGCCGGGTGTGGATCATGGCGCGGGCGTAGGCGGCCTGCATGTGCGCGCGCGGCAGGTCGGTGAGGGCGATCAGTTCGTCGTAGATCGCCTCGGCTTCCTCGGCGCGGCGCAGCATCAGCAGCGAGGTGGTCATCTTGGTGCTGAACACCCACCACTGCCCGAAGGACTCGGCCGGGTCGAGCAGCGCCCGGCCGCGCAGTCCGAAGTCGACGGTGGCGTGGTAGAAGCCCATGTCCACGCAGTGGTTTATGGCCTCGTCCAGGGCTTTGAGCCCGGCGCCGCGCGGGTCGGTGCCGCGTTCGCGGTGCAGCGGCACGGCGCCCAGCGCGTGCGTGGGCTCGCCACCGGCGGTGAGGGCGTCGGCGCGGCGGTCGTGCAGCTCGGCGCGGACGTGCTCGGGCAGCCGGTGGTAGGCCGCGACCAGTTCCGGCAGGTCCACCGCGCAGTCCCCGTCGACGTAGCGGGTGGCGGCGGCGAGGTCGTCCAGGCCGGAGGGGGCGGGCGGCGGGGCGGGCACGGGGATCTCGTCGGCGTGCTCGCGCAGGACCCCGGTCAGCGGCCCGCCCGGGTCCTCGCCGCTGTCGCAGACCACGACGGTGAGCAGCGCCGGGTCGGTGCGGCGCACGAGGGCGGCGAGGAACTCCAGGTCGGTGTGGTCGGCGTCGACCACCCGCACCACGAGCGAGCGCGGCCCGCCGCCCAGTTCGCGCAGCCGGGCGTGGACGAACTCCACGACGCCGTGCCCGAGGCGCTGGGTCCGCACACCGGAGTAGAAGCGGGTGCGCTCGGCGGGAACCGCCAGCGAGGTCAGGGTTTCGCGCGGCAGGTCGACCGCGGCGCGCAGTTCGGGCGCGGTCGAGAGCAGTTCGACCTGGTGGCGCTCGACCAGCGCGGCCGAGGCGCCGGGGGCCAGCGCGCGCACCAGTTGCCCGGTGGCGGTGAACGGGCCGCGCAGCCGCCTGCACGCGTCCAGCGGGGCGACCACGGCTCCGGGCAGCGGCGCGGGCAGGCCGTCGGCGAGCAGGCCGGGGAGTTCGGCGGGGTCGATCGTCCGGGGGAACCGGACCCACAGGTGTCGGGACATGGGTGCCTCCAGGGCGGGTCAGGCGGAGCGCTCGCGGCGGGCGAGGACCCCGGCGAGGACGAACTGGCCGAAGGTGAGCACGAGGAACGCGACGGCGTCGGCCAGGCCCAGCGCGCTGGGCTCGTGGGCCACGCGGTCGACGACGATGTCCACGGTGAGCAGCACCGCGGGCACGATGGCGAGGGCCACACTGGCCAGCACGAACGCGTAACCGGCGAGCAGGAACCACATGTACCAGCGGGCGACCTCCCGGTCGCGCGGGTGCCAGTCGGACTCGTCGACCGGGCGCGCGGGCCCGCGCAGCAGCCGGGCGAACCGGGCGCGCAGCATGGCGAAGGCGACCGTTTGCAGGTCGAGGCAGCCCAGCGCGGTGCACACCAGGTAGTACAGGTCGGTGCGCAGGAAGAAGTAGAACTGCCACACCAGCCGCATGAGCGTGAAGAACGCCAACGACAGGCACACCCGCCCGACGAACCCGGCGTCCCCGCCGATCGGGTCGCGCAGCGCGGCGGCCACCAGGGTCAGCCCGGCGACGCACACCGCGTCCGCGACCAACCCGGCGAGGATCGGCAGGTACCGCTGCCTGCGCGGCACCGCGACCAACCCGTCCAGGGAGGTCTCGAAGACCACGAAGATCAGCCTGCGCCCCACCCGCAGCGACGAGGGAATGCCCAACCGCCGACCGGCGAGCGCGTGGAACGATTCGTGCACCAGGATCAACGGGATCTGCCCCAGCAGGGCCAACAACAGCACCGCCACCAGCGACGGCGTGAAGAACACGTGCGAATAGCTCGGCGCCACCTCCGGAACGGCGACCATCACCACGATTCCGGCAATGACGACCGCCGAATAGAGCAACCAGGCGACCGGGGAGAACAATGCCACCCCCAACCGCCGCCACCGCACCGGCGCGACCTCGGCGGCGGTCTCCCCGTCGCGCACGATCATACCGAATTCGTCGAGCACCTCCAGGAATTCGGCGAGGTCGACGCCCTCCCCGTATTCGCGTTCGTACCAGGCGACCGCCTCGCCGAGCGGGGCGCCGCCCGCGAGCCGGGCCAGCAGCGCCGCCCCGTCCGCGGGGAACACGCCGAACTCGCCGGTGTCGGCCCGGCCGATGGTCACCTCGTCGTCGGCCCCGTCCTCGGCGTGGAAGGTCAGCGGGTGCAGCGGCAGGGGGCTGTCCAGGTCGAACGCGGTGGACGTCATGGGAACCTCACGGGGCCGGGGTTCCCCGGGCCGGGCGGCCCGGGGAACCCGTGGGATCGGGTCACGTGGTCCCCGGGGGGACCGGCGCCCCTAGACGGGCCAGCAGAGCGGGGTCGCGTAGATCGCCGCCGAGGTGGTCAGCCGGACGGTGCCCGCCTTGCGAACCTTGATCTTCTTCATCGTCGCCTCCAGACGTGGGAGAGGAACCGCCCGGGCGGACAGGGAGCCCCGAGCGGACAATGGTGAATGGAATGGAATCGCACACCCCGACGAGTGAATTCGAAAAATCCCCTGAATTCGCCCGCCGTGATCGGGATGCGTTCCGCATAACCGCTTGCAAGGGACAACAATCAACCACCGGTCCCTTTGGGTCAATGGACCACCCGGGTGACCGGATACGCCGGTCGAGTACACCGGGATTCGAGGTCGTGCGATCACTCCGAACGGCGCATTGCCCCACCACCGACGACCGGTTAGGTTCGCGCCAACCCCATTCTCAGCCCCGCAGGCCGAGGGGGTCGAGGTGTTCGGGCGTGGCGTCGTCGGCCGTGGTGAACTCGGACAGGGCGCGCCACCGCTCGTCCTCGGCGAGCAGGGAGCGGCCCGCGGCGGTCGCGTAGGTGTGGGCGTCGACGCCGACGAGCAGGCGCAGCGGCGGCTCGTCGAGGTCGACCAGGTCGAGGACCGACCGGGCGACCTTGGCGGGGTCGCCGGCGCCGGTCGCGCCCGACGCGTGCACGGCGGCCGTCCGACCGACGGTCCCGGCGTACTCCGGCCGGATCGCGGCGGTCCGCATGGACGCCCCCGCCCAGTCGGTGCGCATCCCGCCCGGCTCCACGACGGTCACCCCGATGCCCAGCGGCGCCACTTCCCGCGCGAGCACGGACACCGACACCGGGACCAGGCGCCAGGTCGTGGTCGACGCCGTGGCCGCCCTCCTGACCTGAGCGGGCGCGTCAGGACAGGTAGGCCCCGATCCGCTTGAGCCACTGCTCGCAGTTCCCGCACGCCGCCCGCGCCTTCCACTTGCGCTGACCGGCATCCCACGTCCGCGCGTGGCTGAACACCCCACCGACCGGGATGTCCGCAACCGAGTTCACGGCGTGCGCGACGAGGTACTGGTTCATGGCGTCGACCTCACCGCACACGTGGGTCTCCCACGCCTCGACCTGGTTGACGCCGTCGAGCAGGTCCCACATCACCCGGTGCACCGCACCGTGACCGCTGGTGCCGACCCAGGAACCCCCGGCACCGTCGGCCATCCCCGCGATCACCGTGCCCACCACGCTGTCCGGCCCGTTCGCGTGCCGCTTGGTCTCGTCGAGGGCGATCGCCTGCGTGGTCTGCTTGGTGGCCTCCAACCACGCGACCCACCGCTGCTCGACCACCACCTCCGCCGCGAACTTCGCCACGGGACCCTGCAGGTCGGCGAAGAACCCCCAGGAATCACCACCCGGGTAGTCCTTCCACCCGGCGAACGCGACCAGCGCCTGCCGGGCAGCCCCCAGGTCCCGCCCAGCCGCAACGCTCACCCGCGCGAACTGCTGCTCGACCGCCTCCAACTTCTCCTTCTCCGAACTGAGCTTCCGCGCCTTCCCCAACCCCTGCGCCGCCGTGCGCCCCGCCTCGGCCCAGGTCTTGACGTCCACGGCGGTGGTGAGCAGGTTCGGGTCACCGGCGGGGTCGAACAGGTCCGCCGGGGTGAACACGGTCTTCAGCTTCTCGCGCACGGCGGGCTTGATGTCGTCATAGGACTTCGGCTTCGGGTGGGCACTCGTCATCGGGGACTCCGGTCGATGGGGTGTGCTGTGGCGCGCTCCCCCGAACGCCCGGCCAACCGCCGCGCAGCCCGACAATCGTACGCCGCACGCCCGCTCGCGGGAAGATCATTGCTGGATCTGCTCCCCGAAGCGCGCCACTCGGCATTCACAGGCCAACACGGGTGGGAGACAGACGGTGATCAACCCACCACGCAGTTTCGAATCCCCGCCGGAAGTGATGCTAGATTTGCCTCCGGGCACCGAAACCGCAGGTCAAGAAGTGGTCCTCCCCGCGCGAGCGGGGCTGTTCCCGCGGCGGAAAGTCGTTGTCCTATCGGCAGATGGTCCTCCCCGCGCGAGCGGGGCTGTTCCCGGTCACTGGAGTTCGTCGATCTTCGGCTGCCTGGCCCATCGTTCGGGCGGAAAGGGCGCTCAGCTCCAGGCGACTCTGCTGTGCGACCTGCCCGGCCCAGCCCGGGAGCGGGGCTCACCAGGAGCGGGCGCCGAGGTTGCGGGAGACGGATCGGGCGGCGTCGCGGACGGTGGCGATGAGGTCGGGGCGGGGGGTGCGGTCCGGGGCGCAGACGCGTTCGATGGCGCCGGAGATGCCGATGGCGCCGACGACCACTCCCCGGTCGTCGTGGATGGGGGCGGCGATGCCTGCTTCGCCGGGGACCAGTTCTTCGACGTCGGCGGACCAGTTCTGGGTGCGGACGCGCTTGAGGTCCTGGAGGACGGCTCGGCGGGTGGTGTGGGTGTGCGGGGTGACCGGGGTCAGTTCCAGGTCGTCGAGGATGGCGTCGCCTTCCAGGGCGAAGGCGAGGAGGACCTTGCCGAGGGCGCTGGCGTGCGGGGGCAGGAGGGCGCCGACCTCCAGGACCTGGAGGCTGTCGTCCGGGCGGAAGACGTGGTGCACGACCAGGACCTTGCCCTCGTGCAGGGAGCCGATGCGCACGCTCTCACCGGAGCGGGTGGCCAGGGAGTCCGACCAGTTGAGCGCGCGGGTGCGCAGTTCGTTGAGGTCCAGGTAGCTGTTGCCCAGGTGCAGCAGGGTGGCGCCGAGGCGGTACTTGCCGCCGGAGCGGTCCTGTTCGACGAAACCCACGTGCTGCAACGTGCGCAGGATGCCGTGCACGGTGCCCTTGGGCAGCTTCATGGCCTGCGCGAGTTCGACCACGCCGAGCCTGCGGGAGCCGGAGGCCAGCAACCGCAGGATGGCGGCGGCGCGCTCGACGGACTGGATTCTCTCTGGCACGCGCACACCATACCCGGCACCACGTTCGACGATACCGAACGACACAGCCGATCAAGCGCGATTCCGGCGGGCTGCCCGCCCCGCGAAACCCGGCGGCAGGCGGCAACCGCCGGTCACCGCCCGGCAGCCGCCTCGGCGAAGGCCGTGCCGACGGCTTCCAGCGCGGCGGGGAGGCCGGAGGTCCAGTAGTCCCACTCGTGCGCGCCCTCCCGCGCCATGAACCGGTGTGGCACCGCTTTCGCCGTCAGCGCCAGGTGCAGGTCGGCGTTGCCCTCGAAGAAACCGTCGTACGAGCCGCAGTCCAGGAAGTACGCGGTGCGCGACAGCGCCTCGGCGGGGGTGCGGGTGATCGTGTCGAGCAGGTTCCACTGCCGGTAGCGGTCGTTCAGCCGAGCCTGCCCGACCAGACCGGCGCCCCACGCCCTGGCGTAGCGCCAGTCGAATTCCGCCTGCGGCAGCGCGGTGATCTGCGCATCCGTGCGGTGTCCGACGCTGAGGCCGAAGGCCGCGCTGAACAGGCCGGGGTTGCCGAACGCGAAGGACAGCGCCCCGAAGCCGCCCATGGACTCGCCGCCGATGGCCCGGCGGGCGGCCGAGCCGCCCGCGCCGTGCCGCGCCTCCACCCCGGGCAGCAGTTCGCGCACCACCATCTCCGCGTACCGGAAGGACCCGTCGGCGTCGTCCATGTAGTACGTCTGCGCCTGTTCGGTGAGGGGTCGGGTCGGGTCGCGGCGGGCGTCGGGCATCACCACGACCGTCGGGGGGAGGGTGCCCGAGGCGATGGCGCGGTCGGCGATCGGGCCGAGGCCCAGGCCCGGCCACTCGGTGTCGTCGCCGATCAGGCCGTGCAGCAGGTACAGCACCGGGTGGCGCCTGCCGGGGCGGTGGCCGGGGGGCAGGTAGAGGGAGTAGCGGACGTCTTGGCCCAGGATGCGGCTGCGCAGCCGCAGTCCTTCCTCGACCCGACCCGCGGGCACCGGACGCGCCGGGGTCGCCGTCGCGGCGGTGGACCCCAGCAGGGTCGTCGCCACGGCGGTGGTGGTCGTGGCCAGCATCGCTCGTCGGTTCACCGGGGCCTCCGCGTGGGGTGGGGATGACGGCGACGGTAGCGAATTCGACCATGCCGAACAAGCAGCCGAATGGGTCGGCGATGTCGAACCCGGCCGCATGACCGCGAGTACGTAGAAACCTACGTATTCCTGCGGATACCCCCGCTCCGGGGACGCGCACAGACTGGCCGCGACCCCCGGGGCGGCTCGACGCGGAGCCGGAGACCGTCCCGTCCCGACCCCGGAAAGGGACACCCGTGAGCGATCCCCGGTACGTCGCCGCCATCGACCAGGGCACCACGTCGAGCCGGTGCATCGTCTTCGACGGCCGGGGCGGCATCGTGTCGCTGGCCCAGCGCGAGCACCGGCAGATCTTCCCCCGCCCCGGCTGGGTGGAGCACGACGCGGCCGAGATCTGGTCCACCGTGGAGCAGGTGGTGCTGGAGGCGCTGGAGGACGCGGGCCTGGCGCCGGGCGACCTGGCCGCCGTGGGCATCACCAACCAGCGCGAGACGACCGTGGTGTGGGACCGGGCCACCGGCCGCCCGGTGCACAACGCCATCACCTGGCAGGACACCCGCACCGCCGACCTGGTGTCCGAGCTGGCGGGCGCGGAGGGACCGGACCGGTTCCGGGACCGCTGCGGCCTGCCGCTGGCCACCTACTTCTCCGGTCCCAAGCTGGTGTGGCTGCTGCGCGAGGTGCCCGGCCTGGCCGAGCGGGCGGCCCGCGGCGAGGTGCTGTTCGGCACCGTCGACAGTTGGCTGATCTGGAACCTGACCGGCGGGGTGGACGGCGGGGTGCACGTCACCGACGTGACCAACGCCAGCCGCACCATGCTGATGGACCTCACCAAGCTCCAGTGGGACCAGGACACCCTCGACACCATGGGCGTCCCGGCGGCGGTGCTGCCGGAGATCAAACCCTCCTCGCACGTCTACGGCACCGCCCGGGGCGCGCTGGCGGGCGTGCCGGTGGCGGCGGCGCTGGGTGATCAGCACGCGGCGCTGTTCGGGCAGACCGCGTTCGACCGCGGCGACGTCAAGAGCACCTACGGCACCGGCAGCTTCCTCGTCCTCAACACCGGGGACACGCTGGTCCGCTCGGAGAACGGGCTGCTGACCACGGTCGCCTACCAGCTCGACGGCGTGCCCGCGACCTACGCGCTGGAGGGGTCGATCGCGGTGACCGGCGCGCTGGTGCAGTGGTTCCGCGACCGGCTGGGCCTGATCCACTCGGCGGCGGAGATCGAGACGCTGGCCAACACCGTGGCCGACAGCGGCGGCTGCTACATCGTGCCCGCGTTCTCCGGGCTGTTCGCCCCGCACTGGCGCGGCGAGGCCCGAGGGGTGATCACCGGGCTGACCGGCTACGTCGGCCGCGGCCACCTGGCCCGCGCGGCGCTGGAGGCCACCGCGTGGCAGACCAGGGAGGTGGTCGACGCGATGCGCGCGGACACCGGCATCGCGCTCACCGGCCTGCGGGTCGACGGCGGCATGACCGCCAACAACACCCTGATGCAACTGCTGGCCGACGCGCTGGCGGTCCCGGTGGCCCGCCCGACCGTGGCGGAGACGACCTGCCTGGGCGCGGCGTACGCGGCGGGGCTGGCGGTCGGCTACTGGCCCGACCTGGACAGCCTGCGCGGCAACTGGCACAAGGCCGCCGAGTGGACCCCCGGCCTGGACGCCGACCTGCGCGAGCGGCGGTTCCGCAAGTGGCGCAAGGCCGTCGAGCGCAGCCTGGACTGGATGGACGAGGATGACCTTGACTAGGAAGACATCGACCGGGACAACACCGTCGACCGAACACTCCCCCGCAGCGAGCCGGGCACCGGTCAGGCGGATCAGCCTGCTGTTCGTCGTCGGCTTGGCGCTGGTGCTGGTCGGCGGCGCGTTCGCCGCGGTGGTCAACACCGACTTCGGCCGGGTCAGCGTGACCGACACCCGGTTCACCGGTGAGGGCGGGCAGTCGCTCGGTGGGCTGCTCTACGTGCCGGACGGCGTCACCGCCGATTCCCCGGCGCCCGCCGTGCTCGCGGTGCACGGCTACGTCAACTCGCGGGAGACGATGTCCCCGGTCTCCATCGAACTGGCCCGGCGCGGGTACGTGGTGCTGGAGCTGGACCAGGCCGGGCACGGCACGTCGGCGGCCCCCGCGTTCGCGCACGGCTACGGCGGCCCGGCCGCGCTGCGCCACCTGCGCTCCCTGGACTTCGTCGACCGCGACAACGTCGGGCTGGTCGGGCACTCCATGGGTGGTTGGACGGTGTTGCAGGCCGCGGCGGCCGTGCCCGACGGCTACCGGTCGCTGGTGCTGATGTCGTCGGCGCCGTTCCCCGCCGGTCCGTCGACCGGGGGCGGTGCGGCGGCCACCCCGAAGGGGACGACGACGTTCCCGCGCAACACCGCCGTGGTCGTGTCCACGGTGGAGGAGTTCTCCGGCTCGATGTGGCAGTCGGCCAACCCTGTCGACATCAACGGCGCACCGAACATGGAGTCGCTGTTCGGCACGGACTCACCGGTCCGCGAGGGCACCGTCTACGGCGACGTGGGCGCCGGGACCGGGCGGGTGCTGCACCGGCCGTCCACTGTGCACGCCGGGGTCACCCACGACCCGGCCGCCGTGGGGCACGTGGTGGACTGGTTCGGCCGGACGCTGACCGGGGCGGGCTCGGCGGGCGGGCAGGTCTGGTGGCTCAAGGAGCTGGGCACGCTCGTGGCCATGGTCGGCGGCGTGCTGTCGGTCTTCGGCGTCGCCAAGACCCTGGCCCGGCGACCGGAGCGGCCCGCGGTCCCGGCCGCCACCGGGCGCGGCTGGTGGGTGGCGGCGCTCGCGGCGACGGCCATCCCGGCGATCACGTTCATCCCGGTGATGAAGTACGCGCCGAAGCTGTTTCCCCCCGGCGCCTGGTTCAGCCAGAGCGTGTCCAACTGGGTGTTGGCCTGGGCGCTGCTGAACGCGGTGATCACCGCCGTGGCGCTGGTCCCGTGGCTGGTGCGCGGGTGGGTGCCGCTGTCCGGGGTGCTGCCCGGGTCGTGGCGGGCGGCGGGGCGGGCGGTCGGGCTCGGAGCCGCGGCCGTGGGCACGATGCTCGGGCTGGTGTTGGCGTCGGACCTGCTGTTCAAGACCGACTTCCGGTTCTGGGTGCTGGCGTTCCGCGCGCCGACCGCCCCGCAACTGGTCACCGCGTTCTGCTACGCGCTGCCGCTGCTGGTGTTCTTCGTGGTCTTCTCCACGCTGCTCAACACCCAGTTGCGGGTGGGCGGGCGGCGCGGGTACTGGGCGGCGGCGCTGGTCCCGTCGGTGGGGCTGGCGGTGCTGGTGCTGGTGCAGTACTCGCGGTTCCCGTTCGGCGGGGAGCTGGTGTTCCCCGGCTACCAGTTGCACACGATCGTCGCCTACCAGGTGGTGGTGCTGCTGGCGGTGGCCGGGGTGCTGTGCGTGGCGCTGTTCCGGTGGACCGGGAGCGTGCTGCCCGGTGCTGTCGCCTCGGCGCTGTTGGCCGCGTGGTGCATGACCGCGGGGACGGCGACGCAGGCCGCGGTGGGTGAGTGGGGGCCGGTGCCCTGGGCGGTCCGGTTGGTCCTGCCGTTGCTGGCGGGGGTGGTGCTGCTCGTGGTCGCGGTCCGGTCGCGGCGCGGTGTGACCGGTTCGGACAGCACCTCGGGTGGTTCGGGGAGCGTTCCCGCCTGAGCGGTGGCCGTCCCGGGCCCACCGGGACGGCTACCATCGGGCGGCGTGGCACCGGATGAGGCTGCGCCGCCCCTGGCGAACACCAGTTTCGTCGGGCGCGGCCGGGAGGACGCGCGGGTCCGGGACGCGCTCGGCACCGGCAGGCTGACCACGCTCACCGGCCCCGGTGGTGTCGGCAAGACCAGGCTGGCCGGGCACGTGCTGGCCGGGTACCCCGGTGCGGCGGTGTTCGTCGGGCTGGCCGAGTTGCGCGATCCCGGGCTGCTGCCGAACCTGGTCGCCGATCGGTTGGGGCTGCACCACCGGCCGGGGGAAGCGGTCGAGGACACCGTGCTGGACCACCTTCGCGGGCGGGAGCTGCTGCTGGTCCTGGACAACTGCGAACACCTCGTCGAGGCGTGCGCGCGGTTCGCGCAGCGGGTCCTGGACAGGTGCCCGGGGGTGGTGGTGCTGGCCACCAGCAGGCAGTCGTTGGGGGTGGGTGGGGAGCGGGTGCTGCCGGTGCCGCCGTTGGCCGTGCCCGAGCGGGGGACGGTGCTCGCGGAGGCGGCCGGGTACGACGCGGTGGTGTTGTTCGTCGACCGGGTGCGGGCGGTCGTGCCGTCGTTCCGGTTGACCCCGGGCAACGTGGACGACGTGGTGCGGCTGTGCGCGCACCTGGACGGGGTGCCGCTGGCCGTGGAGTTGGCGGCGGCGCGGGTGCGGGCGCTGTCGCCGGGGCAGATCGCCGATCGGTTGGTGGCGGGCGGGTCGCCGTTGGGCAGTGGGCCGCGCACGGCTCCCGAGCGCCAGCGGACCCTGCGCGCCACCCTCGACTGGAGCCACGGGCTGTGCACGGCGGCGGAGCGGGCGGTGTGGCGGCGGCTGTCGGTGTTCGCGGGTTCCTTCGAGCTGGGGGCCGCCGAGTACGTGTGCGCCGGGCCCGGGGTGGGCGCGGACGACGTGCTCGGGTTGGTGGACGCCCTGCTGGACAAGTCGGTGCTGGTGCGCGACGACCGGCCGGGTGCGCCGACGGCCCGCTACCGGGTGCTGGAGGTGCTGCGCGAGTACGGGCAGGAGCGGTTGCGCGAGGCCGGGGAGCTGACCGAGGTGTCCCGCCGCCACCGGGACGCCTTCGACCGGCTCACCGCCGAGGCCGACGCCGCCTGGCTCGGCCCGGACCAGGTGCGGTGGGCGGACCGGCTGCACCGCGAGCAGGCCAACCTGCGCGCGGCCCTGCACTGGTCGCTGACCGAGCCAGGGGAGGCCGGGGCGGCCCTGGCCATGGCCGCCCGGGTCGACGAGCACTGGACGCTGCACGGCCGCAACGCCGAGGCGCGGATGTGGCTCGACCGCGCCCTGGCGGCGGCGCCCGCCCACCCCGCCCGGGCCAAGGCGCTCAGCGTCAGCGCCCTGTACGCGCTCTGGCAGTACGACGTCCCGGTCGCCTCTGCCCGCCTCGACGAGGCCGAGACCATCGCCGACGCGCCGGGACGCGCCCACGTCACCTACGTCCGGGCGCTCGGGGCGATGCTGCGCCGGGACTTCGCGGGCGCGGCCGACCTGGCCCGGCGGGCCGCCCGCGACGCCCCCGCCCGGCACCGACCGCACCCGCGCTGGATTCACGGCGTGTGCACCGCCGTCCTCGGTGACCTCGACACCGCGCGCACCCTGCTCGCCGACCTGGCCGCCGACGTGGTCGACCCGTACTACCTGGCCATGGCCCACTACGGCCAGGCGGTGGTCGAGGTCCTCTACGGCGACGCGGGCACCGCCGCCCGCGCGGCCAGGGCCGGGATCGCGGCGGACCTGCTGCTGGGCAACCGGTTCGGCACCGCCCACCAGGTGGAGGCCCTGGCCTGGGTGCACGCCCGCCAGGGCGAGCACGCCCACGCGGGCCTGCTCTTCGGCGCCGCCGCCACGCTGTGGGAGGCGGTGGGCACCTCCCCGGAGCAGGCGGGCTCACTGGCCGTGCCGCACTTCGACCACTGGGCGATGGCCCGCGACGGGCTCGGCCACGACCGGTTCGACCAGGCGGTGGCCACCGGTCGGGCCCTGTCCTTCGAGCAGGCGGTGCGCTGCGCGCTGGCCCCCGCCCCGACCCGCGACCGCTCCGGGCTGACGCGCCGGGAGCACGAGATCGCGGTGCTGGTGGCCGAGGGGCTGTCCAACCGGGACATCGCGGCG
The DNA here is from genome assembly GCF_003182415.1 of Actinokineospora spheciospongiae. Lineage (NCBI taxonomy): Bacteria > Bacillati > Actinomycetota > Actinomycetes > Pseudonocardiales > Pseudonocardiaceae > Actinokineospora > Actinokineospora spheciospongiae. The sequence goes on along the minus strand of NZ_QHCP01000001.1, from coordinate 468,988 downwards.
AGGCTGGTGATGTCCCCGCGCACGGCGGAGACGCACGTGCAGCACGTCCTGACCAAGCTGGGCTTCACCCGGCGCACCCAGATCGCCGCCTGGATCGCCGCCCGCGACCGGTGACCGGGCCGGGTCACCCCCGGTCCGGGGGGAACCCGGTGAAGCCCAGGGTGCGGGAGATGGCGCGCGCCGAGTCGCGGACCGCGGAGACCAGGGCGGCGCGCGGTGTCCCGTCGGGGGCGCACACCCGCTCGACCGCACCGCACAGGCCGACCGCGCCGACGACCGCGCCGCGGTCGTCGCGGACGGGGGCGGCGACGCCCGCCTCGCCGTCGACCAGTTCGCCGACGTCGGTGGCCCAGCCGCGGGCGCGCACCAGTTCCAGGTCGGCGGTGAGGTCGGCGCGGGTGGTGCGGGTGCGCGGGGTGCAGCGGGGCAGCGGCAGCTCGTCCAGGGCCGGGGCGCCGCGCAGGTCGAAGGCGAGCAGGACCTTGCCGAGGGCGCAGGCGTGGGCGGGCAGCAGGGCGCCGACCTCCAGCACCTGGAGGCTGTCGTCGGGGCGGAAGACGTGGTGCACGACCAGCACCCGGCCCTCGTGCGGGGCTCCGATGCGGACGCTCTCCCGCGTCCGGGAGGCCAGGGAGTCGGCCCGGTTGAGGGCGCGGGTGCGCAGTTCGTTGCCGTCGAGGTAGCTGGTGCCCAGGTGCAGCAGGGTGGCGCCGAGGCGGTACTCGCCACCCGCGCGGTCCTGCTCGACGAACCCCACGTGCTGCAACGCCTGGAGAATCCCGTGGACCGTCCCCTTGGGCAACCGCAGCGCGCGGGCCACCTCGCCGACGCCCAGCCCGCGCGGCCCCGCGGCCAGCAGCCGCAGGACCGCAGCCGCCCGCTCGACCGACTGGATTCTCCCTGGCATCCACCCTCCCCTTGCCGGTACCGTGTTCGACATTGTCATACTGTGTTCAGTCAAGCCGATCCGCGCCCGTACGTCGAGGAGCCGCCATGCGTCCCGCACCCCTCTCCCCCGAGGCCAGGACCCGCGCGCTGCGCGAACTCGCCGCCGCCCCCGGGCTGGACGTCCTCGTGGTCGGCGGCGGGGTGGTGGGGGCGGGCGCGGCGCTGGACGCCGCCACCCGCGGCCTGCGCACCGGCCTGGTCGAGGCAGACGACTGGGCGGCGGGCACCTCCAGCCGGGCCAGCAAGCTCATCCACGGCGGCCTGCGCTACCTGGAGATGCTCGACTTCGGCCTGGTGCGCGAAGCGCTGCGCGAGCGCGGCCTGCTGCTCACCCGCCTGGCCCCGCACCTGGTGCGGCCGGTCCCGTTCCTCTACCCGCTGACCCACCGCGGCTGGGAGCGCCCGTACGTCGGCGCAGGCATCCTGCTCTACGACGCGATGGCCGCGGGCCACCCCGGCACCCCGCGCCACCGGCACCTGACCCGCCGCGGCGCGCTCGCCGCGGCCCCCGGACTCTCCCCGGACGCCCTGGTCGGCGCCGTGCGCTACTGGGACGCCCAGGTCGACGACGCCCGGCACACGCTGGCGCTGGTGCGCACCGCCGCCGCCCACGGCGCGCTGGCGGTGAACCGGGCGCGGGTCGTGGACTACCTGCGCGACGGCGAACGCGTCGTCGGCGCGGTGGTGGTGGACGGGGAGACCGGGGAGCGCACCGAGGTCCGGGCCAAGCGGGTGATCAGCGCGACCGGGGTGTGGAGCGAGGAGACGCAGGCCCTCGCCGCCGCGAGCAGCGTGCGGGTCCGGGCGTCGAAGGGGGTGCACCTGCTGGTGCCGCGCGAACGCATCGACTCCACCAGCGGGCTGATCCTGCGCACGGACAAGAGCGTGCTGTTCGTGATCCCGTGGGGCAGGCAGTGGATCGTCGGCACCACCGACACCCCGTGGGACCTGGACAAGGAACACCCCGCCGCCAGCGCGGCCGACGTGGCGTACCTGCTGGAGCAGGTCAACCGGGTCCTGGTCGACCCGCTGACCCCCGACGACGTCGAAGGCGTCTACGCCGGGCTGCGACCACTGCTGGCGGGCAGCGACGAGCGGACGGCGAAGCTGTCGCGCGAACACGTGGTGGGCACCCCCGTCCCGGGGTTGACGGTGGTCGCGGGCGGGAAGTACACGACCTACCGGGTGATGGCCGCCGACGCGGTGGACGAGGCGGTGCGCGGGCTCGGGTTGGTGCCCGCGTCGGTCACCGCCGAGGTGCCGCTGCTCGGGGCGGACGGCCATGCCGGGCTGTGGAACCGGCGGGACGCCGTGGCGCGCGAGCACGGGTTGACCGTCGAGCAGGTGGAACGCCTGCTGGGCAGGCACGGTTCGTTGATCGGCGAGGTGCTGGAACTGATCGCGGCCGACCCGGCGCTCGCCGAACCCCTGCCGAGCAGCGACGCGTACCTGCGGGCTGAGCTGGTGTACGCCGCTGCGGCGGAGGGGGCGCGGGATGTGGGTGACGTGCTCGCCCGCCGGGTGCGGGTGGCCATCGAGTCGGCTGACCGGGGGGTGGACTCCGCGCAGCTCACCGCGCACCTGATCGCCCCGGTGCTCGGCTGGGACGCGAATCGGGCTGCCGCCGAGGCCGAGGCATACCGGGCGGGGGTGCGCGCCGAGCGCAAGGCGCAGGAGCAGCCCGACGACGAGTCCGCCGCGGCGGCGTTGCAGTCGGCCTGAGGCTTGGCCCTGGGGGGTGGCCGGTCCGAGTCCTGGAAGCCCGGTCTTTGCGTGGGTGTGCGTCCGGGTGGGTGTGCTCGGCCGTGCACCGTTTTTAGGGCCCGGTCGTTTGGTGGTGGTGCCTGGGTGGATGTGCTCAGCTTTCGAGCCCGGTCGTTTGTGGGTGTGCCCGGCTGGGTGGATGTGTTTGGCCGGGGCCCCTATGGCGATCATGTGCTCCAGTGCGTCAGGTGGGGCTGAAAAGATGCCCCACCGCCCAGGCAGGCTGTCACATGATCGCCACCCCCGGCCAAACACATCCACCCACCCGGGCAGTTGCTTGGTCGGGCCGGCGGTTGCGGGGGTGGTCGGCTGGACAAGCGCATTCGCCCACCCGGGTATTCGCTCGCCGGGCCGGCGGTTCTCGGGGTGGTCGGCTGGGCAAGCGCATCCACCCACCCGGGTATTCGCTCGCCGGGCCGCCGGTTTTCGGGGTGGCTGATTGGGCTGCTGCGCCGGGGGTGCGGCCGGGCCGAATCGCCCCGGGGTGGCCGTCGGGTGACGGCCACCCCGGGTGGTCAGCCGGTGACGCGGGTGAGCCAGGAGGCGAGGTCGGCCTCGACCTCGTCGCGGTTGGTCTCGTTGAGGAGTTCGTGGCGGGCGCCGGGGTAGGTGCGGTAGGTGATGTCGACCAGGCCGGCGTCGCGGTAGCGCTGGACCAGGGTGTCGGACAGGGCCAGTTTCCGGTTGAGGGGGTCGCGGTCGCCGACCATGACGTACAGCGGGAGGTCGGGGCGGATGCCGGTGGGCGTGATCGCGCGTTCGGCGCCCGCGTACATGCCCGCGAGGCCGCGCTCGTCGAGGGAGAAGCCGCACAGCGGGTCGGCGAGGTAGGTGTCCACTTGGGACTCGTCGCGGCTGAGCCAGTCGAATTCGGTGCGGGCGGGTTCGAACTCGGCGTTGTAGACCGTCAGGCCGCCCTCGGCGATCGTGGTGGCCAGCAGGTCGAGGGCGGTGGTGCCGGACAGGGCGACCGCGTCGAGCAGGTCGGCGTGGTCGAGCAGGTACTGCTGGGCGGCGAAGGAGCCCATGCTGTGGCCCAGCAGCACCAGCGGCAGGCCGGGGTGGCGCTCGCGCAGCAATCGGGTCAGCGCGACCACGTCCGCGACCAGTCCGTCCCAGCCCGCTTCGCCGAGGTCGCCGGGTGCGGCCACCATGGTTCGGCCGTGGCCGCGGTGGTCGTTGGCGTACACGGCGCAACCGAGACCGGCCAGCAGCTCGGCAAGGTGGGCGTAGCGCGCGGAGTGCTCGCCCATGCCGTGCGCGAGCTGCACGACACCGCGCACCGGGCCGGTGGGCCGCCACTCCTCGACGTGCACGGTCAGGCCGTCGGCGCTGGGGAAGGTGAACATCGTCGGTTCCTCCGGGGGACGGGTGGGCCGCCGGGGACCTGGCCGACGGCGGCGAGTTCCGCCACCGTAGCCGATCCGGCATTGTCGAACAACGAACCTGAGATTCGACATTGTCGAACTTCGTTCTTGTGAACGCCGAGTTTCGCACCTACAGTTCTCAGCACCTCACCACCGCCGGTCTCCACTCAGGACACCCAGGCACGAAGGACTCCCCCATGCGCTCCAGATCAGCAGCGGCGCTGATGGCCGCGGCCGTGCTCACCGCCACCACCGCCTGCGGCTCGCCCAGCGGTTCCCCCGACAGCGACGTGGTCAAGGTCGGCGCGATCCTGTCGCTGTCCGGCATCTACGCCACCCTCGGCCCGGCGCAGAAGAACGCGTTGCAGATGGGCGTCGAGGAACTCAACCGCACCGGCTTCACCGTCGGCGGGCGCAAGCGCACGCTCGAGATCAGCTACGCCGACGACCGCTCCGATGCCGCCACCACCGGCGTGACCGCGCTGCGCGAACTGGTGCAGTCGCAGAAGGTCCCCGTGATCGCCTACGGCCTGGGGTCGGACACCTACGTACCGCAGTTGCAGCGCCAGCCGGTGCCGATGGTGAACATGCTCGACTCCAGCCACCCCGGCATCCTCGGGCTCAGCGACCACCTGTTCCTCACCCGCGGCGCCTCCCCCACCTACGTGCCGGGCTGCCTGTACTACGCCAAGCGCAAGCTGGGCACCACCAGCATCTCGGTGATCACCGCCAAGGGCGAGCCCTACGGCGAGGGCCTGACCCAGCTCGTGACGAAGTCCGCGCAGGCCGAGGGCGTGCGGATCGCGGCGAACAGCGAGTTCCCGCTCAGCTCCACCGACTACAGCAACGCGATCAGCGCCGCCGTGGCCGCCAAGCCCGACGCGGTCTACCTGTCCAGCGTCACCGCCGTGATCCTGCCCGTGCTCAAGCAGTTGCGGCAGTCCGGCTACACCGGGCCGGTCATCCACAGCGCGGGCGTGAACCCCAACCAGGCCAAGGCGATCCTGGGCGCGCAGTACGACTCCATCATGAAGGACAATTACGACTGCGCGGGCACCCTGCCCACCACCTCGCAGGACCCGGCGGCGCAGGCGTTCGCCAAGGACTACCAGCAGCGCTACGACGAGTACCCGCAGGACCTGACCATGTGGGCGCACGACTTCCCGTTCATCGTGGCCGCCGCGATGACCAAGGCCGACACCGTCTCCGACCCGGCGAAGATCGAGCAGGCGCTCAAGGAGATCGACGTTCCACAGGGGACGGTCAGCGGCTGGCTCCCCGGCGACGGCGGCAGGCTGTTCACCGACCGCAACGCCCGCACCGCCTCCGAGGTCACCGCGTGGTGCCCCGGCCAGGACACGCTGCGCAGCGCCATGGTGTTCGACGTCAAGGACGACGCCGTGGTCGACCCGACCTTCCCGCAGGAGACCTGCGGATGAGCCAGGTCCTGGTCAACGGGGTGTTCCTCGGCTGCCTGTTCGCGGTGGTCGCTGTCGGCCTCACCCTGGTCTACGGGGTGATGGAGGTGCCGAACTTCGCCCACGCCGGGGTCATCGTGCTCTCGGCGTACACCACCTGGTCGGCGAGCGCGGCGGGGCTGCCGTTCGCGCTCGCCGCCCTGGCGGGCATCGCCTGCGGGGCGCTGGTGTCGGTGCTGACCGAGGTGCTGGCCTACCGGTGGATCATCGACCGGCCCGCCGCCGCGCCCGCCGTGGCGCTCGGGCTGATGCTGATCCTGCAGAACGTCGCACTGCGCCTCTACGGCGGCGAGGGCCGGTCCCTGGACACCCCGTACGACCGGGTGCTGCTGCGCCTGGGCGGGGTGTCGCTGTCGGGGGTGAAGGCGGCGCTGGTGGTGCTCGCGGTGGTGTCGCTGCTGGCGCTGCACCTGCTGCTGTCGCGCACGTCGCTGGGCCGGGCCATGCGTGCGGTGGCCCAGGACCGGGAGGCCGCGGCGATCCTCGGCATCCCGATGCGCAGGCAGTACGCGCTGGCGTTCCTCATCGCCGGGGTACTCGGCGGGGTCGCCGCGATCGCCTACGCCCCGACGTTCCAGGTCTCGCCGTACATGGCCGACGAGGTGCTGCTCAGCGCGTTCGTCGTGGTCGTGCTGGGCGGCCTGGGCAGCGTGTGGGGGGCGGTCGCGGGCGGGCTGGTCCTCGGCGTGGTCGAGGGGCTGGGCTCCGCCTACCTGAGCCCGGCCTACCAGAGCGCCTTCGGGTTCCTGCTGCTGGTGTCGATCCTCGTGCTGCGCCCCGGCGGGCTGCGCAGCACGAACGCGAGAAGGGTGGCCTGAGATGCGCGCGCACGTGACGGCGCTGGGCAGCGCGGTGGGGTTGAGCGTGCTCGCCTACCTGCTGCTGACCGGGTTGAGCGGTGACCAGGGGCAGGTCGCGCTGCTGGTGGTGGTCTGGACGATCGCGCTGATCGGGCTGAACCTGATCCAGGGGTTGGGCGGGTACCCGAACCTGGCGCACGCGGCGTTCTTCGGCGGCGGGGCGTACCTGGCGGCGGTGCTGCTGGACACCGGGCTGCCGATGACGGTGGCCGCGCTGCTGGCGGTGGCCGGGGTGATGGCCGCCGGGCTGGTCGTGGCGCTGGTGTTCAGCCGCACCCGCGGGCAGTACTTCGCCATCGGCACCATGTTCTTCACCGCCGTGGCCACGCTGGTGTTCACCAACGCCGCCGACCTCACCGGCGGCCCCAACGGCAGGCCGGTGGCCCTCGGCTACAGCCTGGAGGCGACGGTCGTGCTGCTGGCCGCGTCGGTCGGGGTGGGGCTGGCGCTGTTCCACTGGGCCTCGGTCAGCCGGTTCGGCGACCGGCTGCGCGCCATCCGTGCCGACGAGGACCTGGCCCAGCACGTCGGCGTGCCGACCTCCCGGGTCAAGCTGCTGGCGATGGTGTGCTCGGCGGGCGCGGCGGCGTGGGCGGGAGTGCTGTTCGGGCAGTACAACGGCGTGGTCGCCCCGTCGCAGTTCACCTTCGGGCAGAGCTTCCTGATGTTCGTGGCGCTGGGCCTCGGCGGTGCGGGCAGGCTGCTCGGCCCCGCCGTGGGCGCGGCGGTGGTCATCGGGTTGACGCAGTTGCTCACGCTCGGGCCGGGGGTGAGCCAGATCGTGCTGGGCGTGCTGTTCATCCTCGTCACCCTGCTCGCCCCGGAGGGCGTGCTCGGCGGGGTGTCGGCACTGGCGCGGCGGGTGCGCGCGGCCCGGACGGGTCGGGCGGATCGGTCGGTTCGGGGAGAGGGGGCGGTGGCGTGAGCGCGCTGCTGGTCGTCGAGGACGTGGTGAAGCGGTTCGGCGGGGTGGCCGCGGTCGACGGGGTGTCGTTCACCCTGGACGCCGGGCAGGTGCTGGGGCTGATCGGGCCCAACGGGTCGGGCAAGACCACGCTGCTCGGGGTGCTCGCGGGCACCCACGACCCCACCTCGGGCACAGTCACCCTGGACGGGCGCACCGCGTCCGGCCGGGGCGCGCACAGGGCGGTGTCGGCGGGCATCGCGCGCACCTTCCAGACCACCCGCCTGTTCGGCACGTGGACCCTGCGGGAGGCCCTGCGCCTGGCCCACGGCGAACGGCGCGGGCGCCCCGGCTGGCCGGACGAGCAGATCGCGAACCTGCTCGGCCTGGGCGACGCGCTGGACCGGCCGGGCGCGAGCCTGACCAGCGCGGCGCAGCGGCTGGCGATGATCGCCCTGGCGCTGGCCACCGGTCCGAGGGTGCTGCTGCTCGACGAACCCGCCGTCGGCATGGACGGCACCGAGGCCGCCGCCCTGGCCGCCGCGGTGCGGCGCGCGGCGGGCGAACTCGGCGTCGCGGTGGTCGTGGTCGACCACAACATGCAGTTCCTGATGCCGCTGGCCGACACCGTCCTGGTGATGGCGGCGGGCGCGGTGCTCGCCTCGGGCACCCCCGCGCAGATCCGGTCCGACGAGGCGGTCATCGCCTCCTACCTCGGGGAGGCATGACCGTGCTGGACGTGCACGACCTCACCATCACCTTCGGGCCCACCACCGCCGTGCGCGGGGTGTCGCTCACCGCCGCCGCGGGCACCGTCACCGGTGTCCTCGGCGCCAACGGCGCGGGCAAGACCAGCACCCTGCTGGGCATCCTGGCCCGCGCCCCCCGGCAGTCGGGCCGCATCACCTTCGACGGCGCGGACGTCACCGGCTTCGACACCGGCGCCCTGGTCCGGGCGGGCATCGCGCTGTGCCCGGAGAACCGCAGGCTGTTCCCCAACATGTCCATCGAGGACAACCTCCTACTGGGCGCCTACGGCACCGGCCGCGCCACCCGCCGCACCCGCCTGCGCGACACCTACGACCGCTTCGGCTGGGTCGCCACCCGCCGCGCCGAACCGGCGGGCAGGCTCAGCGGCGGGCAGCAGCAGACGGTGGCCATCGCCCGCGCACTGATGTCCGCCCCCAGGCTGCTGCTGCTCGACGAACCTTCCAGTGGGTTGTCGCCGGTGGCGGTGGACGAGGTGGGGGCGGTCCTCGCCGACATCGCTCGCGACGGGACAGCGCTGGTTCTGGTGGAGCAGAACGTCCGGCTGGTGCGTGCTCTGTGCGCCACCGCGTACGTGCTGGCCCACGGGCAGGTGACCGCGTCCGGGCCGGTGCCGGAATTGCTCAGCGACACGGCTGTTTCCGATGCCTACCTGGGCACGACGGCGTGAGACCTCGTCCCTGCCCTACTCGATGCCCAGCGCCAGGTCGCCCGCGAACGTGCGCAGTGAGATGAGGTGGTCGCCCGCCGTGATGTCGGCGCCCGCCAATTCGCCGAAGTCGTTGGTGCGGGCGGCGACCGACAGGATTTCCAGTCCTCCCGGGGGGATCTCGATGCCCAGCGGCCGTTGGGCGTGGTCCTCGGGGGGCCAGAAGTAGTCCGGGACCCCGTCGTCCGGGCGGGTGTCGAGTACCAGGGTCCAGTCGGTCCAGATGGTGAAGACGGCTGAGGTCGCGTCTTCGAACACGAATTGGAGGGCGAGGAGGTCGCCGGTGGTGTCCACGACCCCCAGGACCGCGCGGGCCCTGCGGCCGACGATCAGGTTGGGGTTGAGGCGCTGGTGGCGGGGATTCACCGCTGCTCCCCCGTTCCCCGGGGCGTGTCGGGCGGCTCCGGTCGGACCACCCTGCCAGAAGCCACCTGACCGGCCGAAAGGAGACCGGGTTTTGTCACCCTGCGCCAGTTTCGCCGCGTTCCGACTGCACCGATGGACCAACCTCGCCGGTGCGAAATGTGAAGCCCTTCATAAGTTCCGGGCCCGGCGGTAGCCTCACCGCTCGTCACACTGGAGTGAGAGGGGTTGGGCATGGGACGACGTTCCCGGTACCTGACGGGTGCGGTGGCCGCGGTCGCCGTGACCGCCGCCGCGGTGGTGGCGGTGCAGGGGTCGGCCGCCGGGGAGCAGGCTCCCCTGCCGCCCCGGGGGGCCGGGTTCGCGCAGGGTGACTACTGCCTCGGGCAGTGCGGTGACATCGTGCCGCCGGGGCAGAACGGCAGCGCGACGGTCGCCGAGATCCTGGCGAACAAGGCGTTCGGCACCCGGCCCAAGCACTTCGACGACCAGATCGGCAAGTACGACGCGCTCGCGCAGGGGTACGGCGGGCTGACCACAGAGAAGATCAACGCCTTCTTCAACGACTCCTCCTTCGGCGTGGCGCCGGACCAGGTGGAGAGCACGAAGAAGCCGCGGGCGGACGTGACGATCATCCGGGACAAGGCGACCGGGGTCCCGCACATCTACGGCACCACCCGGTCCGGGACCACCTTCGGCGCCGGGTACGCCGCCGCGCAGGACCGGTTGTTCCTGATGGACGTGCTGCGCCGGGTCGGGCGCGGGCAACTGACCCCGTTCGCGGGTGGCGCCGCCTCCAACCAGTCGCTGGAGCAGGGGTTCTTCGCCGACGCGCCGTACACCGAGGAGGAGTTGCAGCGGCAGGTTGACGAGGCCGCGGCGGCGAGCCCGCGCGGTCAGGTCGCCATCGCCGACGCCCGCTCCTACCTCGACGGCGTCAACCAGTACATCACCGAGGCCTACAACGGCCGGTACTTCCCCGGTGAGTACGTGCTGCTCGGGCACATCGACGCCATCACCAACCGGGGCAAGATCGAGCCGTTCAAGCTGACCGACCTCGCCGTGATCGCCTCGGTGATCGGTTCGCAGTTCGGTGGCGGCGGCGGTGGTGAGGTGCAGTCCGCGATCGCCAAGCTGGCGTTGCAGGAGCGCTACGGCGTCGTGGAGGGCGAGCGGGTCTGGCAGACCATGCGCTCCGAGGACGACCCGGAGCACATCCAGACCATCCACAACGGACAGAACTTCCCGTACGCCAAGCGACCGGCGAACCCGCAGGGCGAAGCGCTGCCGGACAAGGGTTCGGTGACCCCGCAGCCGCTGGTGTTCGACCGGGCGGGTGCGGCGACCCCGGCCACCGCGAGCAAGGACGTGGCCAAGCCGACCGGGGCCTCCCCCACCACCCGCGACGGCAAGCCCAACCTGGAGGCCGCGCGCGGCGCCCTCGACGACGGCGTGCTGCCCGGCAACCTGCTGTCCGACAAGCACGGCATGTCCAACGCGCTGCTGGTCTCCGGCGCGCACACCAAGAGCGGCAACCCGGTGGCCGTGTTCGGCCCGCAGACCGGGTACTTCGCACCGCAGATGCTCATGCTCCAGGAGTTGCAGGGACCGGGGATCAGCGCCCGCGGTGCCTCGTTCGCGGGCATCAGCTTCTACGTCCTGCTCGGCCGCGGCCAGGACTACTCCTGGAGCGCCACCAGCTCCGGGCAGGACATCACCGACACCTACGCCGTCGACCTGTGCAGCACCGACGGCAGCCCGGTGACCAAGGACAGCAACAGCTACATGCTGCGCGGCGTCTGCACCCCGATGGAGGTCGTGGAGCGCAAGAACGCCTGGACCACGTCCATCGGCAGCACCACCCCTGCCGGGTCCTACACGCTGCGCTCCTACCGGACCAAGTACGGCCCGGTGGCCAGCCGCGCGACCGTCGGCGGCAAGCCCGTCGCCTACACCACGCTGCGCTCGACCTACCAGCACGAGCTGGACACGGTGATCGGCTTCCAGGAGTTCAACGACCCGGACGCGATCACCTCGGCGGCGGACTTCCAGCGCGCCGCCTCGCACGTCACCTACAACTTCAACTGGTTCTACGCCGACTCCAAGGACATCGCCTACTACAACTCCGGCCTCCAGCCGGTCCGGCAGGCCAACGTCGACCCCGGGATGCCGGTCCGGGCGAACGCGGGCTTCGACTGGGTGAATTGGGACCCGGCGACCAACCGCGCCGACTACGTGCCCGCCGAGGCGCACCCGAACGTCGTGAACCAGGACTACCTGATCTCCTGGAACAACGGCCAGGCCCCGGGCACGGCGTCGTCGGGCCTTGACCGGCAGTCGGTGCACCGCGGCGACCTGCTCGACGCGCGGGTCAAGAAGCTGATCAGCAACGGCGGTCAGGTCGACCGGGTCAACCTGGTGCAGGCCATGGCCGAGGCGGCGCTGGTCGACCTGCGCGCGGAGAAGGTGCTGCCGGAGGTGTTCCGGGTCATCGGCGACGGCGACGCGGACACCGCGGCGGCGGTGGCCGAGTTGAAGCAGTGGGTGGCCTCGGGCGGCAAGCGCACCGCGACCGCGCAGGGCAGCAAGACCTACGCCAACGCCAACGCGATCAAGGTGCTCGACGCGTGGTGGCCGCTGCTGGTCAAGGGCGAGTTCCAGCCCGGCCTGGGCGAGGCGGCGTACACCGAGCTGACCCGCAGGCAGAAGGTCGACGAGACGCCGTCGTACAACAACAGCCACCGCGGTTCGGCGTTCCAGGGCGGCTGGTGGGGCTTCGTGCACAAGGACCTGCGGGCCGTGCTCGGCGACAATGTGCAGGCCCCGCTGGGCAAGCGGTTCTGCGGCGACGGCGACCTGGCCAGGTGCAGGCAGGTGCTGCTGGACACGCTCAAGCAGGCCGCCGCCACCCCGGCCACGCAGGTCTACCCCGGTGACGGGAACTGCGCGGCGGGCGACCAGTGGTGCGCGGACTCGATCATCCACAGCGCACTCGGCGGCATCACCCAGGACACCATCGGCTGGCAGAACCGGCCGACGTTCCAGCAGGTCGTGGAATTCCCGGCGCACCGGGGCGACCAGGTCGCCAACCTCAGCGCGGGCGCCACGGCCACCGCGTCGAGCTACGAGCGCGGCCTGTTCAACTCCCCGCCGCGCAACGCCGTCGACGGCAACACCGGCACCCGGTGGGCCAGCGACTGGAACGACAACCAGTGGCTGACCGTCGACCTGGGCTCGACCCGGTCGGTGTCGCGGGCGGTGCTCAAGTGGGAGGCGTCCTACGGCAAGTCCTACCGCATCCAGGTGTCGACCGACGGCACGTCCTGGCGCGACGCGTGGTCGACGACGGCGGGTGACGGCGGGACCGACGTCGCCGCGTTCGCCGCCACCGACGCCCGGTACGTGCGGATGCAGGGCGTGTCCCGGGGCACCCGGTACGGGTACTCGCTGTACGAGTTCGAGGTCTACGCGAAGTAACCACAGCACGCGAGAAGACCGGGGTCTCCACACGGAGGCCCCGGTCTTCGTCGTCGGGGCGTCAGGACTTGGGGTCGAGGACGAACACGGGGATCTGGCGGTCGGTCTTCGTCTGGTACTCGGCGTAGGACGGGAACGCCGCGACCGCGCGCTCCCACCACTGCGCGCGCTCCTCGCCGTCGACCTCGCGGGCGGCGTACTCCTTGGTCACCGTGCCGTCCTGGAGCGTGAACTCCGGGTGCGCCTTGATGTTGTGGTACCAGACGGGGTGCTCCTCGGCGCCGCCCTTGGAGGCGACCACGGCGTAGCGGCCCTCGTGCTCCACGCGCATCACCGGGGTGTAGCGCAGCCTGCCGGACTTCGCGCCGCGCAGGGTCAGCAGCACGATCGGCGACCCGAGGACCTGCAGGCCCTCCGTCGTCCCGGTCTCGAGGATCTGCTTCGTCTGGTCCTGGACCCAGGGCGTCGGGCTGAACTCGGCGGTGTTTTCGACCATGCCGGGGTCAACCCGGCGCGGAGAGTCACTATTCCGCCGGGGGCCAGTTGCGCAGCAGCGCGTCGAGGGCGTCGAGGATGCGGGGCCAGCTCTGCGCCGCGTCGGGGGCGCTGTGGTCGAACGAACCCGCCGCGTCCAGGCTGGCGAAGCCGTGGAAGACGCTGCCCAGGAGCCGGACCGCGTGGGTGCGGTCCGGCTCGGGCAGGTCGTAGCCGCGCAGGATGGCCCGCGTGAGCTGTGAGTGCTTGCCGCCCGCGCTGGCGGCGGCCGTCTCCGGGTCGAGCCGAAGCCGGGTCGCGGCGTAGCGGCCGGGGTGTTCGCGGGCGTAGTCGCGGTAGGTGTTCGCCAGCGCCGTCAGGGCGTCCTTGCCTGCCCGGCCCGCCACCGAGTCCGACGCCCGGTCGGCGAGTTCGGCCAGGGCGAGCAGGGCGATCCTGGTCTTGAGGTCGTGCGAGCCCTTGACGTGCGAGTACAGGCTGGCCACCTTGACGTCGAACCGCCGGGCCAGCGCCGAGACGGTGACCTGCTCGAAGCCGACCTCGTCGGCCAGCTCCGCCCCCGCCAGGGTCACCCGTTCCGTGGTCAGTCCCGCCCGTGCCATAACCCCCAGCCTACTTGCCATCGTCCATTATTGATTTGCCTAAACCTTATAGGCAACTTAGCGTGCTTCCCGTGAAGCCGCTGACCGAGACCGAGATCCGTGCCGCCTTCGTGAACTGCTCCAAGGGCGAGGCGAAGCGCCTGCACGTGCCCCACGACCTGCGCGAACAGCCCTGGGACGACCTGGACTACCTGGGCTGGCGCGACCCCCGGTCCCCTGTCCGCGCCTACCTCGTCGCCGAACTGGACGGCCGCACCCAGGCCCTCGCGCTGCGCTGCCCCAGTTCCACCGGCCAAACCCGCCGCACCATGTGCTCGATGTGCCTGACCTCCCCGATCAGCGGCGTCTCACTGATGGTCGCGCCGAAGGCGGGTGCGGCCGGGAAGCAGGGCAACTCGGTGGGCACGTACGTGTGCAGCGACCTCGCCTGCTCGCTGTACCTGCGGGGGTTGAAGGACGCGGGTCCGGGGGCGCGGCTGAACGAGTCGATCGCGGTCGAGGCGAAGGTCGAGCGGACCGTGGCGAACCTGGCCGCGTTCCTGGCCAAGGTGACCGGGTGACCCCGCCCCGACCGTGATCGGGCGGATCAGTTGAAGAACCGGCCGAGCAGGCCCTGGGCGGCCGCGCCGGGGTCCGACACCGCCTCCTGCGCCTGGCCGAGGAAGCCCTGCCCGGACTGCACCGCGCCCTCGGCCTGCTCGGTGGCCGCGCCCGTGAACCCGGACGCCTGCTCGGTCGCGCTCCCCGCGAACTCGGTGGCCTGGTCAGTCGCGGTCCCGGCGAACTCGGACGCCTGATCCGTCGCGGTGCCCGCGAACCCGGTCGCCTGGTCGGTCGCGGCACCGACGAACTCCTGGGCCTGGCCGGTGGCGCCCGAGACCGCGTCGGTGGCGCCGCCCGCCAGGTCGGTGGCCTGGCCGGTGGCGTCACCGATGATCTGCGTGGCCTTGTCCTTGATCATGTCGAAGAAGCTCATCGGGTCCTCTCGTCGGGGTCGCTGTCACCCCCTCAACGCACGAACTGTCCGTTTTGTCCCCGTCCGTTCCGGCCTCGCCGATCCGCTCCGCCCGACCGACCACCCGGGGCTCCACAGTGGCCACTCCGGCAGCGCCGCCTATCACGGGTGGCACCGGGAACGCCAATCGGCTCGCTCTGCGGAACGGTTTGGCCGCCGCGCGGCGGCTGCCGCAGGGTGTCCTCCGGCGGTGGACCACCGCCGGAGGACGAGAGGGTGTCATGGCTGAGGAAACGGGTTCCGGGTTGGTGCTGCCACCGCGGCCCCAGCGGAACCGGGGTGTGCTCATCGGTGCCGCGGTGCTGGTCGTGGTCGTCGTCGTGGGTCTGGTGGTGTACCTCACCCGGGGCGGGGACGAACCGGCGGCGGGCCGGACGGTGCGGATCGGCACGACCGAGGCGGGGTCGCCGTACTGGGCGACGTTCAAGCAGTTGGCCGCCGAGCGCGGGATCACCCTGGAGGTGGTCAACTTCAGCGACTACACCCAGGCGAACCCGGCGCTGGCGCAGGGGCAGATCGACCTGAACCTGTTCCAGCACCTGCTGTTCCTGGCGAACTACGACGTCGCCAACGACGCGGACCTGACGCCGATCGCGTCGACCTACGTGGTGCCGCTGTCGCTGTACTCGAAGAAGCACGCCGCGGTCACCGACATCCCGCAGGGCGGCTCGGTGGCCATCCCGAACGACCCGACCAACCAGGCGCGGGCGCTGCTGGTGCTCCAGAAGGCCGGGCTGGTCGTGCTCAAGGGCGGCGGCACGGTGCTGTCGACGCCCGCTGAGATCGACACCGCCGCCTCCAGGGTGACCGCGACCCCGGTCGACGCGGCGCAGACGGTCAACGCCCTGGCCAGCGTGGACGGCGCGGTCGTGAACAACAACTTCGCGCTCAACGGCGGCCTCGACCCGTCGAAGGCGCTGTTCGGCGACGACCCGAAGGACCCGACCGCCGAGCCCTACATCAACGCGATCGTGGCCCGCGACGCCGACAAGGACGACCCGACCTACGCCGAGGTCGCCCGGATCTACAAGGACAAGCGCGTCGCCGAGCAGGTGCAGGCGGAGTCCAAGGGCACGTCGGTGCTGGTGGACCGGCCGGTGGCGGACCTGCGGGCGATCCTGGCCCGGCTGTCCGAGACCATCCGCGCGAAGAAGTGAGCCCGCTGATCGAGTTCCGCGGCGTCACCAAGTCCTTCGGCGGCCCCCCGGTGCTCGACGGGATCGACCTGGCCGTCGAGGCGGGCGAGGTGTTCGCGGTCATCGGGCACTCCGGGGCGGGCAAGAGCACGCTGGTGCGGCTGGTCAACGCCCTGGAGAAGGTGACGTCCGGGTCGGTGCTGGTCGACGGCGTGGACCTCACCACGCTGTCCGAGCGCGGCCTGCGCGAGGTGCGGCTGGGCATCGGCATGGTGTTCCAGCAGTTCAACCTGCTGCGCTCGCGCACGGTCTTCGGCAATGTCGCCTACCCGCTGCGGGTCGCGGGCTGGGCCAAGGCGGACCGGGAGCGGCGGGTCACCGAGCTGCTGCACTTCGTCGGCCTCGCCGACAAGGCGTGGCAGTACCCCGACCAGCTCTCCGGCGGGCAGAAGCAGCGGGTCGGCATCGCCAGGGCGCTGGCCACCAACCCTCGCGTCCTGCTCGCCGACGAGGCGACCTCCGCGCTCGACCCGGAGACCACCGCGGAGGTGCTGCGCCTGCTCAAGCGGGTGAACACCGAGTTCGGGGTGACCATCGTGGTGATCACCCACGAGATGGAGGTGGTCCGCGAGATCGCCGACCGGGTCGCGGTGCTGGAGTCCGGCCGGGTGGTCGAGCACGGCACCCTGCACGAGGTCTTCACCGCCCCGAGGGAGCGCACCACCAAGCGGTTCGTGGAGACCGTGCTGCGCGCCCGCCCGGACGCCGACGGCCTGGCCCGGCTCCGGGAGCGCCACCCCGGCACGCTGGTCACCGCCCAGGTCCGCGACGGCAGCCGGGTCGGCGCCGTGCTGTCGGACGCCGGGCGGCACGGGGTGCGGTTCGAGGTGGTGCACGGCGGCGTGAAGGAGCTGGGCGCGGCGTCGTTCGGCAGCCTGACGCTGGAGCTGGTGGGGGCGGACGCCGGGGTCGCGGCGGTGGTCGCCGGGCTGCGCGCGGTCACCGAGGTCGAGGAGCTGGGCTGATGGCGACGGACTGGAACACCCTCTGGCCGGTCCTGCTGGACTCGGTGGGGCAGACGCTGTGGATGGTCGCGGCCACGCTGGTGGTCGGCGGTTTCCTCGGGTTGCTGCTGGGCATCGCGCTCTACGTCACCCGGGCGGGCGGGATCGTGCCGAACCGGGTGGTGCACACGGTGCTCAACGTGGTGGTCAACATCGTGCGGCCGATCCCGTTCATCATCTTCATCACCGCGATCGGCCCGGTCACCATCGCGGTGGTCGGCACCCAGCTCGGCACCGGGGCGGCCACGTTCGCGCTGATCGCCGCGGCCACCTTCGGCATCTCCCGCATCGTCGAGCAGAACCTGGTCACCATCGACCCCGGCGTCATCGAGGCGGCCAGGGCGATGGGCGCCTCCCCGTGGCGGATCGTCACCACGCTGCTGGTGCCGGAGGCGCTGGGCCCGCTCATCCTGGGCTACACGTTCGTCTTCGTCGCCGTTGTCGACATGTCCGCGGTGGCGGGCGCCATCGGCGGCGGCGGCCTGGGCGACTTCGCCATCGTGTACGGCTACCAGCGGTTCGACTGGGCGGTGACCGGCGTGGCGGTGGCGATCATCGTGGTGCTGGTGCAGGTCGCCCAGTTCACCGGCAACCGCCTCGCCCGCCGCGTCCTGCGGCGCGGCTGACCCCGCCCGGGGGCGCCGCCGGACCTCCGGTGGCGCCCCCGGCGCCTACTCGAAGAACTTCAAGCCCCAGCCGGTGTCGGCGGTGGGCCCGGGGACGTTCGCCCGCCGGTAGGTGGTGCCACCCCACCAGCAGAAGCTGCCGCTGTACCACTGGCGGTTGTCCCAGGTGTACGGGGTGCCCTTGGGGACCGCGTGGAACACCAACGGGAACCGGGGTCCGGCCGGTGGGCTGGTGGCGATGTCACCGTCGAGGAGGACGAAGGTGTGGTGCCCGGGGCCGTTGACCGACAGCGTGGGGTCCCAGCCCGACATCATGGTGGCCCGGTTGGAACCGAAGAGGCACCCGTTGGACTTGTACCAGTCCCAGACGTAAGTGGGGTCGCCGCCCGCGCGCAGGCGCAGGTCCGCGAGGCAGTACTGGTCGCTCCAGCTCCCGTTGGCGGAGTAGACGATGTGCAGTTGGCCGTTCGGGTCCTTGATGGCCTCGGGGGACTCGTTGATGAACGGGTTGCCCACCACGCGCTCCCACGGCTCACGCGGCTGGGAGATGACGTGGCGGTCGCCGACCGGGGTGAACGGGTCGGACATGCGGGCCAGGTAGAGGTTCTGCTCGACATTGGTGGTGCCCTCCCACCCGGACCAGACGAAGTAGCGCTGCCCCGCGAAGACGAACATCGTGCCGTCGATGGCCCACCGGTCCCCCGGCAGGGCGAGCCGCCGGTGCGTGGAGTAGCCGCTGTCCGGGGAAGCTGAACTGATGGCGTACATGCGGTGCGCGGCGTCGTTGCCCGCGGAGAAGTAGATGTAGTAGCGGCCACCGTCGTGCACGATCTCCGGCGCCCACACCGAACCCAGGTTCCCGGTGTCGGCCCAGACCTGGCGCGCGGGAGCCCCGGCGAGCGCGTCGGGCGAGGGGGCCTGGCGGACCTGGATGGTGCCCGCCGCCGACTGCACCGAGATGTAGGTGCCCCCGACGCGGATCACGCTCGGATCGGCGGCGCGCAACCCGATCTGCCCCCGCGTGGACCACGCCGGGTCCGGTTCGGCGGCGGCGACGGGGCTCAGCAGCACAGCGGCGGTCAGGACCAGGGCGGCTGCGATGGTGTGCAGGAAGGGGTGAACGGGGCGCACGGGCACTCCTCCGGATCGCCGGAAAGCCGTTGTCCCTGCGGCTCGATGAATCGAAAGTAACACCCCATCTCCACGTGGGGAAAGCCTTCCACCCGACCGATCCCCCGGCCAGCCAAGCTCGCACAGCGCCAGCCAGCCACCAGCCCGGCTGCCGAAATGCCCGGGTGGGTGGATGTCCTGAACGCAGGCTGGCCACCCCGAGAACCGCCGCCCCGGCTACGGATATGCCCGGGTGGGTGGATGTGTTTGGCCGGGGGTGGCGATCATGTGACAGCCTGCCTGGGCGGTGGGGCATCTTTTCAGCCCCACCCGGTCACACTGGAGCACATGATCGCCATAGGGGCCCCGGCCAAACACATCCACCCACCCGGGCACCACCACCAAACAACCGGACTGAGCCGGGACCCACCAAAACCCCAACCCTGAGCCGGGCCCCAGCGAAAGACCGCGCGGGAACCAAAGCCGCCAACCCCGCCCCAGATCGACGCGTCACTCCAGGGCGCGCAGCACCGCCGCCGCAGCCGCGATGCAATCCGCGAGAGCAGGCGGGTCCTCCGCCGAGACCCAGTGGGCGAACGCGACCTGGAACACCGCCACAGCGCTGTGCGCGGCAAGACTGGCCGCGGGCTCGGCGACCCCCCGGGCCCGCAGCGCGTCCGCCGTCGCGGTGACCATCCCGGCCAGCTTGAGCAGTTCGCGCTCCCGCAGGCTCGGGGTGGCCGCGATGATCCGGGAGCGGCGGGCGGCGTGCTCGTGCCGGTCCGCCAGCAGGTCACCCCCGGCGACCACGCCGACCAGCGCCGCGCTGAGCGGGGGGAGGTCGGCCGGGGCGGCCTCGATCGCCTCGCGGGTCACCCGGTCCATGGCGCCCGTGCTGTCGAAGAGCACTTCGCGCTTGTCGGTGAAGTGGCGGAAGAAGGTCCGCTCGGTCACCCCGGCCCGCTCGGCGATGTGGCCCGCGGTGGTCTGCTCGAAGCCGCACTCGTCGAACAGCTCCACCGCGGCGCGGATCATCCGCCCGCGCGCGTCCGGCTCCCAGCGACCCATGCCGCGAGTGTAGTGATGACAGCGACTGACAAGCGGTGCTAGTGTTGATGTCAGCCACTGACATCATCGGGAGGAACCCCCATGCGCGTCTTCGTCACCGGCGCTTCCGGCTGGATCGGCTCGGCCGTCACCGACGAGCTGCTCGCCAACGGCCACGAGGTCGTCGGCCTGGCCCGCTCCGCGGAGTCGGCCGCCGCCCTGGCGGCCAAGGGCGCCACCGCCCACCGCGGCACCCTCGACGACCCCGACAGCCTGGCCGCGGCTGCCGCCGCGGCCGACGGCGTCATCCACCTCGCCTTCAACCACGACTTCTCCGACTACGCGGGCGCGGGCCGCACCGAGCACACCGCCGTCCAGCGGATGCTCGACGCGCTGGAGGGCAGCGGTCGCCCGTTCCTGCTGGCCTCCGGTCTGGCGTCGGGGGTCACCGGCCGCCCCGTGACCGAGGACGACCCCTCCCCCTTCCGCGGCGCCGACTCCATGCGCGGCGGCAGCGAGAACCTGGCCCTCGACCACGCCGACCGCGGCGTCCGCTCGGTCGCGCTCCGCTTCTCCCCCACCGTCCACGGCGTGGACGACCACGGCTTCACCGCCGAACTGACCCGCCTGGCCAAGCGGCACGGGGCCTCGGGCCACATCGGCGACGGCTCCACCCGCTGGGCGGCCGTGCACCGCTCGGACGCCGCCCGGATGGTCCGGCTGGCCCTGGAGAAGGCCCCGGCGGGCTCCCGGCTGCACGCGGTCGCCGAGGAGGGCGTCCCCTCCCGAGACATCGCCGCCGCCATCGCCGCGCACTTGGGCCTGCCGACGGTCTCGGTCGCCCCCGAGGACGCCGACGCCCACTTCGGCTGGCTCGGCCGCTTCTTCGGCATGGACGTCGTCGCGTCCAACACCCGCACCCGACAACTCCTGAACTGGACCCCGACCGGCCCGACCCTCCTGGAGGACATCGCCGCCGGGGCCTACGCGCGGGCGGCCTCGGCCTAGACCCGCCTCACAGCCGCTCGACCACCCCGAAGCCGACCGAGCACCACCTCACGAGTGTCCCAGGCGGAGGCACACCTAGGAGCGGTGGGCGCAGTCCGGGCAGCTTGGATCGGGGTGGACCGGAACAGCGAAGGCGTGCCCCAGGGCCACGGCGTTCCAGACGACCGGGACCCCCGCCGGAGGCGGTGCGACGCCGGTGATCTGGGCCAGTGCCACGTGCGCGGTCAGGTTGCCCGCCAGGCCGGTCGTCGCGGCGGTGGCCATGTGCGGGGTGGTTTCGCCCGGCAGCGGGTCGCGGTCGTAGTGCTGCAGGCGCAGGCAGCGCCAGCAGGGGCCGTGCGGTGGGTCGTAGCGGGTGACGCACACGTGCGGGCCGTCGTAAGCGCCGCTGACCCACGGGGTGGTCGTCGTCAGCGCGGCCGTGTTGCACCACTGTTCGATCTCGGCCGGGGTGTCGGCGCAGAGCAGGACGACCTGGGAATCGGCGAACAGGTCCGCGATCTCGGCGGCCGAGGTCAGCGCCGAGTGGCGGACGTCCACGGCGAGGTCAGGGCGCAATTCGGTCAACCGCTCCGCTGCCGCGTCGACCTTGGGGCGGCCGATGTCCGTGGTGGTGAACAGCAGTTGTCTGTTCAGGTTGGACAGTTCGACCACGTCCGGGTCGATCAGGGTCAGGCCGCCGACCCCGGAGGCGGCGAGGGCGTGGGCGGCGGTCGAGCCGACGCCGCCGACCCCCAGGACGGCGACGTGGGCGGCGGCGATGAGGTGGGGCACCTCGGTCATCGAGGCGCGGGGGGTGCGGTCCACGTAGCTGTAGTAGGCGGTGGACCGCGAGTACCGCTCTCCCACCGCCGGGTCCCCCGCGGTCGCGGCGTCTTCCAGGAAACCGGTTGCCACCAGTTGGTCGATCGCACCGACCAGGGCGGGTTCGGGCAGGTGTGGGCGGTCGGCGCGCACCGCGGCCGCGACCTGGGCGGGTGTCCTGGTGCCGTCCATCGCGGTGAGCAGCGACCAGACCACGCCGTCCGGGTCGGCGATCTCGGCGGCCACCCCGAAGGCCGCGCCGCCGATCCGGATCGCGCCGTTCGTCCGGTATGGGCGGTGGACGCCCTTGACCCTGGGCAACCGCATCCGCGTGGTCCTCTCCTGGAGCCGCCGGGGGGGTGGAGCGCGCGGGTGGGGGCGGGGTGCCCCCACCCGCGAGCGGTCATCGCGGGAGCGGGCGCTCCCAGGTGGGGCCACTGGCCTCGGCCACCGGCAGTTCGCGGATCTCGATGATGATCATCAGGTCACCTCCCCCCGTGCTCGACGGCCCCGATGGAAGCAAGCCGCGGGGGCGGGGACGGCCTGTCCTGGACTTTCCCGGACGAAGCTGGACACCCCGGACCCCGCCGCGGCGGAGGACGGCGAAGAGGACGGCGAGGAGGCCGACACCGAGGACCGCTCCCGCGTGCGCGGGGTCGACGGCAAGCCGGTGGGAGTGCCGGGCGCGGGATGTCAGCCGAGGTGGGAGAGGCTGAACGCGATCAGGAAGCCGCTCACCGTGATCAGCCCGATCCACAGGTGGGCCTGCTCGAACGCCTCCGGGATCATCGTGTCGGTGACCATGGCCAGGATCGCCCCGCCCGCCACCGCCGTGATCGCCGCGAGCACGGCGGGCGGGGCGCCGCCGAGCAGGGCGTTGCCCACCATCGCCGCGATGGCGCTGATGACCGCGATCCCACCCCACAGGCCGAACACGTAGCGCGCCGAGCGGCCCGCCTTGCGCATCCCGGACGCGCTGGACAGGCCCTCGGGGACGTTGCTGATGAACACCGCGGCCACCGTGACGGCGCTGACCGAGCCGCCGCCGAGCAGGCTGGTGCCGATCACGATGGACTCCGGGACGCCGTCGAGCAGGGCGCCCAGGGCCAGCGCGGTGCCCGACCCGGACTGCTCGGACTCCGAGGGCTGCTGGTCGCCGGAGCGCTTGCGGTGCCGGGCGCCGCGCCGGGCGAGGGCGACGTTGGCGAGGGTGTAGACGACCGCACCCGCCACCGCGCCGACGGCGGTGGCGAGCAGCCCTCCCTGTTCCTCGGCTTCGGAGATGAGGTCGAAGGACACCGCGGACAGCAGCACGCCGCTGCCGAAGGCCATGACCGCGGCCACGACCTTGCCCGGCACCTTCGCCAGGAACCCGAACAGCGCGCCGACGAGCAGCGCGGAACCGGCCAGCAGACCCCAGCCGCCCGCCGCGAGGAACTGTGGCAAGTCCGTCACCTCCCGTTGTACCGATGTGGACAGTGGACACCGCCAGACCTACACGGGTCCGGCGGTGTCCACCAGTCGAATCAGGGTTGTCCGCGTGCCTGGTCAGTCCCGGGAGCGGTCGGAACCGCGGCCGGTGCCCGCCTTCGCCACCTCGTCGGACTCGCGCGAGTCGGACTTGCGGTGGTCGTTCTGCTCGGGGATGTCGGCGACCGCGGCCTTCTCGGCGTCGTCGAAGGAGTGGGTGTCGCGCGGCGGCAGGAACGGGTCCTTGTCCTCCGGCACCCCGTGGTCGATGGCGCGCGCCCTGGCCAGTTCGGCGTCGAGTTCGGCGCCGAAGAGGATGGCCAGGTTGGAGATCCACAGCCACACCAGGAAACCGATCACGCCACCCAGCGAGCCGTAGGTCTTGTTGTAGGAGCTGAAGTTCGCCACGTACAGCGCGAACCCGGCCGAGGCGACGACCCAGACCACCACGGCCACCACGCCGCCGGGGGTGACCCAGCGGAACCCGGGCTGGCGCACGTTCGGCGACGCCCAGTACAGCAGCGCGATCGCGATGGAGACCAGGACCGCGATGACCGGCCACTTGGCGATGTCCCAGATCATCACCCCGGTCGACCCGATCCCGAGCGCCGACCCGATCTTCTCCGCGATGCCGCCCGTGGCGACCACACCGGCGGCGCACAGCGCCAACAGCAGGACGACCGCGGCGGTGATGCCCAGCCGCATCGGGATGGTCTTCCAGACCGGGCGGCCCTCGGGCATCTCGTAGATCGAGTTCGACGCCCGCATGAACGCGCCCACGTACCCGCTGGCCGTCCACAGTGCACCGAGCAGACCGATGATCGCGATCGGACCGGCGATGCTCGCGCTGCCCTGCAACTCCTCGATGGCGCCGGTCAGGATCTTCGCCGCCTCACCTGGCGCCAGGTCGTTGATGCTGTCGGTCAGGTTCTGCGTGGCCGACGGGCCGAGCATCGCCGTGATCGACGTCAGCACGATGATCGCCGGGAACAGCGACAGCACCGCGTAGTACGTCAGGGCGGCGGCCCAGTCGGTCAGGTTGTCCTTGACCACACCTTTACCGGTGCGGACCAATGTGTCTTTCCACGACCGCTTGGGCAGGTCAGTGGGTGTTTTCGCCTCGGCGGGCATCGGACCTCCACAGGGTTTTGCCCCCCGAGTACCGCCGTCCGCGCCGAGCAAAACACCTGCTCGCGGTGACCCCGGTGACCAGCGCCTAAACGCCGGGGCGACCGTCGAGGGCGAGGTCGACGCGCAGGCGGACGGTGGTGCCGGTGTCCGGGCTGTCGATGGCCACCTCGTCGACCAGCCCGCGCATCATGGTCAGGCCGTGCCCCCTGGTGCTCTCCGGGGACGGGTTCGGCGGGCGCCAGCGGCCCTTGTCGGTGACGGTGACGGTGAGGGTGTCCGGGGTGGCGGTGGCGCGCAGGACCGCGGTGTCGGTGCAGGCCTGGTCGCTGTGCTCGATGCTGTTGGCGCACGCCTCGCCGACCGCCACCATGATGTCGGTGGCCTGCTCGGCGTCGATGTCGCAGCGGTCGAGCCAGTCGCCGAAGGCGGCGCGGATGCGGGCCAGTTCGCCGGTGGCCGGGGTGAAGGCGAGTTCCAGCGGGCCGGGGTGGCGGTAGAGCAGCAGCGCCACGTCGTCGTCGAAGCCGGGGGCCGGGGCCAGCTCGCCCATCAGGTGGTCGGCGAGGTCGTCGATGGACTTGCCCCGCCCCGAGCGCAGCGCCGAGGCCGCCTGGTCGACCCCGTCGTCCACCGAGTGGCCGCGGCGCTCGACCAGGCCGTCGGTGTAGAGCAGCAGGGTGGCGCGGGCGGGGACGACGAACTCCGCCGCGGTCCGCCGCGGCGCGGGGTCGACGACCAGCGGCACCGAGCGCCCCCCGTCCAGCAGCCGGGTGGTGCCGTCGGGGAGCACGACCGCGCCGGGCGGGTGCCCGGCGCTGGCGTAGGTCAGGTGCCCGGTGCGGGTGTCCAGCGCCGCGCAGAACACGGTGGTGCAGATCGCGCCGGGCAGGCTGGTGGCGAACTGGTCGAGGTCGTCGAGGGTCTGGGCGGGGTCGGCCGAGCGCAGCAGCAGGGCGCGGCAGGCGCTGCGCAACTGGCCCATGACGGTGGCCGCGGGCAGGCCGCTGCCCACGCAGTCGCCGACGACGATGCCGATCCGGCCGTCGGACAGCTCCACCGTGTCGTACCAGTCGCCGCCCACGCTCAGCGGTCGGGTCGCGGGCTCGTAGCGGGCGGCGATGCCGATCGGCAGCAGCGGCGGCCCGAGGATCGCCCGTTGCAGCGCCAGCGCCGCCTCGCGCTGCTGGTCGATCTGGTGGGCGCGCTGCACCCCCTGCCCGAGGCGCCCGGCGAGCAGGGACAGCAGGGTGCGGTCCTCGGCCCCGACGCGGCGGCGCCCGCGTAGGTCGATCCGGATGCCCAGGATGCCGTCCGGGTGCTCCATGGCGATGGCGACGAACCCCTCCGGGCTGATCGCGGGGGTCAGCGGCGGCAGCCCGGCCACGTCCAGCATCGCGGTCCGGGTCGCCTGGTCCAGCCGCTCCCACTCCACCGGCCCGGTGAAGTCGCCGCCGTCGCCGAACACCTCCGGGTCGCCCGAGCGCCGGAAGGTCACGGCGAGGGCGTGCTCGGCGAGCCAGAGCGCGCGCAGCAGGGGCAGCACGGTCCGCACCGCCTCCGCGGCGGTGTCCGCCTGCGACAGGGCCGCGTTGAGCCGGGCCAGGGCGGTCTCGCGCTGGATGGCGTGGTGCTCGTCGGTGATGTCGCGGAAGGTGCCGACCACCACCCGCTTGCCGGTCTCCGGGTCCTCCAGCGGGGCGAAGGAGGCGGAGATCCACAGGTCGCGGCCGTCGCGGTGGATCGCGGGCAGTTCGCAGGTGTCCGCCGAGTCGACCATGACCCGGTCGAACACCTCCCGCACCCGGCGGTGGGCGTCGGGGTCGGCGTCGGGGTCGGGCCACCAGGGGTGCGGCGGCCGGTACGGCAGGCCCTCCACCCCGTAGCCGAGGATGTCGCCGAACGAGGCGTTGGCCTCGACGATGGACCCGTCGTCGGCGCAGACGAAGAACCCCTCGTGCAGCGAGTCGACCAGCGCGGTCCGCCAGCGGGTGTGGTGGTTGCGCTGCCGGGCGAGCTGCACGCTGGCGCGCACCCTGGCCAGCAGCTCCGCCGCGGAGAACGGTTTGACCAGGTAGTCGTCGGCCCCGGCGGCCAGCCCCTCGATGGAGGCCTCCTGCCCCGCCCTGGCGGAGAGCAGCAGCACCGGGACCGCGGCGGTGCGGGGTTCCTCGCGCAGCGCGGCGACCAGTTCGAGCCCGTCGAGCCGGGGCATCATCACGTCGCTGACGATGAGGTCCGGCGGGTCGGCGACGGCGGCCTCCCTGGCGTTGACCCCGTCGGTGGCCAGGTCGACGGTGTAGCCGCCCGCGCGCAGCAGCCGGGCCAGGTAGTCGCGCATGTCGGCGTTGTCGTCGGCGACGAGCACCCGCGTCCGCCGCGGCGCCCGCACGGCCGCGGACTCCCCCACCGCGGGCAGCGTCACCGGCGCCCCGTCGCCCGCCCCGGCGCCCGCGTCCGGCAGCCACCGCAGGGCCTCCTGCACGTACGGGTCCGCGTCCGCGGTGGACGGGGTGCGCTCGCCCGCGGGTGCCACGTCCTCGGCGGGCAGGTGGTCGGCGCCCAGCGGCAGCCGGATGGTGAAGGTGGTGCCCACGCCCACCCGGCTCTCGGCGTCGATCGTGCCGCCGTGCAGGCCCACCAGCTCGCGGACCAGCGCCAACCCGATCCCGCTGCCCTCCCCGGAGCGGGCGCGGGCGCTGTGCACGCGGTGGAAGCGCTCGAACAGCCGGGGCAGCTCGTCCTCGGCGACGCCGATGCCGGAGTCGGCGACGGTCACGACCGCGTGCCCGTCCTCGGCGGCGGTCCGCACCCGGATCGCGCCGTCGAAGGTGAACTTGAGCGCGTTGGACAGCAGGTTGAGCACGACCTTCTCCCACAGGGAGATGTCCACGTAGACCGCGTCGGGCAGCGGCGGGCAGTCCACCTCGAAGTCCAGGCCCGCCCGCTCCACCGCCGACCGGAACACGCTCGACAGCTCCGCCGTCAGCACCCCGAGGTCGACCGGGGTGAAGCGGGCCCGCATCCGGCCCGCCTCGATGCGGGAGAAGTCCAGCAGCGTGTTCACCAGCCTGCCCAGCCGCAACCCGTTGCGGTGCACCACCTCCAGCTCCGCGCTCGCCCGCTCGTCGCCCGCCGCCGCGGCGGCGGTCCGCAGCTCCTGCAACGGCCCCATGATCAGCGTCAGCGGGGTGCGGAACTCGTGGCTGATGTTGGAGAAGAACAGCGTCTTGGCCCGGTCCAGCTCGGCCAGCTCCTCGGCCCGCCGCTGCTGGGCCTCGTAGGCGATGGCGGCGTTGACCAGGTCGGAGGTCTGGCGGGCCACCAGGGTCAGGAACGACCGGTACGCCTCGTCGAGCCTGCGGCCCGCGTGCGCGACGAGCACGACCACCCCGATGGTCCGCCCGCCGGTCTCCCCGGTGAGCGGCAGCACCAGCGCCTCGTTCGGCCGCTGCGCCCAGTCCCGGGTCGTCAGCCAGGGCGCGCGCTCGGCCACGTCGTCCAGCGACACCGCCTCGCCGCTGGCGAGCACCTCGGCCACCGGCCACGGCTCGTCCCCGGTCACGTCCTGGCTGGCAGCGGCCCGCCGCAGCCCGTCGGGGTCGCGCAGGTGCAGCGCGGCGTAGGACAGCGTGGACTCCGCCCGGCGCAGCACCTCGGCCACCAGGTGGCACGCCTCCGCGACGGTGCGCGCCCGGCCGGTCTGCGCGCCCAGGTCGTGCAGCACCGCCAGCCGCCGCTCGCCGACGACCTGCTCGGTGGTGTCGCTGACGGCGGTGAACACCCCCAGCACCTCGCCCGAGTCGCCGAAGACCGGGCTGTAGGAGTAGGTCCAGTAGGTCTCCTCCAGGTACCCGTGCCGGGCGGTCGGCAGCATCATGTCCTGCGACCAGGTGGCCTCCCCGGTGCGCATCACCGACTCCAGCATCGGCCCGATGATGTGCCAGATGTCGGTCCACACCCGCGACCCCGGCTTGCCCAGCGCCGGATGGTTGTCGCCCAGCGACGGCAGGTAGGCGTCGTTGTAGAGGAACACCAGCTCGCTCCCCCACCACACGATCATGGGGAACCGCGAGGTCAGGCAGATCCGCACCGCGGTGCGCAGGCTCTCCGGCCAGTCCGCGGGCTCACCCAGCGGGGTGTCCCCCCACGGGTGGGCGCGCATCCGCCGGGCCATCTCACCGCTGCCGGGGAAGAACAGTTCCAGCTCTCCCTGCGCACGCACCACAGAGGTCCTTCCCTGACAGGTCCCCGGCCCCGTGGTCTCGGGGGGTCGGCTGAGATCGTCCCACCCTGCCCCATCCGGGGGCGCCGCGCACACCGGACGGGCGACGCCGCGCGTTTGCCCGTGTCCCCACCGGGTAAGCGGGGGCAACGGTTGAAACCCTGATCCGCCCCGGAGGGCACCATGAAGGCAGTGACCTGGCACGGCAAGCGGGACGTCCGGGTGGACACCCACCCGGACCCGGTGATCCAGGACCCGACCGACACCATCGTGCGGATCACCTCGTCCGGGCTGTGCGGTTCCGACCTGCACCTGTACGAGGTGCTGGGCCCGTTCCTGACCGAGGGCGACATCCTGGGCCACGAACCCATGGGCGTCGTCGAGGAGGTCGGCCCCGGGGTGACGTCGCTGAAGGTGGGCGACCGCGTCGTGGTCCCGTTCAACGTCTCCTGCGGCGACTGCTTCATGTGCGGGCAGGGCCTGCACTCGCAGTGCGAGACGACCCAGGTGCGCGAGCAGGGCATGGGCGCCTCCCTGTTCGGCTACACCAAGCTCTACGGCGCGGTGCCGGGCGGGCAGGCGGAACTGCTGCGGGTGCCGTTCGCCGACAAGCTGCCGATCAAGGTCCCGGAGGGTCCGCCGGACGAGCGGTTCGTGCTCCTGTCCGACGTGCTGCCCACGGCGTGGCAGGCGGTGCAGTACGCGGCCGTGCCCAAGGGCGGGTCCCTGGCGGTCATCGGCCTGGGGCCGATCGGGGACATGTGCACCCGGATCGCCCGCCTCAACGGGGTCGAGAACGTGATCGGCATCGACCTGGTGGACGAGCGCCTCGCCCGGGTCACCGCCCGCGGCGTGCGCACCCTCGACCTGCGCGAGCACGGCGCGAAGCTCACCGAGGCGGTGCGCGACCTCACCGACGGGCGCGGACCCGACTCGGTGATCGACGCGGTGGGCATGGAGGCGCACGGCGCGCCGGTCGCGAAGCTCGCCCAGCAGGCCACCGGCTTCCTCCCGGACGCGCTGGCGGAGAAGTTCATGCGCACCGCGGGCGTCGACCGCCTGGAGGCCCTGCGCCTGGCCATCGACATCGTGCGCCGCGGCGGCACCATCTCCCTGTCGGGCGTCTACGGCGGCATGGCCGACCCGCTGCCGATGCTGACGATGTTCGACAAGCAGATCCAGCTCCGCATGGGCCAAGCCAACGTCCACCGCTGGGTGGACGACATCCTGCCGCACCTCACCGACGACGACCCGCTCGGCGTGGACACCTTCGCCACCCACAAGGTTCCGCTGTCGCAGGCCCCCGAGGCCTACGACATGTTCCAGCGCAAGCAGGACGGCGCGGTCAAGATCCTGTTCACCCCCTGACCCCACGACCACGGAGACCGTCCCCTCGCATCGCGAGGGGACGGTCTCTTCGTTGGGTGCGGGGGCTCAGCCGCGCAGGCGCAGCACGTCGGCGTCCGGGTCGAAGTCGACCAGGCCGTCGCGGGCGAGGTCGTGCAGCCAGTCGCGCATCGGCCAGTACCCGTGGCGGCGGCGGAACAGGTGGGAGTTGTGCACCATCTCCGCGGCCCGGGCAGGCGTCTCGCGGGTCGGCGGGTGGTACTGGTGGTGGGCGTCGGCGCCGCCGAGCCAGTACAGGCGGGCACCCGCCGCCGCGGCGGTGAGGGCGAAGTCGGTGTCCTCCGCGCCGTAGCCGCGGTAGCCCTCGTGGAAACCGCCCCAGCTCCGCCAGCTCTCCGCCGACACCCCGAAGGACAGCGACCAGAACAGCTCGAAGCGGTCATCGCGCAGCAGCACCCCGTCATCCGGGGCCGGGCGGCCCGGGTGCGGCGGAGCCAACGCGGCGAGCCCCGTCGCCGGGTACCCCTCAGGCGGCGGGGGTGGCAGGTAGGCCACGGGCCCGCAGAACAGCGCGGGCCCGGTCGCCGCGCTGACCGCCTCCCGGTAGCGCGAGACCGCCCGCGGACCCGGGATGCAGTCCACGTCCAGGAAGACGAGCACTTCCGCACCCGCCCCCATCGCCTCGTCCGCTCCCCGGTTGCGGGCCGCGGCGAGGGGCAGCGGCCCGCCGTGGTCCGGCAGCACCACCACGACCTGCTCGCACCCGGGGACCACGGGCGGCTCCGGCCGCTCCCCCATCCCCACGACGACGTGCAGGTCCGGCGGGTCAGCCGCCAGACCACGGCACTGCAACGCCAGGTGCCCCGCCCGCCCCCGGGTGATGGTGACGACCGCCGTCCGGCTCACCACGCGGCACCACCGAGGCGCCCGGGTACGGCACCGCCGCCTTGTGGCCACCGGTCCCCACCGCGACGCACAGCCCGGCGAAGCAGACTCCACCACCAGCCGATCACCAAGCCCCCACCCGCCACGCGCCAGTCTCCCTCCCGCGTCGCGACCGCCGCGCACACTCCGCTCACCGCGCGGAACCGCCAAGCTCGTCGAGCAGGGCGGCGGCACGAGCGGCACCGTCGCCCCGCGACCAGTGCGACCACCGGTCCCCACCGCGACGCACCGCCCGGTCGAGCAGCCCCGGCCACCGCTCGGCCGCGGGCCACGCCGGGACCACCACCGCCAGCCGCCCGCGCGACAGCGCCGCCGCGGTCGCCCGCTGCTCCCCGAATGGGCGCGGCTGCGGGATCACCACCGCGGGCCTGCGGGCGGCGGCCACCTCGGCGAGCGCGTTCTGCCCCGCGTGGGTCACCACCACCCCGGCCGCGCCCAGCGCGGGCCACGGGTCGGCCAGCCAGCCCCGCCACCGCAGGTTCCCCGGCCCCGGCTCGGCCGACGGCGGACCCGCGACCTCCCACTCCCACCCGGGCGTGGCCTCGGCGGCGGCGATCACCTCCGCCGCACCGACCTCGGTCCCCCCGGTGCCCCACAGCGCGAGCACCCGGCCCGGCCCCGGCGGGTCCGGCGCGGTCCGGTCGTCGAACCGCGACACCGCGCCCAGGTGGACCGCTTTGGCCGTCCAGGACGCGGGCCAGCCGGGTTGCGGCCGGGCGGGCCACGGGGCCAGCAGCCGCTCGGCGGCGTCGTAGGCGAGCCGGTGGGCCGGGTCGAGCCGGTCCCCTGGTTGCGCCATGACCACGACCGCCACCCCGTGCAACCGGGCGAGCAGCGCGATCTCCACGGACACGTCGGAGACCAGGGCGCGCACGTCGGGGCGGGCGAGCACGGCGCTCACCGCGGCCATCCGGGCGCGCAGCCCCTGGTGGCCGAGCGGAACCCAGTGCAGGGTGCCGTGCGCGGTGACGTCCGCCGTCGCGGTGTCCACACCGTCCGCGTCGTCCGGCAGGCGCACCCACTCCCCGGGCCAACCGTCGGGCTCGGGCGCGCTGGAGAGCCCGACGACCGGGGTTCGCAGTCGGCGGGCGATGGACACCGCGCGGTGGCGGTGGCCGCTGCCGTGGTGGTGCACGTAGTAGGCGATCACAGCGTCAGTCCCCCCGCACCAGTTCGCGGTAGAGGCGTTCGTAGCCGTCCACCATGGCCTCGACCGAGCAGGTGGCCTCGGCGCGGCGGCGGGCGGCGACGCGGTCGAGCCCGGACGCGGTCCGGATCGCCCCGGCCAGGCCCGGCACGTCGCCGGGGGCGGCGAGGGCGCCGGTGGCGTCGTCGAGCAGTTCGGGCAGGGCTCCCCTGGCGAACCCGGCCACCGGGGTGCCGCAGGCCAGCGCCTCGGCCACGACCAGGCCGTAGGGCTCGTCCCAGCACGGGGGGACCACGGCGACGGTGGCCGACCCGACCAGGTCGGCGAGCGCGGCGTGGTCGAGGTGCCCGACGTAGTCGACCCCGTCGCCGAGCAGTGGCCGCACCCGCTCGCGGAAGTAGGTGGGGTCCGGGCACGGTCCGGCCAGCCGCAGGCCGGTGCCCGCCAGCCGGGCGGCGCGGATGGCCTCCTCCGGGCCCTTCTCCGGGACGACGCGGCCGGACCACACCGGCGGCCCGCCCCCGGGCCCGGGTCGCCACCGGTCCAGGTCGACGCCGTTGCGGATGACGGTGCTCACCGGCACGCTGCCCCGCCACTCGTCGGCGGTGTGCTGGCTGACGGCGGCGAAGTGGGCGCACGTGCCGGGTTCGATGCCCAGCGCGGACTCCAACCACGGCGTCGGCGGGGTGTGCAGGGTGGTCAGCAGCGGCGCGGTGAGGCTGGAGGCCATGGCGATCGGCAGGTAGTGCAGGGAGTTGTTGTGCACCACGTCGTAGTCCTGCCCGGCGGCCAGGGAGAGCATGAGCGACAGGTAGGCGTGGTGCTCGGCCAGGAAGTACTCCGCGGGCATGCTGACGTCCTGCCGGGCGGCCCGCGACAGGGCGGGCAGCGCGCGCAGCACCCGGACGTCGAGACCCGGGTCGGAATCGGCGCCCGCGTAGACGTGCACCCGGTGGCCGCGGGCGCCGAGGCGGTGCGCGAGCTGCCAGGTGTGCGCCTCCAGGCCGCCCGCGAAGGGTTGGCGGATGGGGTAGCGGGCGGAGGCGATGACGGCGATGCGCAGCGGCGCCGTGCTGGGCCGCTCGTCTGCGCAGCGTGGAGTCGCCATGGTCCTTCCGGATCTGCCGTGCGGGAGCGTCGACCGCGGCACTGGAGCGTGCCGGGCCGGTGGGGAGCGGCGCCGGTGTCGGCGGTCCGCGCGCTCATCATCGGTTGGGTGGTGCGGGCGCACAACTCGAACGGGTGCTCACCGGCCCAGCAGGGCCAGTCGGGCGGCGTGCCGGGCCATCCCGCTGTCCACCCACCGCGGGTGGTCGGCGTACCAACGCCGTTGGGCCGTACGGACCTCCGCGTCGTCGACCGGTGTCCCGCCGACGATCCAGTGCTCCCTCGGTTCGACGTCCAATCCCAGCCCGGTGACCACGGCTTCGGTCAGCGGCGCGTGCACGCTGTCGAGCAGCACCCGGCCGGGGTCGGCGGCGTCGGCGGGTGCGCCGAAGGCCCGCTGCACGCGCCGGGCGAGGCCGATCAGCACCGGGTTCCCCGGGTGGTTCAGGGTGTTCGCCGCCGACGCGCCCGCGTCCCGCAGCAGGTCGGACACGGTGACGTCGACACCGGCCCGCCGTTCCCGCTCGGCGAGGTCGGCCACGGAGGCCGCCGCCACGGCGCGCACCGAAGCCGGGGACAGGTCCGGTTCCCAGGGCACCCCGGCGGCCTCGGTGAGGGTGCGCAGGTCGTGGTAGGGCACCACCGGCGGCACGAGCGAGCGGTCGTCGGGGTGGCGCACGATCGCGGCGAACGGGTGCAGCCCGTAGTGGCGGATGACCGGCCACCGGACCACTGCGGCATTCGGCGGCAGTCGAGTGAGGACCTGCCGGGTTCCCAACGGGAGGTCTCGGTAATCATCGCGGACCGGTTGTGTCGCAAACAACACAGTGCGCCCCAGGAGGGCGTCGAGGGCGGGCAGGTCGTCGGCCGTCAGCTCGTGCACGGGTGGGACGCGGACGGTGGGAACGGGGAACGTCGGCGAGCCCGCCAGCAGCAC
The DNA here is from genome assembly GCF_003182415.1 of Actinokineospora spheciospongiae. Lineage (NCBI taxonomy): Bacteria > Bacillati > Actinomycetota > Actinomycetes > Pseudonocardiales > Pseudonocardiaceae > Actinokineospora > Actinokineospora spheciospongiae. The sequence goes on along the minus strand of NZ_QHCP01000001.1, from coordinate 435,137 downwards.
GCGCAACGATTCGGCCTGGCAGTTGCCGAGCACCACCGCGACCGGATCGCCGCCGGTGGTCGCCCCGTAGAAGTCCGCGTAGTGCGCTCGTCGCCCGTTGTCCACCGCGCGATCCTGCCCCAGGTGCGCCGTGGTCGCCGAAGTTTCGCCGAGGGCGGTTCGGGGAATACGCGCCAATGCCCGTGCCCTCACCCGCCATCCGGGTGGCCTCCGTCCCTTCCGGACACGTCTACGTGCGCCACCTGTCACCCGTCGAGGACGGCGGGGTGGTGCACCGGCTGCCGGCCCCGCCCGTCCCCGGCGCACCCGAGGGCCAGTGGTGGCCCTCGCCGCTGCTGGAGGGGTCCTGGGTGGACGCGCACGCGGCCGAGTTCGACCTCTACCACCTGCACTTCGGCTTCGACGACCGCACCCCGGCGCAGTTGCGCGACCTGGTCGCCGCACTCCGCCGGGCCCGGCGCCCACTGGTGCTGACGGTGCACGACCTGCGCAACCCGCACCACCCCGATCCCGCCCCGCACGCCGCCGCCCTCGACGTGCTGGTACCGGCGGCGGACGCGGTGGTCACGCTCACCCCCGGCGCGGCGGCCCGGATCGCCGAGCGGTGGGGGCGCACGCCCGAGGTGGTCGCGCACCCGCACGTCGTCCCACTGGAGTTGCTGGCAGGCACCCGGGAACGCGGCCCCGGTTTCGTGGTGGGCCTGCACGCCAAGAGCAAGCGCGCCAACAGCGATCCCGTTCCGGTCGCCCGCGCGCTCGCGGCGGCGGTGGCCGCGCTGCCCGGCGCCCACCTGCGGGTGGACGCCCACGACGACGCCGGGGGTCGCGCGGTGGCCGCCGCACTGCCCGACCTGGACGTGCGGGTCCACCCGCCGTTCAGCGACGAGGAGCTGTGGGAGTACCTGCGCGGCCTGGACGTGTCGGTGCTGCCCTACCGGTTCGGCACCCACTCCGGCTGGCTGGAGGCGTGCCACGACCTGGGCACGACGGTCGTGGCACCGTCGTGCGGCTTCTACGCGGAGCAAGCGCCGTGCCTGTCCTACGGGATGGACGAGGACGGGTTCGACGCGGAGTCGCTGCACGCGGCGGTGCGGCGGGCTTACCACGAGCGGCCGGTGTGGCAGGCCCGTCACGCGGATCGGCTGCGCCAGCGCCGGGAGGTGGCGGACGCGCACGAGGCGGTCTACCGGGCGGCGCTGCGCGGGGTCCGGCAGGAGGTGGGGGTGTGAGGGTCCTGTTCCACGCCCCGGGCCCGGCGTCGCACGGGGTGGTGCGCCACTCGGCGCTGGTGGCCGACCTGGCGGCGGCCCACGGCGTGCGGGCGGTGGCGTCGAACCCGGACGTGGTCCACGCGCAGTTCACCGACGGCCTGTACGGCCCCGACACCCGCGCGGCGGCCACCGCGTTCGAGACCTGGGCGGCTACCGCCCCGCGCCCACTGGTCGTCACCCTGCACGACGTGCCCGGCGCCGACCCGGACCCCCGGCGCGGCGCCGCCCGCGCCGAGTCCTACCGGCGGGTCGTGGCCGCCTGCGACGCGGCGGTGGTCTCGTCCCGGCACGAGGCGGACAAGGTCGCCCGACTCGGCGGCGACCCGGTGCGGGTGATCGACCTGCCACTCCCCCACCTCCCCACTCCCGGTGATCGCCCGCCATGGGCAGCCATTCCGACACTGGGCGTCCTCGGCTTCGTCTACCCCGGGAAGGGCCACGCCGAGGCGATCACCGCCGCAGCCCGCCAGCCCACAAGACCCGCAGTGGTGGCCATGGGAGCGGTCAGCACCGGACACGACGACCTGGCCGCTTCCCTGCACACCCTGGCCGCAGACCTCGGGGTCCGTTTCACCATCACCGGCACCCTCAGCGACACCGAGATGGCATCCGCCGTGGCCGCCGTGACGGTCCCGCTGGCGCTGAACCGGGGCGTGAGCGCCAGCGGCTCCCTGCTGACCTGGCTCGCGGGCCGCCGCAAACCCCTGACCGCCCACGGCGACTACGCCGACGAGGTCGCCGCCCACAGCCCGGTGTGGCTCTACGACGACCTGGACGACGCGATCACCGCAGCACTGGCGGACCCGACCCGCACCACCCTGCCGAACCCGCCGCCGTGGCCGGACACCGGCGCGGCCCACCGGGCGCTCTACGACTCGGTCCACGCGGCCGTCCCGTGCTGACCGACGTCCTCGTGCCCGGCAACCGCTGGGACCTCCTCGCCCCCTACCCCATCCCCACCCCCCGGGTCAGCGTCGTCGTCACCCACTACGAACAACCCCACCAACTGCAACGCACCTGCCTGGCCCTGCACCGCCAAACCGCCCCACCCCTGGAAATCATCATCGCCGACGACGGCTCGGCCACCCCGCCCGCACCCCCCACCGGCGGCCCACCCACCCGCGTCGTGCGCCAACCCGACCGGGGCTTCCGAGCAGCCGCCGCCCGCAACCTGGGCGCCCGCCACAGCTCCGGCGAAGTCCTGGTCTTCCTCGACGCCGACACCGTCCCCGAACCGGACTTCCTCCGCGAGATCGTCGCAACGGTTTCCCGCTGCCCCGACGCCCTGGCCGTCGGCCGCCGCAGGCACGCGGACTTCACCGGCACGGCACCGGATGCCCACCCCGCCACCGCCACCCACCTCCCCGAACCCACCTGGCTGACCGAGGGCTACACGACGAGCCGAAACCTCCTCGACGCCGACGGCCGCAGCTTCCGCCACGTCATCAGCGCCCTCCTGGCCTGCCGCAAAACCCTCTTCGAGGAACTGGAAGGCTTCGACGAACGCTTCACCGGCTACGGCGGCGAAGACTGGGACCTCGGCTACCGCGCCTGGAACGCAGGAGCAGTCCTGGTCCACGAACGCTCAGCCACCGCCTGGCACGACGGCCCCGACTGGGAAGGCCGGGACTCCGACCGCGAGGCACTGGACCGCCAGAGCGCCCGCCTGGCCGCCCTCATCCCCGAACCCACCACCCGGGGCGCAGCCCTCCCGATCGACCTCCCCGACGTCCTGGTGGACCTGTCCCCCACAGCCGACCCCTTCCGCACCACCCATTCCCTGCTGCGCCAAGACTTCCGAGACCTGAAAATCCGCCTGCCTCCAGATGCCGACCCAGCAGCTCTGGAACTCTACGGCCGCACCGCACAAACCGAGGCGTGGTCCCCCGACCAACTCCGCCGCTGCCGAGCCCGCCTGCACGCACGCGCCCCCCTGCCCCCCGGTGCTGTCACAACCGCGATGAACCTGTTGGTGGACAAGGACCTCGCCCAGGTGACGCTGACCGCCACCGGTGACGAGGTCGCCACCCTCACCAGCACCCGCAGCACCGCCCGAGCCCACCGCTGGCGCAACCGGTTCTCCTCCGAGGAAATCCGCGACCAGTTCGGCACCGCCCACATCGAAACCGGCCCCCCACCACCACCGCGCACAACACTGGCGGGCTTCTTCGAAAAGCGCGACCCCAGCACCCCCCAGCCCTAGAGTCATGGCCACCAAGCCACGCCGAACCCCACCAGCGCAGCCGCCGACCACCCCGAAACCACCTGCCCGGTTACGCGAATGCCCGGGTGGGTGAATGTGTTTGGTCGGGGGTGGCGATCATGTGCAAGCCTGTCTGGGCGGTGGGGCATCCCTTCAGCCCCACCCTGTCACGCTGGGCCACATGATCGCCGTAGGGGCCCCGACCAAGCACATCCACCCAACCGGGCACCAGTGACAAACTCCCGCTCCTGAGCCGAAGCACATCCACCCACCCCGGGCACCCCACCAAAACCTGCCTCAGGGATCGCGACGCGGCAGCGGCTCCACCGCAGGCCCCTCCAGCACAGCCCCGTCGACGTCGAACCGGGAGCCGTGGCACGGGCAGTCCCAGCTCCGCTCAGCCCCGTTGAACCGCACCAAACACCCCAGGTGCGTGCAGCGCAACGACACCGCGTGCACCACCCCGGCCTGATCCCGGTAAACCCCCTTCTTCCCCGCCCCATCAGACACCACGCGCCCTTCATCCACCGGCACATCAGCGCTGGCAGAGGCATCAGAGGTGGCAAGCCGATCCCCGACGATGTCCTTGGCAACCTTCAAGTTCTGCTGCACCAACGTCGGCGCACTGCGCAAGCTCACCCGGTGCGGCGAGAACAACTCCGCGTGCGCGCTGTCCACCCCGGTGATCCGGTCGGCCAGCACCTCACCGGCGACGCTGCCCATCGCCAGGCCCCACTTCGCGAACCCGGTCGCCACCCACAGCCGCGCCGACCCCGGCAGGTAGGAGCCCACCATCGGCAGGTTGTCGTAGGGCTTGGGGTCCTGCGCCGACCACCGGTGGGTGACCTCGGCGACGTCGAAGTGCCGGTGGGCGAAGTCGGCGAGCGCGGTGTACCGCCCGGCGTCGACCCCCCGCTCCCCAGCCGGGTGGCCCTGGCCGCCGACGATCAGGTGATCGCCGTGGCGGCTGAACGACCACGACTCGCTGCCCGCGCTGATCGCCAGGTCGTGCGGCGGTGTGCCGGACCGCAGCCGGGCCGCGACGCAGTAGGACCGCTCGGCGTCGAGGCGGGCGAAGAACAGGCCCCGGTCGAGCATCGGGTAGTGGGTGGCGACGACCACCTGTTCCGCGACGACCTCCCCGTCGGCCGTGCTCACCCGGTAGGGCGTGGTGACGGACACGGAGCGCACGCGGCTGCGCTCGTGGATGCGCCCGCCCCCGGCGGTGAACGCGGCGGCGAGGCCGCGCACGTACTTCGCGGGGTGCAGCACGATCTGGTCCGGCAGCCGCACCGCGCCGTGGGTCGGGAACGGAAGGTCGAGCTGTTCGGTCCACTCGACCGCCAGCCCGGCCCGGTCGGCGGACCGCATCTCCGCTTCGACCGTGGCCCGTTCGTCCTGCGCGTAGGCGAAGGTCGCGGCCGGTGCCCGTTGCAGGTCGCAGTCGACGCCCTCGGCCAGGGTGGAGACCACGCGCACGCCCGCGGTGGCGGCGGAGGCGTACCCGGCGGCGGTGAGGGCGCCGTGGCGCTGTTCGATCGTGGAGTACATCGTGGACTGCAACGCGGTGACCTTGGCGGTGTTGTTCCCGCTGACCCCGCCGCCGACCCGTTCGGCCTCGATCACGACGACGTCGACCCCGCGCCGTTGCAGCAGCAGGGCGGTCGTCAGCCCGGCGATGCCGCCGCCGATCACCGCCACCTCCGCCCGCTGCTCACCGGTGAGCGGCAGGTGCTCGACGGTCGTCTCGCCCAACCACAGGGACTGCTCGGCGGTGGTGGTCACGAGCGGACCCCCGAGTCGTGGAGGTGGGCCCGGCAGGTCAGCGAGAGCGGCACGACGACGCCTTTCCTCGGAGTTCACGCGGGTGGTGGTGCACCCAGCGGCCAGGATTCCCCGCCCATCCGCGCTCTAACCCCGCACCCGGTTGACGCAACGCATCGGTTGCCATAGTGTCGCAACCAACCAGTTGCCACACTTCGGAGGAACCCATGGGCTTTCCCAACCGCATCGAGCGCACCCTGGACCTCGCGCACCCGCCTGCCAGGGTGTGGGCGGCGCTGACCACCGCCGAGGGCCTGGGCACCTGGTTCGGCAACGAGGCGCGCATCGACCTGCGGCCGGGCGGCACGGCGGCGATGAGCTGGACCGGCGGGCACAAGGTCGAGATGCGGGTGGAGCGGGTCGAGGAGCCGACCGCCTTCGGGTTCAGTTGGCCCCTCGAAGAACTCCCCGAGGACGACCCCCGCCGCACCTACGTCGAGTTCACCCTCGAACCCGCGGGCGACGGAACCCGGCTGACCGTGGTGGAGACCGGTTTCGCCCAGTTGCCCGACGACGCGCACCGCACGGCCTACGACTCGCACACCCAGGGGTGGGCGAGCGAACTCGGCGAGCTGGTCGACCACCTCGATGCCGCCTGACCCCGAGGCGGTAGCCGAACAGGTCTTCGTCGCCCTGGCCGACCCGAGCAGGCGCGCCATCCTGGCCGCGCTGGCCGCCCGGGGCCCGGCCACGGCCACGGACCTGGCGGCCCGGCTGCCGATCACCCGCCAGGCGATCGCCAAGCACCTGGCCCTGCTCGCCGACGCGGGCCTGGTCACCGCCGAACCCGGCGAGCGCCGCCGCGTGCGCCACCGGCTGAACTCCGCACCGATGCGGGTCGCCCAGCAGTTCCTCGGCGCGCTGGCCCGCGACTGGGACTCCCCGCTCGCCGCGTTGCGAGACCACCTCGACCGCACCACCGACCAACCCGACCACACCGACACCCCGGAGGCACCGTGACCGACAACCCGACACCCCCCTTCCTGCCCGCCGTGGTCGACCGGGCCACCTGGACCGCCGAACGGGAGGCGTTGCTCGTCCGGGAGAAGGCGCACACCCGCGCGGGCGACGAGATCGCGGCGGCCCGCCGCAGGCTGTCGATGGTGGAGGTGGACGCGGGCGCCCCGCTGGTCGGCCCGTCCGGCCCGGTCACGCTGCTGGACGCCTTCGAGGGCCGCGACCAGCTCATCGCCTACTTCCACATGTGGCACACCGGCCACCCCGCCGCCGAGCAGTGCGCGGGCTGCACGTTCTGCGCCAGCCAGGTCCGCGAACTGTCCTACCTGCACTCCCGTGGCGTCACCTACGCCGTCCTCTGCCAGGGTCCGTACGAGCAGACCGTCCGCTACCGCGACTTCATGGGCTGGGACGTGCCCTGGTACTCCGCCCAGGAGTCCGCCGAGACCCTGCTCGCCGGTCGCGGCCCGTTCCTGCTCGCCTTCTACGTGCGCCACGGGGACCGCGTGTTCGAGACCTACGCGACCAACGGCCGTGGTGTCGAGGCGATGACCCCGACCTATTCGCTGCTGGACATGACCGCCTTCGGCAGGCAGGAGGAGTGGGAGGACATGCCCGAGAACCGGTCGCAGGGGTGGACGCCCGACGGCGGGCAGATCGTCGACGGCCGCCCGACCGCCCAGTGGGCCCGGCTGCGCGCGGGCCACTCCGACGACCTGGGCGCCTGAGCGCGGAAAACTGGCTGTGCGCGGCACGACCGGGTGTTACGGTCGTGCCGCCACGTGGAGTGGATCAGCGGTGGATCACCCGGCTGTTATCCGGGAGGGCGCGGGTTCGAATCCCGCCTCCACGGCAAACCTGGTGTAGCTCAACGGCAGAGCACCTGGCTCGAGACCAGGCGGGTGCGAGTTCGACCCTCGCCACCAGGTCCCCCTTCTCATCCTGGAGTCCACAGTGTCCGACGACCCGCGCCAGTCCGCCTCGCCCGCGTACGCGACCGACCGGTTGCAGCGCGCCCTGCTGGGCGCGGCGCGGGCCGAGGACCCGGCGGTCCGCGCGCGGGCGGCGGGGAAGGTCCGCCGCTGGGAGCGGGTGCTGGCGGGCATGGCGGCGGGCCGGATCACCGTGGGCTCGCGCGTCCCGGTGGCGGGCACGCCCGCCTGGGTCACCCTGGAGGTCGTCACCGGCGGTTTCGCCACCGGCCGCCACCTCGCCGACGCCCCGCTGTCCGAAGAGGAGTCCCGGCGGGTGGCCGCGCTGCCCGCCGACGTCCCCGGCGACACCGACCGCGCCCGCCTGAACCACTGGTACCTGGGCGACGCCGGTCAGGCCGAGCTGCTGGCGGCGCTGCGCACGGGCCACTACCGGGTCGACATCCCGGAGGAGGCGGCGCTGGCGGTCGTGGCCCTGCTGCTGGACAAGGGCTTCACCGAGGCGGCGCTGGACCTGCTCGACGAGCTGCGCCCGTTCCTCGACCGGCTGCGGTTCACCCCCCACTTCCAGCCCACGGCCGCGCTGTCCGGCACCGCCGTGCGCCTGGCCACGGTCGCCGACGTCACCCGCTCCCTGGACGCCGTTGTCGTGCCGCAGCAGGTGGCCCTGATGAACCGCACGCTGGGCGTGTGGAACCCGCTCTACGACCGCCTCGTGGCGCTGTGGTGCCGAACCGTCGACGGCGACCTGCCGACCCTCGACGACGAGGGCGCACTCCACGGCGGTCGCCCCGGCACCCGCCTGCCCCCGGACTGGGCGGCGGAGCGGGCCGCGTGGCTCGCCGACTTCGAGCGCGCCCGCGCCGAGCACGGGTTCACCGGCAAGCACGCCCACCGCAAGGGCAACTTCACCCGGCTGCACCACGCCCTCACCGCCTGCCCGGCGGACTTCACCGCCCTCACCGCGCGGGACCTGGGCTGGGTCCGCCGCGCCCTGGCAGGCACGCTCACCCACCACGGCGCCCCCGGTTCCGCCGAGCGCGCCGCCGTCCGCGCGGACCAGGCCGAGACCGCCCGCACCCCGACCACTGCCGCGTTCGCCCGCGTCCTCACCCACCGCCTGCGCCACTACCCGGCCGACGGCGGCATACCAGCGCTGGAGCCCATCGCGGCCGAGGTGTCCGAGGCGGACACCGAGGGCATCCCGCCCGGTTCAGCCGTGCCACCGCAGTTGGTGCGCAAGACCGCCCGCGCGCTGGAGGCACCACCGGAGGAACTGGTGGCCCAGGGCGTGATCACCTCCGCCGACGTGCTGGCGACCGTGCTCCCCCAGTTGACCTCCCGCCTGACCGCCGCGAACTTCGCCGATTCGGTGGCGGCGGGCCTGCACGAGCGGCTCTACACCGCGTTCCGCCGCAGGCGCGGCCTGCTCCTGCTCAACCTGGAGCAGCAGGTCCGCTTCGAGGAACTGCCCTGGGTGTCCGCACTGGCGGTGCTGCGAGGGTCGGGCACCGGCACGGTGGCGGCCCGGCGCGCGCTGGAGCAGGCCACCAAGCTGACCCTGACCGCGTTCCCGCACGCCATCACGCCGAACCCGCTGGTCACCGAACTGCGGGCACTGGCGGCGCAGGCGGGTCTCAAGCCACCCCTGGTGCAGGAGGTGGCGGCGGACATCTTCACCGGCACGTTCACCCCGCAGTGGCACGCGGCGGCGCTCGTGGCGAGCGAGTTCACGGCGGGCACCCTCTACGCGTCCTACTACAACCTGCCGCCTGTCACCCGGTGGAGTGAACCGACCCGGAGCCGCTTCACCCTGCGCTGGGGCAAGAAGGTCGCCGAGGACTTCACCCACCTGTGCGAGGAGCGGGCGCGGGAGGCGGGCCGCAGCAGCTACCCGTCCGGCAACGGCACCCTGCTGGAGCAGAGCCAGATCCTCACCACGCACAACCTGGCCGTCCTGGTCCACGCGTTGGACCTGGGCGACTGGCTGCGCGAGCAGGCACCAGACCTGGCGGCACGCGCGTTCAGCGGTGCGGTGCGGTTGCTCGCCCAGCGCCCGGCCCACCACCACGCGGAGCTGATCCAGGTGAAGAACGCCGCCTACGCGTGGCGCCAGGCGATCTTCTTCCTGGGCTTCTGCGACCCCATCACCCAGCGCGCCCGGGTCACGGCCCTGCACGGCGAGGTCGCCGAAGCTGGCATCGGCGACCGCTTCGCGCCCGTCCTGGAGGGCCTGGTGCACGTCCTGGGCGGTGGCCGGTTCACCGAGGCGGGCACCACGCCGTCCGGCACCGGCCGCCGGTTCCTCGGCTGGGCCGCGTACCGCCACTGGTACATCGCCGGGCGCTGAGCGGGGAGTCAGGCCGGGTGGATCTTGTCCGGGTGGTGGACGGCGGTCCGGCCTGACTTCTCGCTGCGCACCAGGTACTGCGGCTCGTCCTTCGACGCCTTCACGTTCCGACCGCCCGCGTGGGTGTCGCTGGTGATGACGTCCTCGACCGTGCCGACGGAACTCTGGTTCCCCGCGTCCCAGCGGACCCGGTCACCCTTGTGGAATGTCTTCGCCATGCCGGGTGGCTACCCGTCATCGCGGGGTTGATGCGTCCAGGTTCGCGTGTGGTCGGACGGGCCTGCGGCGCTCGACCTCCTCGAAGAAGTCCTGCACGCGCCACTGGTAGGCCGAGTCGAGGCGGTACGTCGCCTTGGTCAGGACCAGTTCGGTGCCGTCGGTCCGGGTGATGGCCGGGTTGAACCGGTCGCCCGCGGCGTTGCGGCTCGCGGCGGGGCGGAGGTCGACGGCGGCGATGTCGCCGAGCGGGACGCGCAGCGTCCGCCAGGTCATCCGCACGACCAGGCCGTCGCGTTCGAGGACGACGAACGGGAAGACCGCGAGGCGGGCGGCGCGCAGGGCCGCCAGGGTGTAGAGGACCACGAGGACAACCCGGTGGAGGGTGTACCCGCCCACGAACCCGAAGAACAGCATGAGGAGGACGAGGGCCGAGGCGAGGACGGTACCCACGATGTACCCCGCGTGGGTGGCGGGGCGGGGGTACAGGCGGCTTGACACGGTGGGCTCCTGAGCGATCCGGGTGGGGTGGTGCCGGTGAGGACACCCGGGAGGTCCTCTCGTCGGACGACACGCAAGATAGCCCCGATCCGATCTTTTGAGGCCGTGTTTCCGCAGTTGGGAGCAACTAACACAACACCCGTCGAGCCGATGGGGAAGTCACCGCCGCGCACCCCGGTATGCCCCGCGTCACCCCGGGAATGAACGGGCCGGTCAGCGCCTTGAAGGGGGTACATGACACATCATGTACTTTCGGCAGGGCACGCAGTGAGCAGGAGGGTCCCATGCAGTTCGGCATCTTCTCGGTCGGCGACATCACGACCGACCCGACGACCGGTCGCGCGCCCAGCGAGGCGGAGCGGCTCAAGGCCGTCGTCACCATCGCCGAGAAGGTCGAGGAGGTCGGCCTCGACGTCTTCGCCCTCGGCGAGCACCACAACCCGCCGTTCTTCACCTCCTCCCCCACCACCACCCTGGGCTACATCGCCGCGCGGACCAGCCGCTTGCAGCTCTCCACCGCGACCACGCTGATCACCACCAACGACCCGGTGAAGATCGCCGAGGACTACGCGATGCTGCAACACCTGGCCGGTGGCCGGGTGGACCTGATGATGGGCCGGGGCAACACCGGACCGGTCTACCCGTGGTTCGGCAAGGACATCCGCACCGGCATCGAACTGGCCGTGGAGAACTACGCACTGCTGCACCGCCTGTGGACCGAGGACGTCGTCGACTGGAGCGGCAAGTTCCGCACCCCGCTGCAGGGCTTCACCTCCACCCCGCGCCCGCTGGACGGCGTCGCGCCGTTCGTGTGGCACGGCTCCATCCGCAGCCCGGAAATCGCCGAACAGGCCGCCTACTACGGCGACGGGTTCTTCCACAACCACATCTTCTGGCCCAAGGAGCACACGCAGCGCATGGTGGAGTTCTACCGCCGCCGCTTCGAGCACTACGGCCACGGCGCCGCCGACCAGGCGATCGTCGGCCTCGGCGGGCAGGTGTTCATGCGCAAGAACAGCCAGGACGCGGTCAAGGAGTTCCGCCCGTACTTCGACAACGCCCCGGTCTACGGCCACGGCCCGTCCCTGGAGGACTTCAGCCGCGAGACCCCACTGACGGTGGGCAGCCCCCAGCAGGTCATCGACCGCACCCTCGGCTTCCGCGACTACGTAGGTGACTACCAGCGCCAACTGTTCCTCATCGACCACGCGGGCCTGCCGCTCAAGACGGTCCTGGAACAGCTCGACCTGCTCGGCGAGGAGGTCGTCCCGGTCCTGCGCCGCGAGTTCGCCGCCCTCAAGCCCGCCCACGTCCCCGACGCCCCCACGCACGCCTCCCGCGTCGCCGCAGCGGGCGGGGCGAAGGACAGCACCGTGCACGGCGCCGGTGACGACGTCACCGGCCAGGCCCGAGAGGAGGCCCAGGTCCGATGAAGCGCACCCTGGCCGTGGTCAGCGCGGGCCTGTCGGTCCCGTCCTCGACCCGCCTGCTGGCCGACCGCCTGACCACAGCCACCGTCGAGGCCCTGCGCGAACGCGGGGTGGAGGTGTCGGTGGAGGTCGTGGAACTGCGCGAGCACGCCCGCGACCTCGCCGACAACCTGGTCACCGGCTTCCCCAACGAGGCCCTGCGCCACTCGGTGGACACGGTGACCGGCGCCGACGCCCTGATCGCCGTCACGCCGGTCTTCGCCGCGTCGTACAGCGGCCTGTTCAAGACCTTCTTCGACGTGCTGGACAAGGACGCGCTGACCGCCAAGCCCACCCTGCTCGGCGCCACAGCGGGAACCGCCCGGCACTCCCTGGTCCTGGAGCACGCGATGCGCCCCCTGTTCGCCTACCTGCGAGCGGTGGTCGCCCCCACGGCGGTGTTCGCCGCCTCGGAGGACTGGGGCGGCGACGAGGCCCTGGCCGACCGCGTGCGTCGAGCCGGAACCGACCTGGCCGACCTGGTGGCAGCCCGCCCCCCGGCGACCCGACCCGACCCGTTCGCCGACCCGGTTCCGTTCGAAACCCTCCTGCACGGAGCCTGACCGTGCCGGAACCCGAATGGCTGACCGACGACGAACAACGGGCGTGGCGAGGTCTGTTGCAGATGACGGCACGGCTGGGCAACCGCCTCAACCGCGACCTGCAACAGACCTCGTCACTGTCCATGGCGGACTACGACGTGCTGGTCCAACTGTCGGAGACCCCCGGTGGGCGCCTGCGGGTGTTCGAGGTCGCCGAGTACTTGCAGTGGGAGCAGAGCAGGCTGTCCCACCACCTGGCCCGCATGCAGCGCCGGGGCCTGGTGGTGCGCGAGGAGTGCACCACCGACCGGCGGGGCGCGTACGCGGTCCTGACGGACGCGGGCCGCGAGGCCATCGAGAAGGCGGCCCCCGCCCACGCGGCCACCGTCCGCCGAACGGTCTTCGCAGGCTTGTCCCCCGACCAGGTCGCCGCCCTGGAAGCGATCACCACCGAGGTCCTGTCCCGCCTCGACCCACCATTCTGAACTCCACTGTGGATAGCCGTGTCGTCCACAGTGGAGTTCTGTTTCACCCCGCCGAACGAGTGAATTCCCGAGTCGACCGGACCGTCGATTCGTTGTGCTGTACCGGTTTCTCCTAGTGTGAACGCGTTGCGTATGGTGCAACAGCGGTTCGGTGCCGAACACCTGATGATGAGCCGCCCCGCCGGATGCGACCCACACTGTAGATTCCCCGCTTCGGCGCACACGCGTCCTTGCAGGGGTGGAAAGGAAGCCGTGTCCGGCCAGAGGAAGAACCCGCAGGCGCGGGACAGAACCATAGGCGCCCAGCTCAAAGCGGTCCGGGTGCAGCAGACCGCGTTGAACCTGGAGGCCGCCGCCCAGGCGATCGGCTGGTCGGCAGCGACCCTGAGCCGCACCGAGAACGGCAAGCGCCACATCACCAGCGAGGACGTGGCGGTCATCCTGACCACCTACGGCGTCCCGGCGGCCCAACGCGAGGAGCTGATCGAAAGCGCCCGCTCCGGCGTCCAGGCCGGTTGGTGGTCCCGCCCCCTTCCTGGCGTACTCCCCGACGTGGGCACCCTGGCCAGCTACGAGGCCTCGGCCAGAGCGATCACGACTTGGACGATCAACTCTATTCCCGGGCTGCTGCAAACGGATAAATACGCCACCGGCATCATGGTGAGCGATGGCTACGGGCCGCAGGACGTCGAACTGCGATGGCTCGCCCGCCTGCGGCGGCAGGGCGTGCTGCCGAAGGTCGACTACGTGGCCTTCCTCCACGAAAGCGCCTTCCACCAGCCTTTCGGCGGCATCGATGCACTCCGAGAACAGTTGGATCACCTGGCACAGGCCTCGGCCAGGGGCCTCAACGTCCGCATCGTGCGAGGCCGCCTGCCGCACCGCGCACTGCTGCATTCCTGGCTGCTGCTGCACTTCCCCGAAGCGCCTCCCGTGCTCTACGCCGAGCTGTATGAAAGCGGCGTCTATCTGCACGACGCCGAGGTCGAAGCCTATGAGAACATGCGCTCGGTGCTCGATCGTTTGGCCCTTTCAACTGCGGAAAGCCGCAGTATGATCGAGCGACTACGAGAAAGGTTGTGACCATGGAGTGGCGCAGGTCGTCCCGTTCCGGCAGCAACGGTGAATGTGTCGAACTGCGGCAAGACCTCGCAGCCGTCCGGGACAGCAAGCGACCCGGTGTCACCCTGCCCGTGACCCGAACCGCCGTCCGCGAGCTGATCACCCGACTCAGCCGCTGACCCGCAGGACCCAGGGGTGGGTCACCGCGCACCACGGTGACCCACCCCCACCAAATGAACTCGGGTACCAGGCCCTGACTCCCGGCGGCCCGGACGTCGCCCAAAGGCTGGCGCTCAGAGGCTGGCGCTGAGGAGTTCGGGCAGCGCGGCGATGCGTTCGCGGTTGCGGCGGTAGTAGGTCCACTGCCCGATCCGAGTGCTCTCGACCAGTCCGGCGCGCTGGAGCACCGACATGAACTGCGATGCGGTGGACTGGGAGACCCCGGCCTTCTCCTGGATCTGCTTCACGCACACCCCGACCTCCTCCACCGGGTCGGCTTGCGGCGCGAAGTGGTCGGCCGGGTCGCGCAGCCAGCCCATGATCTGCAAGCGCGTGGGGTTGGCCAGCGCCTTGCACACCTCCAGCAGGTCGTCCAGCTCAGCGTTGCTCACAACCCCACTGTACCGGGGTATCGCCATTCTTCGATGGAGCGTGCTAGCTTGATGCATCGGAAAATTTCGATATGACGATCGGAGGCTGGTCTTGTCGGACAACGTGGCGTTGGTCGTGGGAGCCCGTGGGGTGATCGGGGGGAACCTCGTCCACCACCTGGAGGGGCTGGGCGACTGGCAGGTGATCGGCCTGTCCCGGCGGGGAGGCGAGGGGTCGGAGCGGGTGCGGCACATCAGCGTCGACCTGCTCGACGCCGACGACACGCGGGCGAAGCTCGCGGGCCTGACCGACGTGACCCACGTGTTCTACGCCGCCTACCAGGACGCCCCGACGTTCGCGGGGCTGGTCGAGCCGAACCAGCGGATGCTGGTCAACGCGCTGGAGGCGATCGAGCCGGTGGCCGCCGGGTTGCGGCACGTGCAGTTGGTGCAGGGCTACAAGGTCTACGGCGCGCACCTGGGACCGTTCAAGACCCCAGCCCGCGAGGACGACCCGCCGCACATGCCGCCCGAGTTCAACGTCGAGCAGCAGGCGTTCGTCGAGCGGGCCCAGCGGGGCAAGGACTGGACCTGGTCGGCGCTGCGGCCGTCGGTGGTGTGCGGCTTCGCGCTCGGCATCCCGATGAACCTGGCGATGGTCATCGCCGTCTACGCCACCATCTCCAAACACCTCGGCGTTCCGCTGCGCTTTCCCGGCAAACCGGGTGCTTACCGCTCGTTGATCGAGATGACCGACGCCGGGTTGCTCGCGGAAGCGATGGTGTGGGCGGCCACCGACCCGGCTGCCGCGAACCAGGCTTACAACATCAACAACGGCGACCTGTTCCGCTGGGAGGAGATGTGGCCCCGGATCGCCGACTACTTCGACCTCCCGGTCGCACCCGGCCTGCCGATGAGCCTCGCCACCGTCATGGCCGACAAGGAGCAGGTGTGGCGGGAGATCACCGCCGAGCACGACCTGGCGCCCACGCCCTACCGGGACGTGTCGTCCTGGGCGTTCGGTGACGCCGTGTTCTCCTGGGACTACGACTTCATCGCCGATGGGTCCAAGGCCCGCCGCCACGGTTTCCACCGCTACGTCGACACGACCGAGATGTTCCCGCGCATCTTCGACGAGATGCGGGCGCGCAAGATCATCCCGCCTCGATGAACGCGGACCGGCCGCCTGGGCCACGGTCGACACCCCGCGACGGACAAGCTCACCCGTCGAACGCGGCCGACAGGCGATCGAGGTCGGCGAGCAGGCCGGGGAGGCGTTCCGCCGGAACGGCATCCGCCAACCGCTGGTCGACGGCGTACACGACGCCCCGGGCCGCCGCGAGGCGTCGGCGCCCCTCCTCGGTCAGGTGCGCGGGCAGCGCACGGCCGTGTTCGGTGGTGGCGGGCCGGGTGATGAGGCCGCCGTCCTGGAGGCCGCGCAGCACCACGTTCATGGACTGCCGGGTGACGAAGGTGCCCCGGGCCAGCTCGGCGTTGGACAGCCCGGGTTGCTGGTCGAGCAGTTCCAGGCAGGCGTACTGCGGCACGGTGAGGCCGTGCGCGCGCAGCCCCCGGTCCATGGCACCCCGCAACGCGGCGGCGGCGCGCTTGAGGCGGTAGCCCAAGCGCTGGGTCACGTTGGGGACAGGCGGCAGATCCGGCATGTCAGGAGTTTGACATAGCGGAACGGTCAGGTCTACCGTTCGCCATGTCAAACTCCTGACATGCAAACCGACGAGGAGAACCCATGACCGTCACCGGACCCGATTTCATCGCCCTCCAGGTGCGCGACGTGGAGGCGGCTGCCCGCTTCTTCGAGCAGCACCTCGGCCTGCGCCGGGCTCCGGCGTCACCGCCGGGAGCGGTGGTGTTCGCCACCGAGCCGGTTCCGTTCGCCGTCCGCGCGCCCCTGCCCGGGGTGGACCTCGACTCCGTCGAGCGGCCCGGCCTCGGGGTCGCCCTGTGGTTCGGCACCGACGACGCCCAGCAGTTGCACGATCGGCTCGCCGCCGCAGGGGTGGGCATCGTTGCCGACCCCTCGGACAGCCCGTTCGGCCGGATGTTCACCTTCACCGGTCCCGAGGGCTACGCCATCACCGCGCACGGCGGCTGATCAACGCCCGGATCAGGCCCGGGTGCCGATGTGGTCCAGGCTGGGGACGCACGTCTCGAACAGGGTGGTGAGCCAGCCGCCGGTCAGGTGCTCCCCCACCCCGATCACCCGCATCCCCGCCGCCTTGGCCGAGCGGGCGCCGACGACCGTGTCCTCCACGGCGATCGCGTCGGCCGGGTGGGCGCCGAGGTGGCGCAGCGCGGTGCGGTAGGGCTCCGGGTCCGGTTTGCCCGCCGTGACGTCGTCCGCGCTCACCAGGATGTTCGGGTCCCCGACGCCCAGCGAGTGCAGGCGGCGGGTCACGACCGCCCGGGCCCCGGAGGTGACAACAGCCGTCGCGTGCCGGGGGACGCTTCGGTACAGCTCCAGGGCCCCGGGCATCGGTGGGGTTTCCCCGGCCAGTTCGTATTCGATCCGCTGAATTTCGCGGGCCTCGGCCTCGGCGTCGAGGTGCGGGGCGGCGATGCGGACGAACTCCACATCGGTCAGGGAGCGGGACGCTTCCGCCAGGTCGCGCAGGTCCACCTGCCGGGCCTGCGCCCAGCGGGTGATGGCGCGGGTGATGTGGTCGTGGGAGTCGGCGAGGACGCCGTCGAGGTCGAAGCAGATGGCTCGGCACTCCAGCATCAGCGCGCCGATGTCGAGGCGGATGGTGGTGGCCAGGCTGGAGGTTCGCAGGTCGCTGTTCATTCCACTGTCACGCTCTTCGCCAGGTTTCGGGGGCGGTCGACGTCGCGGTCGAGGAGGGTCGCGGTGTGGTAGGCGAAGACCTGGAGGGCCACGCCCATCACGATGTGGTCGAGCAGGGGGTGCACGGCGGGCAGCCGGACGGTGGGGGCGTCGAACTCGTAGTCCTGGTGCTGGGAGAACACCACCACCGCGCCGCCCCTGGCCTGGATCTGGCCGATGAGGGTGGCGCTCTGCTGCCCGCCGGCGTCGTTGGCGGCGACCACCACGGAGACGTGGTCGGGGTCGACCAGCGCCAGCGGGCCGTGCTTGAGTTCGGATGCCTGGTACGCCTCGGCGTGGATGTAGGAGATTTCCTTGATCTTCTGCGCGCCTTCGCGGGCCACCGGCCACGACGGGCCGCGACCGAGGTAGTACATGCTCCGGAAGGCGTGCACGGACTCGGCGAGCGCGCGGATCTCGGCGTCCTGGCCTGCCAGCAGGTCGGCGAGGATCGTCGGCAGGATGGGCAGCGCCAGGTCCAGTTCCAGCAGGGCCGCCGACTTCGAGCCGTAGTCGGCGCGGGCGAGCCACGACGCCAGGGCCAGCCCGGCGATCTGCATGTTCGTGACCACCTTGGTCGAGGCCACCGACACCTCCGCGCCCGCGCACAGCGGGATCGAGGCGTCGCTCTCCCGGTCCAGGCTCGACCCGCGCACGTTCACGATCGACAGCACCTGCACCGGGTGCCGCCGCAGGAACCGGTGGGCGTGCAGGGTGTCCAGGGTTTCCCCGGACTGGCTGATGAGCACGTACAGGCAGTCCGGTTCGACGACCGGGTCCCGCTGGGTGAACTCCGCCGCCGGTTCGGCGGTCGCGGGGATGCGGGCCAGGTTCTCCACGAACGAGGCGGCGACCTGGCCCGCGTAGTACGACGACCCGCACCCGAGGAAGCACACCCGCTTGACCGCCGACCGGTCCAGGGCGCTGCCCCAGTCCGCCGCCGAACCCTCGGCCACCGGGGAGAACAGCGCCCCGATGGCGGCCCGGCTGGTCTGCGGCTGCTCGTTGATCTCCTTGAGCAGGAAGTTCGGGTACGACCCCTTGTCGGTCCAGGTGGTCCCCGGGGTCAGCGCCTCCCAGGTCCGGCCCGCCGGGACGGCGGCGGTGACGGCCACGACCTCGCCGTCGAGGACCGGGGAGCAGTGGGTGCACCCGCTGCTCAGCGCGGCCCGGTCGGAGGCGACGTGGACCGCGCGGCCGTCGGTGCCGATCAGCAGCGGGCTGCCGGAGGCCGCCGCGATCAGCGTGCCGGGGCGGTCGGCGGTGATCACCAGCACCGCGTAGTCGCCGTCGACGCGGGCGAGGGTCAGCCGGACCGCCTCCAGCGCGTCGACCCCCTGGGCGCGGTGCCAGGCGATGAGGTGGACCAGGACCTCGCTGTCGGTGTCGGAGGTGGTCGCGATGCCCCGGTCGGTGAGTTCACCGCGCAGCCGGGCCACGTTGCGGACCGTTCCGTTGTGGACGAGGGCGGTGGTCCCGTCGTGGCTCAGGTGCGGGTGGGCGTTGCGGGTGGAGGGTGCGCCGTGGGTGGCCCACCGGGTGTGCGCGATGCCCGAGCGGCGCTCGCCCCCGGGCGAGCCCAGCGCCGCCAGCGCGGCCACCGAGCCCGCGGACTTGCGGACCTCGATGCCGTCCGGGGCGTGGGTGGCGATCCCCGCCGAGTCGTACCCCCGGTACTCCAGGCGTGCGAGGGCGTCGACCAGCGCCCGTCCGGCGTCGTCGGTTCCGGTGATCCCTGCTATTCCGCACATGTCTCAGTCCCCCTGGTGATCGAGTCCGGGCTGGTCATCGAGTCCGGGCAGTGTCGAACCGGCGCGGTGGATCGGGAAGAACTCGGGGGCGCGGAAGGCTTCCGCGGCGGCCGTGCCGCACTGCAACCCCCGCAGCCGCGCCTGCTTGGTGGCGTAGTCGAGGTAGTCCACGCCGTCGGTGCAGCGGAGCCAGTCGTTCTGGCTGCGGTGCGCGGCGAGCATGTCGAGCTTGGTCCCCAGCGCGTCGGAGATGTCGACCCAGCGCTGCGGGGCCGCGCCGACGAGCGCCAGCGTGTCCATGTGGTACACGGCTGGGAGCGCGTCGATGGCGGGCGATCCCGTGCGCTGCAACGGTGACGCCGCCAGCACCAGGCTGTTGAGCGCGATCGCCGACGCCGCCCGGTGGTCGGGGTGGTAGTCGTTCGGGTCGGGGGCGAACAGGACGTCCGGTCGGAACTCCCGCAGCACCTCGGCGAAGGCGATGCGCGTGCTCGGGCTGTCGAACAGGAACCCGTCCGGTTCGCCCAGGAGGAACAGCCGGGCGCCGATCACCTCGGCGGAGCGCCGCGCCTCCCGCTCCCGCACGGCCGCGATGGTGGCCTTGTCGCCGTCGGGGGCGCCGAGGTCGCCGTTGGTCAGCACGCAGATCCCGACCGAGTGGCCCGCCCGCCGGTAGCGGATGAGCGTGCCAGCGCAGAGGATTTCCACGTCGTCGGGGTGGGCGCCGACCGCCAGGACGTTCACGCCGCGACCTCGGACCCGACCAGGCCGCCGAGGAAGCTCAGCTCGTCGTGCAGGTGCGAGTCCGGCAGGAAGCGGTCCCTGATCCGCTCCCGGGCGGCGTGCCCGACCGCGGCGCCGGTGGCGGGGTCGGCGAGCAGTTCGGTGATGGCGCGGCCGAACAGGTCGTCCGGGTCGGGCAGGGCGACCGCCCGCCCGTGCCGCGCGTCCGGGATCTGGGCGGTGATGCCGCCGACGCGGGTCGCCACGACGGGAGTGCCCTTCCACATCGCCTCGGCCACGGTCAGCCCGAACCCCTCCGACCGGCTCTTCTGGGTGATGACGGCCGCGTGCCGCTGCACGGCGTTGACCACGCGGGCGTTCTCCACCGGGTCCGCCGTGGGCAGGCAGCACAACTGGACCCGCGACCGCACAGTGCGCGGCAGCCGCTCCCAGTGCGCCGCGCACAGCCGGAAGTACTCCGCCGCCTCCGGGTCATCCGCCACGCCGTCGACCTGGGGGCCGATGAGGCTCAGGTGCGCGTCCGTGCGCGGGGCGACGGTCCGCGCGAAGCTGTCCATCACCCCGATCATGTCCTTGACCGAGTCCCACCGGGACACCTGCGCGACCATCGGCACGTCGGCCCCCGGCGCCGTGCCGACCCGCACGACGGGGTGCCCGGAGTCCGGCGCGGCCAGCAGCCCCGAGCGCACCAGCAGCGACCGCGCCGCGTCGGCGGTCAGGTCGGTGTTCTTGGCGGACATGGGGTCGATGAACGGGGTGATCGACGCGCTGGGCACGCCCATCCTGGAGTCGAGCACCACGTCGCGGAAGTGCGGGCGGGTCGTGATGAGGCCCCGCGCCCGCCGCAGGAACGGGGTGAGGAACGCGCTGGACCGGGCGGTGTGCGCGTTCGGCCGGTCGGCGCCGTTGTGCGCCCGCCACACCGGGATGGCGCCCCGGTCCGCGACGTGCTCGCACAGGCCCGCCGTCTGCGGGTCGTGCAGGACCACGACGTCACCCGGTCGCAGGTACCGGCCCAGGTCGGCGGCGGCCTCGCGGCTGACCCGCCGGAACCCCTCGACCTGCTCGGGGCCGAGCGGTCCCCCGTCGCCCGGCACGCCGGAGATGCCGTTGTCGACGCGCTTGGTGGTGGTGAAGAAGTCGGTGTCGGCCTCGATGACCAGCCAGCGCAGGCCGAGGCCCAGGGCGTGCCCGTAGCCGAGGGCAGGCCGCAGCATCTCGGCGACCCCGCCGCCGTTGTCGGTGGAGTTGACGTGCCACACGGTGGGCAGGGTGGCCGCCCACCTGGTCGCCGCGGCGGTCAGCCGGTCCCAGCGCGCGGCGGTCAGGCACCCGCGCAGCCCGTTGAGCGGGTACCGGCCGACCGGCACTTCACGCAGGCGTGCCGACGTCATCGCCGTCCTCCTTGGTTGTCGGTGCGACCGCGAGGCGGCGCGGGTTCCGGTCGAGGTGGCGGGCGGCCACCGCGGTGGTGAGCGAGGCGGCCAGCCCGATGGCGGCGACGGTGGGAACCAGTCTCACGGCCTCGGCGACCACGCCGATGAGCGGCGGCCCGGCGAGGTAGGCGAGGTAGCCGACGGCGCTGACCCCGGCGGCGGCGGTGGCCACCGAGTGCGGCATCCGGTCGGCGGCGGCGGTCATCGACAGCGGGAACACCGGCCCCAGCGCGAGGCCGACGACGGCCACGGCGGCGAACGCCCCCACCGCGCTCGGCTGCGCGAGCCCGACCGCCAGCGCGACCGCGACCGCGCCCGCCGACCAGCGCAGCACGGCCCGCCGCCCGAACCGCACCACCAGCACGTCCCCGACCGACCTGGACACGAACATGGCCACGCTGAACGCCACGACCGCCGTGGACCCCAGGGACACCCCACCGGCGAAGTCCCTGGCGACCAGCAGCGCCGACCAGTCGGTGACCATGCCCTCCACCAGCAGCCCGCTGACCGCGATCGCGGCGATCGCCAACGGGATCGCGGCGATGCCCCGCAACGGCGACACAGCGGGCGCCACCTCCTGCGCGGGCTCAACGACCGGCGTGTGCGGCAACGCGGGCGCGGCGACGGCCAAGAGCACCAGCAGGACCCCAGCCACCGCGGTGAAGTGGGCGAACACGCCCACCCCCGCCCCGGTCGCGAGCGCACCCCCGGCGGCTCCGAAGAGGACACCGAGGCTGTAGCCGCCGTGCAGTCGCGAGATCACCGACGGTCGGTCGGGCGAGCGCTGCTGGAACTCGATCCCCGCGGTGTTCATCGCCACGTCCAGGCACCCGCTGGCGGCACCGAGCAGCACGAGCACCAGAGCCAGGCCCAGCACACCCCGGGCCGCCGCGATCAGCGGGAGGAAACCGGCGAACAACGCGCCGGAGAGGACGCACAACAACCGGGCACTGGTGAACCGCAACAACCACCCGGTGCCCAGCAGCGCGGGAACGGAACCGGCGGCCACACCGAACAGGGCCACACCGAGCGCGGCGTCGGACAACCCCAGATCCGATTTCACCTCGGGGATGCGCGGCGCCCAACTCGCCAGTACGGCGCCGTTGAGGAAGAACACCAGCCACAAACCGGCGACGGGGTGGTTGGAATGTCGGGTGCGCACCATGGGTCAGCCTCGCGGCCGCCCTGACGGGAATGTTCGACGGTCCCCGGACGGTACAGGAACCGCTGCACCCCGGCATTCCGGGACGCTTTTCCTGCTCCCATCACAGCACGTCCAACCCCGCCGCGCAAGGACGGCCCTGACGAAGTGAAATCACCCACTCGCCACCGGAAAGGCGGTCCACAAAACGCGGACAACACACCCGACCCCCACCGAACGCCTCGTTCACAACGGACATCCACAAAGGTCTTCACATTCCGGGTGAACGACGGATGAACGAAAGTGCGCCACACCACCACCGTCAAACCGCACAGGATGAAGAGTAATCCGAATTCAGCACGAATACCAAGAATCGGCAAACAGGGTAAAGACGGCGACAATTTTCCTCGAATAGCGGTGGCGGCTGCCACAACCGGAACCGGTCCCGCCACGCGCCGGACCCCCGGGCCTGTGGCACGATCGGCGGGTGCGAGTCCTCGTCCTGTCGGACACCCACGCGCCCCGGTACTGGAAGTCCTGCCCGCAGGCGCTGTTCCCGCACCTGCGGTCCGCCGACGTCATCCTGCACGCGGGCGACGTGTGCGTCGCCCCCGTCCTGCGGGAGCTGGAGTCCTACGCCCCGGTGCACGCGGTGCTGGGCAACAACGACGGCCCGGACGTGGCCGAGTGGGGCGCGCCGGAGACCCTGGAGCTGTCGTTGGCGGGCGTCCCGGTGGCCATGGTGCACGACAGCGGCCAGGCCAAGGGTCGCGAGGCGCGGATGCGCCGCCTGTTCCCCGGTGCCCGCCTGGTCGTCTTCGGCCACTCCCACATCCCCTGGAACTCCACAGTGGACGACGTGCGGGTGTTCAACCCCGGTTCCCCCACCGACCGCAGGCGCCAGCCGGTGGGCACGATCGGCCTGTTGCACCTGGAGGACGGCGCGGTGGTCACCGCCGACGTCGTGGCGGTCACCGAACCCCGCGCCCCGAAGTGAACCGCCGTACGCCGCCCCGCCCCACGACCGGGGGCAGCGGGCGGGGTTCCGGCGCGCGCCGCGCCGGAACCCTCTAACCTGCGGAGGACACCGTCCCCCAGCGCACCCGGATGTCCTGATGCCCGTTGTCCTGCTCAGCCGCCACATCGAGGCCGACCCGCACGGTGTGGTCCTGCTGCTCCGCGCGCACCGGATCGTCGAGTTCTGGCCGGACATCTCCCGGTTGGTGGTG
This sequence comes from Actinokineospora spheciospongiae, assembly GCF_003182415.1. Classification (NCBI taxonomy): domain Bacteria; kingdom Bacillati; phylum Actinomycetota; class Actinomycetes; order Pseudonocardiales; family Pseudonocardiaceae; genus Actinokineospora; species Actinokineospora spheciospongiae. The sequence continues at coordinate 411,592 of NZ_QHCP01000001.1, read as the reverse complement.
GTCGACGAGGTGCACCACCTGACCGCGGAGCTGCCCGGCATCGGTTCCCGGCGCCTGGAGGTGCGGTTCACCTCGGCCGTGCGCGGGGCCGGGTCGTTCCTGGTCGCCTTCGTGGTCAGCGGGGACCTGGCACCGGTGGCGGGGGCGCTGCGGGTCTCGCCCGCCGTGGTGGGTGAGCGCGGGGGGACGGTGCTGTCGTTGAGCCTGGACCACGAGCACGCCAACCCGGCGGTGGACGCGCTCGCGGAGCGGTTCCTGGGCGCGGTGCAGGGCAGCGCCGAACTCCGCGCGCACGACGCCTGACCTCGACCCGGGCGAGGCGGGAACGCCCCGGGCTGATGAGGCCGGTCGCCGCCTGCCCCTCGGAGCAGCGGCGAGGCGGTCCGTCACCCCACCCGGTAGTGGTCGGCCACGGCGGCGAAGGCGGCCTTGGGTTCCCACGGCATGTCCGGGTAGGTGTCGCCGCGACCGTGCTCCAGGACCTTGACCACGCCCCAGCTCGCCATGTCCAGGTCTTCGCGGGGATCGGCCCGGTGGTACAGGCCGTGGCAGACGAACGTGCACACGAACGCGGCGTCCACCCCCTCCTCGGCGAAGACGTCCAGCAGTTCGCGCAGGTAACCCGCCTGTTCCTCCTCGTCCCGGGTGTAGTCGCCGTCGAGCCGCACCGGGATGCCGTCGGAGTACTCGACGATCTCCCCGCTCAGGGCGCCGAGGTCGGCCGCACCGCGGTAGGGCGTGCAGCCGAACTCGGTGATGGCGACCGGCTTGCCCTGGGCGACCAGTGCGCGGATGCCGTCCTGGTAGACGTGGGCGACCTCCTTGGAGCGGTGCGCGTCCACCGACACGACGTCGAACGGTGTCCAGTCGACGCGCTCCAGCGGGACCGAGGCGTAGGTGACCTTGCCGCCGAACCGCTCGCGGACGACGGCGACGGCCCTGCCGAGGAAGTCGTTGACCCGCGCGGGCAGGTCAGCGAGCAGCGTGCCCAGTTCGGACCGCCGTTCCAGCAGGGCCGCCGTGCGCTCCCGCACGCTGTCGCCGGGCAGGAACCCGCGGTTGAACAGGCTCAGCTCGGCCCCGGTCACGAACACGACCTCGGCTCCCCGGCGGCGAATCCGCTCGGCGCGTTCGGCGCCGTCGGCGAGCAGGGCGAGCATTTCCTCCTGGCCGAACTGGTGGGTGAACGGGGAGAACCAGACCTCCAGGCCCAGGGTGGCCGCGTGGTCCGCGGCGAACTCCAACCGGTCCAGGTCGTCGCCCCACAGCCGCACGGCGGTGCAGTGCAGGTCGTCGCGGATGATCTGGAGTTCGCGGCGGACGACGTCGGGGTCGAACGGTCGACGGGTGTCGCCGTCGAGGCTCAGCCCGGTGTCGTAGCCGATGCCCTTGGCTCGCATGGGGGGACCTTCCTGGTCGGTTAAGGTACGGTACGTACCGTACCTTATATCGGAGCGCCGGTGCAGTAGGCTCGTCGCCGGAGGAGGTCGGCATGGGGGTGGGAGCACAGGCGGCGACCCGGCGGCGCGGCGCCGAGCTGGAGCGGGCGATCCTGCGCGCGGCCGTGGCCGAACTCGCCGAGTCCGGGTACGCCGGGCTGACCATGGACCGGGTGGCCAGGCGCGCGGGCACCAACAAGAACGCCATCTACCGCCGCTGGCCGCACCGCGCCGCCCTCGGCGTCGCCGCCTACCGGCAACTGGTCACCGAGCAGACGCCGACACCCGACACCGGCGACCTGCGCGGCGACGCGCTGGAACTGCTGCGGGGCGTCAACTGCGACCTGGCCACACCGCGCGCGGAGGTCCTGCGCAGCCTCCTGGCGAGCGCCAACGACGAACCGGAACTGCTGGCGCAACTGCACGAGCAGGTCGCCGACGGCGGAACCGGGCCCTGGCTGACCATCCTTGACCGAGCCGCCGCCCGGGGCGAGGTCGCCACCGGGGCCGTGCACCCCCGCGTGGCCACCGTCGCGCTCGTGCTGCTGCGCAACGAGTACCTGACCCGCGGCCTGACCACCGTGCCCGACAACGTCCTCGTCGAAATCGTCGACGAGGTCTACCTGCCCCTGGTCCGCCGGACCGGTTGAGCGCGGACGTGCCAGGACTCCCGGCCGGGAAAACGCGGCTGAGCACCGTGGCGGCCGGTGTCGCCGCCGCACTGGGCACGGGCACGCTGGTCGTCGCCGTGGCCGACCTGCTGCGGCCGGGCTCGGTGAGCCTCCCGCTGATCGGCGTGGTGGCGTGGGCCGTCCACGGGCCGCACCTGGTCCTGGTGAGCCTGGTCGCGGCGGCCGTGGCGGTCCCGGTCGCGGCGCGGCGGCCACGGGGGTGGTTCAGCGGTGTCGCGGCGGCCGTGTCGGTTGCCGCCCTGGTCACCTCGGGCGTCGTCACCGGCTCCATCGTCGTCGCGGTGGTGGGGGCGGGCGGTTCGGTGGACCCGTTCGCCGCGCTGGCCATCACCACCGGGTCGCCGGAACCCGACCGGACGACCACCTACGCCGTGGTGGACGGCGAACCGTTGCAGGCGCTGGTCTACGAACCCGGGACCACCGAGGGCGCTCCCGTCATGGTGCACATCCACGGCGGCGGTTGGTTCACCGGCGCCGCGAAGGATTCCGGGACCCACCCCCGCTGGTTCGCCGACCACGGCTGGTACGTGGTGAGCGTGGACTACCGGTTGTCCACACCAGACAGTCCAACGTGGGACGAAGCTCCCGCCGACGTCGCCTGCGCACTGGCCTGGACAGCCCGGCGTGCCCGCGAAGCGGGCGCCGACACCACCCGGCTCTCCGTCCACGGCGACTCGGCGGGCGGCAACCTCGCCATCAACGCCGCTTGGACAGCGGCAGCGGGCACAGCGGTGTCGACCTGCCCGGAACTGGGTCCCGTCCCCGTGCCGGAAGCGGTGGTCGCGGTGTACCCGGTCGCCAACCCAATCCACGCTTACGAACACGGAAACCCCGTACACGGACTGAGCCCGCGCGACTTCACCAACTGGTACCTCGGCGGCACCCCAGCAGCGCACCCGGACCGCCTGGCCGCGATCTCCCCCGAAACCCACATCTCCGACGCCGCCCCGGCAACCCTCATCATCCAGCCGGAACGCGACAACTTCATCCCCGCCAGGGGAAACCACGAACTCGTCGCCGAAGCGCGCGCGGGCGGTGTCGACGTCACCGTGGTGGGCATCCCGTTCACCCAGCACGCTTTCGACCTCACCGGCGGCAGCCTCGGCTCCCAGGCCACGCTCACCACCAGCGCGCGGTGGCTGCGAGACCGGTGAACAGACGTGTGGGCGGGTGATCCTCGGATCACCCGCCCACCACAGCCCCGGCCATCAGTCCTTCTTGAAGACGTCCTTGATCTTCTCGCCCGCCTGCTTGAGGTGGCCCTTGGTCTGGTCGCCCTGGCCTTCGGCTTCCATCTCGTTGTCGTCGGTGAGCTTGCCCGCTGTTTCCTTGACCTTGCCCTTGAGCTGGTCGCTCTTGGCGTCGATCTTGTCGGCGTCGCTCATGTCGATCCCTTCGTCGTGTGCTCATGGGGTGCCCGGGGCGGCGCGCGTCAAACCTCTTTCGCCCCCGGCGGACGTACACGTCACATCGGGGTGCGCACGGTGATCGCCTCCCCGAGGATGGGGGAACACGGCAGAGGGAGTGGTGGTGGCGCGGACACGGGCGGACGGCGTCGGGTCGAGGGTGCTCGCGGTGGTGGGGGCCGTCGTGGTGGGGTGGATCGCGCTCGTGCTGGTGCTGCTCGGGGTGGGCGCGCTGCTGCCCGGGCTCGGCCTCCTCGGCGCCGCCGGGACCGCGGTCGCGGCGACGACGGCCGCGCCTTCGGTGGTCATCGGACTGCTGGCGGTCGGCGGGGCGCTGCTGGTGCGCAGGCGGTTCCGGCGCACCGGGACGGTGCTCGGCGCCGCCGGGGGCGTCGGCACGGCGATGGCGCTGGTCATCGTCGTGGGCTTCTGGATCGCCGCCGCGGGTGCCGGGGCGACGATCAACCCGTTCCGCGCGCTGGTCCCCACGTCACCGTTCGGCGACGGACCCGACGAGCACCCGGTGTACAGCCGGACCGCGTCGGGCCAGGACCTGCACGCCGCGGTCTACCGCCCGGCCACCGCGAACGCCCCGCTGATGGTCTACGCCCACGGCGGCGGCTGGGTCGAGGGGTCCGAATTGGACCGGGATCGCGACATGCGCTGGTTCGCCGACCGGGGCTGGTTGGTGGTGAGCGTGGAGTACACGCTGGCCTCCGAAACCGTGCACACCTGGGACATCGCGGGCCCGCAGTTGGCGTGCGCGCTGATCTGGGCGGCCGAACGCGCTCCCGCCTGGGGCGGCGACCCGGCCCGGATCGCCCTGCTGGGCGACTCCGCGGGCGGGCAGCTCGCCACCACCCTGGCCTACCAGGCCGCCGAGGGCTCCGCGCGGTCCTCCTGCGGCGGCACCGTGCCCCGGGTCGCCGCGCTCGCCGTGCAGTACCCCGCCGTCGACCCGGTGGGCGCCTACGACAACGGCTTCTCCATCGGCGACGACCCGAAGCTCGACACCCGCTTCCTCGGCCGCGCCTACACCGGCGGCACCCCCGCCGAGGTCCCCGACCGCTACCGCGCCATCACCGGGACCACGTTCCTCCCCCCGACCGCGCCGCCCACCCTCGTCATCTCCCCCGACGACGACTCGGTCGTCCCGCCCAACGGCGTGCGCGCCTTCGCCGACCGGGCCCGGGAAGCGGGCATCGACGTCACCCTGGTGCGGCTGCCGTTCGCCAACCACGCCTATGACACCGGCGCCACCGGCAGCCTCGGAAACCAGGCCCGCCTCACCATCACCGAGAACTGGCTGCGCGACCACCTCCGCTGAACCGATTGCCGATTTCCCCGCACATCAGGAACACCCCTCTTCGGTCACGAATCACCCCCTGACGCGCCGGTACCCGTCACCTGCGTGAAACACCCGAACCGGACCGGACGATGCCCGGTCGGCGCTCGTAGGGAGCCGCCGATCGAACAGCCGAGCCAAGGGGTGACCGGGTGGCCCAACGGGTACGACCGATCAGATCGATCCGGTTCCTCACAGCGGTTCTGGCGGGTGTTCTGGTGACCCCGTTCCTGTTCGACCAACCGCATAGTGACCAGGATCACAATGAACGGCACGTGGTGGCCACCGCGGCCGCCCTGGTGCCGACAGCGACCAAACTCCCCCGGACCGGCTGGACGGCCACCGCCACCACCGGAACCGCCGCCGCCGTGCTCGACGGCAACCCCGCCACGGTGTGGGAAACCGCCGCGGCGGGTCCCTTACCCCAGTCGATCACCATCGACACGCGCCGCACCCAACCCGTGTCCGGTCTCGTCTACACCCCGCGCACCACCGGCGGGACCGGCGTCCTGGGCCAGTACGAGATCCGCCTCAGCCTCGACGGCACCACCTGGGGCGCCCCCGTGGCGGCGGGCACGGCGGCCGACGACGCGACCGCCAAGGCGTTCAGCTTCGCCGTCACCGGGACCAGGTTCGTCCGGCTCACCGCGCTCACCGAGGCGGGCAACCGCGCCCCGCGCGTCGCCGCCGCCGAGGTCGACCTGCTCGGCGACCCCGGCGCCCCGGTCCCCATGACCCCCCTGGCCCGCACCGGCTGGACCGCCGCCGCGAGCGACCAGGAGACCCTGCGCGAGAACGGCGCCGCCGCGAACGTGCTCGACGGCAACGCCGCCACGCACTGGCACTCCCGGTACGCGGTCATCACCCCGCTGCCGCACAGCATCACCCTCGACCTCAAGCAGCCCACGGCGGTGGGCGGCCTGCTCTACCGACCGCGGGCGAGCGGGGCGAACGGGCGGATCGGCGAATACCGGGTGGCGGTGAGCACCGACGGCACCGCGTTCACCGACGTGTCCTCCGGGGCCTGGCCGGACACCGCCGCCGTGCAGGACGCGCGGTTCTCCCAGGTGGCCACCGCCCGGTACGTGCGGCTGACCGCGCTGACCGAGGCGGGCAACCGCGGCCCGTGGACCTCGGCGGCCGAGATCAACCTGCTCGGCCCGCTCCCGGGCACGCAACTGCCGCTGTCCCGGGCCGGGTGGACGGCGACTTCCGCCGCGCTGGTGGACAACGACCCGGCCACCTACTGGCGCACGACCGGCAGCGGCCTGTCGTTCACCGTCGACCTCCAGCGCGAGCAACCGCTGTCGTCGGTGGTGGTCACCCCGCGCGGCGACTCGGCGGAGGGGCGGCTCGGCGCGTTCTCGGTTGCGGTCAGCACCGACGGCACCACGTTCGGCCCGGCCGTGGCCACCGGCACCTGGGCCACCGACGCCACCCCCAAGGCGGTCGCCCTGACCGGGACGCCGACCGCCCGCTACGTGCGGGTGAGCACGACGCAGACCGTGGCCGCCGCAGCGGAGTTCCACGCCTACGGCCCACCCGCGCAGCCGATCGCGGTCGGCCCGCTGAACCGCGACGGCTGGGTGGCGACCGCCTCCGACCAGGAGACCGCCGCCGAGGACGGCCGCGCCGCCAACGTCCTCGACGGCAGCGACGCCACGATCTGGCACTCCCGGTGGTCCGGCACGGCGGCCCCGCTGCCGCACTGGATCACCCTGGACATGCGCGCGCCGCAGACCGTGGCCGGTCTCCAGGTGCGACCGCGCGGGGACAGCGGCAACGGCAACATCGGGCAGTACCGGATCGAACTGAGCGCCGACGGCGTCACCTTCGGCGCCCCGGTGGCCACGGGCACGTGGCCGGACGGCTCCGCGGTGCGGACGGTCCGCTTCCCGGAGGCGCAGGCCCGCTACGTCCGGCTGACCGCTCTCACCGAGGCGGGCAACCGCGGCCCGTGGTCTTCGGCCGCCGAAATCGACGTCCTCGCCGCCTCCGCCGCCCCGGACGCCAGCGTGACCGGGCTGTGGGGTGCGACGGTCGGCTTTCCGATCGTGCCGGTGGCCTCGGCGCTGCTGCCGAACAACAAGCTGCTGACCTGGTCGGCCTACGCGGCGGACAACTTCGGCGGCAGCAACGGCTACACCCAGACCGCGATCATGGACCTGACCACCGGCCAGGTCACCCAGCGCCGCATCGACAACACCGGCCACGACATGTTCTGCCCCGGCATCTCCATGCTCGCCGACGGCCGAGTCCTGGTCGCGGGCGGCAGCGACGCCAAGAAGGCCAGCATCTACAACCCGGCCACCGACACCTGGTCGGCCTCCGGCGAACTGAACACCGCCCGCGGCTACCAGTCGCAGACCACCCTGTCGACCGGCGAGGCGTTCACCGTCGGCGGTTCGTGGAGCGGCGGGGAGGGCAACAAGGTGGGCGAGGTCTACTCCCCCGCAGGAAACTCGTGGCGCACCCTGTCCGGCGTCCGCCCGGAACCGTTCCTCACCGTCGACCCGCAGGGCGTCTACCGCGCGGACAACCACACCTGGCTGTTCGCCGTCGGTGGCGGCCGGGTCTTCCACGCGGGCCCGAGCAGGCGGATGAACTGGGTCTCCACAACCGGCACGGGCTCGGTCACCGACGCGGGCCTGCGCGGCGACAGCGCGGACGCGATGAACGGCAACGCGGTCATGTACGACGTCGGCAAGATCCTCACGGTGGGCGGCGCCCCCGCCTACCAGAACGCCGACGCCACCGCCCGCGCGTACACAGTGGACATCACCACCGGATCACCCGTCGTGCAACGGGTCGGCGACATGGCCTACCCACGGGCGTTCGCCAACAGCGTGGTGCTGCCCAACGGCACGGTGGTCGTGATCGGCGGCCAGGCCTACCCGGTCCCGTTCAGCGACCAGACGGCGGTGCTGACCCCGGAACTGTGGAACCCGGTCACCGGCACCTTCACCCGCCTGGCCCCGATGGCCGTGCCGAGGACGTACCACAGCGTCGCCAACCTCCTCCCCGACGGCCGGGTGTTCTCCGGCGGCGGCGGCCTGTGCGGCACCTGCGCCACCAACCACCCCGACGGCCAGATCCTCACCCCGCCCTACCTGCTCAACCCCGACGGCACCCCCAAACCCCGCCCCACCATCACCTCAGCCCCGACCACCGCCGCCAACGGCGCCGTACTCACCATCGGCACCGACCGCGCGGTCACCGGCTTCGCCCTGATGCGCGTCGGCTCGACCACCCACACCGTGGACACCGACCAGCGCCGCATCCCCCTCACCCCGATCCCCCTGAGCCCCACCTCGCACCAGATCACCATCCCCACCGACCCCGGCGTCGCCCTGCCGGGCAGCTACCTGCTGTTCGCCCTCGACGCCGACGGCGTCCCCAGCACCGCCAAGGAGATCCGCATCGGACAGTGAGGCGGGTACGACACACGTCCGCCGTGCGGGGCAACCCCGCACGGCGGACGTGTGTGCTGTGTGGTCAGTCCCGTCAGCGCGGGCGGTGCGGCTGACCCTTGCGCTTGACCGGCTTCGCGGCCTCCGCCGCCTTCTCGGCCTTCTCCGCCTTCAACCGCGCGGTTTCCTTCCGGACCTCGGCCTGGACAGCCCGCTCCTGCGCCAACCACTCCGGCCCCTCGGCCTTCAACGCCTCAACCTGCTCGGTGGTCAACGGGTCGGTGACGCCACCACGGGCAAGGCCGCCGATCGAGATCCCCAGCTTCGCCGCGATGACCGGCCGCGGGTGCGGGCCGTCGCGGCGCAGGTCGCGCAGCCACTCCGGCGGGTCGGCCTGCAGGGCGTTCAGCTCGTCGCGCGAGACGACCCCCTCCTGGAACTGCTCGGGGGTGGCTTCGAGGTAGACGCCCAGCTTCTTCGCCGCGGTCGCGGGCTTCATGGTCTGGGGGGTCTTGGGCGACGTCATGGGTCCAGGGTATCGGGCGTGTGCGGCACCCCCGATCACGCCCGGTAATCTGACCGGGTGACAGCGCCCCCGTTCCGGCTCGGCTACGTCCCGGGCGTGATCCCGGGCAAGTGGGTGCGGACCTGGAACGACCGCTTCCCCGAGGCGCCGCTCACCCTCGTCCAGGTCCCCGCCGCCGACGCCGAGGCCCTGATCCGCGACCGCGCCGCCGACGCGGCCCTGCTGCGGCTGCCGATCGACCGCACCGGCCTGCACGCCATCCCCCTCTACACGGAGACGACGGTCGTGGTGTTCCCCAAGGACCACCTCCTGGCCGCGACGGACGAGGCGTCCACCGAGGACCTGACCGACAGCGTCGTCCTGCACCCCCTGGACGACACCCTCGACTGGGACCGCCCCCCGGGCGAGGAAGCCTTCGAGCGCCCGGCCACCACCGGCGACGCGATCGAACTGGTCGCGGCGGGCGTGGGCCTGCTCGTCGTCCCCCAATCCCTGGCCCGGCTGCACCACCGCAAGGACCTCACCTACCGCCCCCTGACCGACGCCCCGGAATCCCGGGTCGCCCTGTCCTGGCCGGAGGACGAGACGACCGACGCGGTGGAGGAGTTCATCGGCATCATCCGCGGCCGCACCGGCAACAGCACCCGGGGCCGCACGCCGACACCACCGGAACCCAAGCGCCCGGACAGCACCCCCCGCAAACCCGCCAAGCCCAAACCCACCGGCACGGCCAAGCACCGCAGCGGCAACCAGACGGGCAAGCGCGGGAAGCCCCGCAAGCGGTCGTAGATCAGGGGCGGGAGGCGCGGACCGGCACGAGCAGGGTGCGGGTGGGTCCGGAATTCCGGCTCCGGAAACGACACTCAACGCCCCCACCAGGCACGATGCGCTCCTCAGCACCGGGATTCCGGAGTTCCGAGGTGGAGGGGTCATACCGCCGCACGATGTTCCCGTTCACGCTGCGGCGGCTCCCAGCCGGTTCGCGCAGCCCGACCGGAGGAGCATCGAGTTGTCGACACCCGACATCCCCGCCCGTACCGATCAAACGACCGAGCACAGGCGCGTGATCACGACGGGCGATCCCGTGGCTGAGCTGTGGCTGTCCCGCCCGGGCATCAAGAGGGTTTTCGCCCCCTGTCCCCACGACCAGGCCGTGAACCGCATCCTGGACGTCATCCCCGCGCTGGAGAGCGACTTCCGCGTCCAGGTGGTGCTGGGCGTTCCCGACACCGGGTACCGGTGGTACGGGGTCGAGGAGCGCGTGCGCGCACTCGGTGGTCTGGTCATCCCCTGGACCCAGGCGGTGCGGACGCGCTTCGACCTGGTGATCGCCGCCTGCAACTGGGGGATCGCGGAACTGGACGGGCCGGTGGTCCTGATGCCCCACGGCGCGGGGAGCCTGCGGTCCCGGGTCGGGCACGACGGCGGCTCCGGCGGGCACGGCCTGCACCCGGGAGAGCTGATGCGCGGTGACCGGGTCATCCCGGCCGCGCTGGCACTGGCGACCGACGACGAGGTGGTCGCGCTGGCGCGCTCTTGCCCGGAAGCGATCCCGCGGTCGATCGTCGCGGGTGACCCGTCGTTCGACCGCATCCTCGCGGGGGTGCCGTACCGCGGCGCCTACCGGAACGCGCTCGGCGCTCGACCGGGTCAGCGCGTGGTGGTGGCCACGACGTCCTGGTCGGAGCACTCGCTGTTCGGCAACGACCCGCTGGTGTTCTCCCGGCTGGTCGAGGCACTGCCCACTGAGGACTACCTGGTGGTGGCCGTGCTGCACCCGTTCATCTGGCGCGGGTACGGCCGCCGACAGGTGCTGGCCTGGTTGGCGGCGGCACGAGCTCGGGGGTTGGTGGTGCTGCCGCCGGAGGAGGGGTGGCGGGCAGCGCTCGCTGCCGCTGATGTCGTGGTCGGCGACCACGGCTCGGTGCTCCAGTACGCGGCGGCCATCGGGGTGCCGACCTTGATGAACACCGGTTCGCTGGTCGACGTGCGACCGGGCAGCACGGCGGACGTCGTGTCCCGCGTCGCATCCCCGCTGCGGCTCGACCGCTCGCTGCAGGCGCAGGTCGAGCGGGCGCTGGCCGTGCGGGCGAACGAGCCCGACCCCGAGGTGGTCGGACTGATCACCACCCGTCCCGGTGCGGCGCTGGGCATCCTGCGGCGCACCTTCTACGGGCTCATGGGGCTGTCCGAGCCGACCCACGGCGTACCCGTCTCCCCTGCGCCGAGGCCGAGGCCGATCAGGTGACCGGGACCGCCGGGCGGGTGGGCGGCCGTCGGACGCGAAGCTGCGTTCGCGGACGCTCACCCGGCCCGGTGCGCCGGGGGTTCGTCATCCAGGGCGTCCAGCCGGGCGCGGATGTGCTCGGCCTTCGGGTCGCCCAACGCGGTGTAGGACTCCAGCGCCTCCTGCCAGTGCTCCCTGGCACCGGAGAGGTCGCCTGCGCCGACCTTGACCTCGGCCAGCTTCTCCAGGACGTGGACCCGCAGCACGAGCGACTCGGCGGCCGGGAGCGACGCCAGCCCCTCCTCCATCTCGACCACGGCCTTCCCGACAGCACCCTGCGCGGCGTGTGCGGCACCGAGCCCGACGAGGGCTTGGGCGTGGCAGTGGCGATCAGCCAGGGTCGCCGCGATCCGCGCCGATCGCCGGAAGTGGTCGATGGCGGCGCTGTGCTCACCCTGGTCGACCAAGGCGTACCCCAGGTAGCACAGCAGCAGCGCGACGCCGCGTTGCTGACCGTGCTCTTCGCTGAGGGCCAGGGAGCGGCGGTAGAGATCCACCGCCTCCGACGTCCGACCACCGCGGTGCGCGGAACTCCCGAGCCCCTCCAACGCCGTCGCCTGCCCCTGCCAGTCGCCCGTCGAACCGGCCAGGTCGAAGGCCCTGCGGTACAGCGCCACGGCCTCGTCCAAGGCGCCGGTGCGCGTGCGGACGGCGGCGGTCTGCAGGAGGCTCCGCACCTCGGCGGCGCGGTTGCCGCACCGAGTCGCGGACTCGATCGCGAGGGTGCCCGTCCTCTCCCACTCCCCGTGGTGGCCGCGGTGCAGGAACAACCCCCAGAGCGCTTCGTGGAGTTGCCAGACCAGGTCGTCCCACCCCCGGGCGAACGCGGCCTCCGCGCACGCCACCAGGTTCGGCACCTCCCGCTCGAGCCAGTCCAGGGCGGAGGCGGGGGTGTCGAACCGCGCCGCACCGGGTGCGCCGTACCGCTCACCGAGGTGCGGTCGCAACGGGGTGACCACGCGATCGGCTGCCACGGCCCGGTCGAGGAACCGGGACACCACCGACCGCAGGGCGCGGGACCTCTCCGACTCCACCTCGTCCCGCTCCGCGCACCGCCGGGCGTGCAGGCGCAGCAGGTCGTGGAATCGGTAGCGGTCGTACGGCAGGTCGGACACCACGTTCGCGTCGACCAGTGCGTCGAGGAGCCCGTCCGCGTCCGGCGAACCGGTGAGGGCCGCGACCACGTCGCGGTCGAACTCGGTGCCGGGGTAGAGCCCGAGCAACCTGTAGAGCCTCGCCGCCGCCGGGGGGAGCCAGCGGTAGGACAGGTCGAAGCACGCCGCGACCGAGAGGAGGTCGTCTTCGGCGGCGAGCGCCCCCAGGCGACGGCGCTCGTCCCCGAGTTCGACCGCCAGGTTCGCGAACCGCGAGTGCGGTCTGCTGGCCAAGCGGGCCGCGACGACGTGCAGGGCGATCGGTACGCCACCGCAGAGCACGGCGACCTCCCGCGCGGACTCCGGCTCAGCCGCCACCCGCTCCGGGCGGACGGCGCGCCGCAGCAGCTCCACCGCCGCGTCCGGCGCCAAGGCTCCGAGCTGGACCACCCGGGCCCCGTCGGCGACCAGGCCGCCGAGCCTGCGCCTGCTCGTCACCAGCACCGCGCTGTGCCGGGAGGCGGGCAGCAGCGGCCGGACCTGCGCGGTGGAAGCGGCGTCGTCGAGCAGCACCACGAGCGCCTTGACCGCGGTCAGCGAGCGGTAGAGCGCCGACCGCTGCTCGATGCCGGGTGGGAGGTCCGCGGTCGGCACACCCAAGCCGCGCAACAACCCACCGAGCACGTCGACGGGCGCGGTGGCGCCGAGCGGGCCGTGCGCCGACAGGTCCACGTACAACTGCCCGTCGGGGAACCGGTCCGACTCGCCGAGCAACCAGTGCAGCGCCAACGCGGTCTTGCCCACACCACCGAAGCCGGTAACGACTGCCAGGGCGGGTCCACCCCGGTGGGAATCGTCCGCGAGCGCGGTCGACAGCTCCCGCACCTCGTCACCCCTACCGGTGAAGTGCGCCGGGGCCGCAGGGAGTTGACGCGGGACCACGACCGGCGCGGACTGCCGTTGGTGCACGTGGATGCCCCCGTGCACGGAACCGGCCTGGAGCACCGATCCGCCGACCGGGTGCGACAGCTCGTTGACCACGCGGAGACCCGACCGGTCCACGGCACACCTCCTGCTCAGAACCCCCCAGCTTAGTTGGCTTCCGCGGTGCGCGGCCCTCGCACGTGACGAAGGTTCATCCGGTGAGGTCGGCCAGCACCCGCTCGGCCACGAGCATGTGGTCGGTCACCAGTTCCGGTGCCTCGCGCCCGACCCGCCGCACGATGTCCACCGCTTCCCGCGCGGCTGTCCGCGCCTCGGTGGCACGACCGAGCCCGGACAACCCCAGGGCCAGCGTGGTCAGCGCGCCGGAGAGGTACGGTTCCCAACCGGGTTCCTCGGCTGTTGCGGCGCGCAACCCCGCCACCGCCAGCCCACCCAGCTCGACGGCCTCCCCGTGACGGCCCAGCCCCGCCAGCAGTCGGCCCACCGTGCCGCACGACACCGCCGTGTGCGCCGCGTACGAGTCGTCCTCCTCGGACAGCAGCCGCAAGCGCGACCAGGCCTCCTCAGCACGGGCCAGCGCTTCGTCCGCACGGCCGACCTCACCCAGGATGAACGCGAGGTTGTGCAGCGCGTCGGCGGTGTTCGCCGCGTGGAGGTCGCCCTCGACCTCTTCCACCCCGCGGTAGCGGGTCACGGATTCCTCCGCCGGAGCCACCGCCTCCTGCGGTCTGCCCGCCTCGGACAGGAACGACGCCTGGTTGTAGAGAGCCATCGCGAGGTTGGGCTCGAACGGTCGGGGGTCGATGGCGGCGAGGTGCCGGTAGTGGGTCACAGCCTCCGCGGCCACGTCCACCGCGAGATCCCGTTGCCCGTTGTCCGCCAGCGTCTTGGCCTGGTGGTGCAGCGTCAGCGCCAGGTCGGGTTGGTGGGCGTCGGGGTCGGTCTCGGCCAAGTCCCGGTAGGTCGTGACCGCCTCGTCGGCGTACCCCGCCGCCTCCCGCCGCTCCCCGAGTGCCGAGCAGGTGACGGAGAGGTTGTGCAGCGCCCCCGCGAGCTGGGCCAGGAACGGAGCGGAATTGGTCTCGACCAATTCGCGGTAGAGCCGGACGGACTCCTCGGCTGCGGCGAGCGCATCGCGTGCCCGCCCCGGGTCGGCGCTCAGGTACGCGGGCAGGTTCTGCAGCGCGTCAGCCAGATCCGGCAGGTGGGCAGCCGGATCGGCCGCGGCCAGTTCGCGGTAGATGCCCACCGACTCCGCCGCGGCGACGAGCGCCTCGTCGTCCGCACCGAGGTCCGATCGGGAGGCGGCGATGTTGTGCAGCACCTGCGCGAGAGCCTCCCTGGCGGTGGGTGCGCCCGCGGTCACCAGCGCCCGGAGCACATCGGCGGCCTCCTCCGCGTACTGGAGCGCCTCGGCGTGCGACCCGAGTTCGGCGAGGGCTTTGGCCAGGCTGTTCAGCGCGTTGGCCAGACCGGGCAGATCCGGTTCGGTGGTTCCGGGCCCGAGCGCCCGGCGGAGGTCGACCGCCTCGCGCGCGTGCGCCAACGCCTCGCTCCGCCTGCCCGCCCTCGCCGACTGCAGGCTCAGGGTGTTCAACCACGACGCGAGTCGTCGGCGGTGGACCGGGTCCCGCGCGGTGGCCCGGCGAGCCTCCCCGACGGCGAGCGCGGCGTTGGCCAAGGCCTCCTCGTACTGCCCGGCCCGGTCCAACCGCATCGCGAGGTCGCCGTGCACCGCGGCGCGCCGGACCGGGTCCGCCTCCGTCGCCAAGCGGTGCTCGGCCAGTCGCCGCGCGACCGCCGCCGCGGCCACGTCCGTGGTCACGTCGCGGGTCTGCGGGAGCACCGGTTCGACGGCTTCGAGCACGGCGGGATCGAGGTCGGGCAGGTCGGTCAGCCGCGTCGCCGCGGCGCCCCCCGCGACGAGGAGCAGGTGCGGGTTGGCCAGCAGGAGCGGGTTGAGCAAGCCGGTCGACAGGTGCGGGTGGCGGTGCGCGGCCTCGGCGAGGACCGTCAACGCGGCGGGGGCCCAACTCCGCGCCATCGCCGGGTCCGGGAGCAGGTCGGTGGTCAGCGCCTCCGCCGCGGACACGACGCGGGTGCCCGCGCCCGCGGTGGTGGCGGCCGTGGCCCAGTCGTCGACCTGCCAGTTGAGCTGTGCGTGGGGGTGACCGGGGGTGGTGAGTGCGACGAGGTCCTCGCCGAGCCGGTCCGGGTGCAGGGGTTCGAACACCGTGCGCGGGTCGGCGGACGGGTAGCACGCGAGGTGATCGTCGATGAGGTGGTCCGCCGTGCTCGCCGAGTCGGCCAGGTCGGTGCGGCGCAGCGCCAGGCGGGCGTGCGGGCGCGGCAACGCACCAGCCAGGGTCGCGACGTAGGCGAGCCTGCTCATCACCGGCGGGCGGGTGAAGCCACCGCGGGCGGAGTGCAACGCGTCCCAGGTGGCGTACTCGCGGCACAGCAGGTAGTCGGCCACGGACACCAGGTCCAGTGGCACCGCGACGTCGCGCCACCGCGCGTCGACCGCGGCCAAGGCCGCCATCTGCACCGCCAGGACCTGGGCGTACCCGTCGCGGTCCAGGTCGACCGGCAGCGGCACCTCGGCCGGATCGGCGTCGACCCCGAGCTGCGCGGCGAAGTGGCCTGCGGCCAGGCGGAACATCGACAGCCGGGCGGCGGGCTCTTCCGTGAGGGAGGCCAGCGGCCACTGCCCGGTGGCGTCGAGGCCGTACGCGGTGTCGAGTCGCCCGACCACGGCGGGCCACCAGTTCTTCGCCGTCCGGCCCAGCAGGAGCACCCTGGCTCGGGTGCCCCGACGGCGGGCCAACTGCTGCAGGGTGCGCACCAACGTGATCAGGTCGTCGGAGGGCCACCGGTCGGCGTAGTCGACCACGGCCAGCACGTCCGCCCCCGGGGCCAGGGGGACAGCGCCCTCGGTGGCTTCCGGGTCGTTCCCGGAGTCCACCGCCGCCGGGCTGTGCCGGACCTGCCACACCGCCCACTGCCCGCCGCGGTGTTCGGCGGCCACCCGGTCCGCCAACCGGGTCTTGCCCTGCCCGCCCGCGGCGTGCAGCAGGCGGACCGATGTGTGCTCGGGTTCCGCCAACCACCTCCCCAACGCCACCTGTTCGGCGTCTCGACCGGTGAACGGGACGACGGCGAACCTGGGTTGCAGCAGCCGCGACGGCCTGGCCCTGGCCTGTTCCACGGACAGGGCGGGCACCGGGCCGGGCACGCGTTCGACGTCGAACGGCGAACGGCTGAAGTCGAGCGCCGCGTCACCCGCCGGGCGCTCGATGAGCACCGCACCCTGCAGCACCACCCGCTCGACACGAGCCCGGCCACCCGGTTCCCCGCCCCCGGCGCGCGCTCGGCGCGGCTCCGGGCGGACGCGGTCGTGCAGTGCGACCAGCTGATCGTGGTGGGAGAGCAGGTCCTCTCCGGTGGCCGCCCGGATGACCTCGTCCACGTCCCACGCCGCGAGGCAGCGCCGCACGTACGACTCGACGAGCCCACGGTCGGGCACCACCGCGCCCCCACCGCGTTCGAGCGTCGAGAGCGTGCTCTTGCTGCTCGCGATGTCCGGGGCCAGGGACTCCAGCGTCAGGCCTGCCCGCTTGCGCAGGTCCCGCAGCCGGGCACCGAACTCGGCCAGTCGCGCCCGCCACGGGTCCCCGCCGGTCGTGTCGTCCACCTGGCAACCCCCTCCACGCGTACGAGGGTGGAGGTGATCCTCGCGCGCCACCGACCCGGCACGGGCCCGGTGGGCACCCCCGTCATTCCAGCCCCGCCTCAGCGGCGAGTCCAGCGGCCTTGCCCGAGCCGATGCGCCGGTGGATCGCCACGGCCTCCCGGAAGGCCCGGTCCGCCGCCTCGTGCTCGCCCAGCGCCCTGGCAACGCGGGCCATTCCCGCCAGCGCCGATGCCTCCTCCGCCGGTCCCGCGATGTCCCTGGCCAAGCGCAGCGCCTCGGCGTACCTGCTCCGCGCGGCACCCGGATCACCCGAGGCCAGGTGCCAGGCACCGTACGCGCTGGACGTCGCGGCCTTGCCGTACCGGTCGTCGAGCTTCTGGTAGAGCGCCTCCGCCTCGTCGAGGAGCGCCAGCGCACCCGGCAGCTTGCCCGAGGCCGTCAGCAGTTCG
Organism: Actinokineospora spheciospongiae; assembly: GCF_003182415.1. NCBI lineage: Bacteria > Bacillati > Actinomycetota > Actinomycetes > Pseudonocardiales > Pseudonocardiaceae > Actinokineospora > Actinokineospora spheciospongiae. The sequence goes on along the minus strand of NZ_QHCP01000001.1, from coordinate 394,305 downwards.
GCGAGTTCCCTGCGCACCGCGGCCTTCCCCGCGGGCTCGCCGAGTTCTTCGTACAGCGCCAGCGCCGCGCGCAGGGTTTCCTCGGCCCGCGGGAACTCACCCAGGTGGCGCAGGGCGATCCCCAGCTCGATCATGGCCATGGCGACACCCGCGCGGTCGCCCAGCCCGTCGTAGGCCCGCACGGCGGCCTCGAGGCTGTCGCGAGCCTCGGCGAAGCGGCCACGGGCGACGTCGATGCTGCCCAACAGCGACAGCACCTGCGCCTCCCCCAAGCGCATGCGCAGGTCTCGGAAGAGAAGCTGGGCCTTCGTCGCCGCGTCGTGGGCGCGCTCGTAGTCGTCGCTGAACAGGAAAGCGTGGGTGAGGCCCTTGAGCGCGGTCGCCTGACCCGGGTGATCGCCGAGCTCCTCGTAGATCCGCAGTGCCCGGTTGTTGGTGTCGACCGCTTCCGCGTACTCGTCCTGGTAGTAGTGCAGCGTGCCGAGTTCCACCAGGACGGCGGCGACCCCACGAACGTCCCCAGCCTGCTCGTGCGCTGCGAGCGCCTGCGAGTACGCCTCCTCGGCGTCGGAGTAGTCCCCGGTCTGCATCCAGGTCTGCCCCAGGCTCATCAGCGCACGCGCCACCCGGCTGTGGTCGCCGAGCTCGGTGAAGATCTTGACCGCGCCGCGCAGCACGACCTGCGCCCGCTCGTAGTTGTCGGCGTAGAACTCCGTCTTGCCGAGTTCGAGCAGTGTGCGCCCCTCCACCTCGGGGACACCGAGCGCACGCGCTGCCCCGACCGCGCGGTGGTGCACCCGCAGCACCAGGTCCCAGGGGCCGGTGCGCCTCAGGTACGGCGCGAGAGCGAGTGCGAAGCCGACGACCCGCTCCGGTTCCTCCGCCCAGTCCAGGCAGATCAGCAGGTTCGCCCGCTCCTCGTCGGTCCAGTCCATGGCCTGGGCGGCATCGGCGAACCGGGGGAGTCGGCTCGCGGCCCCGGTGTCGGTCTCGTCATCGCGCGAACCGCGCGCCAGCAGGTCGCCCGCGATGCCCGCCGCCTGCTCGTAGAAGTCGAGCAGAGAGGCCAGCGCCGCCGCGGTGGGGTCCGGATCGTCGAGTCCGACCAGCGCGCGGGCGTACTCGGCGATGAGGTCGTGCATCCGGAACCTGCCGAGGAGGATCTCGTCCACCAGGTGCTCGTGGTGGAGGGCGTCGAGATGGGCCTCGGCTTCGTCGGGGTCGATCCCGCACACCGCCGCGGCCGCGAAGCGCTCGATGCCCTCGCCGGGGTGCAGGCCGAGCAGGCGGAAGAACCGCTGCCGCCGGGGTGGCAGGTCGCGGTACGACAGGTCGAACGCCGCGGCGACCGCGCGGTCCCCCGACCGGAGGGCGGGCAGCCGATTCCCGGCGTCGGTGAGTTCCTCGACCAGCCGGGCGACGCTCAGCGCTTTCCGGTTCCGGAAGCGGGCCGCCAGGATCGCGAGGGCGAGCGGCAGCCGACCGCACAGCCGCACGAGCTCCCCCAGCGCCCGCGGTTCCGACACCGGGCGCGCGGCCAGGTCCTGGAACATCCGCTCCGCCTCGTCGGCGCTGAGGGGGGCCAGGTCGATCGACACCACGTCCAGCTCGACTAGCCTGCGCCTGCTGGTCACCAGCACCAGGCAGCGCCCCTCACCCGGCAGCAGCGCCTCCACCTGCGCGTGGTCCGCCGCGTTGTCGAGGACCAGCAGAACCCTCTTCCCGCTGAGGACCTTGCGCCAGAGTTCGGCCCGCGCCTCGACACCCTCGGGCAGGTCGAGCGGGTTGACCCCGAGGGCGGCCAGCAGCGAAGCCAGCGCGTCGCGCGGGTCGACCGGCGCTCGACCGGGGCTGTGGCCGTGCAGGTCGAGGAACACCTGCCCGTCGGGAAACCGGTCGGCGAGCAGGTGCGCGGCGTGGACCGCGAAGGCGGTCTTGCCGACCCCGGGCATCCCGTCGACCGCGTGCACGGCGATGACGCGGTGCGAGGCGGTGTCCACCTGCTCGGCGGTCTCGACGAGCAGGGCCAACTCGTCCACCCGGCCGGTGAAGGCGTGCACGTCCCGTCGGAGCGTGCTCGGCGCTCCCCCCGGTGGCGCGTGCTCGGGTCCCGCGATGTCACCGAGCTGCTCGTGGAGTGCCTCGAGCTGCGCGAACGCGACCCACACCGCCCTGCGCCGTTCCCGCAGGACGGCCTCGTCGGCCGCGATGGCACCGAGGCAGTGGTCGACGTAGTGCCGCACCACGTCCCTCCTGGGCGGCCGGGCTCCCACACCGCGTTCCAGGTCCGACAAGGCGGAATCGGAGGCGGAGATCGCCGCGGAAACCGAGCCCTGCTTCAGGTTCGCCTCGACGCGCAGCGACCTGAGGACCCGACCGAACCCCTGCCGCGCCGCTCTCCACACGTCATCGGAACTGGCAGGCACCATGTCGCGGACCTCCGTGGGCGGTGGCGGTTCGGCCCGGGCACCACAACCCGAGGGGCCTCCGACGTCCCAGCCAAGCGTACTGACGGAGGTATGTCGAGGCGGCACCGCCACCGGGCCCGTCGGGACCGCACCCGTCCTCGGGTTCCACCGGGACCGAGGGCCGCGCCCGGCGTCAGGCGCGGGCTGCCGCCAGGTGGGCGGCCGCGATCTGCTCCAGGTGGGTGAGGTCGGAGGCGACCGTGGCGAAGGTGTAACCGTCACCCAGGCGGCGGGCGGCGTCCTCGCCAGCGGAGGTGTGGATGCCCGCCGCGATGCCCGTGTTCGCGGCGGTTTCGCGGATGGTCGTCAGGGCCGCCTCGAACTGCTCGGCCACGGCCGGGTCGCCGGGGAAGGCGCCGCCCACGGCGATGCGGAGGTCGGACGGGCCGACGTAGACGCCGTCGAGGCCGGGGGTGGCGCAGATCTCGGCGATGTCGGCCAGGCCGGGCGGGGTCAGCGGTTGTAGACGGGCATCGGGCCGCGCAGGACGGCGCCGACCTCCACGCAGGCGGTCAGCACATCATCGGGCAGCGGACCCCGGGCCGCGGCCTCGACGTTCTGGCGCAGGTGTTCGACCTTCGAGCCGCCGAGCAGCAGCGCGTGCACGTCGGGGGGAGCCCGCGAGCCACCGCAGCGCCAGTTCGGTGAGGGGGATGCCCGCCCCGGCGGCGATCGCGGTCAGCCGCTCGACGGCGGCGAACAGGTCGGCGTTCCAGTAGCGCTCGCGGTACATCGCGGCGAAGCGGGAGTCGCCGAAGCGGCCGGTGGTGGTGTCCTCGGTGAAGGTGTGCCTGCCGGTTAGCAGGCCGCCGCCGAGCGGGTTGTAGACCATTGTGGACAGGCCGGTGGCGCGGGCAAACTCCAGGTACTCGTCCTCGACGCGGCGAAGATCCCCGTTTGCGACGCGGAGACCGACGCCGACCTGGACGCCGTCGTGGCCGCCGCACCACCGTGGGTGGCCCTCGCGGGCTCCGGCGGCCTCGCCGCCGCCCTCGGCCGCACCCTGCTGCGCGGAACGCGCACCGACAGCCACCCCACCACCGACGTCCACCCGCTCGTCGTGGTGGGCACCGCGGAGGCGACCGCCGACGCGCAGGTGCGGGCGCTGGTCGCCACCGGGGTCACCGAGTGCGCGGTGCCGGTCACGGTGCTGCTCGCCGACGACCCCGAAGCAGCCCGCGCCGTCGCGGCGGCGCTGGAGGCGGGGCCGGTCGTGCTGCGACCCGCCCGGGACGCTCCCGTGCGGCCCGAGCAGACCCGACTGGTGTCCGCCGCGCTCGCGCGGCTCGTCGCCCGGGTCGTCGGACCCACCACTGGCGCTGACCGGCGGGGAGACGGCCCGCCGGGTGCTCGACGCGCTCGGGGTCCGCACCCTGACCCCGCTCGACTCCGTGCACCACGGCGCGGTGCGCAGCCGCGCGGACGGCGGCAGGCACGTCGTCACCCGCCCGGGCAGCTTCGGCGGCCCGGGATCGCTGATCGAGATCGCCGCCGCGCTGCGCGGCGGCGCCCACCCGACGGAAGGCACGCCACCCATGAGCAGCTCCACCACCCCGCTGATCGCCGTGACCATGGGCGACGGCGCCGGGGTCGGCCCCGAGGTCGTCGTCGGCGCGCTGGTCGAGCCGCGGCCGGACTGCCGCCCGGTCGTGATCGGCGACGCGGCCCGGCTGCGCGCGGCGGCGGGGGTGCTGGGCCTGGAGCCCGACGTCGTCGTGGTCGAGCGGGTCGCCGCCGCCGAGTTCACCCCGGGTCGGATCAACGTCCTCGACGTCGGGCTGCTGCCCGCCGACCTGCCGTGGGGCGAGCTGTCGGCCGTGGCCGGGCACGCCGCCTACGAGTACGTCCGGGTGGCCGCCGAGCTGGCGCTGGCCGGGGAGGTCCAGGGCATCTGCACCGCGCCGCTGAACAAGGAGGCCCTGCACGCCGCGGGCCACCGCTACCCCGGGCACACCGAGCTACTGGCGCACTTCTGCGGCGTTAACGAGGTGTCGATGATGCTGAGCACGCCGAAGGTGCGGGTCATCCACGTGACCACCCACATCGGCCTGCTCGACGCCATCCGCCGGATCGAGCCGGGCCTGGTGGAGCGCACGGTGCGCCGCGGGCACGAGGCGCTGCGCCGGGCCGGGGTGGACGAGCCGCGCATCGGCGTCTGCGGCATCAACCCGCACGCCGGGGAGAACGGGCTGTTCGGGTACGGCGAGGAGGAGGAGGAGGAGGAGATCGTCCCCGCGCTGGAGGTGCTGCGCGCCGACGGCATCGACGTGCACGGCCCGCTGCCCGCCGACACCGCGTTCTTCGTCGCCGGTCGCGGTGACTACGACCTGGTCGTGGCCATGTACCACGACCAGGGGCACGGGCCGGTGAAGGTCCTGGGCATCGAGGCCGGGGTCAACATCACCGTGGGCCTGCCGGTGATCCGCACGTCGGTCGACCACGGCACCGCCTTCGACATCGCGGGCACCGGCGAGGTTGACGTGCGGAGCATGATCGAGGCACTGCGCCAGGCGGCGCGGATGTCGCCGAGCCCGGCGGCGACGAGCTGAGGGGACCGACCGTGTCGAGCGATGGCCAGCGCCAGGGGTCGCGGTGGCGCCGGGAGCAGATCGTGCGCCTGGCGTCGACCGGCGCACTGACGTCGGTGGAGGAACTGGCCGCCGAGTTCGCGGTGACCGCGTCGACCATCCGCCGCGACCTGGCCCAGCTCACCGCCGACGGCAGGCTGGCGCGCACCTACGGCGGGGCGATCGCGCTGGACCCGCACCCGGAGACCACCCTGCGCCAGCGCATCGGCGACGCCTACGCGCAGAAGCAGGCCATCGCCCGGTGGGCCGCCGCCCAGGTCCGCCCCGGGGAGAACGTGGTGCTCGACGCGGGCTCCACCACCGGCGCCCTGGCGCTGGAGCTGCGCACCACGTCCCCGCTGACGGTCGCCACCACGGGCCTCACCGCGTTGCAGGCCCTCGCCGACGTCGAGCAGATCCACGTGCAGTGCCTCGGCGGCACCCCGCGGCACGTGTCGCAGGGCTTCGTGGGGCCGCTGACCGAGGCAGCCCTGGACCGGATGACCTTCGACCGCGCCTTCCTCGGCGCGGACGGCGTCACCGCCGACCCGGACGCCCTGGCGCCCTTCCTGGCGGCGGGCGTCGACACCGTGGTCGTCGACAGCTCCGGCAACCGGGTCTGAGGCACCACGCCGCGCGGGCTGGACACAAGTTGTCAAAGCCTCATCCTGGCGGGCGCGGTGCCACATAATGTCCGGATGACGACGGACGCGGCGCCCCGGGTACCCGCCCGCCGACGGTTTCGGGGGCTGTCGAACCTGGTCGGGCTGCTCATCGGCCTGGTGGAGCGCCCCAGGTGGCTGGGGCCGAAGAACAGCGACCTGCGCGGCGACCGGCCGCTGCCGCTGGTGTGCCTGGTCGGCCCGTCCGGCGCGGACGTGCTCGACGGGCTGGCCGAGGGCATGTCCGGTCGGACCCGGAAACCGCCGTTCGCGAGGGTGGTCGCGGAGAAGGGCTCGGAGCAACCGGACGAGCCGGGCGACCGGCAGCCGGTGCTGCCGCTGCTGGAGCAACTGCGCCAGGGCCTGCGCCTGCCGGTCTACGGTTCCACGCGGCGGGCCCGCTTCCGCCACTACCACCTCGTCGACTGGCTGACGCGGCGCTCGGCGGGCAAGGCGGTGCAGCGCGACGAGACGTTCCCGACGGTGCAGGCCCTGCGCGAGTGGCACACCAAGGGCAGACCGTCGGCGCTGTCCCCCGAGACCGGGGGCGACTCGCTCTGGCTGCGGCTGCTGACGCTGGTGCCGGACCTGTTCCGACTGGCCCGGTTCGGCCTGTGGCGCACCTTCGGCGAGCCCCGGTGGCTGATGCGGCAGCCGTTCATGATGCCCGGCCACTCCACCCGGTTCGTCGACTTCGCCGACCGGCTCGCCGACGACCGGCGCGGCCGGGAGAGCGCGACCCAGGTCGAGAAGCTGCTGGTGCACGCGTTCCTGCAGGACCTGCGCGCCGAGTTCCGGCCGAGGCGGTTGCGGCCGCGCCGGTGGCGGCACACCTCCCACGTCGTGGTGCTGCTGGAGGGCATCACCCAGGGCAACGGCGGCTGGAAGCTGCTGCGCCTGATCAACGACGTGCGCAACGAGTCCACCGAGCACGACCCGCTGCTGGTGGTGGCGACCGCCCAGCGCAAGCCGGACGACCTGCGCCCCGGCGAGGCGCCGTGGCGCGCGCAGGAGGCCGGGGCCGCGCTGGAGGCGTGGGAGAACGGGCTCCCGGTGGGCAGGCAGAAGCTCAGCGCCGACGCCCGCTTCCTGTTCCTGTCCGTCCCCGACCCCGGCGGCGACGGCCCCAGCGACGCCGACGACGCGGCCTGGCGGACCTGGGACGGCCACCAGTCGCCCAAGCCGCCCGTGCTGGCCCGGCGGTGGGCACTGGTGCTGACCTTCGCGCTGGTGGTGATCGCGCTGGTGAGCGCCGTCGTCCTGCCCGCCGCCCAGCGCTACGGCAACGGCTGCCTGCCGCTGACCATCGGCGACGGGGTCGCGGTGCGCTGGATGGACGACCTGGACGAGTGCGTCGGCTACAGCGACGACGCCAGCCAGGTCTTCGGCACCGACGAGCGGCTGAAACGGGCCCAGCGCGACCTCTTCGCCTCCAACCGCGTCGCCGAGGACCTGCACGAGGCGAGCGGGCGGCCACTGGTCAGCCTGGTCTACTTCGGCGACCTGACGCACGCGGAGGAGTCCCCCGGCACCGACGCGTCCATCGCCGAGGAATTGGAGGGGCTGCACATCCAGCAGCGGGCGCTGAACGTGGAGAACTACGACCGCCCACTGCTGCGGATCGTGGTCGCCAACGGCGGCGAGGGGATGCTGACCGCCCGCACGGTGGTCGACGACCTGCTGCTGCCGATGATCGACGAAGACCCGTCGGTGCTCGGCATGGTCAACCTGGGCCTCACCACCGACGCCACCGAGAGCGCGCTGGGGGCGCTGGGCGACCACGGCGTGCCGGTCGTGGCGACCACGCTCACCGGCACGATCCTGCCGTCGCTGTCGCCGCTGTACTTCCAGCTCGTACCGCCCAACGGCACGCAGGCCCGCGCCATCGCCGGGTACGCGGCGACCCTGGGCGTCCGGCGGGTCATGGTGTACCACCCGAACCTGAGCGACAACTACCTGCGCACCCTGGTCGAGGAGAGCGCGAATGCGTTGCGGGAGCGGGGGATCCTCTCCACGCCGAGCAGTTGGGGTGATCAGGTCGGCGAGATCGTGCCCGCCTGCGGCGCGGACACCATGCTGTTCTACGCGGGGCGGGAGAACGACTTCCGCAACTTCCTGATCAAGGTCGTCACCACCTGCGGCAAACCGGGCCAGGAACAGCCGATCGTCGTCGGGGACGACACCGTGTCCCGGTTCATGGCCCAGCAGAGCGTGCGCCAGGACATCAACCTCGCGGGCCGGCCCGCCTCCTTCGTGTCCCTGGCCCCGAGGGTCGTGCTCGCCGAGGGCAAGTGCCGCCCGGGTGGAACGGGCGAAGCGGACGACCAGGCGCTGACCGCGTTCTGCGAGGGCTACCGCAAGCTGCCCGAGGACAAGCGCTCCGGCAGGCCGTGGCCGGGCGAACGCGTCGGCCTGGCCTACGACGCGGCGGGCCTGTTCGTCCACGCCGTCGAACTCAACCAGCAGCGCCGCCGCGTACCGGACCCGCTCGACGTCCCGTCGACCACCCAGCCGCCGTACTCGCCCAACCGGGGCGCCATCGCGCACGAGATGCGCGGGTTCAAGGACTACCAGGGCGCCACCGGCACCATCGACTTCACCACCTCCGCGACCGGCGCGACCCGGCCGGTGGGCATCCTGACCGTGGACAACGTGGGTGACGACAACGCCCTGCCGAGGTGCGCGTACGAGTACGAGAACAACGTCGGCAAGAGCTGCTGAGAGGTGTCCCGCAATTGGTCGGCGAGGGGTGATCGAGACGCTGATCAGCGTTTGCGCGATCCGGATCGCGGACGCCCGCTCCACGGTCTCGGCGATCGCGTCGGTGACGAGGTCCGCGAAGCGGAGCGGCGCGGTTTCGACGATCCCACCGAGCAGGTCCGGGTTCTGCTCGATGACGTTCGTGACGTCCCGGCCCAACGGTCGAAGGCTCCGGCCAGGCGCTCGCGCAGCGGCCGATCGGTGGCGGCGAGGAACGCCTCGGCTGCGGCGAGGTCCTGTTCCAGCGCCCGGGTGAACGCGGCCCGGAACAGCGCTTCCTTGGACTCGAACAAGAAGTACAGGCCCGGCCGGCAGATCCGGGCCGTTCGCGCCACCTCCTCCATGGAGGTCTTGCGGTAGCCGTGGCGGGCGAAGGTGAGCAGCACCGATTCGAGCACCGCGTCCCGGTGGCTCGCGGTGCCGGCGTTCGACGTGACCGGCGCGTCCTCGGGAATCGGCGCCGAAACGGCCCGCGCCCTCACGGCCTCCGGCGCCGAGGTGACCCTCGCCGTCCGGAACGCGGCCGCCGGTCGAGCAGTCGCGGACGCCATCAGCCGACGAGCCGCCGACGGGATCTTCGCGAACGCGGTGAACCCCGGCGGGATCGTGACCGGGTTGCAGCGGAACTTCACCCCGGCGCAGAGGCGGTCCCTCGACGCGGCCGAAGCCGCAGGCGTCTTCGGCTACAGGACGATCGGGCAGGGCGCCGCGACCACCGTCGTCGCCGCGGTCGCGCCGCAGTTCACCCGCACGGGCGGGCACTACCTCGACGACGCCCGGGAGGCGTACACCGTGCCCGACGACGCCACCATGGCCGACCACCCGCACGGCGTCAAGGAATGGGCTCTCGACCCCGCCACCGCGCAGCGCCTCTGGGTCGTCTCCACCGAGCTGACCCACGGCTGATCACCAGCGTGGCCGCGACCCGCTCGACACCGCCCTCAGGGCATCGGGGTGCGGCGGAGCCAGACGAGTGCCGCAGCGGCGGCGACGAGTTCCCACGCCTGGATCGTGTAGACCGACAGGCGCTCCCAGATGCCGTCCGGCAGGAGGTCGATCGCGGTCGTCCCGGAGTCGACCACGAGCATCACCACGCTCACGATGCCCACGACTCCGAGGGCGAGGCTCAGGGCTGAGACGCCGTGGCGTGCTGTGCGGCTGGCGATGATCGCGGTGAGGTTGCCACCGATGATGGCCATGGCCGCGCCGATGACGTGGAAGGCGGCAAGTCCGCTCTCCAGGGCTTCCTGGCTGCCGGAGAAGATGCCGACCAGGGCGATCCCGACGCCGTGGACGACCGCGAGCACGACGAACCAGCGGCGGTGCCGCACGGGCGCCGCTCGGGCGGCGAGGAGCGCGGCGACAACGAACAGGACGCCGTGGGCGATGAAACCCGCGTTCATGACCGCGTGCAGCGGTGAGTCGATCGCACGCCCGTCGACCGTCGCGACCTCCGGGACGCCGAGGTCGCTGATGTAGTTCGTCGCGTAGGAATAGCCCGGGAACGCTGATGCGGCGATCGCCTCGGCGATCAGGTATACCGCCACCGCCAGGAGCCAGCAGGACACCGCGCCTGCCAGCAGGGCGCGGGAGGCCGGTTGCCCGGTGCTCACGGGGTCTGGAGGGTGGCGACCAGGCGGTCCAGCACCTGGGGGTCGTTGGGGAGGGCGAAGTGGTCCACACCGGGGTTGTCGGTCAGGGAGAAGTGGTGGTGGCGCATGGCGTTCCAGACGCGGACGGCGTCGTTGGTGAGGTCTTCCTGGTTGCCGTCGCCGTCCCGGGTGAGGAACTGGGGCGGGGTGAGGAGTTGGCCGGTGCGGAGGTCGGGCAGGGTGGCGCCCACCACCGTCGACAGGCCGGAGCCCTTCTCCGCGTGGACGTCGACGTTCGGGAACCACCGGGGGCTGGTGAACTCCACGAATCCCACGTAGTGGCGGGCGATCTCGGCCGCGACGGGGAGGTTCGCGTCGGCGAGGAGGCGGGGGTGGTCGCGGGGCGTGTAGGAACGGCCCGTCGACCGGTCGGTGAGGACGACCTCCCGGTCCCCGAAGACCTCGGGGTCGGCGGCGCTCATGTAGGTGGAAGGGGCGGCCTGGTACATGCGGGCGCTGCTCTCGGCGTTCTCGACCGTGGTGGGGTAGCCGAAGTCCTGGATGTTCAGGCCGGTGAACAGGGTCGGGTACAGCAGGCCCTGGCCGGGGAAGTTGCCCGCGATCGGGGTGAAGCCGTGGATGTGCCGATCGCGCCACTCGCGGGTGGTGTGGGTCAGGAGGTAGTGGGCGTACAGCGGGCCGTTGGAGTGGCCGACGAGGTGGACCTTCCGGCCGCCGTTGGCGCGCACGGTGTCCTCGATGAGGCGCACGGTCCGGGGCAGGAAGCCGCCCATGTCGGGGGTCAGGCGCGAGTCGTAACCGGCCACCCGGATGTCCCGGTCGCGGACGTAGCCCACCGACTCCAGCCTGCGGTACATGGTTTCGTAGAAGGGGGCGCTGGAGGTCCGTCCGAAGTCGACCAGGCGCACGCGCACCCCGGGTTGCTCGGAGAAGCGCGCGGACATCGGCACCGCCCGGTCGGCCCTGTACCGCAGGGTCAGCAGCTTGTCCTGGCACACCTGGCTGAAATCGGCGCTCGGCCGGTCGTTGCGGTACCAGTCCTGGAAACGGCCGGTCCTCGGGCACTCCGGCGCCGCCGTCTGGCCCGCCACCACGACTTCCAACCTGTTCAGGTGGAAGGCCGGGAACAGCACCACCGGCACCCGCCCGACCGGGGCGGCCGAGGCCACACCGGCGAGCCCCGTCAACGACAACAGCACGACCAGGGCGATTCGCGCCCACACCTTCGCCTTCACCGGCAGTTCCCCCGACTCGCACTCGACCACGAGCCGCCAAGGGTACCGGTGCGTGATCGGATTCGCACTCTTCGTATCCACAGGCCGTTCCGCCGCGAGAACCCGGCAATTCTGTCGGTGCCCGGTCCTACGGTGGACGCACACCGACCCCGAGGAGCGACATGACCACCCTGACCGACCGCCCGAACACCGCGCTGCTCGTCATCGACGTCCAGAACGGGGTCATGGCGGGGACGCACAACCGGGAGGGCGTCATCGCCAACATCGCCACCCTGGTCGACCGGGCCCGCGCGGCGGGCACGACCGTCGTGTGGGTGCAGCACCACTCGGACGAGTTCCCCCGGGGCAGCGAGAAGTGGCAGTACGTCCCCGAACTGGTCCAGGACGAGTCAGAACCGTTGGTGCACAAGGCCTACGCCGACTCCTTCGACGACACCGACCTGGAGGCCGTGCTCGCGGCACACCGGGTGGGCAGCCTCGTCGTCAGCGGCGCGCAGACCGACGCGTGCATTCGGGGCACCCTGCACGGGGCGATCACCCGAGGCTACGACGCGACGCTCGTGGCCGACGCGCACACCACCGAGGACCTCTCCGAGTGGGGCGCACCGGCGCCGGACAAGGTGATCGACCACACGAACCTCTGCTGGGACCACCACACCGCTCCTGGGCGCCGGGCGGGAACGGTCAAGACCGAGTCCGTCACCTTCGGCTGAACCGGAGCGGACGTCGCACCGTGCCCGGAGTCACGTGCCACCGGGCACGGGCCGTGGGCTACGGTCCTCGCACAACCGAACAGTCCCCCGGCGGGGGAAGCCGGTGCGAATCCGGCGCTGACCCGCAACCGTGAGTGGCCGCGCGCCACGAGTCGGAATGCCCGCCCGGGAACACGAACAACCCTGTCTGTCGCGGAGTGCGGAACGGGTCCCCGTTCCGCGCCGCGCGGACGCCCGGGACAGCACTCGCCGTCCCGGAGGTCGCCACCATGGTCCAGTTCTCCCGCCGCGCGCTGCTGGGCGGTGTCCTCGGGGCCGCCGTCCTCGGTCCCCTGACCGCCTGCGCGGGCCCCGGTCCCGCCGCGTCCGGGCGACTGCGGGTCGCGTTCGCCGCGGGCGGGTCGAAGGAGACGCTGGACCCGGCGCTGGTGTCGCTGTTCGTCGACCAAGCGCGGGCGAAAGCCCTGTTCGACACCCTCGTTGCCTACAACGCGGACATGTCGCTGCGGCCCCGGCTGGCCGAGTCCTGGGAGAGCGACCCCACCGGGCGGCGGTGGCGGGTCAAGCTGCGGAAAGCCGCGTTCCACGACAACAAGCCGGTGACCGCCGAGGACGTGCTCCACAGCCTGCGGCGGGTGGCCGACCCGGCGGTGGCGTCGTCGTCGCGGCAGTACTTCGCCACGGTGGACTTCGGCGCGAGCCGGGCGCTGTCCCCCACCGAGGTGGAGTTCGTGCTGGCCGCGCCGGACTTCGAGTTCGCCTCGGGGCTGGGCGCTCCCGGGACCGAGATCGTGCCCGCGGGGACCACGGACTTCACCGCCCCGGTCGGTTCGGGGCCGTTCCGCTTCGGGTCCTTCACCCCGGGCGGCCCGGCCGTGTTCCACGCCTGGGAGGGTCACTGGGAGGGTCGGCCGACCGTGGCGGAACTGGAGTTCGTCCCGGTCAACGAGGAGGCGGCGCGGGTCAACGCCCTGCTGTCCGGCCAGGTCGACTACGCCCACGACCTGGCGACGGGCACCGCGGCCCGGCTCACCGGCGAGTCCGGGGTGTCGCTGCTGGAGACGAGGCTGACGACCATGCAGGGCGTGGCCCTGCGGCTCACCGAGCCGCCATTCTCCGACCCCCGGCTGGTGCGGGCCGTGCTGCTGGGCGTGGACCGCGACGAGCTGAACCGGATCGCCCTGTCCGGGCGCGGCGAGGTGGGCAACGACCTGTTCGGCAAGGGCCTGCGCGGGTACGCCGCCGACCTGCCCCAGCGCAGCCGGGACGTGGACGCGGCCCGCGCGCTGGTCCGCGAGGCCGGTGCCGAGGGCTTGGCGTTCCCGCTGGAGACCAGCGACATCGACCCCTGCTTCGAGACGGCGGCGACGCTCATCTCCCGCCAGCTCTCGGAGATCGGCCTGGTCGTCACCCCCAGCACCCGCGCGTCGAGCACCTACTTCACCGAGATCAAGACCAAGGGCGTCGCCGCGCACACCCGCACCGCCACCCTGCCCGTGCCCACCTTCCTCAAGCAGCGCTTCCGCACCCGGGGCTCCAGCAACACCAACGGCTTCACCTCCCCCGACTTCGACGACCTGCTGGACCGCGCCGTCGCCACCGCCGACGAGCGGCAGCGGCTGGCCCTGCTCGCCGAGGCCCAGCGGATCACCCACGACCGGGCCGGGCTGCTCGCCTGGGGGTTCAGCAACTGGACGGTGGCCACGTCGAAGCGGGTGTCCGGTGTGGTGGGCGCCCCGCCGAACACCGCCGACTGGGCCAGGTTCGACCGCGTCACCCTGTCCTGAGGTGCCGGGCTACCCGGCCAGGCGCCTGGGGCTGGCCGCGGTGCAGGCGCTGGTCGTCCTGGTGGCCACGTTCGGCATGACCGCCCTGCTCCCCGGCGACGCGTCCTCGGTGGTGCTGACCGAGCACGCCGCACCGGAGGACGTCGCGGTCGTCCGCGCCCGCCTGGGCCTGGACCAGCCGCTGACCGTCCGATTCGGACGCTGGATTTCCGGCCTGTTCACCGGTGACCTGGGTGAATCCCTGGTGACCGGCCTACCGGTGGCGGAGGAGATCGGTCGCCGCTTGGCCGCCACGGCGCTGCTCGCGGGGGTCACGCTGCTCGTGCTGCTGCCGCTGGCCCTGCTGGTCGGGGTGGCGAGCGGGCTGCGGGAGGGCTCCCGGGTGGACCGGGTGCTGACGTCGGTCGCGGTGCTGCTGCACGCGGTGCCGGAGTTCGTCCTCGGCCTGCTGCTGGTGGCGGGCCTGGCCGTGCACGGCGGCCTGTTCCCGGCGACCGCGGCCGGGGTGGACCTGCTCGCCCGGCCGGAGGTGCTGGTGCTGCCGGTGACCGTGCTGGTGGCGCGGCAGCTGTGCGACCTGGCGCGGCAGATCCGCATCGGCGTGGCGGAGCACAGCGCGGGCGAGGTGGCCGGGCACCTGCGGTTGCTCGGCCTCCCGGAGCACGCGGTCGTGCTGCGCCACGTGCTGCCGGGGGCCTCGGCGCCGGTGGTGCAGCAGCTCGCGCGGACGGTGGAGGGTTTGCTCACGGGCGCGGTGGTGGTGGAGTCGCTGTTCGCGGTGCCGGGGTTGGGGACGGGGTTCGTGGAGGCGGTGCAGAACCGCGACATCCCGCAGATCCAGGGGTACGTGCTGGTCTTCGCCGGGGTGGTGGTGCTGGGCAACCTGGCGGCGGACCTGGTCGCCCACCGGCTGACCCCGCGCCGGGAGCTGGTGCTGCGGTGAGCCGGGCGCTGGGGTGGGTGTTGCTGGTGGTCCCGCTGCTGGTGGCACTGGGCGGACCGCTGGTGGCCGGGTCGGTCGACCCGGTCGGTGCGCCGTCGGCGCCCCCGAGGGCCGGGCACCCGCTGGGAACCGACGTGCTGGGGCGCGACGTGCTGGCGGTGGTGCTCTCCGGCGGCCTGTCGGTGGTGGGGTTCACCGCGGCGGCGCTGGGGCTGGCCTACGGCGTCGGCGTGCCGGTCGGGTTGGTGGCGGCCGGGCAGCGGCGGGTGGTCGACGAGGTCCTGATGCGCGGGCTGGACCTGGTGCTGGCGTTCCCGTCGCTGCTGGTGCTGATGGTGCTCGCGGCCACCGGGCACCGCGGGGCGGTGGTGCTGGTGTTCACCGCGGCGGCGGTGCAGGTGCCCGCGGTGGTCCGGGTCGTGCGGGCGGCGGCGCTGGCACCGGGGTGCCGGGTGGCGGTGGAGGCGCTGTACCTGCAGGGGCAGTCGTGGTGGCGAATCCACGTCGGGTACGTCGCCCGGTCCGCGCTGGGGCCGGTGGCCACCGACGCGGGAACGCGGGTCGCGCTGGTGCTGGGATTGGTGGCGTCGGCGAACTTCCTGGGGCTGGGCCTGCCGTCGGGGTCGGTGGACTGGGCCGTGGTCATCGACCGCAACAGCGACGCCCTGGACGCGCAGCCCGCGGTGGTGCTGGTGCCCTCGGCGCTGCTGGTGGGGTTGTGCGTGGGCGCCAACCTGGTCGCGGACTCGGTCCTGGGGCGCGGGCGGAGGACCGGATGACCCTGCTGCGGCTCGACGGACTCCGCGCGGACGCGGGCGACCGCGCGCTGCTCGAGGACGTCTCCCTGCGGCTGGGAGCCGGGCGGGTGCTCGCGGTGCTGGGCGGTTCCGGTGCGGGCAAGACCACGCTCGGCCTGGCCGCGCTCGGCGAATCCCGGCGCGGTGTGCGGTTGGGCGGGACCGTGCGGCTCGGGGGGATCGAGTTGCTGGGTCTCGGTCCCCGCGAGCGGCGGCGGGCGCGGGCGGGGGCGGTGGGGCACCTGCCGCAGCACCCGGGCGCCGTGCTGGACCCGGTGCGGCGGTGCGGTTCCGTCCTGGTCGAACTGGCCGCGGTCGGCCACCGCGGCCGAGCCGCCCGGGTCGCCGCCGCCGAACGCGCCCTGCACGCGGCCGGGCTCGATCCCGAGCACTGGCACCGGTTCCCGCACCAGCTATCCGGCGGCCAGCAGCAGCGGATGGCGCTGGCCACCACCCTGGTGACCGCCCCGAGCCTGCTGGTGCTCGACGAACCCTCCACCGGCCTCGACCCCCGATCCCGCGAACGCCTCGCCGAACGCCTGCGAGCGCTGTCCACAGCCGGAATGGCCCTCCTGCTCCTCACCCACGACCTGGACCTGGCCCGCGCGACCGCCGACGACATCGCCGTCCTCGAACACGGCGCCCTGATCGAAACCGGCCCCGCCGACGCGGTGCTCACCGCTCCCCGGCACCCCGGCACCGCCGCCCTCCTGACCGAGGACCCCCCGCTCCCGCCGGGCCCGGTGGCGAACACACCACCCGTGGTCGTCGCGGCGGGCCTCACCGTGCGAGTGGGACACACGGTCCTGTTGCGACCGACGGACCTGACCCTGACCGAGGCGAGCCGAACCGCGGTGATCGGCCCGTCCGGAGCGGGCAAGACCACACTGGCCCGCGCGATCGCCGGTCTCCTCCCGCCTTCCGGGGGCTCCACCACGCTCGACGGCCTGCCCCTCCCCGCGCACGTCCGCGAACGCTCACGGGAACAGCTCCGGGCGATCCAATACGTGCACCAGGACGCCCACGCTTCCTTCGACGAATTCCGCGACGTCCTGGGCCAGGTCGCCGCCACCGCGACCCGGCTGCGCGGCCTCCCCGAACCCGAGGCCCGAGCGGAAGCCACCGCCCTGCTCGACGCCTTCGGCCTCTTCGTCGGCACCCGCCACCCCCACCAACTCTCCGGCGGCCAGCTCAAGCGCTGCGCCCTCGCCCGAGCCCTCCTCGCCCACCCCCGCCTCCTGATCTGCGACGAGGTCACCAGCGGCCTGGACGCCACCACCCGGGCCACCACCCTGCGAACCCTGGACAACGCGGCCACCCGCACCGGCGTGGCCCTGCTGCTGATCGGCCACGACCACCAAGCCCTGGCAGCCATCACCGACCGCACCATCACGGTCGACGGCGGCCGGGTGACCGAGGTTCCCGACTCCCCGTGGATGCAGTGGAAGCGCGGCCTGCGCTGAGGTCGTCAGCGCAGTGACCACACCGCGGCCAAGGTGTCGAGGAGCTGCTGTTGGCGTTCCTCGAGCACCGACGGGGTCCACTCGTCGACGGTGAGCACCTGCGTGGTCAACGCGAAGGAGGAAACGCCGTTGACGCTGGTGAAGTACTTCGCCTTCTTGACGTCGAAGTCGTAGTTGGCCGCAGCCGTGTTCTTCCGGCGGTTGAGCAGGACCAGGTTGGCCAACCTGTGCCGCCAGTGCAGTTGCTCGTCCGGGGTGAAGTCGCGGTTCCACCGGCTGTCCGCCGCCGGGGACTGCGGCAACACGTGCTCCACGGTCACGATCCTGTGGTCGTAGGTGACGCCACTGTCGGACAGCGCCGCGTCCAGGCGGCGCAGGACGTAGAGGCGGACGCGGGCGGCGGTGTAGAGGTCCTCCCCGAGGCGCAGCAGGGTGTCCCGCTTCTCGGCCTCGGTGAGTTGCAGCGGGGAATCGGGGCGATACAGGTCCTCCCCCGTCTCCAACGCGGTGAGCACCCGACCGTAGCGCTCGATGCGCCGGGTGGTGTCGACCCGCCGGACGAGCATGCTCGCGGCGAGCCGCTCCAGCCCGGTGAGGAACTCCCGCAACGACGCCGCGTCGGTGGTGGGGCGACTGAGGTGGGCGATGGCGGGCGGAATCCAGTCCACGTTGTCGATGCGGCCCAACCACCGCAACAGGTTGTTGACGGCATCAGCGCCACCGGGAGCCGCGTAGTCGGCCCGGGTCACCGTGGCGTAGGCACCGGAGAGCGGCACGAGCACGTCGTCGATGAACGCGCGCCCGGTGCGCTGCCCGGTGAGGACCGCGCTGCGGAACTCCTTGAGGATGGACCCCCGCGCCTTGGTCTTGGCGAAGACCATGCGGATGTGGGAGAACAACTCGTTGAAGCCGGGGCGCCCGAGGGCGTTCTCCTCCTCTTCCCACTTCTTGGCGTAGCTCTCCCGGTCCGCGTCCGGGATCGTGCTGATGACCTCGGACTTCAAGATGTCGAAGTGGGTCAGGTCGAGCCCGCGCTCGTTGAGCACGGTGAAGACGCGGAAGGCGGAGTTGAAGTCCTGAGTGGAAACGATGACCAGGAAGGTCCGCTGGACGACGAACAGGACCAGCCGCGTGCACTCGGCCTCGGACAGCTCACCGAGCCGCTCCAGGAACAACCGCGAATTCAGCAGCAGGTTGCGCTGGCTGTCGAGCAGGGTGTCGACGGACAGGGTGGCCGCCTCGGCCAACGCCGCCGGGGCTTGCAGGTGCTTGACGTAGAACGCCTGGTCATTGCCACGCAAGGTCAACCGCGACTGGTCGATGGTCCCCTTGAGCGGGTCCCCCTCCTGCAGGAGCCGCTTGTCGAGAGAGGCGGCGAAGTCATCGTGGACGTGCAGGCGCAGCGCACCGAGCAACAGCGCCAAGGTGGTGAGGCGCTGCTGCCCGTCCACCACCTGCGAATCGGGCTTCCCCACCTCCTTGATCAGGACGATGCTGCCGAGGAAGTACGGATCGACCTCCTCCAGGGGCGCGTCCCCGGACGCCGCCACGACCAGGTCGTCGAAGAGTTCCCCCGCCTGCTCGGTCGTCCACGCGTAGGGACGCTGGTAGAGCGGAATGGTGAAGCGGTAGTCCTCGCTGAAGACGTCGTCGACCGACCGTTCCACCGCCTCGATCTTGATGCCAACCATCATCTCGCCGCGTCGCGGGACGAACGCCGCAGCCTGCAGCCACCACGGTCCCGCACCTGACGCGTGCCTCCCGTTCCTCGGACGTGAACTCCGGACCATGATCGTATCCCGGTCCGCCCCCACAGCACAGAGCACAACCCACCCGATGATTCAGAATCGCGGCAACGCGTCTGATCACCCGGTCGGGACCTGAGCGCCCCGAGAACCACCGCAGGCCGCGACCTCGAACCACGCCGAACAGCCCCGCTCGCGCGGGGAAGACGGCGTGCTCCTTCGCGGAGTGCCGGTCAGCGGGGGAACAGCCCCGCTCGCGCGGGGAAGACCCGGCGACCGCGGTCAGGATGCCGACCAGGTAGGGAACAGCCCCGCTCGCGCGGGGAAGACTACGACCAGTGGGAGCCCGGGTGCGGCCTGGACGGAACAGCCCCGCTCGCGCGGGGAAGACTCTTGACCTGCGCCTTTAGATGCTCGAAGTGGATTTTAGCATCACTTTCGCGCCGAACCGGGCAAGTGTAGTCCCCTGGTTACTTACTGTGTTGGGCACGATTTTCGGCGCGCGGTGGTGGCGGGGCGGTCAGGAGTATGGCGGGGCGCTGCCGGCACCCGGGCCCACAGCGAGCGGACGACCTGGCAGGCTTCTGCGAGGGCAGTGCCCGTGTTCTTCGAGGCATGGGCGCTTCCACTGAGTACGACCAGGAGCGGCACCGCTGAACCGCCCGACCGAGCGCGTGCGGGCGGTTTGATGGAGGAGGCACGACACCGTGAGCTCAACACCGAGGCGGGTGCTCGCCGGACTGGCCGCGATCGGCGCCGGGTTCGCCGCCAAGGGCCTGCTGGCCCGCCACCGAGCGGTGGCCGACGTGGCGCCGGAACTGCGGCAGTGGACCCTGTACCTGCCGCTCAGCCTCAACTCGGTCACCCTGGCCGTCTTCCGGAAGCAGTCGGTGCCGCGGCCGCGGCCACACCCTGGTGTGCGGACCGAGCAGCGGACGGTTCCCGCCGGGGGCGGGGTTCCCGCTGTCGGGGTGTCGGTGCATCGCAAGGAAGGTGGTCGGCGGCCCGGTGGTGTGGTGGTGTGGATTCATGGCGGCGGGATGGTGTTGGGGAGTGCGGCTGCCAGTGATGCGTGGTGTGCGCGTTTGGCCGGTGAACTCGACGTGCTGGTGGTGAACGTGGACTACCGGCTGGCGCCGGAGCACCCGTACCCCGCCGCGCTGGATGACTGCTACCGGGTGTTGCGGTGGGTGCACGACAACGCCGCCGAGCTCGGTGTCGACCCGGACCGGGTGGCCGTCAGCGGGAAGAGTGCGGGTGCGGGGTTGGCCGCCGCGCTGGCTCAGCGGGCGTACGACACCGGTGTGCCCGTTCGGTTCCAGGCGTTGGTCTACCCGATGCTCGACGACCGGACGGTCCTGCGCACCGACCACGGCAATCGCGGTGCCTTCGTCTGGACGCCCGCCGCCAACCGCTTCGGCTGGACCGCCTACCTGGGCCACCCGCCGCGCGTCGACGACGACCGCCCGTACGCCGCGCCCGCCCGCCGCACCGACCTCACCGGCCTGCCCCCGGCGTGGATCGGCGTTGGTGACCTGGACCTGTTCCACGACGAGGACGTCGACTACGCCCACCGCCTGCGGGCCGCCGGGGTGTCGTGCGCCTTGCACGTCGAGCCGGGCATGTACCACGGCGCCGACGGCCAGGTCGCCGAGGAGGTTCCGTCGATGGCCGCGTTCCGCGAACGCCTGGTCGACGCCCTGCGGACCGCCTTGGAACAGTGACGCCCAGCGGGTGGTGGCGGGATTGCGTGCCGCCCAATCCGGCATCGCTGCGATTGATCCGCGTGCCGTTGGGGCTTTGGGACCGGGCGGGCGCCACCGCGACCGGCCCACCGGGACGACGAAGCGCCGATGACCGGGGAAGACCCGCGGTGGGCGACGGCGGGTCGCCCACCGCGGGGTGGGTCAGTTGTCCCAGGTGACGGGCAGGCGGGCCGGGCCGCGGGTGGACAGGCCTTCCTTCCACTCGATGCCCTCACCGGCGAAGCGCAGGCCGGGCAGCCGCCGCAGGAGGGTGTCCAGGGCGACGCGCAGTTCCATGCGGGCGAGCGGGGCGCCGAGGCAGTGGTGCGGGCCGTGGCCGAAACCGACGTGGGAGGCCTCTTGGCGCTGGAGGTCGAGGTGGTCGGGGTCGTGGTAGACCGACTCGTCGCGGTTGGCCGAGGCCATGACCGGGAGGACCGGTTCGCCCGCGCGGACCAGGACGCCGCCCAGTTCGACGTCCTCGGTGGCGTAGCGGGCGATGCCCGCGCCCACGCCGAGGGGGACGAAGCGCATCAGTTCCTCGACCGCCTGCGGGACCAGGTCGAGGTCCGCGCGCAGCGCCGCCAGTTGCTCGGGGTGGCTCAGCAGCACGTGGACGAAGTTGGGGATCTGCGAGGCCGTGGTCTCGTGCCCGGCGACGAGCAGCCCCTCGGCCAGCGACAGCATCTCGTCCTCGGAGAGCCGGTCCTCGTCGTCGCGGGCGATGACCAGGGCGCCGAGGAGGTCGTCGGTGGCGTGCTCGCGGCGTTCGGCGATCAGGCCCGCCATGTACTCGCGCAGCTTGCCCATGCACTCCAGGACCTCGTCGGGGGTGTACTTCGACGTGGACAGGAACGCGTCCGACCAGTACCGGAAGTCGTCGCGGTCGGCGAAGGGCACGCCGAGCAGTTCGCAGATGACGGTGATCGGCAGCGGCAGGGCGAAGGCCTCGACCAGGTCGGCGGGCGGACCCTGGGCCAGCACGGCGTCGACGAGGTCGTCGGCGATCTGCTGGGTGCGCGGGCGCAGTTGCTCGACCCGGCGCACGGTGAACGCCTTGGTGACCAGGCGGCGCAGCCTGCTGTGCTCTGGCGGGTCCATGCCCAGGATGTTGCCCGGGGGCGCCGGGTGCGGGCGCATCCTCGGCTCGTCGCGGCCCGCGCCCGCCGCCCGGCTGAACCGGGGGTCGCCCAGGACGACCTTGACGTCCTCGTAGCGGGTCGCCAACCACGCGGGCTCGCCGTACGGGAGCACCACCCTGGTCAGCGGCTCCTGCCTGCGCAGCTCGGCGAACAGCGGTTCGGGCTCCAACCCGCGCGGCGGGCTGAAGGGGAACGGGCGGGGTTGCGCGGTGGTCATGCGTTCGACTCCTCACTGGCCCCTCGGCGGGCAACGCCGGGAACCGGTTGCTCGGACAGCCGTCCGGTTCCACCTTAGCGATTAAGTCAGACGCTTGTCTGAGAAAGGGTCACCGACAAGCCGTGGAGTGGGGAACGCATCACCACGGCGGCGGTGGGCGAGGATGACCGCATGGACACCGAGACGTCGTCGCGCGAACCCGCGCTCCCGAGACCGGTTTCGCGGCGGGAGCAGGCCGAGGCCACCCGCGGGTCGCTGCTGCGCACCGCCGAACGCCTCTTCGCCGAGCACGGCCTCGCCCGGGTCTCCAACCGCCGCATCGTCGAGGCGGCGGGCCAGGCCAACAACTCCGCGCTGAGCTACCACGTCGGCACCCGCACCGACCTGCTCCGCGCGATCACCCGCGCACATGCGGAGCCCATCGCCCACCGGACCCGGGAACTGGTCGAGCTGGCGCGCGGGTCCACCCGGCCCCGCGACCACGTCGCCAGCCTGGTCCTCCCCTACACCGAGCACCTGGCGGAACTGGGCAACCCGAGCTGGTACGCCCGCTTCACCGCCCAGGTCCACACGGACCCGGGCGCCACAGCGGGCCTGCATGACGACCCACTGCTGGCAACCTTCCTCGAGGAGGGCAACGCGGCGGTCTGGGCACACGTCCCCGACCTCCCGGCCGCGGAGGCGGCCCTGCGCAGGCAGACCGCCCGGCTCGCGGTCATCCACACCTGCGCCGAACAGGAACGCACCGCCGCCGACACCAACACCCCCGCCGACTGGCCCCTGGTCGGCGCGGCCCTCACCGACGCCGTCACCGGCCTGCTCCTCGCCCCACGATCACCCCACTGACCGCCCCCGCCACCCCAACCCCCACCAGCGCAGCAACAACCGGCTACCCCGAAAACCGCCAGCCCGACCAAGCAGGTGCCGGGTGGGCGGATGTGCTTGCCCAGCCGACCACCCCACCAACCGCCAGCCCGGCGACGCCCATGCCCGACTGGGTGGATGTGCGCTCGGCCGGCCGACCACCCCCGAAACCGGCGGCCCGGCGAGCAAACACCCAGGCAGGTGGCTGCGCCTGACCAGCCAACCACCCCGAAACCCGGCGACCCGGCGGCCCGGCGAGCAAACACCCGGGTGGGTGGATGTGTTGCTCGCCAGCCGACCACCCCCGAAACCGACGGCCCGGCGAGCAAGCACCCAGGCAGGTGGCTGCCCCTGACCAGCCAACCACCCCGAAACCCGGCGGCCCGGCGGCCCGGCGGGCCAGCGGGCCCGGCGGGCCAGCGGGCCAGCGGGCCAGCGGGCAAACACCCGGGTGGGTGGATGTGTTGCTCGCCAGCCGACCACCCCCCGAAACCGGCGGCCCGGCGACCGGATGCCAGGGTAGGCGAATGCGCTTGCCCAGCCGACCACCCCAAGAACCGGCGGCCCGGCGAGCCAACTGCCCGGGTGGATGGATGCGCTCGGCCAGCCGACCACCCCCGCAACCGGCGGCCCGACCAAGCAACTGCCCGGGTGGGTGGATGTGTTTGGCCGGGGGTGGCGATCATGTGACAGCCTGCCTGGGCGGTGGGGCATCTTTTCAGCCCCACCTGACGCACTGGAGCACATGATCGCCATAGGGGCCCCGGCCAAACACATCCACCCACCCGGGCACACCCGGCAAACGACCGGGCCTGAGTCGAAGCGCGCGGCCGAGCACATCCACCCACCAAAGCCCAGCCTCCAGCCCGCTACACCGGAGCGCGACCGGTGATACCCAGAATGCGATCCAGCAACGGCGCATCCGGCGCAACAGCCACAGGCGGCCCCCAAAGCTCAGGCAGCGGAGCCCCGGGAACAAACCGGACCACATGCTCGTAGCAGGCACGCAGAGCGTCCTCAGGCAGCACGAGCCCGTTGCCGGTCGCCGTGGCCAGGTCCCACCCGTGCACCACGACCTCGGTCAGCGCGATCCGCCCCCACACCGCGTTCGGCAGAACGAGTCCCCCAGGCCCCTCGGTCTCCCCTTCCCACACAGCCGGAACGGCCCAGGCCCCAGCCAGGCCGCGAAGCCGGTCGGCCAGCCCAACCCGGTCACGCGAGCCACCCGCTTCGACGCTGGAACCCGCAGCGACAGTGAACCCCACCGCCACCCCGTCCAGGTGGTCGAGCAGGTCGGCAACCGTGTACTCAGCGCACGGGGTCGGGGCAGCCAATTGGTCGTCGCGCACCCTCTCAACCAGCGCAGCCACCTCAGCGCACGTCTCGCGCATGTCGATCACAGGGGTCTCCTCCTCCGGGTGTGGGACATCTCCCGGGTGAGACTCCTCCACCGGCCGCGAATCATCGGCCCGGTGGAAACGCGGTCAGGGGCGGATCAGCACCTTGAGCGCCTTGCGGTCGGCCATAGCCCGGTAGCCGTCCGGCACCTCGTCCAGGCCCACCGTGCGGTCGAAGACGCGGCCCGGTTCGACCCTGCCGTCGAGGATGTCGGGGAGCAGTTCCTCGATGTAGGCGCGGGCGGGGGCGACGCCGCCGGTCAGGGTGATGTTGCGCATGAACAGGCCCCCGTCCATCGGCACGTCGGAGTACTGCGGCGCCCCGACCCGGCTGACCACGCCGCCTGCGCGCACCACGCCGAACGCGGTCTCCAGGGCGGGCTTGAGGCCGACGCACTCCAGCACCGCGTGGGTGCCGTCGCCGCCGGTCAGTTCCCCGACCTTCTCGACACCCTCCGCGCCGCGCTCGGCGACGACGTCGGTGGCCCCGAACTCGCGGCCCAGGTCGGTGCGGTCGGTGTGCCGCCCCATCAGGATGATCCGCTCGGCGCCGAGCCGCTTGGCCGCCAGCACCGCTGACAGCCCGACCGCGCCGTCACCGATCACGGTCACGGTGGTGCGCGGCCCCACCCGGGCGGTCACCGCGCAGTGGTGCCCGGTGGGGAACACGTCCGACAGCGTCAGCAGCGACGGCAGCAGCGTCGAGTCCTCGCCGACGGGGAGCTTCACCAGGGTGCCCTGCGCCTGCGGCACCCGCACCGCTTCGCCCTGCCCGCCGTCGACCCCGGGGGCGCCCCACTGGCCGCCGTGCCTGCACGAGGTCTGCAACCCCTCGGTGCAGAAGTCGCAGGTGTTGTCCGCCCAGACGAACGGCGCGACGACCACGTCGCCCCCGACCAGCCCGGACACCTCCGAGCCGACCTCCTCGACCACGCCGAGGAACTCGTGGCCGATGCGGTCGCCCTCGGTCGCGTCCTTCTTGGCGCCGTAGGGCCACAGGTCGCTGCCGCAGACGCACGACCGCAGCACCCGCACCACCGCGTCGGTGGGCTCGTGCAGCCGGGGGTCCGGCACGTCCTCCACCCGCACGTCACCGGCTCCGTAGATCAAGGTCGCGCGCATCTGGTTCCTCCCGTTGTCGGGTCCACTCAAGACTGGAAGTGGTTCCCCCCGGGCGGCGGGCGAAACCCGGAGCACCGGCGCTGAGCGCTGTGGCACACCACTCTTGAGCAGTCGCTCAACAATGGGCTATGGTCGTGCCCGAGCTGTTGAGCGACTGCTCAAACCTGGGGGCGCCATGCGGGGCTTGTACGTGGAGACGCTGGTCAGAGCTGATCTGGACCGGGTGTGGGAGCTGACCCGGGACCCCCGGCTGCACCAGCGGTGGGATCTGCGGTTCACCACCATCGACCCCGTTCCGGGCACCGAGCCGCAGCGGTTCCGGTACGCCACGCGCGTGCTGCCGGGGCTGCGGATCGGCGGTACCGGCACGACGGTGGGCGAGCGGACCAGGCCGGACGGCACGCGCACATCAGCGTTGCGGTTCTCGTCGGGGCACCCGTTGTCGCCGATCGTGGCGGGGGCGGGCTACTGGCGGTACGTGCCGTCCGGTGGGGGTGTGCGGTTCCTGACCGGCTACGACTACACGCCCCGGCACCGGGTGGTCGACCGGGTGTTCCGGCCGCTGATGGGGTGGGGCACGGCGTGGTCGTTCGACCGGCTGCGGCTCTGGGCCGAGCGCGGCACCACCCCGGAGGCGTCGCTGCGCACCACCGCCCTGGACGTGGCCTGGCGCCTGGCCGCCACCGCGGCGGTCGCCGGGTTCAGCCCGCCCGCGGCGCTCGTCGCCGGGGTCGCGGTCGCGCTGATCCCGCCGTCACCGGGCACCCCGGCGGCGCGGCGGTGCCTGCGAACGCCACCGGACCGGTTCTCCGCGACCGCCCCCGCCACCCTCGCCCGCCTGGAGCAGCGATGACCTCGATCTTCCGGCGCGCCCTGGGCGGGGACTTCGACCGCCTGCACCCGAGGCTGCGCGAGCGGTTCGGCTTCGCCGCGGGCGACGGGCGCGGCTGCGTCGGCACCGGGGTCATGCGGCGGATCTGGCCGAGGGCGGGGATCGCGCGGCCGCTGTTGGCGCTCGGTGCGAGCAGGAACATCCTGTTCCCGGAGCAGGGCACCGACATCCCCTTCACCATCGAGAACCACGCCTACCTGGACCGGTACGGGCGGGACACGCTGACCTTCGTGCGCACCTTCGAGTTCCCGCACCGGCGCAGGCGCTTCGACGCGACCATGGTCTACAACGACGAGCGCGGCTGCGTCGTGGACTACCTGGGCACCCACCAGCACGTCGCCGTCGACCTGCGGCCCGAGGTGGGCGAGCGCGGCGAGCTGCGCATCCGCTCCGGGGAGCAGCGGGTGCGCGGCCTGCGGCTCGACGTCCGCTGGCCCACCGCCCTGACCGGCGCGGCCGACGTGCGGGAGAGCTTCGACGACGAGCTGGGCCGGTTCCGGATCGCGGTCCGGGTCACCAACCCGCTGCGCGGGCTGGTGCTGGCCTACTCCGGAACGTTCGACGTGACCTATGTGGACACCACGACCTCAGCCCTCCCGGCCTCGGTGAAGCCGCTGCGGGAGGAACCGAGGGGATGACGGGCGGGCCGGGTCCGCCACCGCTGGGGGTGGTGACGGACCCGGCCGCCACCGGCGGTGACGAGGTGGCGATCGCCGCCCCGGCCACCCACTAGTCTGGCGCCTCCGCCAAGCCCCGGGAGGACGTCCTTGACCAGCGCCACCGCCCCGGCCCGCGGGCCGGACCCGGCCGCCCCGGAGGCGTGCCCGGCCCCGGGGGCCGACCTGCCCGCCGCACACCGGTTCGAGTCGACACCCGGGGCCCGCCCGGCGTGCGCCCTCCCGACCGGTCGGGGCTGAGCGGGGTGGCGCTGGGGCGGCAGTTCCGGTGGTTGTGGGCGGCGTACGCGACCAG
Organism: Actinokineospora spheciospongiae; assembly: GCF_003182415.1. Lineage (NCBI taxonomy): Bacteria > Bacillati > Actinomycetota > Actinomycetes > Pseudonocardiales > Pseudonocardiaceae > Actinokineospora > Actinokineospora spheciospongiae. The sequence continues at coordinate 367,201 of NZ_QHCP01000001.1, read as the reverse complement.
CGCGGTCGGCACGTGGCTCGCCTTCGACGCGTTCGCCCTGATCGCCATCCGCGTGCTGGACGCGGGGCCGACCGCGGTGTCGATGCTGGCGGCGGTGGGGCTCGCGGCGGGGGCGGTGGTCGCGGTGCCGCTCGGGCCGTGGGTGGAGTTCCGCCGCAAGCGGCCGGTGATGGTGGCGATGGACCTGGTCCGGTGCGCTGCGGTGCTCAGCGTCCCGGCCGCCTTCGCCGCCGGGTGGCTGACCTTCGCGCAACTGCTGGCCGTCTCCGCCGTCGTCGCCACAGCCGACATCACCTTCACCGCGGCGAGCGGCGCCCACCTGAAGGCGCTGGTGGCCCCCGGGGACCTGCTCGTCGCCAATGGGCGGTTCGAGTCGACGGCCTGGACCACCACCGCGCTCGGACCACCGCTCGGCGGGGTCCTGATCGGCCTGTTCGGCCCGGTCACGACGGTGGTCGTCAACGCGATCAGCTACCTGCTCTCGGCGGCGGGCCTCCGCGCGATCGGCGGCACCGAGGAGCCGCCCGAGCGCACCGGCACGCACCGACCGCGCCTCCACGACGTGGTCGAGGGGTGGCGGCACATCCTGACCCACCCCACCCTGCGCCCGCTGTTCCTGAACACGGTCCTGGTCAACAGCCTGATCATGGCAACCGCGCCCCCGCTCGCCGTCCTCATGCTCGCCGACCTGGGGTTCACCCCGTGGCAGTACGGCCTGGCCTTCGGCGTCCCGTGCGTCGGCGGCCTCCTCGGCGCCCGCCTGTCGCGCGGTCTGGTCACCCGCTTCGGGCGGTACCGGGTCATGCTGACCGTCGGGGTGCTGCGCCCGTGCTGGCTGCTCGGGCTCGCCTTCGTCCACCCCGGCCCCACCGGTCTGCTCCTGGTGGTGGCCGTGGAACTGGCGATGATCACCTGCTTCGGCGTGTTCAACCCGGTGTTCGCCACGTACCGGCTGCACCACACCGCCACGGACCGGGTCGTGCGCACCCTGACCGCGTGGTCGGTCACCAGCAAGGCCACCACGGCGGCCACGACCGCGCTGTGGGGCCTGCTGGCGGGCGTCACCAGCCCCCGGATCGCGATCGCCGCCGCCGGTGTCCTCATCCTCGGGACACCGTTCCTGCTGCCCCGCCACGACACCGACGTCCGAGCCGGGGAGGCGCCGGACAGGGTCAGCGGGGCGGGAAGTGGGCGTCGAGCAGGGCGTTGGTGAACTTTCCCGTCGGGTCCAATGTGGACCGCAGGCGGGTGAAGTCGGCGGCGCGGTCGTAGGCGGCGGTGACCTCCGCCGGGGGCAGGGTGGTCAGCTTGCCCCAGTGCGGGCGGGCGCCCAAGGGGTGCAGGCGCCGTTCGACGGCGGCGATGACCGGCAAGACCGCGGCGGGGTCCAGGACCCAGGTGAAGTGGATCGTCACCGAGTCGCGGTGGTGGGCGGGGCTGAGCCACAGGTCGTCGGCGGCGACGGTGCGGACCTCGGCGACCTGGAGGACCGGGGCCATCAGCTCACCCAGCTCGCGCAGGGCGGCGAAGGCCGCCGGGGCCTGGGACCTGGGCAGGTACAGCTCCGACTGCAACTCGTTGCCCGCGCTGCTCGGGAGCCGGTCCGCGCGGAAGTGGGGCAGCCGCTCGAACCAGGGGCCGACCACGTCGAGCTGGGCGGTGCTGGAGTCGGTCGACATGCCGGGGACGGGGTGGACCAGCTCCGCGGCGGGCCTGCCGCCCGCCCAGCCGCTCGCCTCCCGGTCCACGCGCTGCTTGAGGAAGACCGAGCCGGTGCCGGAGCGCCAATCGGTGAAGACGCTGACGCTGTGGCCCGCGCCGAACACCTCGTCCACCGCGCCCGCCACCTTGCCCAGCGGCACCCCCAGCCGGACGGACTGGCGCATGTCGTACGCGGGCTCCACGCCCAGGGTGAGGTGGGTGACCACGCCGAGGCCGCCGAGCGCGACGACCGCCCCGGGCAGGGTGTCTCCGTCGAGGTCGACCACGTCGCCGTCCGGGCCGACCAGGCGCAGGGCGCGGACCGCGGCGGCCAGGCAGCGCTCGGTGTCGCCGGAGCCGTGGGTGCCGGTGGCGCAGGACCCGGCGACCGAGATGTGCGGCAGCGACGCCAGGGTGCCCAGGGCCAGGCCCGCGTCGTGCAGGGCGACCACGACCTCCCCGTAGGTCATGCCCGCGGCCACGGTCACCGCCCCGGCGTCCCGGTCGACCTCGAAGGTGGCGGGCAGCCGGTCGAGGGAGACCAGTTCACCGGTGGTGTCGGCGACGCCGTTGAACGAGTGCCCGCTGCCCACGGCCCGGATGCGGTCGGCGCCTGCGACGAGGGCGCGCAGCTCGTCGAGGCTCCTCGGGCGGTGCAGCCGGGTGGCGCCATAGGTGACGTTGCCCGCCCAGTTGCGCACCGGGGTGGTCGACATGCGTGCTCCCATCGGATCGGCGGCGGGGCTGTGCCGGGGGTGGGTTTCTCCGGAGAAAGCGCTGGTCACCAGTCGGTCCACGATAACCACCGGCGCCCGGGAGTGCCCTTGCGGGATAGTGGGCGCGTGACTGATCCCGGAGATGTCGACTACGCGAGGTCCGCGGCAGAGCAGGTGTTGGCTCGGCTCGGTCTCCACGGTCCCGCGTGGCGGGTCTTGGACGTGCGGCCGCACGACTCGGACGGGTTGGTCGTGGAGTTCGGTGGCGAGACCCCCATGCCGGTCTTCTTCCCGCTGGGCATCGGCCGGGCCGGGGGAACGGTGCGGATGGCCGATCAGCTCCAGGACCGGGCCGTCGAGCACGTGGCGGAACTGTTCGGGGCCGCCTTGCCCGGGTGCCCCGGGCACCAGCACCCGCTGTCGGCCCGGCTGGTGGACGGCAACGCGCTGTGGGAGTGCCCGGCCGACCGGGACCACCACCGGGAGCCGATCGTGGTCACCGACTGGGCGGCGGCCCTGCCCCGGCTGTTCGCCCCGCAGCGCTGGGACTGGGGCGGCATCGACGCCCGGTTCAGCACCGTCCCACCGGACCCCGACGCGGTGACGAACGTGCACCTGGTGGGCCGGGTCGGCGACCGGGTCGTGATCTGCCGCGACGGGAACGACCACTGGTTCCTCCCCGGCGGCACCCGCGAACCGGACGAGTCCATCGAGGACTGCGCCGACCGGGAGGTGCTGGAGGAAGCGGGCGCCCGCATCATCAGTCCCCTGCGCGCGCTCGGCTCCCACCACGCGGTGACCGACCGCCCACGCCCCTACCGACCCCACCTGCCGCACCCGGAGTCCGCCTGGCTCTGGTGCGTCGCCGACGTGGTCCTCGACTCCACCCCGACCAACCCACCCGATGGGGAGCAGGTGGTCGAGGTCCGCGCCTGCCCACCTGCGGAGGCCGCCGCCCTCCTGAACCACTCCGCCGACTGGTACGGCGAACTGCTCGACCTCGCCCAACTCCTCTGACGCGGTCAAACCCCCTTGAGGTACCGCCTGGTCATGAAGTCCTGGAACCCATGTCCCACCGCCCCGGAGGCACGCGACAGCACCGAAGCGGGCCGAGAGAAAGCCGTGATCCGGAAAGTCACCCGACCATCGGCGCCACGGTGCAGGAGGAACACCTCCTCACCGCTGACCGGATTGCCCGGCAACGTCCCGTAGGCGAACCCCCGCCGATCCGGCTCGTCCACGACGTAGATCACCTGACAGGGAATCCGCAGCACGAGCCCCAACCGCAACACCACCACCGAACCGGCGACAGCCGACTCCGTCGAAGCGGCCACCCGAAAACCCGCGCGTTCGTGCACGCGCCACCGCATCAGGTCCTCGACCGCCGCCGAGAAGTCCACCCCGGTAGGCAGGCGCCTGCTCACCTCGACCACCCGGTACCCGGCGGGCGGCTCCCCCGCCGTCGCCCCGACCTCGGGGTAGGTCGGGGTGTCCGGGACACCGCGTGGGTCGAGGCGCTTCACAGCCGCCATCGTAGGTGCGGTGGGACGACTTCGCGGCCCGGTTCGGTCTACCGTGCCGACCACTGCCGAGACCGTGGAGGACACCGTGCCCGAAGTCGACCTGAGTTCCCCCGCCGCCGCCAGGGCGGGTTCGCAGCCGTTGCGCGGCTACCTCGCCACCCCCTCGGGTGAAGGACCGTGGCCGGGGGTCGTGGTGCTGCACGAGGTCTTCGGGATGAACGACGTCGTGCGCAGGCAGGCCGACCGGCTCGCCGACCTGGGTTACCTGGCCCTCGCCGTCGACCTGTTCAGCCAGGGTGGTGCCGCCCGCTGCCTGGTGTCGACCATGCGGGCGTCGATGACCGGCAAGGGCCGCGCCTACGCCGACATCGCCGCCGCCCGCGACCACCTGCTCGCCCTGCCCGGCTGCACCGGCAAGACCGGCATCATCGGCTTCTGCCTGGGCGGCGGCTTCGCGCTGATGACCGCAGCCTCCGGCGACTACGCGGCTGCCGCCGTCAACTACGCCCACCTGCCTCCCGATCCCCTGACGACCTTGGCGGGGGCCTGCCCGATCGTCGGCAGCTTCGGCGGGCGCGACCTCACCCTGCGCGGGGCGGCGGCCCAGCTCGACACCGCCCTGACCACCCTCGGCGTCGAGCACGACGTCAAGGAGTACCCGGAGGCCAACCACGCCTTCCTCAACGACGACGAGGTCGGCCCCGGCTGGTTGCGCCCCCTGTGGCGGGTCGCGGGCATCGGGCCGCACCCGGCTGCGGCGGCCGACGCGTGGGCGCGGATCGAGGGGTACTTCCGGGCGCACCTGCACTGAGCGAGCGGGCGGTGGGGTGCTCGCGGGAACCGGTACGGTGTAATTCAGTCACTTGACTTACGTAGTTCGGTGCCGCTTGACTGGTTGCGGAGCGCGTCCGCGCGGACACCCGGTGTTCGCGCGCGGCGCGCCCGCCGACACCCCGGTCCCCACAGCAGAGAGGCCCGCATGCCCACGCCCCCTGATCACCTGGTCCCGGACGACCTGGGCTTCGACCCCGACGAGCTGCGCGCGCGGTACCGGGCGGAGCGGGACCGCCGGGTCCGGCCCGACGGGAACGCGCAGTACCGCTCCGCCGACGGTGACTTCGGCTACTACGCCGACGACCCCTACGCGGAGACTGAGCGCGACCGGGGACCGCTGACCGACCGGGTCGAGGTGGTGCTCGTCGGCGGCGGGTTCGGCGGGTTGCTCGCGGGGGCCCGGCTGCGGCAGGCGGGGGTGGCGGGCATCCGGGTGATCGAGGAGGGCAGCGACTTCGGCGGGACCTGGTACTGGAACCGCTACCCCGGCATCCACTGCGACATCGAGTCCTACGTCTACCTGCCGCTGCTGGAGGAGATCGGCTACGTCCCGGAGTGGAAGTACTCCCCCGGCGAGGAGATCCGGCAGCACGCCCGCGCGATCGGCAGGCACTTCGACCTCTACCGCGACGCCTGCTTCCAGACGAAGGTGACCGCGCTGCGCTGGGACGACGACACCTCGGAGTGGGTGGTGAAGACCGACCGGGGCGACCGGGTGCGGGCGCGCTACGTGATCACGTCGACCGGAACGCTGAGCAGGCCGAAGCTGCCCGGCATCCCCGGCATCGAGTCGTTCCAGGGTCACACCTTCCACACCAGCCGCTGGGACTACGACTACACCGGTGGCAGCGCCGACGGCGGGCTGGACAGGTTGGCGGACAAGCGGGTCGCGCTGATCGGCACGGGGGCGACCGCCATCCAGGTGGTGCCGCACCTGGCGCGCGACGCCGAGCACCTGTACGTGTTCCAGCGCACGCCGTCGTCGGTGGACGTGCGGGGCAACCGGCGGACCGACCCGGAGTGGGCCGCGTCGCTGGCGCCGGGGTGGCAGCGGGAGCGGATGGAGAACTTCCTCACCGTCGTGAGCGGTGAGCAGGTGGAGCGGGACCTGGTGGCCGACGGGTGGACCGGCAGCGCCCGCCTGTTGCAGAACCTCATCCCCAGCAACGCCTACTCCGACCTGTCGCCGCAGGAGCGCGAGTACGTCAACGAGATCGTCGACTTCCAGAAGATGAACGAGATCCGCTCGCGGGTCGAGTCCACCGTCGCGGACCCGGGGACGGCGGAGGTGCTCAAGCCCTGGTACCGCTACATGTGCAAGCGGCCGACGTTCAGCGACCACTACCTGGATGCGTTCAACCGGCCCGACGTGACGCTGGTCGACACCGCCGACCACGGGGGCGTCGAGCGCGTCACGGAGAAGGCCGTGGTGGTGGACGGGGTGGAGTACCCGGTCGACTGCATCATCTTCGCGACCGGGTTCGAGGTGGGCCGCTCCGGCATCCTGTCCGGGCTGCTGCCGGTGCACGGCCGGGGCGGGAAGTCGCTGTTCGAGCACTGGGGCACCGGGCCGAGGACGCTGCACGGGTTCGGCAGCCACGGCTTCCCGAACCTGTTCAACCTGGGCCCCTTGCAGAACGCCAGCTCGGTGAACTACGTGCACATCCTCGACGAGCAGGCCACGCACGTGGCCGCGGTGGTCGCCGCGGCCGAGGAGCGCCGGGCCCGGTACGTCGAGCCCAGCGTCGAGGCGGAGGCCGCCTGGGTGGCCACGATCCGGGAGAAGGCGCCGGACCAGCACCGGTTCCAGGCCGAGTGCACCCCCGGCTACTACAACAACGAGGGCCAGCCGAGGGCGCGCAGCGAGTCCTACGGCGACGGGCCGGTGGCCTTCCACGCGGAGCTGCGGCGCTGGCGCGACGAGGGCGGCCTGGACGACGTGCTGGTGGAGGCGAAGTGACGCGGCCCAACCGGTTCGACGGCACCGGGCGCGAGCACCCGACGAGCACCCGCTGGGACGTGCGGCGGCTGACCCCGCCGAGCCCGCTGTGGGGGTCGAACGGGGTGGCGTTCGGCCCGGACGGGCGGCTGTACGTCGCGCAGTTCCTCGCCGGGCAGATCAGCGCGGTCGACCTCGCCTCCGGGGACGTGGAGGTGGTGGTGCCGGTGGACGGCCCGGTGCAGGCACCGGATGACCTGGCCTTCGGCGCGGACGGGTCGATGTACATCACCGACCTGATCCCCGGCCGGGTGTGGCGGCGCAGCCCGGCGGGCGAGTACGCGCTGGTGTCGGACCAGGTGCAGGTGCCCAACGGGATCACCTGCGTCGGCGACCGGCTGTTCGTCAACGAGATGAAGTTCGACGGCCGCGTGCTGGAGCTGTTCCCCGGCGGCGGCGACCCGGTCGTCCTCGCCGAGGGCCTGGCCATGGGCAACGCGATGCAGCGCGGCCCGGACGGGCACCTGTACTACCCGCACATGCTGACCGGCGAGGTGTTCCGCACCCACCCCGACGGCGGCCCGGCCGAGCTGGTCGCCGAGGACGTGCACGAACCCGTCGCGGTGCGCTTCGACCTCGACGGGAACCTGGTGGTGCTCTCCCGGGGGGTGGCGGGCATCGTGACCCGGATCGACCTGGGCAGCGGGGAGCGGACGCTGGTCACCAGCGGGGTCGTGGGGCTGGACAACGCGGCGTTCGACGCGGAGAACCGGATGTACGTCTCCAGCTTCGCCAGCGGCGGGGTCGCCGAACTGCACCCGGACGGCCGCACCCGGCCGATCGTGCCGCAGGGCCTCGACGGCCCGTTCGGCGTGACGGTCGACTTCGGCGGCAACGTGCTGGCCGCCGACCACTACCGGCTGGCGACCCCGGAGCCGGACGGGGTGAGCACGCGGGAACTGCTGATCTTCGCCCACGGCATCACCACCGACAGCGCCGGACTGGTGCACCTGACCTCGCAGTACGGCGACGTGCGGACCTTCGACCCGGTGGCGAAGACCACGCGGGTGCGGGCGGAGCGGCTGGCCCGCCCGATGGGGATCGCGGTCCGCGCGGACGGCGTGCTCGTGGTCGCCGAGTCGGGCGCGGGCCGGGTCCTGCTCATCGACGCCGAGGACGCGGTGACCGTGCTCGTGGAGGGCTTGGCGCAGCCGGTGGACGTCGCCCTGGACGGCGAGGAACGCTGCTACGTCAGCGATGAGCGGCGCGGCGCGGTGTTCAGGATCGACGACGGGAAGGCGGTCCTCGTCGCGGAGGGCCTTGGTGCGCCGCAGGGGTTGGCGGTGCGCGGTGATGAGGTGTTCGTGGTGGAGGTCGAGCACCGGCGGCTGACCGCGATCTCCCTGGTGACCGGGGAAAGCCGGGTGGACGCGGAGGACCTGGCGGTCGGCCTGCCGGGCGGGGTCACGCGGGAGGACCCGGCGCTGTTCTGCCACGGGATGCCCGGTGCGCCGAGGCAGTTCGCCGGTCTCGCGGTCGGACCGGACGGTTCGCTCTATCTGTCGGCCAACGGCGAGGGCAGCGTGCTGCGCCTGTCCTGAACGCGGTGGAGGGGCCCCGGCCGGGGCCCCTCCGCTGTGGACTTGCTCAGCTCCCCGCGAGGATCGCGTCGATCTGGCCCATGGCCTCGCGCATCCCCTCTTCCATGCCCATGTTCACCATCTGCTCCAGGTGCTCGGCGCTGGAGAAGGTGCTGGCGGTGACCATCCGGGTGCCCTCGGCGGTCGCCTCCAGGGTGACCACGCAGTGCACCGGGGCGGGGTCGGGCAACTGCTTGCCGTCGTCGTCGGCGAAGCCGTCGTCGAACTCCAGGCGGTTGGGGGCCTCGACGAGGGTGAACCGCCACCAGCCGCGGGCCTTCTCACCCTCGGGGCCGGTCATGTAGTAGGCGGAGCCGCCGCCCACGGTGACGTCGTGCTCGTCGAAGGTGGCGGGCCAGGTCGGCGGACCCCACCAGCGCTCGAGCCGGCGCGGGTCCTCCCAGATCTGCCACACCCGCTCGACGGGGGCGGGGAACTCGGCGGTGAACGTCATGCTCAACGCCTCGGGGTCCTTGTGGACGCTGGTCACGGTCACTTGTCTGTCCTCTTCTCGCTCTTGCCGCTGTCCTCGGACAGGATGTCCGAAATGGCCTGGGCGCGGTGGCGCCAGAGCTGCTCGTACCGGTCGAGCAGGCGGGCTGCCTTGCGCAGGGTGTCGGCGTTGCCGTGCACGATCTGCTCCCTCCCCCGCCGCTGCTTGCGCACGAGCGCGGCCCGTTCGAGCACCGCGACGTGCTTCTGCACCGCGGCGAAGCTCATCTCGTAGCGCCGGGCCAGCTCCGAGACCGACTGCTCCGCGCGCAGCACCCGGCCGATGATGTCCCGGCGGGTGCTGTCGGCGAGGGCGTGGAACACGCGGTCCACCTCGTCGACACTGAGCCCGTCAATCCCGAGCTGATCTACAACCACATGGTTGTACGTTAGTCCGTGCCGACGGACAGCGCAAGGGGCTCCCTACTGGACGGACCAGCCGCCGTCGGACGGGAGGACGGCGCCGGTGACGTTGGCGCCGTCGTCGCTGAGCAGGAAGGTGATCGACGCGGCGAGCTGCGCCGCGGTGGCGACCGGCGGGATGAGGCCCATGAAGGCGCCCATCCGCCCCAGGCCGAACTGCGACGGGGTGGCGCTCATGGTGATGCCGGTGGCCACGCCGCCCGGCGCCACCGCGTTGACCCGGATGCCGTTCGGGGCGTACATGAACGCCGAACTGCGGGTGATGCCCAGGACGGCGTGCTTGGAGGCGGTGTAGGCGGCCCCGGCGGCGGAGCCGCGCAGCGCCGCCTCCGAGGCGACGTTGACGACCGAGCCGCGCCCGGCGGCCAGCATCGACGGGAGGACCGCCCGGGTGAGCCGGAACATCCCGTCGACATTGACGGCGAACACGCGCCGCCATGCCTCGTCGGTCACCTCGTGCACCGGGGAGAAGTCGTCCATCACCCCGGCGACGTTGGCCAGGCCGTCGACGCGCGGCCCGGCCGCGGCGGTGATCCGCTCGACGTCGGCCTGCTCGGTGATGTCGGCCGCGACGGTGACCAGGTCCGCGTCCGGCAGCTCGGCGGCGAGCGCGTCGAGGCCCGCGACGGCGATGTCGACCGCCACGACCCGGCCACCCTCCCTGGCGACCCGGGCGGCCGTGGCGCGGCCGATGCCGGAGGCGGCACCGGTCACGATCACCGTGTGGCCGTCGAACCGGCCGGGGACGATGCGCTCGGCGGCGCTCACCGCAGCACCTTCTCGGCCTCGGGAGCGGAGCCCGCGTCGCCGTGGTCCAGGTGCTGCACCAGCTTCTCCCCCTCGACGTCCACATCGGGCAGTACCCGGTCGAGCCACCGCGGCAGCCACCAGGCGGCGCGGCCGAACAGCGTCATCAGCGCGGGCACCACGACCATCCGGACCACGATCGCGTCGAAGAACACCGCGATGGCCAGGCCGAAGCCGATGGACTTGATGAACGACTCCGGGGAGAAGACGAACCCGGCGAACACGCTGATCATGATGAGCGCCGCCGCCGTCACCACCCTGGCGCCGTGGGCGAACCCGACGGTGACCGCCGTCCGCGCGTCGCGGCCGTGCACGTGCTCCTCGCGCATCCGGGTGACCAGGAAGACCTGGTAGTCCATGGCCAGGCCGAACACGATGCCGACCAGGAAGATGGGCAGGAAGCTGATGATCGGGGCGGGCTGCTCCACCCCGAACACCCCTGCCAGCCACCCCCACTGGAACACGGCCACGACCGCGCCGAGGGTGGCCGCGATGCTCAGCAGGAAGCCCGCGGTGGCCTTGAGCGGCACCAGCAGCGAGCGGAACACCAGCATCAGCAGGATGAACGCCAGCCCGACGACCACCGCGACGTAGGGCACCAGGGCGGCGTCGAGCTTGGTGGAGATGTCGATGTTGACCGCGGTCAGGCCGGTGACGCCGATGCCCGCGCCGGGGATCGTGCCGTCGAGGGCGCGGATGGCGCGCACCAGGTCCTGGGTCTCGGCGGCGTTGGGGGCGCTGGCCGGGACGACGGTGAGGATCGAGGTGTTGCCCTCGGGGTTGGTGGCGACCGGGACGACCGCCAGCACGTCGGGAAGGCCGCCGATGCGCTGCGCGGCCTGCTCGGCCGCCGCGGTGACCGACTCGCCCCCGGTGTCGACGACGACGGTCAGCGGGCCGTTGACGCCGGGGCCGAAGCCGCCCGCGAGCAGGTCGTAGGCCTTGCGCTGGGTGCTGTCCGGGCTGGCCACCGCCTCGCTGGGCATCCCCAGCCGCAGGTCGAGGGCGGGGATGGCGATGACGCCGAGGGCGACCAGGCAGGTCAGCAGCACGGTCACCGGCCTGCGCGCGATCGCCGCGACCCAGCGCTCCCCCATCGGCGCCTTGGCCCGCTCGCCCGCCGGGTCGGCCCCGGCGGCCTGGTCGGGCCCGGCGGCCTGCGCGGCGCGGGCGCGGCGGCCCAGGAGGCGGTGCCCCGCGAAGCCGAGCAGCGCGGGCAGCAGGGTCAGCGCGAGGAGGACGGAGATCGCGACCGTGCCCGCCGCGGCGAGCCCCATCTGGCTCAGGAACGGGATGCCGATGACCGCCAGCCCGGCCAGCGCGATCACCACGGTCAGCCCGGCGAACACGACGGCGGAGCCCGCGGTGCCGACCGCGCGGCCCGCGGCCTCCTCCGGGGCGCGGCCGAGCGCGACCTCGTGCCGGTACCGGGAGACGATGAACAGCGCGTAGTCGATGGCCACCGCCAGCCCCAGCATCAGCGCCAGGACCGGGGTGTAGGAGGACAGGTCGAAGAAGTGGCCCGCGGCGGTGACCAGCCCGACGCCGATGCCGATGCCCAGCAGCGCGGTCAGCAGCGGCAGCCCGGCCGCCACCAGCGACCCGAAGGTCACCACGAGCACGACCGCGGCGACCGCGATGCCCAGCACCTCGGCCACCCCGGTCTCCACCGGCGCCTGCAACGCGTCCCCGCCCGCCTCGACGGTGAGGCCGGACGTGCGGGCCTGCTCGATGGCGGTCATCAGCGCGTCCCTGGCCTCCTCGGTGACCAGCGCGGAGGACACCGAGTAGGTGGCCTGCGCGTAGCCGATGGTGCCGGTCGTCGGGTCCACCGCCCCGGTCTGGAACGGGTCGGTGACCGACGCGACCTGCGGGGCCCCGCCGATGTCGGTGATCGCGCGCTCCACCGCCGCCCGGTACTCCGGCTCGGCGAGGGTGCGCCCCTCGGGTGCGGCGAACACGACCCGGGCACTGGCGCCGCCCGCGGAGACGGCCGGGAACCGCTCGCCGAGCAGGTCGATCGCCTGCTGCGCCGGGGTTCCGGGGATCTCGAACGTGCCGGAGGCCGGCTTGGCCAGGGCCACCGCGGCGAGGACGGTCGCGGCCAGCACGCCGAACCAGGCCACCGTCACCAACCATCGGCGGCGGAAGGCGGACCGGCCGAGCCGGTACAGGAACGTGGCCATGGGGTGTTTCTCCTGTTCGAGGCGTGCGCGCCCGCGGTGGGGACCGGGTGCGGGGCGGGACCTGGGGGCCGGGCAGTGGGGCGGGCAGTGAGATCAGGCAGTGAAATCAAGCGGTGGGGTCAGGCGGTGGGTGCGAGGTCGGCGGTGGGCAGGCCCGCGCGCAGGTGGTCCAGGCACTCGCGGAGCAGGTCGGGCAGGTCGGTCCGCGCGCCGCCGGTGACCCAGAAGGTCGCCGCCGTGCTGACCGCGGCGAGCACCGAGCCCGCCAGCAGCCGCGGCGCCAGGTCGCGGTCGGCGTCGGCGCCGGTGCGCTCGGCGATCACCTCCGCCAGCAACTGACCGGTGCGGTCGAGGGCGAGCAGGTTCTGCGCCAGCATCGCCGGGCTCTCGCTGATCACCCGCAGCAGCACGGCGAAGTCCGCCCGCTCCCCCACGATGTCGGTCAGCGCCCGGGGCAGGACCGCCACCAGCGAGTCCCACACCGGTTCGTCGGCGGGCCGGGCGCGCACCGCGTCGGCGAGCGAGGCGTGCCGCCGCGACCACTCGTCGACGATCGCCTCCTCCCGGCTGCCGAAGTAGTTGCGGAACGTCCGCGAGGACACCCCGACCGCCTCGGCGACCGACTCCGGGGTGACCGCGTCCAGACCGCGCTCCAGCATCAGCGACCACGCGGCGTGGCCCAGGGCCAGCCGGGTGGCCGCTTTCTTGCGGGCGCGCAGGCCCGGCTCGGCGGTCATGCCTCCACAGTGGCCGTTCGTTTCCATCCGTGCAACTTTTCCAAAAGTGAAACGAGGTGCGATCGGTCACAGGCGGGGGAACGGGCGACGCCGCCGCCCCCGGTGAACCGGGAACGGCGGCGTCTGGGTGGGACGACTCAGTTCCGAGTGGTCACTTCAGCAGGTGGCGGGCCATCACCACGCGCTGGATCTGGTTGGTGCCCTCGTAGATCTGGGTGATCTTGGCGTCGCGCATCATGCGTTCCAGCGGGAAGTCCTGGGTGTAGCCGTAGCCGCCGAGGAGCTGCACGGCGTCGGTGGTGACGCGCATGGCGACGTCGGAGGCGTGGCACTTGGCGGCGGCGCCGAAGAACGACAGGTCCGCGTCGCCGCGCTCGGACTTCGCGGCGGCGGCGTAGACCATCTGCCGGGCGGTCTCCACGGCCATCGCCATGTCGGCCAGCATGAACTGGATGCCCTGGAAGTCGGCGATGCGCTTGCCGAACTGGCGGCGCTCGCGCACGTAGGCCAGGGCGTGGTCCAGCGCGCCCTGGGCGATGCCGACGGCCTGGGCGGCGATGGTGACCCGGGTGTGGTCCAGGGTGCGCAGGGCGATCTTGAGCCCCTCGCCGGGCTTGCCGACGATGCGGTCGCCGGGGATGCGGACCCGGTCGAACAGCAGCTCGCGGGTCGGCGATCCCTTGATGCCGAGCTTCTTCTCCTTGGCGCCGAAGGAGAACCCGGGGTCGGACTTCTCCACGACGAACGCGCTGATGTTGGAGCCGCGCGGGCCGTCGGGGTCGGTGACGGCGAGGACGGTGTAGTACTCGGAGAACCCGGCGTTGCTGATCCAGGACTTCTGCCCGTCGAGCACCCAGCCGTCGCCGTCGGGGGTGGCGCGGCAGCGCATGGAGGCGGTGTCGGAGCCTGCTTCCCGCTCGGACAGGGCGTAGGAGAACGCGGCCTGCCCGGAGGCCAACGGCGGGAGGTAGCGCTGCTTGACCTCCTCGCTCCCCGCCAGCACCAACGGCAGGCTGCCCAGCTTGTTCACCGCCGGGATCAGCGAGGACGACGCGCACACCCGCGCCACCTCTTCGATCACGATGCAGGTGGCCAGCGCGTCGGCCCCGGTACCGCCGTGGGACTCGGGCACGTGCGGGGCGTGGAAGTCCGAGGCCACCAGGGCGTCGTAGGCGTGCTTGGGGAACTCGGCGCGCTCGTCGACCTCCGCGGCGTGCGGGGCGATGCGCTCCTCGGCCAGCTCGCGCACGACCGCGCGCAGGGCCTCGTGGTCGTCGGTGGTGCGGAACAGGTCGAACCCGGTCATGGCGCGGCCCTCCTCAGGCGTAGGTGTAGAAGCCGCGGCCGGTCTTGCGGCCGAGCAGGCCCGCGTCGACCATCCGGTTCAGCAGCGGCGGCGGGGCGTAGAGCGGTTCCTTGAACTCCTCGTACAGCGACTCGGCGACCGCCCTGGTGGTGTCGAGCCCGATCAGGTCGGCCAGCGCCAGCGGGCCCTGCGGGTGCGCGGCGCCGCGCACCAGGCCCTCGTCGATGTCGTCGCGCTCGGCGAAGCCGGACTCCAGCATCCGGATCGCGGCGAGGATGAACGGGATCAGCAGCGCGTTGACCACGAACCCGGCCCGGTCCTTGCTGCGGATCGCGTGCTTGCCCAGCGCGGTCCCGACGAACTCGGCGGCGCGGTCGGTGGTCTCGTCCAGGGTGAGCAGGCTCGGCACCAGCTCGACCAGCGGCAGCACCGGGACCGGGTTGAAGAAGTGGATGCCCAGCACGTGGGTGGGCCGCTTCGTCGCGGTGGCGATCTTCATGATCGGGATGGACGAGGTGTTGGAGGCCAGCAGCGCCTCCGGTGAGACCACGACGTCGTCGAGCCGCCGGAACAGCGCCACCTTGGCCGCCTCGTCCTCCACGATGGCCTCGATCACCAGGTCGCGGTCGGCCAGGTCCTCCAGCGAGCCGGTGAGGGTGATCCGGTCCAGCACCTCGGCGGCACTGGCGACCTTCCCCTTGCGCTCGGCCCGCTCCAGCGACGCGGTCAGCCGCTCGCGCCCGGCGTCGATCGCGGCCCGCCCGGTCTCGACCACCACCACGTCCAGCCCCGCCCGCGCCGACACCTCGGCGATTCCGGACCCCATCAGGCCACACCCGACGACCCCGACCTTCTGCATGGCGACGCCCTCTCCGCTGGTACTGAATACCCGATCGCCGGTACTCAGTACCCGAGGGTAGACGAAGCTCCGACCGCGCGGCGCCCGGCACGCCCTAGGGTGAGCCCGAACCGAGCCGAGGAGCCCCCGATGCCAGTGACGCCGACCAGGGCCCGCCTGATCGACGCCGCGTTCGCGCTGTTCGAGGAGCGCGGCTACGAGCAGACCACCGTGGACGACATCACCGACCGCGCGGGCGTGGGCCGCACCACGTTCTTCCGCACGTTCCGCTCCAAGGAAGACGTGATCTTCCCCGACCACGACGTGCTGCGCCGGGCGATCGAGGCCCGCCTCAACGGCTCCACCCACGAGACGGCGCTGGTCGCGGTCACCGAGGCCTCCCGCCTGGCGCTGCGCCACTACCTCGCCGAGGGCGACCTCGCCCGTGCCCGCTACCGGCTGACCCGCAGCGTCCCCGCCCTGCGCGCCCGGGAGATCGCGGGCGGGCAGCAGTACCACCGCATCTTCCGCGAGTTCATCCACACCTGGATGGGCGGCGGTCAGGAGAGCGCCCTCAAGGCCGAACTCATGGCCGCCGCCGTGGTCACCGCCCACAACCACGTCCTGCGCCGCTGGCTGCGCGGCCAGACCGACCACCCCGAACCCGAGTTCGACGCCGCCATGGCCACCACGGTCGACCTGTTCACCGCCCGCCAGTCCCCCGGACCGGAGGGCGGCATCGTGGTCTTCCGCACCACGAAGGACCTTGACACCGTCCTCCCCGGCCTCCGCCACCTCCTGAGCGAGCCCGCCGACACACCGCGTGACGACTGAAACCGGCCCGGCGGGAGCGGTTCTTGTCACCGCCGCCGAACAAAATCCCCCCGCACCGGAATTCCGGGAAAGCAGATCGCACCCGCCACCCGATTGGCCCATTTCGGTGACTGTCCGCCGCTTCCCGGACAGTCACCGAAAGGACTATCGACACCCTTCGCGGGCTGCCCGTAGCGTCTGATCCGTCTTGCCGACCGGATCGCATCACCATTCACACTCGGGAGAATTGGTCGAATGTCCACGAGAACAATGAAGTTTTTCGTCGTCACGGGCGCGGTGGCCGCGGCACTGGCCCTGGCCCCCGCCACCGGCTCGGCCGCCCCGGCTCCGACGACAGCCCTGCTCCAGCCCAGCGTCGCCGCAGCGTGGCAGAAGGGCCACGTCAACTCCACCGGCCAGACCAGGCTCTTCGCCGCAGCGACCGGTGACGCCAACTACGGCTACCTCAACGCCTGCACGAACTTCTGGTACGACGCCATCATCAACGGCCGCTACCGCACCGACCTCGGCGGCTACGTCTCCACCGACAAGGCGGGCCCGGGCTGGTGCGGCGACTGACCTCCGGTCGTATTTCCCCGGGGTCCCGCCCCACGCGGACCAGGAAAATGATTTTCCGACCGCCGATCGATGACGAAAATCGCGGTGCAGGATAACCCGGAAACCATTTCTTTTTCAGGGGTGAGGGCTCCACCGGAGCCCTCACCCCTTTTCGTGCGCCCCGGGAACGACAGGCGGCCATTCCACCGAACCCGGTCCGCGCGTCAATCGCGCGCCCCCACCGCGACCACGCCCCGGCGCTCCGCCGACGCGGGTCGGGTGCGACTCGACCACCGCCACCCCGCCCAGACGCGGGCCCCCACTCCCACCAAGCGATGACCGGGACGGCACCCCGCCCCGGAGCACGACCGGCGCAAGTGGACCGTCCGTTGCGAACCCCAAATGCGTCCACTGTGGACAATACTGTCCACGGAGACCGCCCTCCACCGCGCGGAGCGGTCCAGCCCGCCACGCGCCTCTCCCCCGGCACAACCGACACCCAACCCAACCGCACATGCGGATGCACGTGCACCGAATCAGTGTGCCCGGATTCGCCCGCACCGTCACCACCCCGGACCCGCTGTCACCCGAACGCACGATCGCCGCACATCCACCGGCCGAGCCCCGGCCACGCGGACCAGGACGCGGTGCTCCCCGACCCGTTCCCGGACGCCGGGGCGTCGCGGTACTCGCGGATACCGGAGTCGGGGTAACGCCACTATCGGCCAGCCGGGTGATGGGGAGTGGCGTCGACGACCACTGTGGGAGTGATTCCCGTTCCGCACCGCTCGCAAACATCCTTTCCGGGTGACGATACTTGCGCGGGCGTCGTCCCCGTCGCTACTTTGGCGAAGGCGCTGCGGCGCCACTGCCCGGGACTTCCTCGCCCGGCGCCACGGCCTTCTTCGGCCCGGTCTTCACCTTTCACCTTCCCCCTTTCATTCGATGCCTTAGGTGGTGTTTCTTCCGTGAGCCCTTCCGACGTGGCGAACCTGCTCGACCGCAAGCTCGACATCTGCTTCGGACACGGCGACCAGAACGGCAACGGCGTGCTGGAGCCCGCCGACGCCCTCGCCCTGGCCGCCCGCACGGTCGCCGCGCTCGGCGAGCCGTTCGGCTCGCCCAAGGCGATCGCGCTGTTCAGCGCGTTCGACACGTTCTGGCAGCACCTGTCCAGGGAGCTGGACTCCAACAACGACGGCAAGGTGACGCCGCTGGAGTGGCGCACCGGCCTCAAGCGGGCGTTCTCCGGTGAGGACGGCAACTTCGAGGAGGGCTTCCGGCCGCTGGCCCAGGCCCTGTTCGACCTGTGCGACAAGTCCGGCGACGGCAAGGTCCAGCCGGGCGAGTTCGCCGCGTACCACCGGGCGTTCGGCACCTCGTCGGCGAACGTGCGCATCGCGTTCGAGAAGCTCGACCGCAACGGCGACGGGTACCTGACGGTCGACGAGCTGGTGCAGGCGTGGAAGGAGTACTACACCTCCACCGACCCCGAGGCCCGGGGCAACTGGCTCTACGGCGACATCTTCGGCGCGACCGTCTGGGACGGGGACAAGGTCCTGCTCTGAGGCACCGGTGGCCGGGGCCCACTGGCCCCGGCCACCCTTTTCCGGCACGCAGGGGAGGGAATGGCAGTGGGGTTGGACGAGCCGGTCGCGGTCATCGGGATGTCGTGCCGGTGCGCCGGGGGAATTGATTCACCAGCCGCTTTGTGGGATTTTCTCATGACCGGCTCGAATGCTGTCGGGAGCATTCCGGACAATCGGTGGAAATCGTATGCCGAACGCGGTTGGGAGTTCGCACGCGCCATTCGCGGGCGCGTTTCCCAGGGGTCGTTCCTGGCCGATGTGTCCGGTTTCGACGCGGAGTTCTTCGGGATGACCGCACGCGAGGCGCGACTGGTCGACCCGCAACACCGGCTCGCCATGGAACTGGCCTGGGAAGCGCTCGAACACGCGGGCGTCCCGGCCCGCTCACTGGCGGGCACCGACACCGGGGTGTGGGTCGGCATCGGCTCGGAGGACTACGGGCGCAGGCTGCTGGAGGACCTGCCGACCGTCGAACCGTGGACGGGGATCGGTTCCTCGCAGTGCGGTGCGCCCAACCGCGTCTCGTACGCGCTCGACCTGCGCGGCCCGAGCGTCGCGGTGGACACCGCCTGTTCCTCGTCCCTGGTCGCCGTGCACCAGGCGGTGCAGGCGCTGCGGCTCGGTGAGGTCCCGTTGGCGCTGGCGGGCGGGGTGATGGTCATGTCGGCCCCCGGGCTGTCGGTGGTGCTCGACCGGGCCGGGGCCACCGCGCCGGACGGGCGGTCCAAGCCGTTCGACGCAGCCGCCGACGGCTACGGCCGGGGCGAGGGCGGCGCGCTGCTGGTGCTCAAGCGGCTCTCCGACGCCCGGCGCGACGGCGACCGGGTGCTGGCGGTCCTGCGCGGCGGGGCCGTGCGCCAGGACGGGCGCACCGACGGGATCATGGCGCCCAGCGGGCCCGCCCAGGAACACCTGCTGCGCGCGGCCTACGCGGCGTCCGGGGTGGACCCGGCCTCGGTCGGCTACGTCGAGGCCCACGGCACCGGGACCCGCGCGGGCGACCCGGTCGAGGCCGGGGCGCTGGCCGCCGTCCTCGGCGCGGGCAGGCAAGCCGAGCAGCCGTGCCTGATCGGTTCGGTCAAGGGCAACGTCGGGCACCTGGAAGCGGGCGCGGGCGCGGTCGGCCTGGTCAAGGCCGTCCTCGCGGTGGCGTCCGGCACGATCCCGCCGACCGCGTCCACCGCCGGTCCGCACCCGGGCATCCCCTGGGAGCGCAACGGGCTGCGCCTGGTGACCGAGCCGACCCCCTTCCCCGGCGAGGTCCGCCGGGCCGGGGTCGCGGGCTACGGCTACGGCGGCACCATCGCCCACCTCGTCGTCGAGCAGGCCCCGCCCACCGCCCCCGTGCCGCGACCGCACTCCCGCCCCGTCCTCTTCCCCGTCTCCGGTGATTCACCGGAAGCGTTACGGGACAACGGTTCCCGGCTCGCCGACTGGTTGCGGTCGCACCCGGAGGCGGACCTGGCCGCCGTGTCGGACACGTTGGCGACCCGCCGTTCGCACCTGGCCTGCCGCGCGGTCGTCGTCGCGGAGGACCGGGACGACCTGGTCGCCGGGCTGGGCGACCTGCGCGGGTCGACGGTCACCCGCACCGAGGTCGACCCGGTGTTCGTGTTCTCCGGCCACGGTGCCCAGTGGGCCGGGATGGGCCGGGAACTGCTCGCGGAGGAACCGGTGTTCGCCCGCGCCATCGACGAGCTGGACCCGGTGTACGCGGCGGAGCTGGGGCTCAGCGCCCGCGACATCATCACCGGTGCCCACCCGCTGGGCACCGACCTGGTCCAGGCGGCCATCGTGGCGATCCAGCTCGCGCTGACCGACGTCTGGCGCGACCGGGGTGTCCGGCCCGCCGCCGTCGTCGGGCACTCGGTGGGCGAGATCGCCGCCGCCGCGGCGGCCGGGGTGCTCAGCCGCGCCGACGCCGCCCGGCTGGCCTGCCGACGGGCGGTGCTGCTGCGGCAGGTGGCCGGACGCGGCGCGATGGTCATGGTGGCGCTGCCCTTCGCCGAGGTGGCCGCGCGCCTCGACGGGGACCCGCACGTCACCGCGGCCATCGAGTCCTCTCCGGGCACCACGGTTGTCTCCGGGTCACCGGGCGCCGTCGAGCGGGTGAGTGCGCGCTTCGCCGAGCTGGGCGCGCCGGTGCGCCGCGTGGACTCCGACGTCGCCTTCCACGGCCCGCAGATGCGCCCGCTGTGCGCCGGGCTGGCCGAGGCGGCCGCGTCACTCGCCGCGGCGCAGCCTGCGGTCCCGCTCTACAGCACCGCGCTGCCGGACCCGCGCGACCCGGCCGACCGCGACGCCGGGTACTGGGTGGCGAACCTGCGCAACCCGGTGCGCTTCGCGGGCGCGGTGACCGCCGCCGTGGCCGACGGGCACCGGGTCTTCCTGGAGGTGTCCACCCACCCCGTGGTCGCGCACTCCATCGGCGAGACCGCCCCGGAGGTCGCCGTCGCGCACACGCTGCGCCGCCACCGGCCCGAGCGGCGCACCCTGCTGGAGAACGCCGCCGCGCTGCACGCCGCGGGCGGGCGGGTCGACTGGACCGCCCTGGTCCCGCGCGCCGGGCTGGCCGACCTGCCCACCACCGCCTGGCAGCGGCGCGAGCACTGGGCCGGGGAGCGGCCCACGCCCGCGGGCGGGCGCGGGCACGACCCGGCCGAGCAGAGCCTGCTCGGCGCGGACGGCGTCACCGTGCGCGGACCGGTGCCGGTGACGGTGTGGCACACCCGGCTCGACCACGACTCCCGCCCCTACCCCGGGGACCACCCGGTCGCGGGCAGCGAGATCGTGCCCGCCGCCGTCCTGCTCAACACGTTCCTGCGGGCCGCCGGGACCACGGCGCTGCGCGACGTGCGGCTGCGCGTCCCGGTGGCCACCTCCCCGGCCAGGGAGGTGCAGGTCAGCGCCCAGGACGGCGCGCTGCGGCTGTCCTCGCGGGTGGACGGCGACTGGCTGACCCACACCACCGCCACCGCCGGGACGGCCGGGCCACCGGCCCGGGCGGCGGCGCGGCTGGTCGGCACGCGCATCCCGTCGACGTCGGTGGTGACCCGGCTCGCCCGGCTCGGGGTGCTGTCGATGGGGCTGGAGTGGACGGTGACCGAGCTGCGCCGGGGCCACCGCCTGCTCAGCGCCCGGGTCGAGGTGCCGGGCACCTGGGCCGAACTGCTCGACGCGGTCCTGTCGACGGCGTCGGTGGCGTTCCCCGGACCGGCTCGGCTGCGGATGCCCGCGGCCGTCGACCGCCTGTCGCTGGCGCAGGAGGCCCCGACCGACGCGGTGTTCAGCGTGCGCGTGCGGACCGGGGACACCGTCGACGTGGACATCGCGTCCGCGTCCGGCGTGCCCGCCGGGATGCTGCGGGGGCTGCGGTTCGGCACGCCGGACGCGGACGGGGCCTCGGCGGCGGGTCTGCTGCACGAGCTGACCTGGCAGCCGGTGACCGCGCCGGAGCACGAGCCCGGCGCGACCGCGGCCGTCCTCGGCGACGCCCCGGACCTGGTGGCCGCCCTGGGTTCGCGGCTGGTGCCCGCCGACCGGGCCGAGGTGCTGGTGTTCGCCCCGGAGCAGACCGGGGACGACACGGCCGCCGCGGTGTCGGACCTGGTGTGGCGGCTGCGCGAGGTGGTGCTCGCCCACCCCGGGCGGCGGGTGGTGTGCGTGACCCGGGGCGTGCGCACGGCGCGGGCGCGGGAGGGCCTGGCGCAGACCGCGCTGTGGGGCATGGCCCGTGGGCTCGCCGCGGAGTACCCGGAGCAGTGGGGCGGGGTGCTCGACCTGGTCGCCGACCCCACCGCCGAGGACCTGGCCGCGGTGGCGCGGCTGGTGGGCTCGGGCGTCGACGAGGACGTCGTGGCGGTCGCGGGCGGCCGGGCGACGGCGGCCCGGCTGCGCGCGGCCGTGCCCGGCGGGCTCGACGGCGGCCCGCGGTGCAGGCCGGACGGCACGTACCTGGTCACCGGCGGGTCCGGGGCGCTGGGCGGCCGGGTGGCCCGGTGGCTGGTGGAGCGCGGGGCGCGCAGGCTGCTGCTGCTCAGCCGCTCCGGCCGGGTGGGCCGGGGGCTGCGCGCCGACCTGGAGGCCGCGGGCGCGACCGTGCGCGGGCTCGCCGCCGACGTCGCCGACGAAACCGCGACCAGGGCCGCGCTGGCCGAGGTCGGGTTCCCGCCCGTGCGCGGTGTCGTGCACGCCGCCGGGGCGGTGCTGTCCGGGGCCGCGGCCGACCTGACCCGCGCCGAGCTGGACGCCGTGCTCGCCCCCAAGGTGGCCGGGTCGCTGGTGCTGCACCGGGTGTTCCCGCCGGGCACCCTGGACTTCCTGGTGCTGTTCTCCTCCGCCGGGCAACTGCTGCGGCTGCCGGGGCAGGCCGCGTACTCGGCGGCCAACGCCTTCCTCGACGGGCTGGCCCGGCACCGGCGCTCGCTCGGCGACCGCGACGCGGTCGCCCTGGCCTGGACGAGCTGGCGCGGGCTGGGCATGGCCGCGTCGGCGGCCGCGGTGGACGCCGAGCTGGCCGCGCGCGGCACCGACGCCGTCAGCGCCGAGGAGGCGCTGCGCGCCTGGTCCAGGGTGGACAGCGGCATGGCGGGCAACCTCGCGGTGCTGCGGGTGCTGCCCGAGGACCCCGGCGGCCCCGACCCGCTCGACGTCCCGCTGCTGCGCGGGCTCGTCGAGCGCGGACCGGCGCGGCGGGCCCCCGTGCCCTGGGTGTCGCTGACCGGGCAGGCCAGGGTCGACTTCCTGGTGGCCGAGGTCCGCGCCGCCGCCGCCGAGGTGCTGGGGGCCGCGCCCGACCGGGTCGACCCGCGCAGGCCGCTGCCCGAGCTGGGCCTGGACTCGCTGCTGGCGGTGGCGCTGCGCCGGGAACTGGGCGCGCGCCTCGGGGTCACCGTCGCCGCGACCCTGCTCTGGCACCACCCCACCGTCACCGCCATCGCCCACCACCTCGCCCGGGACGCCTCCGCCCCGCGGCCCGAGCCGGAGAGGAAGACCGCATGACCGGCGAACACGACCCGCTCACCTTCGCGGGCAACCCCGTGGAGTACTTCAACGGCTCCCGACTGGCCATGCACACGCTGCCCCGGGGGGAACTCGAACGCCTGCAACTGGAGGCGGCGCGCCTGCGCTTCGCCGCGCTGCGCGACCGGGTCCCGGTGCTGACGACCATGGCCGAGGAGCAGGGCATCACCGAACTGCGCGGGCTCGACGACGCCGCGCCGCTGCTGTTCCCGCACACCGTCTACAAGTCCTACCCCGCCTCGCTGCTGACCGACAACCGGTTCGACCGGCTCACCCGGTGGCTGGCCCGGCTGACCACGGTCGACCTGTCCGAAGTGGATGCTCGTGGCCTGGGTTCGATCGACGCCTGGCTCGACCTGGTCGACGAGCGCACCCCGCTGCGGCTGGCGCACTCCTCCGGCACCACCGGCACCATGTCGTTCCTGCCGCACACCGCCGTGCAGTACGACCGCCTCTACGAGATGGTCCGGCTCGACGTGACCCCGGACGCCGACGTGGACGTGGTGTGGCCCAGCTTCCGCACCGGGCGCAGCGGCATCGCGAGGCACGCCACCGCCATGGGGCAGCAGCTCGGCGGGAGCCCCGACCGGTTCCACACCCTGCACGACGGGCACCTCAGCGCCGACGTGATGCACCTGGCCGGGCGCCTGCGCGCCGCCGCGGCCCGGGGTGAGCTGGACCGGGTCCGGGTACCGGCGAACCTGGCCGAGCGCCGGGCGGAGTTCGAGGACGCGCTCGACGCCACCGGCCGCGGCATGGGCGAGTTCGTGCAGCGGCTCGCCGACACCCTCGGCGGGCGGCGGATCGCCTCGCTGAGCACCTGGGACGTCTTCCACGGCATGGCCGAGGCCGGGTCGGGCCGGGGCCTGCGGGGGGTGTTCTCCCCCGACTCGGTGCTGCTGCCCGGCGGCGGGTCCAAGGCGGGGGTGCTGCCCGAGGACTGGGACCGCGGCGTCATGGCCTTCGCGGGCGTCGACCGGCTGGCCTACGTCTACGCGATGGTCGAGGTGATCGCGCTCAACATGCTGTGCCAGGACAACGCCTACCACGTGGAGCCGTGGCTGGTGCTGTACCTGCTCGACCCCGACACCGGGCGGGTCCTGCCCCGGCGGGGCACGGTCACCGGCCGCGCCGCGTTCCTCGACCTGTCCGCCGACCTGTTCTGGGGCGGGTTCGTCTCCGGGGACAGGGTCACCGTCACCTGGGAGCCGTGCCCGTGCGGGCGCACCACCCCCCGGTTGCACCACGGCACCGTCGGCCGCTTCGGCGGGGCGGGCGGGGACGACAAGATCACCTGCGCGGCGACGGCGAGCGCGCTCACCGAGACGCTGGAGTTCCTGAACGGGGCACTGGTGTGAGCGCCGTCTTCGTGCCCGCGGTCGTGCGCGGGCGGGTGCACGAGGCCGACCCGGTCGAGTTCCCGGCGGGGTTCCACGGCCCGGACCCGGTCGGCCTGCTGCCGGTGCTGCCGCTGCGCGACCCGGTGGCGCTGTCGGACCTGCAATCGGTCCCGTTCGCCGAGGTCGTGGACCTGCTCGCGGAGCTGGGCGGACAGCTCGCGCTGTCGCGCAACGGTTTCCTGCAGGAGGCGCTGTCCCTGCTGCCGGAGTTCTCCGACCTCACCGCCGACGTGCTGCGCTCGACCTACCTGCAACTGCCGGGCCTGTTCGCCCCGGAAGCGGTGTGGGCGCTGGCCGAGCGGGCGATCGGCGCGGAGTTCCTCGACGGCTGGGTGTCCTCCGGCGGCGCGGCCGTGCGGGCGTTCGGGGCGCGGGCGGTGCACGTCATCGCGGGCAACAACCCGATCATCGCGGCCATCACCGTGGTCCGCAGCGCCGTCACCCGCGGCGACGCGATCATCAAGGCACCCGCGAACGACCCGGTGACCGCGCCCGCCATCCTCCGCACCCTCGTCGAACTGGCACCGGAGCACCCGCTGACCCGGCACCTGTCGGTGCTGTACTGGAAGGGCGGCGACACCGGGTTCGAGCGCGGCCTCTACCACCCGGCGCAGGTCGAGAAGGTGGTGGCGTGGGGCGGGTTCGGCTCGGTCCAGCACGTGACCCGGTACCTGCGGCCGGGGCTGGAGCTGATCGCCCTGGACCCGAAGCTCTCGGCCACCGTGATCGGTCCCGAGGCGTTCGCCTCCGAGGCGGCGCTGCGCGAGACGGCCAGGCTGGCCGCCGCCGACGTCGGCGTGCTCAACCAGGAGGGCTGCTTCAACGCCAGGGTCATCTACGCCGCCACCGGCACCGACGAGGCCGGGCTGGCCACCGCGCTGCGCTGGGGCGCGATGCTGCACGAGGAGGTGCAGCGGCTGCCCGCCGCGCTGAGCACCCCCGCCCGCCGGTTCGACCCCGAGCTGCGGGAGAACCTGCGCGGCCTCGCCGCCGCCCCGGACTGGTACCGGGTCGTCGGCGGCCGGGGCGGCGAGGGCGCGGTGGTGGTGTCGCTGTCGGCGGAGCCGGTCGACTTCCGCGACGCGCTGTCGGGGCGGGTCGCCAACGTCGTCCCGATCGACGACCCGGCCGAGGCGGTGCGCGCGATGAACAGCTACACCCAGACCGTCGGCGTCTACCCGGACTCGCTCAAGCGGGTCCTGCGCGACACCGCGCCGCTCTACGGCGTGCAGCGGCTGGTGTCGCTCGGCTACGCCACCCACTTCCGCCCCGAGGTCCCCCAGGACGGGATGGAGCCGACCCGCCGCATGATCAAGTGGATCACCGACGAGAGCTACGACCCGGCGTCGACGCACCCGTTCGCGCACATGGCGCCGGACGCGCCCGCCTGGGCCGGGGAGGTCCGATGAGCTGCCCGGTCGACCGCCTCACCGCCGACTTCGACCACCACGACCCCGAGTTCACCCCCGACCTGGCCCTGCGGGTGCACCGCGCGGTGCGGGGACGGGGCAGGGTGGCGCACTCGTCGGCGCACGGCGGGATGTGGGTCCTGTCCCACCACGCCGACGTCGACGCCGCCCTGCGCGACCACGAGACCTTCGCCTCCGGCCACGGCGTGTTCTTCCCCAGGGCGGCGGGCACACCCCGGTTCGCCCCGCTGGAGTACGACCCGCCGGAGCAGACCCGCTACCGCGCGCTGATGCGCCCGCCGTTCACCCCGGCGCGGGCCAAGGAGTCCGCGGCGGCGATCACCGGGCTGGTGGCGGAGCTGGTGCGCCCCGTCGTCGAACGCGGCCACGGCGACCTGGTCGCCGAACTCGCCACCCCGCTGCCGCTGGCCGTGGTGGGCGCGGCGGTCGGCTTCTCCCCCGAGGCCCGCGCCCGCATCCGCGAACTGACCAGCAACACGTGGAAGGGCATGCCCAGGGACGCCGACTCCGGCGGCTTCTGGCCCCCGTTCGCCGAACTGTTCCGCACCGAGATCCGCCGCGCCCGCGAAAACCCCGGCGACGACCACCTGTCCACCCTGGTCCGCACCCGCGTCGACGGCGAACTGCTCACCGAGGACGACCTGCACGTCATGCTGGTCGCCTACGCGATCGCGGGCCACGAGACCACCATGAACACCATCGGCCACCTGTGCTGGGTCCTCGCCCGCCGCCCCGACCTGCAAGACCTGCTGCGCGAACACCCCGACCTGCGACCACGCGCGGTCGAGGAGACCCTGCGGCTGTGGGCCCCGGTCGACCACGGCACCCGGTTCACCACCCGCGAGGTGGAGGTGGGCGGCACCACCATCCCCGCGGGCGCCCGCGTGGTCCTGCTGACCGGCGCCGCCAACCGCGACCCGGCGGTCTTCGACGACCCGGACGAGTTCCGCCTCGACCGCCCGCACAACCGGCACCTGACCTTCGGCCAGGGCGTGCACTTCTGCCTCGGCGCCCACCACGCCAGGACAGAGTTCCTCGCCGTCCTCGACGAACTGGCCCGGCACGGCAACTACCGGCTCACCGCCGAACCGACCCGCTACTTCGAGAACGGCAGGCACATCTGCGTCGACCGCCTCCCGGTGGAGTTCGACTGAGGGCGTCCGAGCGCACTGGCCCACGGGGCTGGGCGGACCCGATAGCCTCGGGCGTCGTCAGCAGAACCGCACTCCGGCGCCCGGGAGAGACCGATCGACAGTCAGCGAGCAGGGTGGGTGAAGGCCCTCACCGGGAGCGCCGTGACCGCCGCCCTGGGCATCGTCATCAACGTCGCGACCGACCTCAAGAGCAGCGTCTGGGCGTGGCTCGCGGTCGTGGTCCTGGTGGTCGCGGGGGCGGCGGTCGGGTTCGGGGCGGAGAAGCGCACGAGGTCGCGCGGGGCCGTGGGGGCGCAGGAGGCGCCCGTGCCGGGGGCGGTGAGCCAGGCGAACCACGGCGAGCAGGGCGTGCAGGTGAACGTGGGCGGCTCCAGTGAGCGGATCACGGTCAAGTCGCGTTCCGGCACCGCGGGGCTGACCGTCGGTGTGCTGGTCATCGTGGCGACGCTCGCCGGGATGGTGGCGGGGGCGTGGTTGTTGCAGCGGTCCGGGCCCGCCACGGCTGATCCGGCGGCCGGTGGCGGGGCGCCGCACTGGGCCGTGTCGATGGGCCCGGACCGGTGCGAGACCGGGTGGGTGGTGCCCGACCGGGGTCAGAAGTCGATCCCGGTGCCTCGGGAGGGGCCGCCGGACGGGGCCGCGCTCAGCTCGGGTGGGCACGTCGAGGTCACGTTCCAGGGGGCGAGCGACACGGCGACCGTGCTGCACTCGATCTCGGTGGAGGTCGTGTCCCGGTCCGCGCCGCTGACCGGGATCTACCTGCCGGGCACGTGCGGCAGCGACGTCACGCCGCACCACTACGCCACCGACCTGGGCTCGCCGCGACCCGAGGTCGTCCCGGTGGCGGGTGAGCAGGGCGGCCGGGTCGTCCCAGCCCAGGAGTTCAGCTTCAAGGTGGCGAAGGACGACGTGGAGAAGGTCGTCGTCGTGCCCACCGCGTCGAGCGGGTACGTGGAGTGGTACCTGCACGTGCGGTGGACTTCCGGCGGCAGCCGGGGTGACCTGCGGATCGACGACGGCGGCAAGCCGTTCCGGACGACCGCCGCCACGGCGGCGCGGAAGTGGTGCACGAAGGACTCCATCACCTGGGCCGAACCGGACGGGAGCCCGTCGTGCGCCTGATCCGCCTGCCGGTGGTCGTCCTGGCGATCGCCCTGGCCGCCGCCTGCGGGACCGGCGCCGCGCCGCCCCCGCCGACCGCACCCGCTGCACCGGCCCCCCGCTGGGTCGCCGCCTCCCCCGGGGTCCCGCCGGACCGGCTCACCAGCCTGCAGGGCGGCGCCGGGTGGGACCGGGGGTTCGTCCTGGCCGGGCACCACCTCGTCCCGGCCGCGCCGAACAGCCGGGGCCAGGTGAACGACCTGGTCAGCGACGTCTTCACCTCCCCGGACGGCGGGACGTGGTCCCCGGTGGTGCTGGACGGCGTCCAGCAGCTCGGGCACCGGACCCCGGTCGCCGGGTACCGGAACACCGTCCACGTCCTGGGCGCCACCACGGGCGGGGCAGCGGTCTGGCGGTCCGAGGACGGCGTTTCGTGGTCCGCGCACCCCCTGGCGGGGAGCGAGCCGGGCGAAGCGCTCTCGGCGGTGGCCGCCGGACCGCGCGGCGTGGTCGTGGTCGGGTTCGACCGCCCCATGGCCGTCCTGGACAACGACCGCGTCGACAACCGCGACCACAACGGCCTCCGCGTCTGGCACTCGACCGACGGGAAGACCTTCTCCGGGCCGGATGCGGTCGACACCCCCGACCTGCGCTCCGGATACCTGCCGGACGTGACCGCCACCGCCGACGGGTTCACGATCTTCGGCGTCACCGGGGATTCCTCCGGCGACACCACCGTGTTGTCCTCGACCGACGGGACCGGGTGGACCGCGGACGAACCCGGCCCCCTGCGCGGCAGGGTGCTGTCCCTGACCCGGAAGGACGACCTCACGGTCCTGTTCACCGACCCGACCACAACCGGCGACCCCAGGCCCACGGCGTGGCGCCGCGGAACCGGCGACTGGACCGCCTCCCACGACGTGACCGTGGGAGTGCTGCCCGACGCCAACGTCGACGAACCCGAAGCGCAACACGTCCGCCAGGTGGCCACCTGGCGGGGCAGGCTCATCGCGACCGGCTCCTCCGGCGACGGCGGTGGGGTGTGGCTGTCCTCGGACGCCGCCCGCTGGGAACGGGTGCCGGTCAAGCAGAACGGCTTCGACGCCGCGGGCAGCCTCAGCGTCTTCACCAACGACACCACCGCCCTCGTCGCGGGCGACGCGGTGGACGGCGGTCCGCTGAGGATCTGGACGACCGCCTGACCGGGGGCTCACCGCGGCGGGCGCGACCGGTCAGGGGCGCTGGGCGGCGGGGCGGACGATGATCTCGTTGACGTCGACACCGGCCGGTTCGCCGACGGCGTAGGCGATGGCCCTGGCGATCGTGTCGGCGGGCAGGGTGTTCCTGCGGTAGGTGCGCATCGCCTCCCGGGCGGTGGGGTCGGTGATGTGGTCGGCGAGTTCGCTCTCCACGACCCCGGGCGAGACGGTGGTGACCCGGATGGACGGTTCGAGTTCCTGGCGCAGCCCCTCGGTGATGGCCCACGCGGCGAACTTGGTCGCGGAGTAGACCGCCGACGTCGGGACGACCTCGTGGGCGCCGATCGAGGCGACCGTGACGAAGTGGCCGCCGCCCTGGGCTTGGAAGTGCGGGAGCGCGGCGGCGATGCCGTGCAGGAGGCCCTTCACGTTGACCTCGACCATGCGGTCCCACTGCTCGACCAGCAGCGCGTCCATCCGCGACAGCGGCATCACGCCCGCGTTGTTCACGATCACGTCGAGCCTGCCGTGGTCGGCCACGACCGCGTCGACGGCGGCCCGGACGGCGGCGGCGTCGGTCACGTCGAGGGCGCGGGTCGAGGCGGAGCCGCCCGAGGCGGTGATCGCGTCGGCCACCCCGGTGAGCAGGTCGGTGCGGCGGGCGGCGAGGACGACGTGGTGCCCGGCCCCGGCGAGGGCCGTGGCGGTGGCGGCGCCGATGCCGCTGCTGGCACCGGTGATGAGGACGACCTTGTTCGTGTTCATGCCGTCAAGCCTGCCGAGTCGGTCCGCCCCGGAGAAGGCCGCCGCGAACCTGGGAGCACCGCACCCACCCTCGCCCGCCCGCGCCGACCTACCCTGGTGCCATGAGCGCCCTCGGTGACCACCTCCGCGCCCGGCGTTCCGCCACCACCCCCGCCGGGGCGGGCCTGCCCGACACCGGCCGCAGGCGCGTTCCCGGGTTGCGCCGGGAAGAGGTGGCGATGCTCGCGGGCATGAGCGTCGACTACTACACCCGCCTGGAGCAGGGCCGCGAGACCAGCCCGTCCGGCCAGGTCCTCGACGGCCTGTGCGCGGCGCTGCGCCTGGACGAGGACGGGCGGCAGCACCTGTACCGCCTCGCCGGGCTCAGCCCGCGCGGCGACGGCTCCGGCGGTTCCGAGCGCGTCGACCCGGCGCTGGCCCAGCTCCTGGACGCCTGGCCGCACCACCCCGCGCTGGTCCTGGGCCGCGCGTACGACGTGCTGGTGGCCAACCGCCTCGGCGAGGCCCTGTTCTCCGGCTTCCCGGTGACCCGCAACCTGGTGGAGAAGGTCTTCCTCGACCCGGGCTCCCGCTCGTTCTACGCCGACTGGGACGCGGTCGCGGCGAACACCGTCGCGGGTTTCCGGCTGCTCGAAGGCGCCGCGCCGCAACACCCGCGCGTCCGCGCCGTGGTCGACGACCTGCTCGGCCGCAGCCCGGAGTTCGCCCGGCTGTGGGCGCAGAACCGGGCCAGGGGCAAGCGGATCGAGACCAAGCGGCTGGTCCACCCCGAGGTCGGAGCCCTCACCCTGCGGATGCTGAGCTTCGACGTGCGCTCCGCGCCGGGGCAGGAACTGATCGTCTACCAGGCCGAACCGGGGTCGCCGAGCGCCGACGCCCTGGCCCTGCTCGGCACCATCGCCGCGACCACCGCCGACCGGGACGGCCGCCGGTAGCGTCAGGCGGTGAACTCCAGCAGGGCGGTGGCGCCGGTGACGGTGGTCAGCTTGGTGGGGGTGCCGCCGGTCGCGGGGACCGCGTAGAGGTAGGTGGAAGTGCCCTCCCCCGCGAGGAAGGCGACCGACTTGCCGTCGGAGGAGGCCGTGACGTCCCAGATCGTCAGCTTGTCGTTGGCCAGGACGGTGGTCACCGTCGCGGTCTGCCCGGACAGCTTCACCGCGTAGATCTGCATGTCGTCGGTCAGCAGCACGGTGTTGTCGTCGAGGAAGCCGTGCAGTTCGGGTCTGCCGGTGAACTCGGCGGTGATCGGGACGCCGCTGGTGGCCTGGCGCAGGGAGTCGCGTTCGGCGGTGGGGACGACCACGACCTGGTCGGTGCCCGCCACCGCCGCGCTGATCAGCCCGGCGACCAGGGTGCCGGACCGGTTGTAGACCACGCCCGATCCCTTGTCCTCCAGGAGGGGCGCGGCCGTGGGCACCAGGACCGCCTTGTCCGACGCGGTGCTGGTCTCCGCCTTCTGGCCGGTGCCGTCGGCGGCGACGGACCTCAACTCGTCGTCGGCGTCGCGGAAGAACACCCGGTCGGTGGCGGGGTGGAACATCGGGTCGTGGTCGAGCTGCTTGGTGAAGTCGCCGGACACCGGTGTGGTCAGCGGGGTGAACTCCAGCTCCGGGGACAGCCAGCCGATGGTGGAGTTCTCCCCCTCGGTGTCGGTGGCGAGCGCGGCGGTGTAGTCCTCGTTGAAGGCCGACCGCAGCAGGTGCCCGTCCGCCCGGCTGGCCTGGGTGGTGAAGATCCCGAAGTCCAAGCAGGTCAGCGCGGGTGCGGCGCCCGGCGAACCGACCGGGAGCCAGGGGAACTCGGTGGTGCCGGTGGAGGTCCCGTCCGGCCCGAACCCGCTGACCCGGACCCCCGCCCCCGAGGGCACGTCGCAGTTGACCAGCACGACCCCCGGCCGCACCCCGACCGCGGGCGCGGCGCTCTGCGTGGTCTCCGGGGTGGCGGGCACCTCGGTGGTCGGCGCGGGTGTCGACGACGGCGGCGCGGCGCTGTTCGCACCACACGCGGTGAGCCCTCCGACCACGACGAACACGGCGGTGGGCAACAGGACTCGACGCATGCGGTGGCAACCCCTCGACCGGTGGACCTTCCGCCTGGGGTCGCCGAGTGGGCACCACCCGTTACCCCGCTCGCCCAGAACGTGGGATCGCTCAGGCGGTCTTCTGCGCCAGGAACAGGTACTCCCGGCCGGGTCGGTCCGGCGCGTCCCGCACGTCCCGGACGGTGAAGCCGTTGGCGGACAGGCTTTCCTCGACCTCCGGCCGGTCGCGGAACCTGAGGGTGCAGTCGGACCGGAGGGCCAAGCCGTCGGAGGCGAAGGTGTAGGTGGTCTGGAAGGACACGAGGGGCAACGCCACCTCCACCACCTCCATCCGCTCCTCGACCGACCCGACCCCGGGGACGTCCACGACGCGGCGACCGTTCCACCCCTCCCACGCCCGGCGTTGCGGCCGCCGCGTCTCGAACGCCAGGTGGCCGCCCGTGCGCAGGGCGCCGTGGACGCCGCGCAGCGTGGCCGCCCAGGCGTCGTCGGTGAGAAAGACCTGGGCGGTGTTGCCGGTCATGGTGGCCAGGTCGGCGGTCAGTGGCGGGAGGGTGGTGGCGTCGCCGTGCAGCCAGGTGATCGGTCCTGGGGCGGGTTTCGCCCGTGCCACGCGCAGGGACGCCTCGGCGGGGTCGACGGCGGTGACCCGGCGGCCGGTGGCGGCCAGCAGGAGGGGGAGGGCGCCCGTGCCGCAGCCGAGGTCGAGGACGTGGTGGGCCTCGACCTCGGTGGCGATGCGGAGGTAGGCGTGCAGGTCGTCGCGCTCGCCGTTGACCGCGTCGTAGACCTGGGCCAGTCGGGGGTGGGTGAAAGCTGTGTCCGGCATGGGGACCACCGTGCCGGACCGGGCTCAGGTCCGCACCGGAGTTGATCGCTCGGCCGGGCGCCGGGTCGAGCGGACCAGCCACAGCACCAGCAGGCCGCCGACCGACCCGGCGACCGCCGCCGCGGTGTGGCCGTGGCGCAGGCCCGCCGCGACCGCCTCGCGCACCGCGTCGGTCCTGGGTGCCTGCCCCGCCACGACCGCACCGGCCAGGCCGGGGTCGCCGACGTGGTCGACGACGGTCTGCTTGAACACCAGCCCCAGCACCGCCACCCCCAGCGCGTACCCGAGCTGCCGGGCCGTGTTGAGGGTGCCCGCGACCATCCCGCCCTGCTGCGGCGGCGCGGCGGACATGGCGGCGGCGGTCAGGGTGGGGATGGCCAGGCCGACGCCGACGCCCATCAC
Organism: Actinokineospora spheciospongiae; assembly: GCF_003182415.1. Taxonomy (NCBI): domain Bacteria; kingdom Bacillati; phylum Actinomycetota; class Actinomycetes; order Pseudonocardiales; family Pseudonocardiaceae; genus Actinokineospora; species Actinokineospora spheciospongiae. The sequence continues at coordinate 333,756 of NZ_QHCP01000001.1, read as the reverse complement.
GGCCAGGCCGGGCAGCAGGACCAGCGCGCCGGAGTCGGCGCCGACCGTCGCCTGGAGGGCCGAGCCCAGGCCGACGAGCACCATCCCGCCGCCGACGGTCCACCGCGGCGGCACCGCCTGCAGTGCGCACCCGGCCAGCGCGGACACCAGGAACGAGCACACGGCCAGCGGCAGCAGCGCCACCCCGGCCTCGATCGGCGACAGCCCGAGGACGCCCTGGAGCCAGACCGAGGTGAAGGCGAGCATGGCGAACGCGGCGGCCATCAGCAGCAGGCCCGCGGCGATGGTGGCGCTGAACGACCTCGACCGGAACAGCCCCAGGTCCAGCAGCGGGTGGCGCACCCGGCGCTCGATCCCCAGGAACACCACCAGCGCCACGGCGGCCAGGGCGAGGAGCAGCAGCGGGCGCGGCGCGGTCCAGCCGTCCTCGCCCACCCGGATCAGCGCGTAGGTGAGGGCACCGGCGAAGACCGCGAACGCCAGCGCGCCCGGCACGTCGACCCGCACGCCGCGGCGGCGGGTCTCGGTGGTGACGAGCAGGGTCAGGGCGATGGTCAGCACGGACACCGGCAGGTTCACCAGGAAGATCCACCGCCAGCCCGCGTGCTCGGTGAGCAGGCCGCCGACCAGCGGGCCCAGCGCCGACCCGGCGCCGTTGACCGCGCCCCAGGCGCCGAAGGCCACGCCCCGGTCGCGGCCGGTGTAGGTGGCGTTGAGCATGGCCGTGGTGGTGGCGAACATCAGCGCGCCGCCGATCCCCTGGAGGCCCCGGGCGGTGATCAGCACGCCCACCGTGGGGGCCAGGCCGCAGGCCAGGGAGCCGAGGGCGAACAGGGCGAGGCCGACCACGTAGGCCCGGCGCCTGCCGACGATGTCGCCGAGCGACCCGGCGCCGAGCAGCAGCGCGGCCAGGGCCAGGGCGTAGACGTCGAGCACCCATTGCAGGCTGCTGAAGGAGGCGTGCAGGTCGGCGGCCATGTCGGGCAGCGCGACCGTCACGATCGTGACGTCGAGGAGGAGCATGAAGGACCCGAGGCAGATCGCGACCAGGGGCCACCAACGAGAGCGCATGGGGACAAGGATCGTGGTCGCGCGGGGAAAACCAGGTGTCGGCGGGCGTACGGTGGGGGAATCCGACACCAGACGGGGATTTGAGATGGATGTCGACGAGCTGGACCAACGCGTCCTGCACGCGCTCACCGTGGACGGACGCGCGTCGTTCGCCCGCGTCGGCGAAGTGCTCGGGGTGTCGGACCGGACGGTCGCGCGCCGGTACGCGCGGATGCGGGAGTCCGGTGTGGTCCGGCTCACCGGGGTGATCAACGCGGTGCGGCTCGGCGGCGCGCAGTGGGTCGTCCGGGTGCACTGCCAGCCCGGCGCCGCGGTGGAGGTCGCGCTCGCCCTGGCCCGCCGCGACGACACCCGGTGGGTGCACCTGCTCTCCGGGGGCACCGAGATCAGCGCCAGCGTGCAGTCCTGGTCGGCCGAGGAGCGCGACGAGCTGCTGCTGCGCAAGCTGCCGCACACCGCCCCGATCACCTCGGTGACCGCGCACGGCATCCTGCACGTCTTCGGCGGCGGCCCGGAGGTCTTCGCCACCGTCCTCACCGACGCCGAGGTCGACGCCCTGCGCCCCGACCTGCCCCCGGTGGCGACCGACCTGACCGACGCCGACCGCCCGCTGCTGCGCGAACTCGCCCGCGACGGCCGCGCCCCCTACGGGCTGCTGGCCAGGGCCACCGGCTGGTCGGAGTCGACGGCGGCGCGCCGGGTGGAGGCGCTGCGCGGGGCCGGGCTGCTGTCGTTCGACGTGGACGTGGCCACCGCCCGGTTCGGCTACCACGCCGCCGCCCAGCTCCGGGCCACCGTCGCGCCGTCGCACCTGGCCGAGACCGGCGCCGAGATCGCCACCCACCCGGAGGTCGCGTTCTGCGCGGCCACCACCGGTCCGACCAACCTGATGGTCTCCGTGGTGTGCCGGGACAACCGGGACCTGTTCGGCTACCTGACCCGGCGCATCGGCGCGCTGCCCACGGTCGGCGCCGTGGAGACGAGCCCGGTGATTCGCACCCTCAAGCGCGGGGGCGCGTTCGAGCCCTGACGCTCCTCTGTGGACAGAGCATCCGGCGCGGTGATCGACTTCCCGGCCGCCGCGTAGGCTGGGGACATGCCGGGGGAGCACACACCGCCGACGGCGGGGGACATCAGCGGGCCGGGGCGGTTCCTGTGGTGGCTGGTGCGGTCGCAGCCGGGGCGGATCGCGGTGGCGATGGCGCTGAGCAGCGCGTGGATGGTCAGCCTCGCCGTGCCGCCGTACGTCCTCTCGCGGGCCGTCGACGACGGGCTCGCGCCCCGGGACATGGGTGCGCTGGTGGGTTGGGCGGCGGTGTTGCTGGGGGTGGGGCTGCTCAGCGCGGTGCTGGCGGTCCACCGGCACCGGACGATGACCCGGGTCCGGATGGACGCGTCGTTCCGGGTGGTGCGGGCGACGGTGCGCCAGTGCGCCCGGCTGGGGGCCACGCTGCCGCGGCGGGTGGGGGCCGGGGAGGTGGTGGCGATCGGGATCGCGGACGTCACGGTGGTCGCCCAGTCGCTGACCGTCGCCGGGCCGGGGTTCGGGGCGGTCGTGGCCTACGCCGCGATCGCGGTGGTGATGTTCGGCATCTCGCCGCTGCTGGCGCTGGTGGTGCTGGGCGGGGTTCCGCTGCTGGCGCTGTTCATCGGGCCGCTGCTGCGGCGGATCGAGCGCACCGGGGCGGGCTACCGGGAACTGCAGGGCCAGTTGACCGGCCGGTTGGTGGACGTGCTGGGCGGGTTGCGGGTGCTCAACGGGCTCGGCGGGAAGCAGTCGCACGCCGACCGGTACGACGAGCGGTCGCGGCGGCTGACCGAGTCGGGGTACCGGGTCGGTGGTCCGGCGAGTTGGGTGGGCGCGCTGGCGAACGGGCTGCCCGCGCTGTTCCTGGCGGTGGTGGTGTGGCTGGCCGCGCGGATGGCGGCGCGGGGCGTGATCTCCATCGGCGACCTGGTCGCGGTCTACGGGTACGTGGCGGTGCTGGTCGTGCCGGTGGCGTTCTTCATCGAGGGCAGCGGGGACCTGGCCAGGGCCGTGGTCGCCGCGCGGCGCGTCATCCGGTTGCTGGCCCTGGAGCCCGACCACCGCGACACCCCGGGCGCGGTCGAGCCGCCCGGGGGCTGCGGTCCCCTGGTCGACCCGGCGTCCGGGGTGGTGCTGCGCGCGGGGCGGATGACCGCCCTGGTCAGCGCCCGCCCGGCGGAGGCGGTCGCGGTGGTGGAGCGGCTGGGCCGGTTCACCGACACGGACGCCACCTGGTCCGGGACCCGGATCGACGCGCTGGCACCGGACCGCCTGCGGGAACGGCTGCTGGTGGCCGACAACGACGCCGACTTCTTCGCCGGGACGATCCGCGAGGCGGTCGCGGGCCGGTGCGAGCCCGACGACGCGCGGGTGCGGGCGGCGGTGCGCGCGGCGGTGGCCGACGACGTCGTGGACGCCCTGCCCGCCGGGTTGGACGCCGAGGTGACCCCCGGGGCGGGCACCCTGTCCGGTGGCCAACGGCAACGGCTGCGCCTGGCCAGGGCGGTCTACGCCGAACCGGACGTGCTGCTGGCGGTGGAACCGACCTCCGCCGTCGACGCCCACACCGAGGCGGTGATGGCCACCCGGCTGCGGGCGGCGCGACACGGCCGCACCACCCTGGTCACGACGACGTCGCCCCTGGTCCTCGCCCAGGCCGACGAGGTGGTCTTCCTCACCGACGGCCACGCCACCGCGACCGGCACCCACGACGAGTTGATGCGCGAGCACCCCGCCTACCGCGACCTGGTGACCCGGCAGGCGGGCCTGCTCGAGGACGGGGACGCGTGACGCCGCCCGGCGCGCCGCCGCGCCGCACCAGCCACCCGGTGTCGCGGCGGGCGGTCCTGGCCGGGGGTGGGGGCGCATGACGCTGCCCATCGCGGGTGGGGCCCGGGTGCGGGCGGCGGTGTGGGGCGAGATCGTCGCCGACCGCCGGACCGTCGTCGGCGTGCTGGTCCTCAACAGCTTGGCGGCGGCGGCCGGGCTGGTGGGGCCGTGGTTGCTGGGGCGGATCGTCGACGCGGTGCGGTCGGGTTCCGACGTGCTCGCGACCGTGGACCGGCTCGCCCTGGTCATCCTGGTGTTCACCGTGGCGCAGACGCTGCTGTCGCGGGCCGCCCTGTCGCTGAGCCACCGGTTCGGCGAGCGGACCGCCGGGCGCATCCGCGAGCGGTTCCTGGCGCGCACGCTGGACCTGCCCGCCTCGGCCGTGGAGCGGGTGTCGACCGGCGACCTGATCGCCCGGGGCAGCACGGACTCCGCCACCGTCGCCTCGGTGCTGCGGCAGGCGCTGCCGGAAGTCCTCGTCGCCCTGGTGTACGCGGTGTTCCTGATCGCGGCGGTGCTGGTGCTCGACCCGCTGCTGGGCGCCTGCGGGCTGCTGAGCCTGGTCGGCATCGGCGGCGCCCTGAACTGGTACCTGCGGCGCGCGCGGACCGCCTACCTGGCCGAGGCCGCCACCGGCGCCCGGCTGGCCGACGTGGTGGCGAGCACCGCCGAGGGGGCGCGCACCATCGAGGCGCTGGGCCTGCAGCGGCGGCGGGAACAGGCGGCGGAGGCCGCGATCGCCGACGCGCGGCGGGCGCGGTCGCACACGCTGCGGCTGCGCAGCGTCCTGTTCCCGGCGTTCGACGTGTCCCACCGGCTGCCGCTGGTCGCCGTGCTGCTGGTCGGCGGCGCCCTGCACATCGGGGGCGCGGCCAGCCTGGGCACGGTCGTCGCGGCCACGGTGTACCTGCGCCAGCTCGGGTCACCCCTGGACACGCTGATGGTCTGGGTCGAACAGCTCCAGGGCGCGGTGGCCTCCTTCGCCAGGGTCGAGGGCTTGGCGGAAATCCCCCGCGCCGCCCGTGGTGACACCCGGACCCCGGCCGACGACCGGATCGAGGTCCGCGCCGTCCACTACGCCTACGACGGCGAACGCGACGTCCTCACCGACGTGGACTTCTCGGTGCACCCGGGTGAACGGCTCGCCGTCGTCGGCGCCTCCGGGGCAGGCAAGTCCACTTTGGGCAGACTGCTGGCCGGGGTGGACAGACCGCGTTCCGGCTCGGTCACCGTCGGCGGCGTCCCGATCGTCGACCTGCCCCCGGACGCCCTGCGCGAACAGGTGGTCCTGGTCACCCAGGACCACCACGTGTTCCGCGAATCGGTGCGGGACAACCTGCTGATCGTCAAACCCGACGCCCACGACGACGACCTGCGCGCCGCCCTCGATGCGGTGGGCGCCACCTGGCTCACCGACCTCCCGGACGACCTCGACACGGTGATCGGCACCGACACCCACCTCGACGGCGCCCAGGCCCAACAGCTCTCCCTCGCCCGCGTGGTCCTCGCCGACCCGCACACCCTCGTCCTGGACGAGGCCACGGCCCTGCTCGACCCCACCACCGCCCGCACCACCGAACGCTCCCTCGCGGCGGTCCTGCGCGGTCGCACCGTCATCGCCATCGCCCACCGCCTGCAAACCGCCCACGACGCCGACCGCGTCGCGGTCATGGACGCGGGCAGGCTCATCGAAATCGGCACCCACGACGAACTGGTCGCCGCGGGCGGCGCCTACGGCGCCCTGTGGCGCTCCTGGCACGGCTGAACCCGGCGCCCAACCCGAGGGCGGTCGAGTTGTTCGTCCGGGAGGATCATCATGTCGTGGAAGGAGGCATGGCCGGTGGGAGAACGGCAGCCGCGGCGGGCGGGGCGTGGATCTGCTTCAGGGAACGGGCCGCACCCGCGTGCGGGTGCGGCCCGTCCTGATCAGACGTACGAAGAATAGGTGGCGTTGCCGTTGCTGAAGACGTTGATCTGGGTGTACGGGTAGCTCCAGCCGGGGCAGCCGTAGGTGGCCAGGCAGTGGTGGACCTGGCGCTGCATGACCGAGCTGGTGACGGTGCCGCCCGGCGGGTTGGCGAAGTTCTGCAGGTAGGCGCCGAAGTTCGCGGTGCCGTCGTTGAAGTCGACGATGTCGTAGCGGTTCTTCCAGGCCGTGACGACGTTGTAGTTGTAGTACCACTCGACGTACTGGCGGTAGCTGTAGACCGTGAAGCCCAGGGTCGAGTAGTAGTTCACCCGGACGTACGCCCAGTTGTACTCGTCCTGCGCGGTCTGCGTGCCCAGCTCGCCCGTGGGTCGGTTGCCTGCCCCCTGCTCGAACTGCACGGTGGTCTTCGCCGGGTCGACGACCCGCTTGGCGACCTCGGGCACCCGGGCCAGCAGCGCCCGGTCGGCGTCGGTGGCCCGCTCGTGCCACACCCGGTCGATGGCCGCGGACAACTGGGCCGTGCTCGGTTCGGCGGTCGCCGAGGCAGGGGCGGCGAGCGCGATCACCCCCAGCGCGACGGCCACCAGCGTGGTGATCAGGCGGCGCGAGCCGCTTCTGCGTGGTTTCATGAGTCTTCCTCCGCTCTCGCCCCGGCGCCCTCGCTGCCGGGCCGTCGACGACCGTCGCAACCGGCGGTGGTCAACCGCTGGACGCTCTCTGGACGCGGTGGCGAGGACGACCGGCCCGCGCACCCGGTGTGGTAGACACCGGGGGGACCTCGCGGAGCGGAGGCGCAGTGCGCGTTCAGGTGCTGGGGGCGGTGCGGGCGTGGTCCGGTACCGATGAGGTGAACATCGGATCACCCGGCAGACGGGCCCTGCTGACGTTGCTGGCCCTGGCCGACGGGCACCCCCTGGGGATGGGCGGGCTGATCGAGGCGCTGTGGGGTGAGCGGTCCCCGCGCAGCGCGGTGAACGTGGTGCACACCCACGTCAAGCACCTGCGCCGGGTGCTCGAACCCGCGCGGCGACCGGGCTCCCCCGCGCGGGTTCTGGTGCGCTGCGGCGACGGGTACGCCCTGCGACTGCCCGACGAAGCCCTTGACCTGGCGCAGTTCCGGCGGTTGGCCGCCTCCGGCGCGGCGCTGTGCCGGGCAGGGGAGCACCGCGCCGCGACCGCCCGGTTGACCAGCGCGCTGGAGCTCTGGGCCGGTCCACCCGGTGGCGGGCTCGCCGCGCTGGCGGGCAACCCCGCCGTGACGGCGGCGGTTCGCGAGTGGTTGTCGGCGGTGCTGGCGCACGGTGAGGCCGCGCTCGCGGCGGGGGAACCGGCGGTCGCCGTGCCGCTGCTGTCGCGGGCCACCGCCGAGGCCCCGTTGGACGAGTCGTTGCACGCGCTGCTCATCCGCGCCCACCACGCCACGGGCGACCGCTCGGCGGCGGCCGCGGCCTTCCACCGGGTGCGCAAGGACCTGGCGGCGGAACTGGGACTCGACCCCGGTCCGAAACTGACCGCCGCGTACAGCGAAGTCCTCGCCAGCAGACCCGCGGCCGCGGCCAGGGTTGTTGCCGTGGTGCCAAAGCAGTTGCCACCCGCCTGCGGGTCCTTCGTCCTCCGGGACGAAGTGCTCGCGGAGCTGGACGCGGTGGTGGCCGACGGCGACCGCGGGGTGCCGGTCGCGGTGGTCGACGGGACGGCGGGCGTGGGCAAGACGACGGTGGTGGTGCACTGGGCGCACGGGGTCGCGGACCGCTTCCCGGACGGGCACCTGTTCGTGGACCTGCGCGGGTTCGGGCCGGGGGCGCCGCTGGACCCCACCGACGTGCTGGCCGGGTTCACCGAGGTGCTGGGGGTTCCCGCCGGGGCCTCGTCGGACCTGGCTGCCCGCACGGGGTTGTTCCGCAGCCTGCTGGCGGGCAAGCGGGTCCTGGTGGTGCTGGACAACGCCCGCGACGCCGACCAGGTGCGCCCGCTGCTGCCCGGGACGGCGGGCTGCGCCGCGGTGGTGACCAGCCGATCCCGGCTGCCCGGTCTGCTGGTGGGCGGGGCGCGGGCAGTCGCGGTGGACCTGCTCGCCCCGGCGGAGGCGCGCGAGATGCTCGCCGGGCGGCTGGGCAGCACCCGCGTGGCCGCCGAACCCGAGGCCGCCGAACGGGTGATCGCCGCGTGCGCGGGGCTGCCGCTGGCGCTGGCGGTGGCCGCGGCGCGGGCGACGACCACACCGCTGGTCGACGTGGTCGCGGACCTGGACGAGGCGGGCAGCCTCGACGCCCTCGCGACCGGCGAACCCCACTCGGACATCCGCGTGGCCTTCGAGACCAGCCACCGGGCGGTCGCGGAGCCCGCGGCCGGTCTGCTCGACCTGCTCGGCGTGCACCCGCTCCCGGAACTCCCCCTCGCGGCGGCCACCGCACTGGCGGGCACACCCACGACCGCGACCCGCCGCTGCCTGCGCACCCTCGCCGACGCCAGGCTCGTGGACGACCGCGGCCACGGGCGGTTCCGGCTGCACGACCTGCTGCACGACTACGCCCGCGAGCGGGCAGCCGAACTCCCCGCCCGGGCGGCCGCCGCGGCCCTGGACCGGCTGTTGGACCACTACCTGCACTCGACCCGCGCCGCGGCGCGCACGTTCTCCCCGTACGCCGACACCCGGGAGGTGCCCGCCCCCGCGCCCGGGTCGGAACCGCTGGACTTCACCGACCGCGCCGCGGCCACCGCCTGGTTCGCCGTGGAGCAGGAGGCGCTGGTGGCGCTGGTCGGCACCGCGGAAGCGGCGGGTCGCGACCGGCACGTGTGCGAACTGGCCGTCGCCCAGCGCTTCTGGCTCGACCGCCGCGGCAGGTGGGAGTGCATGCGCGCCCTGGGCGAGGTCGCGCTGGCGGCGGCGGACCGGCTGGGCGACCCGTGGCTGCGCGGTCGCTGCCACCGCGAGCTGGTGACCGCGCACATGCGGTTGGCGCGCTGGGCGGACGGCGAGCACCACCTCGCCGCGGCGCTGCGGCTGCTAGAGGAGGCGGCCGACCCGGTCGCCTACGGGCAGACCCTGGTCAACGGCGCGCAGATGCGCCGCAAGCAGGGGCGCGTCGAGGAGGCCCTGCACGACGCCAGGACCGGCCTGGGTCTGTTGGTCGAGGCCGGGCACAACGGGCAAGCCCTGGCGCTGAGCCTGGTCGGCAGCCTGCTGTCGCAGACCGGGGCGCACGTCGAGGCGCTGGCCGCCCACGAGCGGGCCCTGCACCTGCAGCGGCAGCTCGGATACCGCTTCGGCGAGGCGGACACGCTGCTGGCGATGGGCACCGTCCGCCACAACACCGGCGACAACGAGGGGGCCAAGGCGTGCCACCGGCGCGCGGTCGAGCTGTTCGGCGAAGCGGGCGACCAGTTCTGCGTCGCCGACAGCCTGCTGCGCCTGGGCGACGACGAGCACGCCTTGGGCCACACCGCCGACGCCCGGGCGAACTGGGAGCAGAGCCTGAGCATCCTCACCGGGCTGCGCAACCCGTTGGCGGACACCGCTCGCCTGCGGTTGTCCGAGACCAGCGGCTGACCCCGGACGAGCGGCGGGGCCCGCCAGCGCACGGCGGGCGGGCCCCGGCGGTCAGGCGAGCCCGTAGCGGTAGATCGACGTGTGCAGGTCGAACAGGTGCCACGAGTTCGGCGGGATCGTCCACGAGCCCGCGAAGGCGCCCTCGGAGGTGCCGTTGTCGACGTAGGCCACGTGCGTCAGGGTGTCGCTGGGGTCGTGGTTGGCGACGCTGAACCCGTTCAGCGCGTGGTGGTAGTCGGGACTGCCGACCTCGAACACCTGGCCCTCGCCACCGCACACCGCACCCCGCCAGCCGATGCCGCCGACCAGGGCGTCGATGCAGAGCTGGGTCAGGCCCCACTGCTTCACGCGCAACGCCTGGAGCTGGTAGTACCAGGGGGAGACGATTGAGCTGCCACCCGGCCTGTAACCGGAGGGGGTGTAGTCGCCGCACCGCCACTCGGTCCACACCCCGTTGATGCCGCGACCGGAGATGCAGATCAAGTGCGACCGGCTCTCCGAACCGGCGGGGCGGTCGGGGCCGTAGCGGTCGTACCAGGTCGCCGACGCGGGCGCGGCGGTCGCGACGGCCGCGGTGAGCACCGTGGCCGCGAGGACCGCGGCGCGGCGGAACCTCTTGCCGATCATGTCGTGCCTCTCTGCAGGGGGTGGGCGCGGTTCACAGGACCCAGAAGCCCTTCATCGGGCCGCCGAGGTCGAACAGGTACCAGGACTCGGGTCCGATCAGGGTCGGCGACGGCCAGTTCCAGTTGTCCGACCGCTTGGCCTCGAAGGAGATGAGGTCGCTGGGGTGGTAGTTGGCGATGCTCAGCCCGTGGATGTAGTGCGAGTTGTCCGGGCTGCCGACCTCGAACACCTGGCCCTCGCCACCGCATTGCTGCCCCCGCCACCCGAGGCCGCCGACCAGGGAGTCCACGCACAGCAGCGGCAGTCCCCACTGCTTGAAGCGCAGCGCGGTGATCTTGCCGCCCGAGCCGTAGACCCACGGGTCGGCGTTGCCGTCCCACCCGGTCTCGGTCTGCTGGGCGCACTTCCACCGGCTCCAGGACCCGTTGGTGCCACGGGCCTGGTTGCACACGGTGTGGTTGGAGTACACGGCGCCGGGCGGGAAAGCGGGCCCGTACACGTCGGTCCAGGACGCCGACGCGGGCACCGCGGTCCCCAGAACGGCCGCGGCGGTGGCCAGTGCCATGACCGCGAACCGGCGGATCTTCTTGCCGAACATGGAGTCCTCCAGTCCGGGGGTGGGCCCGGCCCACCCCGTGAACGCCCCGATCTGAGCGATGCCCCGACCCTCCCACCCTCGGATGGTCACCCTCTGGACATCGACTGGACGGTTCACCGGGGCTCGGATCAGGGGCCTCCATCGGGTGCGGAGGAGCAGCAGCGCACGGCGGCGCCGCGACCACCGGCAGCGGCAGCAGGCCAGCCGCGGCGCACCCCGCCGAGCCGAGCGATCGATGCCCGCCCGTCCTTCCTCCGCCTGCCCCGGCGCCCCGGGGGCCTGTCCGGACAAGCAGCCCAGGTCGGGTCTCGGACCCGGATCAGTCGAGTCCGAGTACGGGAAACTCCACCGCGGCGGCGGCCCCCGCACCCAGCGGTTCGCGCCACGCGCGGTACCGGAGTCCACCCGGGCTGGTGATCCCGTACGCCTCGTGCAGTGCCGCGGTGCAGCGCCGCGCGAGCTGCACGAACTCGTCCGTGAGCGCGGGGCGCCGGAGCGAGGACGTCCAGTTGGGTTGCGCGACGTCTGGCGCGGCCCAACCAGCCCTGCGCAGCAGGTGCTCGTCAGCGTCCGCCACGACGTCCTCCGCCGGTGCTTCCGCGTCGAGCAGGTCGGGCGCCGCGGCGAACTGCACGTACCGCCTGGGGTCCGCCGCCGCGTGGACGATGAGGAAGACACGATCGGTCACGTCGCGGAACGCGTCCGCGAGGCGTTCGGTGAACGGCTCCCAGTCGGGCGCGACCCGCCACGGCGTGGGGGCCGGTGTGGTGGACCGGGACCCCGGGTCGTCGGACGCGACCGGTTTCGCCCCTTCCGATCCGCGGTGATCGACCCGCTCGAAGCCCTCGACGTCCTGCGGGGTGTGGAACACCGCGCTGAGGCTCCTCGCGGTGAGGTTGAACGAGATCCGCCCGCCGGACGCGGTGTCCCAGTCCGCGGACGTCGTCCCCTCCCCGTCGCGCAGCGTCGGCACGCCCCAGCGCCCCTCCCCTTCGCGCACCGCCAGGGCGAAGGCGTCCCCCAGGAACCGCCTCGACCCGGGCGTCACCTCGCGGATCGTGTCCGCGACGTTAAGCTTGAGGTAGGACAGGGCGCCCTTGGAGCCGATGGTCGACACGTCCGGGACGGTGAACCCGGACACCGTGTTCATGAGGTAGGAGGTGCCGTCCTCGACCTCGGTCGTCCACCCGAACCGCTCGACGGCCCGCTGCTGCACCTGGTCGCGCGTGAGCGGCCAGGGCGCGGCGTCCCAGAAGTCCACGAGGTCGCACACCTCGGCCGGGGCCATCGCCTTCCACGTCACTTCTCGATCATCTCCTCGCAGCGTCGCGCACCAGTCTCGCAGGCGGTGACGCGTGGACGACTCGGGCAGGCTCAGGGGTTGCCCTCAGCGGCGTGGGCGGCGAGGGCGGCGGTCAACTTGAACAGGTCCTCGTGCCGGGTCGGGTTGAGCGACGTCAACTCCGCGATCCGGCGGATGCGGTAGTCGATGGTGTTCGGGTGGACCTGGAGCCTGCCCGCGGTCTGGCGGCGGTTGAGGTTCGTCGCCAGGTAGAGGCGCAGGGTGGGCAGCAGGTCGGGTTTGTCGAGCAGCGGCGTCAGCAGCGCGGCCAACCGGCGGCGGGCGGGACCGGGCCGGGTCAACTGGTGCTCCAGCAGCAGGTCGTCGAGGCGGTGCAGGCCCGGTGGGCGGTGGAAGGCGGTGGCGACCTCGCGGAGTTCGGCGGCGAGCCGGGCGGCGGCGGGCACGTCGGCGGGGGCGCAGTGCGTGGCGCAGGCCAGGACGGGGGCGCCCGCGGCCTTGCCCAGGGCCTCGACGAGGGCGCGCAGCCACGCCCACGGGTCGGGTTCGTCCGGGCACGGGACCAGCAGCAGGCCCTCGTCGGCGGAGACGCGGGCCAGGGCGGGGTGGGCGCAGCGGCGGTCGAGTTCGGCGCGGACGCGGCGGGTCTTGCGGCGGCCCGCCACGGCGGCGTCCACCCCGGGGTCGAGTTCGTCGGGGTGCGGGTCGATGGCGGCGGAGACGACGAAGTACGCGGTGGGCAGGCGGATGCCGGTGCGCCGGGCGGAGACCTCCGGGTCGGCGCCGGAGAGCAGCGCCGCGAGCATGGTCTGGTTCTGGGTGTTGTCCTCGCCGACGAGGGCCTGCCGCTCGGCCAGGTACCCGGCGGCCACCTCGGACACCGCCACGCACAGGTAGTCCAGCAGCGATCGGTGCACCACCGCCATCTCCCCCGGGTCCGTCTCCGGTAGCAGCGCGTCGACGCAGGCCTGCGCGCCGAGGTGGTAGGCGCTGAGGACGGCGTCGATCGGCAGCCCCTCCTCGGCGCGCTTGGCCGCCGACGCCCGGATGGCCGCCAACTGGGCCGGTTCCGGTGGTCGCCCGGTGCGCAGGCCGCGGGCGAAGCCGCCGATGATCTGCTTGACGATCCGGTGCACGTCCCCGTCCAACTCCTCGGCGGGCAGCCTGCGGTAGACCGGCAGCCGCTCGGCCAGGTGCCCGGTGACGGTGGCCGCGAGCCCGGGCAGGTCGGCGAGCAACCGGGCGGCCAGCGACTCGGCAGCCGCGGAGTTGTGACCTGTCACAACAGCACCTCCCGGAACTCTGGCGGAGGTCCCAGCCGGACACCCCCGCGTTTGGCGGGATCATAAACGCGCCGGTAACACCTCACCCCTTGGAGCACCAGTGCCGCGGCCCAGGTTGATCAGCACCGCCCCCGTCCTCGCCCTGCTCGCCTGCGTCGGCCTCGGCGCCACCACCGCGGGCGCCGCCGACCCGCTGGAGTACGTCGCCCTGGGCGACTCGGCGGCGGCCGGGCCGCTGATCCCGCAGGTCGACCCGAACCTGCTGTGCCTGCGCTCCCGGGACAACGACTACCCGGCCGTCGCAGCCCGCACCCTCGGCGCCCAGCTCACCGACGTCACCTGCTCCGGCGCCACCACCGCCCACTTCACCTCCCGCCAGTTCGGCCTGGTGTCCCCCCAGTTCGACGCCCTCAAGCCCACCACGGACCTGGTGTCGCTCACCATCGGCGGCAACGACGTCAGCCTGGTGCAGCTCACCCTGGGCTGCCTCAACCTCCTGCCGGAACCACTGGGCCGCTCCTGCGCCGACCAAGAGGCCGCCAAGGGCAACCCGACCGCCGCCAAGATCGACGCCTGGGCCCCCGCCCTCGGCACCGCCCTGGACACCATCCACGCCCGCTCCCCCCACGCCAAGGTCGTCGTCGCCGGCTACGGCACCTACATCCGCCCCGGCGGCTGCCACCCCACCCAGCCCATCTGGTCCCGCGACGCGGACTTCGTGCAGAGCCTGGTGAACCGCCTCAACGCCGCCCTGCGCACCCAGGCGGAGGCCCACGGAGCGACCTATGTGGACATCGCCGCGGTCAGCGAGGGCCACGACACCTGCGCCGCACCCGCCCAGCGCTACCTCGAGGGCCTGATCCCCACCAGCCCCGCCGCGCCGCTGCACCCCAACGCGGCGGGCATGGCGGCCTTCGGCGCCGCGGTCGCCGCCGCCGCGCGCTGACACCCCGGGCCGGGCTCGACCCGCGGGTCGAGCCCGGCCCTGCCGCTGCACCACCGGCGGCGCGGGGCGGAAGCGTTGTCGAGGGGCGAGCATCCCCCGCAGGCCGAAGCCCGCAGGGGGTGCGCGGCTACACGACCCGGTGGAGCCGGCCCCGGGTGTCGGGGCGGGTGCCGAACTGGATTCCCACGATGTGTTCGCGGGTGGCCGGCGTGGTCGCCCCGGGGATGCCGCCGCCGACCGCCTGGGTGCAGCCCCGGCCTCGGAACTCCAGGATCGGGGTGATGACCGCCGCCGTGCCCGCCGCGAACATCTCGGTGACCGTTGAACTCTGGGCGGAACAGCCAAATGCTGTCGTCGGCGTGGCGGAATGCCTTAGCCATGTGGTCGGTGAAGACCTTGCCGAAACCCGGGTCCCGCAGCGCCCGCTGCCGGGCCTCGGCGGGCACCGGGTCGGGCGCGGGGGTGTGGGTGAACGTGGTCATGGCGGCCTCCTCGTCCGGTGTCCGCGTCCTGTGGGGAACGCAGTCCACACCGCACGCGGGGTCGGGGAGGTCAGATCACCAGCGGACGGGGAGTTCGTAGACGCCGTACACCGCCCCGTCGTGCTTGAACGGGACCTTGTCGAGGTCGGTGGCCAGTTCCAGGGTGGGGATGCGGCGGTAGAGGGTGCTGTAGACGACTTGGAGTTCCAGGCGGGCCAACTGCTGCCCCAGGCACTGGTGGACGCCGAAGCCGAAGGCGAGGTGCCTGCGGGCGTCGCGGCGCAGGTCGAGGCGGTCGGGGTCGGGGAAGACCTCGGCGTCTCGGTTGGCGATGTCGTTGGCCATGATCAGGCCCTCGCCCGCGCGGATGACCTGGTCGCCGACGGGGATGTCGGCGGTGGCGACGCGGCGGCGACCGCTGTGGGTGATGTTGAGGTAGCGCAGCAGCTCCTCCACCGCCGAGGCGACCAGGGTGGGGTCGTCGGAGTCGCGCAGGAGGGCCAGTTGGTCGGGGTTCTCGAAGAGGGCGAGGGTGCCCAGGGCGATCATGTTGGCGGTGGTCTCGTGCCCGGCGATGAGCAGCAGCACCCCCATCTGCGCCGCCTCGGACCGGGTCAGCTCGCCCGCTTCCACGCGGGTGGCCAGGCCGGAGAGCAGGTCGTCGGCCGGGTGCTCCATCTTCGTGCCGACCAGGTCGTCCAGGTAGGACATCAGCTTGCCCATCGCGGCGGTGCGCTGCTCGGTGGGGACGTCGCGCTTGACGATGGTCTTGCTGCTGTCCTGGAAGTACTCGTGGTCGGCGTACGGGACGCCGAGCAGTTCGCAGATCACCAGCGACGGCACCGGGAGCGCGAAGGCGTCGACCAGGTCCACCGGGTTCGGTCCGGCCAGCAGTTCGTCGACCAGGTCGTCGACGATGCGCTGGATGGCCGGGCGCAGGGCCTGCACCCGCTTGGTGGCGAACGGCGCGGTCACCATCCGGCGCAGCCTGCCGTGCTCGGGGTCGTCCATCAGGATGAAGCTGATCGACGTGCCCCCTGGCGGGATCGGGGCGGAGCTGGGGTAGCCGGGGCGGGTGATGTCGGCGCTGACCCGGGGGTCGGCCATCAGCGCGCGCTGCTCGGCGTGCCGGGTGACCAGCCACGGGGTGCTGCCGTCCCACAGGCCGACCCGGGCCAGCGGGCCCTCCTCCTGCTTGGCCCGCGCGGCGGGCGGCGGGTCGAACGGGCACCCCGTCGCGCGCTGCATGGGGAACAGCTCCGCGCTCACGGGCCCTCCGCGATCTCGATCGCGGCGGCCGGGCAGACCTCGGCGGCCTCGCGCACGGCCTCGTGCAGGTCCGGCCGCGGGGCGGGGTCGAGCAGGACCACGATGCCGTCCTCGTCGCGCTGGTCGAACACGTCCGGGGCGAGCAGGACGCACTGGCCCGCTCCGCAGCACCGGTCCTCGTCCACCGTCACCTTCATCGTCGCCTGCTCCTTCGTCGTGGTGGTGCGTTCGGGTTCCGGGCCGGTCAGGTGACCGGGGCCTGCCAGAGGCAGGCGATCGCGTCGATCAGGCCGGTCCCGGCGTCGTGCCAGGTGGCCCTGGGGGTGGGGGTGCCGTCGGCGAGGGCGCGTTCGCGCTCGGCGACCATGTGCACCATGAGCTGCCGGGCCATGTCGCCGCGCTCGGCGCGGACGTCGGCGGGCAGGTCGGGCAGGCAGCGGTGCAGCCCGTCGAGGATCTGCCGCAGCGACGGCGCCTCCAGCGCCTCCTCGATCATGATGCCGCGCAGCGCGGGGTCGGTCATGACCTGCGCGCCGAAGCGGGCGAACCAGGTGGGCCCGACCGCGCCCGCCAGGTGGTCGGTGACCGGGCGCACCAGGCAGGCCACCCAGTCGCGGATGTCGGTGGAGCCCGCGCAGGCGGCCACCATCCGCGCCCGCAGCACCTCGGTGGGTTCGGAGTGCCTGCGGGTGATGGCCCGGACCAGGTCGGCCTTGGTGCCGAAGTGGTAGCCGACGGCGGCGTTGTTGCCCTGGCCCGCCGCCTCGCTGACCTGGCGGTTGGACACGGCGTAGACGCCGTGCTCGGCGAAGAGGCGTTCGGCGGTGTCGAGGATCTGGTCGCGGGTGGAGACCGCCCGCTCGGTGCGCACCGTTCGGCCGGGCACGGTCACCACCTGACCGGGAGTTCGCGCAGGCCGCCGACCGCGAGCCCTTCGACCCGGCGCAGCTCGGCGGCCGGGACGGCGAGTTCGAGGGTGGGCAGCCTGCGGACCAGCACGTCGAGGACCGCCTGCAACTCCGTGCGCGCCAGCGCCTGGCCCAGGCAGGAGTGCGGCCCGACGCCGAAGGTCAGGTGCGGGTTGGGGCTGCGGGCGAGGTCCATGTCCTCGGCGCCGTCGAAGGCGGTGGCGTCGCGGTTGGCGGCGGCCATGCTGCACACCACGGTGGTGCCCGGCGGCAGGTCGGTGTCGGCGACGCGGGCGCCCTCGGTGAGGAACCGGGGCATGCCGAACCCGGGGTTGGCGTCGAACCGCAGCACCTCCTCCACGGCGGTGCGCACCAGCGACGGGTCGGCCACCAGCCGCTCCCAGCGGGAGCGGTCGGCGAGCAGCATCCCCACCATCTTGCCGATCATGTTCGCCGTGGTCTCGTGCCCGGCGACGAGCAGCGCCTGCCCGGTGGCGACCAGTTCGCCGTCGGTGAGGCCGCCCTCTTCCTCGCTGCCCGCGATGAGGGCGCTGAGCAGGTCCTCGCCCGGCGCGGCGCGCTTGGCCGCGACGTGCTCGGTCATGTAGGCGCCGAACTCGGTCTGCGACCGGCGGATCTCCGCGAGGTCGTAGCGGGTGAGGTTGAGCAGCGTGTCGGACCAGTGGGCGAACCGGTCGCGGTCGGAGTCGGGCACGCCGAGCAGGTCGCAGATGACCCACACCGGCAGCGGGAAGCCCAGGTGCGCCTTGAGGTCGGCGGGGGCGCCCGCCGCCGCCATGGTGTCGATCAGCTCGTCGGCCAGCGCCTCGATCTGCGGGCGCAGCGCCGCCATCCGCTTGGCGGTGAACCAGCGGCCGACCGCGCGCCGCCACCGCTGGTGGCCCTCGCCGGTCTGCGGGAGGGCGTTGGCCATGTCGCTGTTGAACACGCCGCCGGACTCGTCGCTGGAGATGCGCGCGGCGCCGGGGGCGGTGCGGGCGAAGCGGGGGTCGGACAGCACCTGCTTGACGTCGTCGTAGCGGGTCAGCAGGGTCGCGGTGTCGCCGCTGGGCAGGGTCACCGTGGCGACCGGGCAGCCGGTGCGCAGCTCGGCCCACTCCGGTGGCGGTTCCAGTGCGGCCGGGCTGGGGATCGGGTACTCCAACACGTGATCGTCATCGACGTGCGCCACGGGTGTGTCCTCCTCGACAATCGACCTCGGTCCGTCACCACCTAACCGCCCCTTGCTACGGTAAGTCAAGCAACTGACTTAACTCCTGGTTCCCCGCTCCCAGCCGGAGGCTGACCGTGTCCCGTGCCGCTGTCCCGAACAGCGCTGTCCCCGGCGGAGCCGCCGACCAGCCCGCCGCAGCGGCGGTGATCCCGCCGTCGCGGGCGACCTCCGTGGTCGTGGTGCTGGCCTTCTCCGGCATCGTCGTCGCGCTGATGCAGACGCTGATCATCCCGCTGGTCCCCATGCTGCCCCGGCTGCTGCGGGCCGACGCCGCCGACGCCACCTGGGCGATCACCGCGACCCTGCTCGCGGGCGCCGTCGCCACCCCGACCATGGGCCGCCTCGGCGACATGTACGGCAAGCGCCGGATGCTGCTGGTCAGCCTGGGCCTGATGATCACCGGCTCGGTCGTCGCGGCGCTGAGCGACACCCTGCTGCCCATGGTGGTCGGCCGCACGCTGCAAGGCCTGTCCTCGGGCGTGATCCCGCTGGGCATCAGCATCATGCGCGACGAACTGCCCGCCGACCGCCTCGGCTCGGCGACGGCCATGATGAGCGCTTCCCTCGGCGTCGGCGGCGCCCTCGGCCTGCCCGCCGCCGCCCTGCTGGCCCAGTACACCGACTGGCACGTGCTGTTCTGGGCGTCGGCGGGCTTCGGCGTCGTGGCGCTGGCCCTGGTGCTGTCGCTGGTGCCGGAGTCGCAGGTGCGCACCGGGGGCCGGTTCGACGTCGTCGGCGCGCTGGGGTTGTCGGTCGCGCTGATCTGCCTGCTGCTGGCGATCTCCAAGGGTGCCGCGTGGGGTTGGGGCAGCGCGCTGACGCTGTCGCTGTTCGGCGCGGCCGTGGTGGTCCTGCTGCTGTGGGGGCGGTGGGAGCTGCGCACCCGGCAACCGCTGGTCGACCTGCGGACCACCGCGCGCAGGCAGGTGCTGCTGACCAACCTGGCCTCTGCGGTGTTCGGCTTCGCCATGTTCGCCATGTCGCTGGTGATGCCGCAACTGCTGCAACTGCCCACCGCCACCGGGTACGGCCTGGGGCAGTCGATGCTGGCCGTAGGCCTGGTCATGGCGCCGTCCGGTCTGGTCATGATGGCCACCGCGCCGCTGTCGGCCCGCGTGTCGCGGCTGCGCGGCCCGAAGACGACGCTGATGGTCGGCGCCGCCATCGTGGCCGCCGGGTACGGGATCAACATCGTGCTGATGTCGGCGACCTGGCACCTGGTGCTGGTGTCGTGCGTGATCGGCGCGGGCATCGGCTTCGCCTACGGCGCCATGCCCGCCCTGGTCATGAGCGCGGTCCCCAACTCGGAGACGGCGGCGGCCAACAGCCTCAACACGCTGATGCGCGCGATCGGCACCTCGGTGTCCAGCGCGGTGGCGGGGCTGGTGCTGGCGCGGCTGACGATCCCGTTCGGCGACACGGCCCTGCCGTCGCAGGGCGGCTTCCGCATCGTCATGGCGATCGGGGCGGGCACGGCCCTGGTCGCACTGGTCATCGCCTCCTTCCTCCCCCGCCGGGTGCCCGCCCTGCCCCCGGCCGAGCCGGTTCCCGCCGCCGCCTGACAACCACCGGTTGTCGACCGCCCGCGTGTCGCTTGTTGGACACCGGTCGCCCCGATCGGCTCGAATGGGGGTTCGAGCCGACGAGAGGGGCGACCGGTGGGGCACGGCGGACCGGGGTGGGAGGTCGACCTGGTCGCGGGGTTGCGCTGCCACCGGTGCACGGGCGAGGTGGTCTGCGCGGTGCGCGTGCCGCATTCTTTCCTGCGCGCCGACGGCACCGAGGTCGGCGGCACCCGGCTGGTCGCCCTGTGCCCGGATTGCGACCGGGGTCGGGCGGGCGCCGCGCCGGTGATCGCGTACTTCCGGGCGCACGGGCGGGTCGTCGCCGACCGGGTGGAGGAGTTGGCCGGGCTGCTGCGCGAGTGGGTGGCGGACGTCGGACCGGCTCGGGCCGGGGACCTGGAACACTCGGCGCGCTGACACGGGAGGTGGGCGTGGGGGAACTGGACCTGGGCGCGGTGCGGGCCTTCGTGGCGGTGGCGGAGAACCGGCACTTCGGTGAGGCGGCGGTGGAGCTGGGGATCACCCAGCAGGCGGTGTCGAAGCGCGTCGCCAAGCTGGAGGCGGACCTCGGCACCGTGCTGCTGTCCCGGCTGCGCACCGGGACCGGCCTGTCCCGGGACGGGGACCGGTTCCTGCCGCACGCGCGGAACCTGCTGGAGGCGGCGGACCGGGCCGCGGTGGCGCTGCGCCGGGAACGACCCCTGCGGGTGGACGTGCTCGACACCCGGCTGACGACCACGGAACTGATGCGCGCCTACCACGAAACCGGGGTGGACATCGACGTCGTCACCTCGGACGGCCTGCGGACCGCGCGGTCGACACTCAGGGCCGGGACGGTGGACGCGGCCTTCGCGCGGGTGACCGGCCCGCTGGACGGGGTGCGGAGCACGCCGGTCCACCTGGAGCCGATGGAGGTCCTGGTCGGCACCGGGCACCCGTGGGCGGGGCGCGGGGCGGTCACCATGGCCGACCTGGCGGGGGTGACCGCGTGGATGCCCGGCAACGAGCGCGGCAGCGAGTGGGCCGAGTTCTGGGAGGTGGTGGGCGCCGAGTTCGACGTGCGGATCGACACCACCGGCCCGAACTTCGGCTACGAGCACCTGGTGGCCGCCGTCGGCGCGAGCACCGACCGGATCAGCTTCATCGGCGAGCAGTGCCGGATGCCGGAGCACCCCGGCGTGGTCCGGCTGCCGGTGCACCCGCCGCGCCCGGCGTACCCGTGGTCGCTGCTGTGGCACCGCCACAACCGGCACGCCGCGCTGCCGGGGCTCATCGCCCACGTGCGCGCCGGGTTCCGCCCACAGGACCCGGCCCAGGTCTGGCTGCCAGACGCGGACCTGCCCGCCTTCTGCCCCTGACCCACCACGCACAAAGCAGATCCCCCACCCCGACCACCCGCCACCCCCGACACACTGGCGCAACAACAACAACAACCAGCCACCCCGAAAACCGCCAGCCCGGCAAGCAAACGCCCGGCTAGGTGGGTGGATGCGCTCGGCCAGCCGACCACCCATCAAACGGCGACCCGGCCACAAAAGCGCCCGGGTGGGTGGATGCGCTCGGCCAGCCGACCACCCATCAAACGGCGACCCGGCCACAAAAGCGCCCGGGTGGGTGGATGCGCTCGGCCAGCCGACCACCCATCAAACGGCGACCCGGCCACAAAAGCGCCCGGGTGGGTGGATGCGCTCGGCCAGCCGACCACCCAACAAACCGCCAGCCCGGCCACGAAATGCCCGGGTGGGTGGATGTGTTTGGCCGGGGGTGGCGATCATGTGACAGCCTCTCTGGGCGGTGGGGCATCTTTTCAGCCCCACCTGACACGCTGGAGCACATGATCGCCATAGGGGCCCCGGCCAAGCACATCCACCCAGCCGGGCACACCCAACAAAGTCCCGAGCTTCAAAAACGGCCAAGCACATCCACCCACCCGGGCACACCCCACCAAACGACCGGCGCGAAGAAACCGTCACAGCGCAACACGAACTCCCGGGAGCGAACGCAGCTCACCGAGGAGCGCGGCCGTGACCGCCACCGGGTAGTCCTCGACCGCCAGCGTGATCCGCCGGTTCCCGCCGCACAGCACGATGCGCACCGGCGTGCTCCCCCGGTGGGCCGCCAGCGCCGAGCGCAGTTCCGACACCCCGTCCGGCTCGACCTCCGCCGTGGTCATCTCCAGCAGGAGCGGCGCCTCGACCACCCCGGCCTCGGCGCTGCTGACGTCCAGCGGCGCCAGGTCGGAGCCGAACACCGACAGCTTGTCCTCCCGCCGGTTCACCCGTCCCTTGACCACCACCGCAGCGTCCTGCACCAGGTCAGCGGCCAGCACGGCGTGGCTCTTGGGGAAGAACAGCACTTCGATCGACGCGTCGAGGTCTTCCACCACCGCGATGGCCCAGGTCTCCCCCTTCTTGTTCACCCGGCGCTCCAGCGCCGAGATCATCCCGGCGATCACCAGTTCCCCCTCGCGCGGCGGGTTGGCCAGCACCGCACCGATCGACCTGGGCGCGTGCTTGCGCAGGATGCGGTCGGCCCCGTCCAGCGGGTGCGCGGAGACGTACAGGCCCAGCATTTCCCGCTCCACCCCCAGCAGGTGCTTGCGCGGCCACTCCTCCGCGTCGAACCGCAGGTGCGCCAGCGGTGAGGCCCCCGTGTCCGCGGGGGCGTCGTCCCCGCCGAACAGGTCGAACTGCCCCAGGGCCTGCCTGCGCTTGAGCCCGGCCACGGCGTCCACCGCCTCTTCGTGCACGTCGAACAGCGCGCGCCGGTGGTGGCCGAGCGAGTCGAACGCGCCCGCCTTGATCAGCGACTCGACGACCCGCTTGTTGCAGCAGACCAGTTCCGACTTGGCCACGAAGTCGGCGAAGGAGGTGTACGGCCCTTTGGCAGCCCGGGTGGCGATGATCGACTCGACCACGTTGGCGCCCACGTTGCGGACCGCGCCCAGGCCGAAGCGGATGTCCGCCCCAACCGCCGCGAAGCGCAGCGAGGACTCGTTCACGTCCGGTGGCAGCACCTTGATCCCCAGCGCCCGGCACTCGGCGAGGTAGACGGCGGACTTGTCCTTGTTGTCGGAGACCGAGGTGAGCAGCGCGGCCATGTATTCCGGCTGGTGGTTGGCCTTGAGGTAGGCGGTCCAGTAGCCGACCAGCGCGTAGCCCGCCGCGTGCGACTTGTTGAACGCGTAGCCCGCGAACGGCAGGATCGTGTCCCACAGGGCCCGCACGGCCTCGTCGGAGAACCCGTTGGTCAGCATCCCGTCGCGGAAACCGGCGAACTCCTCCTCCAGGACGTCTTTCTTCTTCTTGCCCATGGCCCGGCGCAGCACGTCGGCGCGGCCCATGGAGAAGCCCGCGACCCGTTGCGCGATCTGCATGATCTGTTCCTGGTAGACGACCAGGCCGTGGGTCTCGGCGAGGATGTCGTGCAGCGGCTCGGCCAGTTCGCGGTGGATCGGTTCGACCGCCTGGCGGCCGTTCTTGCGGTCGGCGTAGTTGTTGTGGGTGTTCATCGCCATGGGGCCCGGCCGATAGAGGGCGTTGACGGCGATGATGTCGGCGAAACCGGTGGGGCCCATGCGGCGCAGCAGGTCGCGCATGGCCCCGCCGTCGAGCTGGAAGACGCCCAGGCTGTCACCCCGGGCCAGCAGGTCGTAGGTGGCGGGGTCGTCGGTGCCCAGGGTGTCGAGGTCGACGGTTTCGCCCCGGTTGGCGGCGATGTTGTCGATGGCGTCGCCGATGACCGTCAGGTTGCGCAGGCCCAGGAAGTCCATCTTGAGCAGGCCGATCGCCTCGCAGGACGGGTAGTCCCAGCCGGTGATGACGGCGCCGTCGTCGCGGCGCCACAGCGGGATCACGTCGAGCAGCGGTTCGGCGGACATGATGACCGCGCACGCGTGCACCCCGGCGTTGCGGATCAACCCCTCCAGGCCGAGGGCGGTGCGGAACAGGGTGCCCGCGTCGCGGTCGGACTCGATCAGCGAGCGGACCTCGGCGGCCTCGGCGTAGCGCTCGTGCCCGGGGTCGGTGATGCCGCTGAGCGGGATGTCCTTGGCCGCGACCGGCGGCGGCAGCGCCTTGGAGACGCGGTCGGCGATCGCGTACCCGGGTTGCCCGAAGTGGACCCGGGCGGCGTCCTTGATCGCCGCCTTGGTCTTGATCCGGCCGAAGGTGATCACCTGGGCGACCCGGTCGGCGCCGTAGCGCTCGGTGGCGTAGCGGACCATCTCGCCCCGGCGGCGGTCGTCGAAGTCCATGTCGATGTCGGGCATGGAGACGCGCTCGGGGTTGAGGAACCGCTCGAACAGCAGGCCGTGCGCGAGGGGGTCGAGGTTGGTGATGCCCATGGCGTAGGCCACCAGGGACCCCGCCGCCGACCCGCGCCCGGGGCCGACGCGGATGCCCACCGCGCGGGCGTGGTCCATCAGGTCGGCGGTGATCAGGAAGTAGGCGGGGAACCCCTTGGCCACGATGATGTCGACCTCGAACTCGGCCCGCGCGGTGTACTCCTCGGGCACCCCGTCCGGCAGCCGCCGGTCCAGGCCGCGCAGCACCTCTGCGCGGAACCAGGACGCCACGTCGTACCCCTCGGGCGCCGGGTACACCGGCATCCGGTCCCGGTGCTCCCACACCTCGGCGTAGGACTGCACCCGCTCGGCGACGAGCAGGGTGTTGTCGGCGGCGCCGGGGACCTCGGTGTCCCAGTAGGCTCGCATCTCGGCGGCGGACTTGAGGAAGTAGCCGTCGCCGTCGAACCTGAACCGGTTGGGGTCGTCGAGGGTCTTGCCCGCCTGCACGCACAGCAGTGCCGCGTGCGCCTCGGCCTGCTCCTTGGTCACGTAGTGCGAGTCGTTGGTGGCCAGCGGGCGCAGCCCCAGCTTGGCGCCGATGCCCAGCAGCCCGTCGCGCACCTCGCGTTCGATGGTCAGCCCGTGGTCCATCAGTTCCAGGAAGAAGTTGTCCGGTCCGAAGATGTCCCGGTAATCGGCGGCGGCCCGCAGCGCCTCGGCGGGTTGGCCGAGCCGCAGCCGCGTCTGCACCTCGCCGGACGGGCAGCCGGTGGTGGCCAGGATGCCCGACGCGTGCGCGGAGAGCAGTTCCCGGTCCATCCGGGGTTTGCGGTAGTACCCCTCCATGCTGGCGAGTGAGGACAGCCGGAACAGGTTGCGCAAACCGGTGGCGTTTTCCGCGAGCATGGTCAGGTGCGTGTACGCGCCGCCACCGGAGACGTCCCCGCGCCCGGCACCCCGCGCGCCCCAGAACACCGGCTTCTTGTGGTGCCTGCTCTCCGGCGCCAGGTACGCCTCGATCCCGATGATCGGCTTGATGCCCACTCGCTTCGCCGCCTGGTGGAACTCGTCGGCCCCGTACAGGTTCCCGTGGTCGGTCATGCCCACGGCGGGCATCCCCAACCGGGCCGCCTCGTCGAACAGCGGCCCGACCTTCGCCGCCCCGTCGAGCATCGAGTACTCGGTGTGCACGTGCAGGTGGACGAAGGAGGACAACCGGCACCTCCAGGCGGCGCAAGGGGTTCGACGAGGAGCGCCCATTGCAGCCGAGCCCGCGCGGGACCGTCAAACAAGCGACACGCGTGGGCGGACAACCACCGGTTGTCGCCCCCGCGTGGGTTCACCGCCCCATGGCGTCCAGCAGGCCGTGCAGGATCTCGGCGGTTTTCCGCTCCGGGTGGGCAAGTTGGTGCAGGTGCGCAACCAGGTCCCGGGTGGCAACGGTGGAGGCGGGGTGCTCCAGCACCACACTGGTCGTCTGGTGTTCAATGTGGACGACCGGGGAGAAGTTCTCGATGTGGAAGAGGCGGAAGCCGGGGTGCGGGACCGTGCGAGGCAGGACGCGGAGGTGCGCCCGGTGACCGATCAGGTGCCGCAGTTGCTCGCGCAGGACCTCGCGCGGCAGGTCGCGGTTGTCCAGGACCCGTGCGGGGAGGAAGAAGTGGGCCTGCCGGTCGGTTGCCCCGGTCTCGGCTGCCCCGGCCTCGGCGCGGTCGACGTCCGGGGCGAGGCCGATCGCGTCCCGGTAGGCGGCGGTGCGCAGCGGGCCGGGGATCAGGTTCGGGTCGTGCGTGGTGATGGTGGTGGCCATGGCTTCGAGGTCGTGCAGGACGTCGCGCCCCTCGATCGGGTGACGAATGATCCAGTCGATGTGCTCGGCGGTGGCCCGCAGGGCGTAGAGGACCTGGCGCTGCTGGGGTGCGATGTCCAGGAGGGCGCAGAGGCCGCCGATCTCCAGGGCGGTGGGCACGCGGCGGCCGGTCATGATCCGGTTGACCATCGCGGGCGACATCGACATCGCCGAGGCCAACTGCCGGGTGGTGAAGCCGCGCCGCAGGCGGGTCGCGTCGAGCCTGCGGGCCAGGATCAGGCCGCGCAGGGTCTTGGCGCGCACGGTGTCGTCGCGGCTCGGCGCGCGGTCGGCGGTGGAGGCGGTCATGGTGGGCCTTTTCGCTCGATTGGGTACGGCGTGTAACCTTGCACTTGCTCACTTCGCGGTGTTGAGTATGGGATCAGTGAAGTTGCAATGCAACCCGTAGCCCGAGACTGATCGGGTGGTCTTGCGCGATACTCTCGGTGGGCAGCGGAAGCGGATCGGAAGCCGACCAGCTCTGCCGGGAGCGCGCTCGACCGTCAACTGTCGTCGACACGAGAAGGGCGCCACTCGGCATGACCACGGTTCGGACAGCGAAGAAGATGATCCTCGGCCGCGAGATCGCGCACATGATGGAGACGGCGGGCAAGGCCCCGGCCGACCTGGCGGCCATCCTGAGCACCAGCCGGTCGCGGATGGGCCAGATCCTCTCCGGGCAGGCCACGGTGTCCGTCGGCGACCTGGAGCGGTTGGCGACCCAACTCGGGTTCAGCGACACCGACTACCACGAGACGCTGTTCGCGATGCGCAAGGACAGCCACAAGCGGGGCTTCTGGACCACCGGCTACCGCCGCGCCTACGGCGAGGAACTGCGGCTGCGCGTCGACACGGAGATGCACGCGGACCGCATCCGCGAGTTCGAGGTCGAAGTCATGCCGGGTCTCTTGCAGTGCGAGGACTACGTCCGGGCGCTGTACATGGGCGTGCCGGACATCGACGGCCTCACGCTGGAGGATCAGATCAAGGCTCGGATCGACCGCCAGAGCATCTTCCTCAAGGACTCACCGCCCAGCGCGCACTTCGTCCTGTCGGAGTCGTGCCTGCGCCGGGTGTGGTGCGACCGTCCGGTGATGATCACGCAGTTGGAACACCTGATCGAGTTGTCCCAGCGGAAGCACATGATGATCCAGGTGTTCCCGTTCGACCGTCCCGTGGGTCGCCGGACCGCGATCAGCAGCCAGTTCACCCTGCTGCGCATCCCGTCGACCGGGGTGGCAGGCTCGCTGGAGGTCGCCTACACCGAGGGCCCGGGAGAGTTCCGGTTCCTGGACGACAAGAAGGCGCTGGACGCCTACGACACAGCCTGGACTCGGTTGACCACCGCCGCCTTGGGCTTCGAGGAGTCCCGGAAGTTCCTGCGGGGGATGATCACCGAGTTCAGTAAGCACCCGACATCGTAAGGAGTCCCCGCCGATGACCACCCCATTCTCCCGCAACGACTTCCGCAAGTCGTCCTACAGCAACCCGAACGCGAACTGCGTCGAGGTGGCCCAGCGCGCCGACGCGGTCGAACTGCGCGACGCCAAGACCGCGTTCGGCTCCGCCACCGACTTCCGCCTCCACCTGAGCCCGACCGGTTTCGCCGCCCTGATCGACACCGTGCGCGGCAACAACGCCTGACCGCAGGCGGCACGGCAAGCGGCCGGGGTGGCACGAACCGCCCCGGCCGCTTGCCGTGCGCGTCAAACGGAGACCGACGTCAGCACGGGAACGACCACGCCAGGTCCAGGTGTTCCCGGTCAGTACCGCGATCGCGGTGCCCGCGGGGGTGGTGGTGAGGGCGTCGAGGCGGCCGGGGTGCCGCGACAGTGGCGTGGAGCCGTCGGGGTGAGGGCGATGTGGCCGAGGTGCCAACCGTCGTCGGCCTGCCACCAGGCCAGGGAGTGCGCCTCGGCCTCGACCGGTCCGAGGTCCTCCGCAGCCCCCGTGGTGGGGTCGAACAGGTGCAGTCGGCCGGTGCGGGGGCCGTGGCCACGTCGGCGCTCGCCCGGGTGAGGACGGGCACGAGGAATCCCCGCCACAGCGGAGTGACACAGCCACCACCTCCGTGACAAGTCGCCCGATACGGTAAGAATCGCGTCTGGTGTGGACAGAGCGTGAGGTGTGGTCCTGGGGTGGTTCCTGGGGTTGCGCCCCGGGGACACGCGTGCCGACCGGACCTAGCGTGGTGCTCGACCGGGAAGTACCCGGCAGATCACTCACGAATCGAGGTCGGTCGATGTCGGAAGTCCAGCAGGGGCCGAGGGACGACGCGCGCACCGGGTTCCCCGCCACGGTGCAGCGCAGCACCACCGCGAAGTTCGAGTGGGTTTGGAGCGACGCCGGGTCGGGCGCGCACGGCGACGTGGCGGTCTGGCGGCCCGTCCCGGAGGACGGCTGGTACGCCCTCGGTGACTACGCCCAGGGCGACTACACCAAGCCCGCCGCGCTCGCGGTCACCGTGCGGCAGGTCGGCCTGTCCGACCGGCCG
This sequence comes from Actinokineospora spheciospongiae, assembly GCF_003182415.1. Classification (NCBI taxonomy): domain Bacteria; kingdom Bacillati; phylum Actinomycetota; class Actinomycetes; order Pseudonocardiales; family Pseudonocardiaceae; genus Actinokineospora; species Actinokineospora spheciospongiae. The sequence goes on along the minus strand of NZ_QHCP01000001.1, from coordinate 305,502 downwards.
CTGCTGAAGGCGCCGGTCGGGTTCACGCAGGTGTGGAACGACAAGGGTTCCCGGGGTGACCACAACGGCGCGATCTGGTACCCGGAGCCGCCGCCGGGGTACGTGTCCGTCGGGTTCGTCGCCTCGCACGGGTACCGGGCGCCGGAGGTGGAGCACTACGCCTGCGTCGCGTTGCAGTGGGTGGAGGCGACCGGGGTCGACCACAAGATCTGGAGTGACGCGGGGTCCGGGGCGGGCAAGGACGTGAGCCTGTACCGGCCGGTGGACGCGAACTCCACCTTCGTCGCCCAGGGCAACTACTCGCCGTGGGCGGGCGTCGCCTACCGGTTGCTGTCGTCGTGAGCCGCACGCTGGAAGCGCCCGACCGCGCGGAGGTCGAGCAGGCCGGGGGCGAGTGCGCGACCGGGCTCCGGTGCGGCACCTTCGAGGTCGACGCGGGCGGGCAGGCGACGTACCGGTTGGCGATCGCGGTCCCGCCGGGGATCAACGGGGCGCAGCCCGACCTGGCCCTGGTCTACGGCCACCACCGGCGCAACGGGGCGCTCGGCGTCGGCTGGGACCTGGCGGGGCGGTCGGCCATCTCCCGGGTGAAGGCGACCTGCGCCGTGGACGGCTTCACCGGCGCCGTCACCTTCGGCCCCGACGACCGCTTCGCCATCGACGGGCGGCGGCTGGTCGCCGTGGACGGCGCCTACCACGCCCCCGGTGCCGTCTACGGGACCGAGCTGGGCGACCACAGCCGGGTCGTCGCCGGGGACACGCCCGCCGAGGGCTTCCGCGTGACGACCCGCTCCGGCGCCGTGCACCACTACGGCAGCACACCGCAGAGCCAGGTCCTCGCGGGGGCGCACGTCTGCGTGTGGGCGCTCAGCTCGACCGAGGACCTCGACGGCAACCGCGTCGAGTACACCTACTCCCCCGCCGCCTCCGGTTCCCGCTACCTGAGCCGGATCGCCTACACCGCCCGCGCCGACGGCACGGCGGCGAACCGGTTCGTGGACTTCACCTACGAACCCCGGCCCGACCCGATCACCGAGGCGGTCGGCGGGCACCTGCTGACCACGGAGCTGCGCCTGGCCCGCATCACCGTGTCGGTGGCGGGCGAGGTCGTGCGCACCTGGGACCTGGCCTACGGCGTGAGCGCCGCGTCCGGGCTCAGCGTCCTCACCTCCGCGACCGAGTCGGGCGCGGCGGCGGACGGCTCGCCCGCCCTGCCCGGCACGGCGTTCACCTGGCGGGACTCGGCGCTGCCCCGGTTCGACGTCGGCGAGCCGTGCTGGATCGGCCCCGACGTGCCGGGGGTGCCCGACGTCACGGTGGTCTCGGTGACCGGCAGCGGTCGCACCGACCTGGCCCGGTTCTGGACCGACGAGGACGGCAACCTCGGCGTCTCGACCTGGCTGGCCACCGCGGCGGGCACCTTCACCCACGGCCACGACGACGTGCTCGGCGCCTTCCCGCCCCGGCACCACGTCCTGGCCGCCGACCTCGACGGCAACGGCCGGACGGACCTCGTGGTCGCCTACGCGGACGGGCCGCGGCAGCGGTTGCGGTTCGCGGTGTTCCTGGCCACCGGCACGGGGTTCGCGGCCGCGGGCGAGCCGTTCGACACCGGCACCGCCTGGGACGCCACGCACCTGGCGTTCTTCGCCATGGACGTCAGCGGCGACGGCCGCACCGACATCGTGCAGGCGTACAGCTCGCCCGACCCGGAGCGCGGCGAGGTGTTCGCCCTGCGCACCCACCGCTCCGAGTACGGCACCGGCGGCACGTTCTCCGCCGCGACCACCAGCGTCACCGGCGACCCGGCCCGGCTGCCGGGCCTGCTCGGCTGCTGGCCGATGGACGTCGACGGCAACGGGATGGTCGACCTGGTGCGCGCCTGGCGCGACGGGGACGACCGGATCGCGGTGGCGGGCTACGTGTCGGTGTGCGCGGCGGACGGCGAGGTCTCGTTCGGCCGGGTCGTGCACAGCTCGCTGCCCGGCCACGCGGGCGCGGCCCAGGTGGCGCTGCTGCCGGTCGACGTCAACGGCGACGGGGTGCAAGACCTGCTCCAGGTGTGGGAGGAGCCGGGTCGGGACTCGGTCACCTCGCACCTGTCCGTGCTGGTCTCGACGGGCGCGGGCGCGTTCACCCGGGGCGCGGACGCGGAGTTCCCCGGGCTCGCGCTGTCGGACGGGGCGGTGTTCGCCGCCGACCTCAACGGCAACGCCACCACCGCCGTCGTGTGGCAGGGGCGGACGGCGGACGAGATCGTGTTCACCCCGTTCGTGGCCTCGCCGTCGGGGGTCTACCGGCGGTTGCCGTCGTTCAGCGGGGGGCCGGTCGGGGTGGGCGCGGACCGGTCGGTGTTCCTGCCGGTGGACGTGAACGGCGACGGCCGGGCGGACCTGGTGCGGTTGGACGCGCTCGGCGAGGGGGCGGTCCGCGCGACGCCGTACCTGTCCTGCGGGGCGCCGTTGGACGTGATCACCGGCATCACCACCCCGCTCGGGGAACGCGTCACGATCGACTACGCGCCGCTGTCCGACCCGGAGGTCTACGAGGTGTCCCGGGCGCCGCGCTTCCCCGACGCGACCGCGTTGCGCCACCCCGGTCCGCTGACGCCGACCGTCGGCCCGGTGCAGCGGGTCCTGGGCAGCGCCCTGTACGTGGTGTCGGCCCACGAGCGGTCCACCGACCCCGGCCGCAACCGCTTCCCGCTCACCGACCGCCGCAGGTCGACCTACCGGGACGCGGCCCTCGACCTCACCGGCCGCGGCTGGTTGGGCTTCGCCTCGCGGACGGTGCTCGACGTGGGCACCGGTCTGCGCACCACGACCGCCTACCGGCAGGACTTCCCGTTCACCGGCCGGGTCGCCGAGGTCCGGGTGGAGGCGGTCCCCGTGCCGGGCGGCGACCCGCGCGTGCCCCCGGGCAGCCCGCCGCTGCTGCTGTCCACGTCGACGTGCGCCTACGACAGCCGTACGACCGGACCTGTGGTCGAGGTGCTGCTGACCTCGACCCTGGAATCGCACTACGACTACGGCGCCGACCGGTTCGACCGCGCGTACGCCCACCGGTTCGGCTACGACGAGTTCGGCAACCGGACGCTGGACGCGGACCTCGGGCAGGTGGACCCGGCGGGCGTGCCCGTCCGGCCGGGTGAGGCGGTGTACCGGCACCGGCTCTACGACAACGTCACGACGCCGACCGGCTGGTCGCTGGGCCACCTGCGCTACGACAAGCTGACCGCCAACGCCGACGACCCGGACACCACGGCCTTCGTCGAGGGCGACCACAGCCTGCGCCGGTACGACCTGGCCCCGGGCACCCACCACGTCGTGTCGGTGGGCGGGTGGGACGACACGGGCGGCGCGTTCCTCCGCACCGCCTACGAGTACGACCGGTTCGGCAACCGGGTCGCGGAGACGCCACCGGGCGGGCGCACCACGCGGCACGACTACGACCCGGACCACCACACCTACCCGATGCGCACGGTGCACCCGCCGGACGACCACGGTGTGTCGCTGGTCGAGTGGTTCGGCCACGACCCCCGGTTCGGCGCCCGGATCGCGCACGTCGACGCCAACGGGCAGGTGTCGGTCGAAGCCCTCGACGCGTTCGGCAGACCGGCGCTGCGCCAGGTGCCGGTGGACCCGGGCACCACCGACCCCAACGCGGTGCCCGCGTGCGTCACCGGCACCGGGGAACTGCGGCGGCGGTTGCGCGCGGCGCCGGTCGTCACGGTCGAGCGCACGACCCGCCGGTCCCGCGCCGGGGGCGAGCAGGTCGTGGTCGTCGAAGCCCTGCAAGCGTTCCCGACCGGTGCGGGGCGCTCGTGGGCCACCACGCGGACCCTGGTGGACGGGCGGGACCTGACCCGGCGGACCGAGCGGGAGACCGGGCAGCGGCGCGGCGCCGTCGTCGAACTCACCGACCACGACGCCCGCGGCAGACCGGTCCGGCGCAGCCTGCCGTTCTTCGCCGCCGACCCGGTCCCGGCGTCGGTCACCACCCGGTACGACGTGCTCGGCCGCCGCATCGGCCACGACGTCCCCACCGACGCGGGGACCTCGTCCACCACCTGGTACCACGGGCCGCGCGGCGTGGTGACGGAGACGACCGCCGACGCGGTGCGCCGCCTGGTGCACCGGCGCTACGCGGGCACCGACCGGGTGCGGCTGGTGGTGGCCGACCCGGACGGCCTGGCGGCGCGCACCGCGTTCGGGTTCGACCCGCTCGGCAGGCCGGTGCGGGCGGTCGACCCGCCGACGGCGACCACCCCGACCGGTGTCGCCACGACGATCACCCGCGACTCGCTCGGCAGGCGCGGCACCTACGACTGCCCGGATCTCAACCCCGTCCCCGCACCGGGCCGGGTGGCCGTCCGCCACCGGTACGACCCGGCGACGGGCCTGCTCGCGGGCGAGACCGACGCGGCGGGCGGCACCACCGAGCACACCCACGACCACCTGCGCCGGGTGGTCGGGACGCGGCTGTCGGACGGGCGGACCATCGAGTACGCCTACGACCTGGCGGACACGCCGTACGGGCTGGGCAGGCTGTGCGGGGTGCTGGTGCGCGACGCGCAGGGTGCGGTGCAGTCGCGGCGCGAGTTCGCCCACGACCGCCGGGGCGACGTCGTGCGGACGACGCTGACCGTGGCCGGGGAACGGGCACCGTTCACCACCGAGCGGGTGTTCGACCCGCAGCGGCGCGTCGTGCGGCGCACCCTGCCCGACGGCGCGGTCGCGACCGCGACCTACGCGGGCACGCGGCTGGTCGAGCAGACCCTGGGCGGGGCGCGGGTCAGCCGCCCGCTGGCCGACCACGACGCGTTCGGGCTGCCGACGACCGTGCGGCACGGCACCGGGTCCACCACGACCACCACCCGGTCCCCGGCGGGCGCGCTCGTGGCGGAGCGGATCGACGGGGCGGGCGGTCGGGTGCTCGACCTGCGCTACACCCGCGACCGGCTCGGCCGCACCACGGCGGTCGACGACGTGCTCGACCCGGACCGCTCCACCGCGTACGGCTACCACGACCAGCGCCTCGTCCGCTTCTCCGCGGGCGCGGACGCGCTCTACGAGTACGACCGGTCGGGCAACGTGCGCGGCAAGGACGGCGTCTCCTACGACTACCACGCGCACTTCGCGCGCAGCGGCACCCGCGACGGCGACGCGGTGTACCGGGCGGCGCAGGACGCGTGCGGGCGCACGGCGACGCGGGAGTGGGACGGGACGCGGCTCGCCTTCGCCTACGACGGGCTGGGGGCGCTGCGCGAGGTGCGCGAGGTCGACGGGCCGCCGGTCCTGACCGTGCTCACCGACCACCAGGGCCGCGCCCTGCGCCGGACGGCGCGCGACGGGGCGGTGGAGGTGGTCGTCGACGACGACTACCGGGTCCTGCGCGACCCCGGCGGCGCGGAGGTCGTCGAGCGGTACCTGCTCGACGGCTCGGGCGCGGTCGCGCTGGTGACCGGCGCGGCCGGGGTGGAGACCACCACCTACTTCCACCGCGACCCCAAGGGCAGCACCACCCACGTCCTCGACCAGGCCGGGGCGGTGCTGGCGCGGGTGTCCTACGACCCGTACGGGCGGTGGCGGCAGGAGGTGGGCGCCGCGCTGCCCGGGCGCGCGTACGAGAACCGCCGCTGGCTGCCCGACGTCGGCCTCTACGACTTCGGCGGCCGGTACTACGACCCGGAACGCGGCCGCTTCCTGACCCCGGACCCGGGGCCGGGCACGTCCGACCCGCTGCGCGCGGACGCGCTGAACCGCTTCGCGTTCGAACTGGACGACCCGGTCGACCGGGTCGACCCGTCGGGGTACAGCACCGACTGGATCGGTGGGCTGGTCCTGGGCGCGGTGCTGGTGGTCGGCGGTGTCGCCGTCATCGCCAGCGGTGGCGCGCTGGGGCCCGCCGTGGCGCTGGTCGCCTCGACCGCGGTGGCGGAGATCGCCACGGGTGTCGTCGTCACGCTCGGCTACGCCGCGCTGAGCGCCGGGCTCTCGGCGGCGTCGTACAGCCTGGGCCACACGAAGGTCTCCGGTGGGCGGTTCTGGGCGGGCCTGGCGGTCAACGCGGCGGTCGGCGCCGTCGCGGGTGCCGCGACCGCGGGCTTGGGAACGGCCCTGTACGCGGGTGTCACCGCGGCGCTCCTGCGCACCGCGGCGTCCCAGTGGGCCGCCGAGCTCGCGGGCGTCGGGGCGTACGCGGCCTACGGCGCGATCACCGGCGCGACGAACGGGGTGCTCCTCCAGCTCACCGCCAACGGTGTCGACCGCGACATCGTGGGGCTGGACGTGGGGCTCGCCGACGGCCTCGGGGAGTCGGCGCTGTGGGGCGGGATCGCGGGCGGGATCGCCGGGGCCACGGGCGCCGCGTTGCAGGCGGGCGGCGGGAGGTACCAGCGGTGGCGCTTCCCCCGGCAGGGGAACGCGCCCCGGGAGCCGTCCTGGGACGAGATCGGTGTCCAGGGCAGCACCAACCTGGTGGCGAACACGCTGTGGATGGGCACGGCGTCGGTCTACGAGCTGTACCGGTCGCTCGTGCCGCAACCGTGGCACCTGTTCTCCTGACCCCGCCGAGCCGGCCGCCCGGGGCCCCGGGCGGCCGGTTCACCCTTCCGGTGCTCGGCCATTCGGCGTAGTGTCGGGAGCCGTTCGCTGTGGTCCGGGTGGAACCCACCGTGGAGGAACCGTGCGGAGCGAGCCGCCGTTCGTCGGCAGGCGGGCCGAACTCGGGCGGCTGGCCGAGGCGGTGGCCGTGGTGTGCCGGGGTTCGCCGCGCACCGCCTGGGTCCTCGGTGAGCCGGGCATCGGCAAGACGGCGGTGCTGCGCCGGGCGGTGGCCGCGCTCCCCGGCCGGTTCACCGTGTTGGAGGCCGCGGCCGACCCGGCGGAGGAACTGCTGGAATTCGGGATCGTCGACCAGCTCGTGCGCCAGGTCGCCCCGGCGGTGCTGCTGCGCGTCGCGCCGCTGCTCGCACCCCCGATCCCGCCCCGGACGCCACCGCTGGTCGTCGGCGCGGCGCTGGTGGCGCTGATCGGCGCCCTCCAGTCCACGGGCCCGGTCGCGCTGGTCGTGGACGACGCGCACTGGGTGGACCCGCTCTCGGCGCAGGCGCTCGGCTTCGTCCTGCGCCGCATCCGGGCCGACCGGGTGCTGGTCGTGCTCGCCTGCCGCGACGACACCGCCGCCGCGCTGCGCCACCTCGAACGCGGCCAACCGGGCCCGCTGACCCTGGAACTGGCGGGGCTGACCGCCGCCGACGTGACCGCGCTGTGCCGGGCGGTGCGCGGTGTCGCGCCGCCCGCGCCCGCCGGGGAGCGGCTGCTCGCGCACACCCGGGGCAACCCGCTGCACCTGTGCACCCTGCTGCGCGAGGTGCCGCACGACCTGCTCGCCGACGACCGGGTGCCGCTGCCGGTCCCGCGCCCGCTCGTCGCCGCCACCCGGTCCGCGGTGGACCGGCTGCCCGCGGCCACCGTCGCCGTGGTCGAGGGGCTGGCCGTGCTGGACGAGGCCGCGGCACCGGCGCGGGCAGCGCACGTCGCGGGCGTGCCGGACGCCACCACCGCGGTCGCGCCCGCCGTCGCGGCGGGACTGGTGTGCGCGGCCGGGCGGGGACCCACCGGCCGCCTGCGGTTCCGGCACCAGGTGTACCGCGACGCCGTCTACGCCGCGATCGCCCCGGACCGGCGGGCGCGGCTGCACGGCCGCGCCGCCGAGGTCACCGACGCCGCGAGCCACTGGGCGCACCGGGTCGCGGCCGCGACCGGCGCCGACCCCGACCTGGCGGCGGACCTCGACGACGCCGCCGCGCGCGCGGCGGACCGAGGCCACCACCTGCTGGCCGCGCGGTACTCGCGGTGGGCGGCCGACCTGTGCACCGTCCGCGCCGACCACGAGCGCCGCCTGCTGCTCTCGGGCGTGCACGCCGCCTGCGGCCCCGACCGCGCGGCGGCGCGGGCGCTGCTGCCGGAGGTCGAGCGCTGCGCGGAGTCCGCGCTGCGCTCGTTGACCGCAGGCCTGATCGCGCTGTTCGGCACCGGCGACTGGCTGGCGGCGCGCAGGCACTTCTCGGCCGCGCTCGACCGCTCGCGCGGCAGCGGGGACTGGGTGGAGGCCGTCGCCGCGGCGGGCCTGTCCGGCGCGCAGGTCTGGTCCGGGCGGGGGCGCGAGGCCCTTGAGCACACCCGGCACGCGCTGCGGCTGGGCGGGCTGCCGGTGCGGCTGGCCGACTTCACCACCGTGCTGCTGGCCGTGGCCCGGTGCCGGGTGGACGGCATGGCGGGCGGACTGTCCGAATTGGACGACCTGCCCGCCGACCCGGCCGAGGTGCCGCCGGACCGGCTGGACTCGCTGGCCTGCCGGGGCGCGATCCGCACCATGCTCGGCCGCTTCACCGCAGCCGAGCACGACCTCACCACGACCATCCGCCACCACGGCGCGGGCTGCCACCTCATGTCCGGCACCACACCCCACTCGTACCTGGCGGCCCTGCACTACGCCCGCGGCGAGTGGGACCGCGCGTCGGTCCTGGTCCACCAGGCCCTCTCCCTCGCCGACGACGACGAACAACCGCACCACCGCGCCCTCCGGCACATGGTGGCCACCCTGGTCCCGGCGGGCCGCGGCGACTGGGCCACCGCCACCGCGCACGTCAAGGCCGCCCGCGGCAGCGCGGAACGGGCCGCGGGCCCGCAGGACCGCAAGTACGCCGCCATCGCCGCCGCCACCCTCCACCAGGCCCGCGGCCTGCCCGCCGAGATGCTCACCGCCCTGCACCCCCTCACGGGGGACGACCCCGACGGCACGCACGTCTGGTGGCACCTGTGGTGGCGCCCGCTGCTCGTGGAAGCCCTGCTGGGCACCGGCAGGCGGGACGAGGCGGCCGAACACCTCGCCGCCCTGCGCACCCACGCCACCGAGTACCTCCGGCCGACCCTGCTCCGCTTCGAACTGGCGCTGACCCCGGAGCGGGTGCCCACGGGAACGAAGGCCCGCGTGGCGGAACTGGCCCGGCGAGCGCACCCGCACTCGTTCGCCCAAGCGCTGCTGGAAGCCGACCTGGGCACCAGGCTCGCCGGGGAAGGCGCCACCACCGCCGCCGCCCCCTTCCTGCGCAGCGCCCTGAACCGGTTCACGGCCCTGCGCGCCACACCGTTCGAACACCGCGTCCGCCGCCACCTGGGCGGGGACCGGGAACCCGCCGCGTCCCCACTGGCCGGTCTCTCCCGCCGCGAGGGCCAGATCGCGCACCTGGTCTCACTCGACCACACCAACCGCGAGGTGGCGGCCCAGCTCTACATCACCACCAAGACGGTGGAGTACCACCTCCACAACATCTACTCGAAACTGGGCGTCGCGGGCAGGCGCCAACTGCGCGAGCGCGTGGCGGCGGCCGGGGCCGCTCCCCCGGCCCACCCCAGTGCTCGCGGAACAGGTGCGTGACGTCCGGGGTCGTCCCACTCCCGACGCCCACGGGGGCGCGCCCGGCCACCACCGTGCGGGCTCGTGGCCGGGCCGTCCTGGCCTGGAACCGACCGCGCGGACCGCCGGTCAGCGGCGGCAGCCGAAGGCGCTGTGGACCAGCAACCCCACGCAGCCGAGGGTGACAGCGGTGGCGGTCGCGGCGGTGCTGGTCTCCGGTTGGGCGGGCCAGGTCAGCACCGCGCCGACGCCGTCGGCCGGGGGAACCACCAGCGTGAGCGCCGCCCAGGTGACCGGGAGGGACCAGGCGGTGGCGGCGCCGAAGGCGGTGGCGCCGAGCGCGGCCAACCCGGTCAGGCCCACGACGTCGCGCAGCAGGACCCCGGCGGCGGCGGGGGGAGCCGCGAGGAGGAGCAGCCCGACGAGGAGCGCCGCGCCAAGCAGCAGGTGGGCCGCCCGGCGGGGTGGCCAGGCGAAGGCGGCGGTGCGGTCCAGTGCCGGGTCGGCGCTGCCGAGGCTGGTGGCGAGGGCGGCGGCGCCGATCGCGGCGGCCAGGGCGGCGGGGCGGGGATCGGCCGCGTCCTCGGCGAGCAGACCGATGGGGACCGTGCCGAGCACCGCCGCGACGGCCGTGGCGGGGACGCGGCGGGAACGGGCGTACAGCAGCGGCCAACGGCTCACACCGGCTCCCCGGGAACAACGCCACAGGCGACCGCCGCCGGGTGCGGGCGGGTCACGCGGGTTCCCCGGTGAGGGCCGTCCACGCGGTGCCGGTGCAGGCGGCGAGGGATTGGCGGGCGGCTTCGACGTGGGCGCGCTGGTCGGCTGCGGGGCGGGCGTTCAGGGTGGTCAACGCCTGTTGCGCCAAAGGGTTCAGCTCCGGGTCTTCCTCGCCCAGGTAGTTGCGCAACGGGGTCAGGTGGCCGGTCAGCCAGGCGGTGGTCACCGCGCGGGCGACGACCTCCCGGTGCGGGGAACTGTCACGGGCGTTGCACTCCCGGGTGCCCGCGCCCTCGACGAGGAGTTCGGTGATGCGCGTCGCGGGCAGTGGGGTGGAGCGGAAGTACACGAGGTCGTCGAGGTCGAGCCAGACCGTGTCGGTGGGTTCCGGGCCCCGGGGTTCTGGGCGGACCGGATTGGGGAGTTCGCGGACCTCCGTCGGTGGTGCGGGGAGTTTCGACAGCAGGGCCAGGGCTTCGCGGGCCGGACCGGCGAGGGCGGCGCGTTCGCGTTCGTGCGCCCGGGTGAGGCACAGCCCGTCGGCGCACGCGAGTTCGGCGGCTGCCGGGTCGGCGGCGGTCGCCTCGGCCGAGGTCGTGGGGAGCAGTGGGAGGGCCAGGGCGGCTCCGGCGAGCAGCGGCAGCACACCCGACCACCACCGGCGCAGGGCGAACAGCAGGACCCCCGCCACCGCCATCCCGCCGAACCACAGCGCCTGCCCCGCGCTCACCGACCCGGCGGTGTGCGCGAACACGCTCCCGGGGCGCGTCGCCGAGGGTCGCAACAGGACGAACGGGTACCCCTCGTCCCCCGCCGCCTCCGCGACGACCATCAACGCCATCGCACCCACCGCCAGCAACGGCGGGGTCAGCGGCGACGGCAGCAACCGGCCCACCCCCATCCCCAGCCACGCGGCGGCGACCAGCGACAGCAGGCCGACCAGCGCCACCGGCACCCACCCCAGGCCCAGGTGACCCGTCTTCGCCGCGACCTGGACCCCACCGACGACCACCACGACCAGGTAGGCCACCAGCAGCGCGACCGCCAACGCGGCCAGGGTGCGGGCCGCCCGCTGCGCCCGCGGCCTCGGCGTGGACGCGAACAGCTCCTCGACGCCGGACCGCCGGTCCCGCAACCCCTGCACCGCCCCGGCCCCCACCGTCAGCGGCCAGGCGAAAACCAGCGCGTAGCGGACCCACTCGGCCATGGACCACCACTGCCGGGTCCACGCGGTGCTGCCCTTGCCCGCCGGGGGCAACCAGAACAGCAGCCCCAGCAGGAGGACGACGACCAACCCGCCGAGCACGGGCGCCGCAGACCGGCGCAGTTCGATGCCGAGGACCCTCACCAGGCACCCCCGAGCAGCGCCGAGTAGCCACGCTCGATCGGGCTGTCGCCGACGTCGTCCGGACCGCCCTCGGCGGCGAGTTCGGCCGGGGTCCCCTGGAACACCACCCTGCCCGCGGCGACGAGCACCACGTCGGAGCAGGCGGCGGCGACGTCCTCGACCAGGTGGGTGGAGACGACCACGCAGGTGTCGGTGCCCAGCTCGTGCAGGAGTTCGCGGAACCGCACCCGCTGCCCGGGGTCCAGGCCCGCCGTGGGTTCGTCGAGCAGCAGCAGCTCGGGGTCGTTGACGATCGCCTGGGCGATGCCCGCGCGACGGACCATGCCCCCGGAGAGCGACCTGAGGCGGTCATCGGCGCGGTCGGCGAGCCCCACGCGTTCCACCGCGCGCTGCACGGCACCCGCGACCTCCCGGCCGGGCACCTCCTTGAGCCAGGCCATGTACTCGACGAACTCCCGCACCGTGAACCGCTTGTAGTGGCCGAAGTCCTGCGGCAGGTACCCGAGGCGCCGCCGCACCGCCCGCAGGTCACCCCGCCCGGTCAGCGGCTCCCCCAGCACCTCCACCTCACCGCCCACGGGCCGCAGGACGCTGGCCAGGCAACGGATCAGCGTGGTCTTGCCCGCGCCGTTGGGTCCGAGCAGCCCGTGCACACCGCACCCGAGCCGCAGGTCCACGCCGTCGACCGCCACCCGCCTGCCCGCCCGCACCCGCAGGCCCTCCGCCCGCACCTGCCAGGCGTACTTCGTCGGGGCGACCTCCGCCGCCGGTACCGCTCGCACGATGTCCTCCTCCATCCGGAAGTCCTAGAGCTGCGCGAAACGCGCGGAACGCAGAGCCACCACGGCAACGCCCCCCACCAGCGCCGCCGCCCACACCACCCACACCCCGAGGACGACCGGCACGCCCCCGAGCACGACGGCGGGCCCGATCACGAGCACCACCCACAGCCCCACGGTCACCCGCGCGGCCAGGCGCACGCCGATCACGCTCCCCAGCGCGAGCGCCACGGCGGTGACGGCCAGACTCGGCAGCAACCAGTACGCGGGCGACGCCCCGGTCACCCGACCCCCGGCGAACAGCGCGGGCAACACCGCCAGCAACACCGCGAACGTCCGCCGCAGCACCATTTCCAACCCCGCCCGGGCGGTCGAGGCCACCAGGTCGTGCGCGGGGTCCAGGTACCGCGACCACGCCCCAGCCACCCCCAGCACCGGCACCACCGGCGCGACGAGCAGCAGCAACGACGGCGCGGAGTCCCCGGGCGCGATCAGGTCCAGCAGCAGCGCCCCCGACACCACGAACACCGCCATCGCCAGCCACGGCACCAACGACGGCACCGCCCACCGCGAGAACCGACGCCGCACGACAACGCGCCTGCGCCACGCCACTCCCCCGGCCACCTGTTCTCCGGAAGCCGCCCCCCGAGCAGCCTTCTCGCCGTCAGCCTCCTCCCAGGCGCCCGGCGCCCGGGGAACGGCTGCCGGGTCGCGGGTGACCGGGTCGAGGGTGGCCCACACGGACTCGGTCAGCGCGGTCACCGGCGGCGGTGCCGCGTCGGCCAGGCGGAGGCGGCAGGTGCCGCAGGTCTCCAGGTGGGCTTCGAGGGCCCACAGGCGGTCGGCGGGCAGGGTGGCGCCGGTGGCGTAGCGGCTGATCAGGTCGGCCGGGGCGTGTTCGGTCATGACAGTGCCTCCCGCAGGGCGATCCGGGCCCGCCGGGCGCGGGTCTTGACGGTGCCCTCGGGGACACCCAGCAGGACGGCGGTCTCCCGGACGGTCAGCCCGTCGAGGACCATCGCCTGCAACACCTGGCGCAGGTCCGGCGCCAGGTCGCGCAGCGCCCCGCCCACCGCGTCGTCGAAGGTGCCCGCGAGGACCTCGTCCTCGGCGGCGGGCACCGGCTCGGCGGGTGGCAGCGGCCTCTCCTGCCGCGCCCGCCGCCGGAACGCGTCGACGAGCCTGCGGGCCGCGATCGTCCACAGCCACCCGACCGCCGTGCCGTCCACGGCGGACCCGGCGAACGACCCGGCCGCCCGCCACACCGCCAGGTAGGTCTCCTGCACGACCTCGGCCACGACCTGGTCGTCCGAGCACCGCCTGCGCAACCGCACGGTCAACCACGGCGCCGTCCGCCGGTAGAGGTCCTCGAAGGCCGCGCGGTCACCCCTGGCGACCGCCCGCACCAACTGTTCCTCGTCCACAACCGGCAAGACGACCACCGAGCCGGAACGGTTCTCCGATCGAAGTGGTGTGCGTCACACCCACTCGGCTCCACCCGTGAGCCGAGTCCCGCAGAACGCGGAACCACCCGCGTCCCCCTGGTCAAGGGTGACGCGGGTGGTACCAGCCGGGGCCGGGAGGTCAGGCCACCGCCACCTCCGCGCGGCGGGTGCGCACGCGGGTCGCGGCGAGGGCGGCCCAGGCGATCAGGACGCCCGCGGTCATGGTCAGCGCCATGGCAGGCGCGTCGTTGCCCAGGACGCCGACCAGTGGGGCGATCAGCGCGCCGAGGCCGAACTGGGTGGCGCCGAGCAGCGCCGCCGCCGTGCCCGCGGCCTCGCCGTGGCGGGACAGGGCCAGGGCGGGGGCGTTGGGCAGGACGAAGCCGACCGCGCCGAGCAGGAGCAGCAGCGGGACCAGGAAGCCGATCAGCCCACCGAGGCCGGTCGCGGCGACGGCGACCAGGACCGCGCCGAAGGCGGTGGCGGCGGCCAGCGCCCACAGCACGATGCGCTCGGCCGACCACCGGTTCAGCAGCACCACGTTGACCTGCGACGCCCCGATCAAGGCGACCGCGCCGATGGCGAAGACCAGGCCGAACTGCTGCTGGTCGAGGCCGAAGGTGCCCTGGAGGACGAACGAGGAGCCCGACACGTAGGAGAACAGCGCGGACATGCCCAGGGCGGCGACCAGGGCCAGCACCACGAACTGCCGGTCGGTCACCAGCGAGCGGTAGGTGCGCAGGACCGGGCCGAACGAGCCGGTGCGGCGGCGCTCCGGGGGCAGGGTCTCCTTGAGCGCGAACATCGCCACCAGCATCAGCGCGAAGCCCAGCACGGCCAGCGCGGCGAACACCCCGCGCCACGAGCCGGTCAGCAGGATCGCCGCGCCCAGCGACGGGGCCAGGATGGGCGCGGCGCCCATGACCAGCATCAGCCGCGACATCATGGTGGCCGCCGCGCGCCCGGTGAACAGGTCGCGCACCACGGCCAGCGCCACGACGGCGGCCGCCGCGGCGCCCACGCCCTGCAGGGTGCGCAGCAGGCCGAGCACGACGACGTTCGGCGCGACCAGGCACAGCAGCGACGCCAGCACGTGCACGGCGGTGCCGATGATCAGCGGCAGCCGCCTGCCGAAGGCGTCGGAGAGCGGGCCGATGACCAACTGCCCGAGGCCGAGGCCGAGCAGGGTGCCGGTCAGGGTGAGCTGCACCGCCGACGACGACGCGGACAGGTCCTCGCCGAGGGCGGGCAGCGCGGGGAGGTACATGTCGATGGTGAGGGGGCCGAGCGCGATCAGCGCGCCCAGCACGAAGATGACGCGCACGCGCGCGGCACCGGTTGGCGACTCTGCCAACTGCTCGGGTGGGGACGGGTGCAGAGCTGCCTGTTCCATGCGGACCCTTCGCTGTGGAGTTGGTGACCCCACAGGACAGCGACCGCGGTCGCCCGGGTTATTCCGGATCGGGCGGAGCGGCGGAACGGATCACACCGCGCCCGCGCTCAGGCCGGTGGCGAGCAGCCGCAGGCGCTCCTCGGTCGGCGAGCCCTTGGGCGCGGTGTAGGTGCACAGCCGCACGCCGGGTTCGGCGGGGACGTTGAACGCCCCGAAGGTCAGCAGCAGCTCGCCGACCTCCGGGTTGTTGATGCGCTTGACCCCGTGCGGGCCGTCGACGACGTCCTGGGCGTCCCAGAGGCGGCGGAAGTCCGGGCTGGACTCGCGCAGGCCCCACACCACCTGGTTGACCCGGCCGTGCTCGGGCAGGCTGCCGAGTTCGGCGCGCAGCCCGGACACGGTGCTCGCCGCCGCCTGCTCCCAGTCGGGGAAGAAGTCCCTGGCGTCGGGGTGGCGGAACAGCATCAGGGCGGCGTTGCGGTCGGCCGGGGGCAGGGCGTCGTAGTCGAAGGCCAGCCGGGCCGCCAGGCGGTTCCAGGCCAGCAGGTCGGTGCCGGGGCCGTAGACCACCGCGGGGACGTGGTCGGCCAGCGCGTCGAGCAGTTCCCGAAGCTGCGGGCGGACCGGGGGCAGGTCGACCGACCCGCACGCCCCGATGGCCGCGCGGCGCCCCGGGTGGGTGATGTTGCGCAGGTAGGTGTGCTCGGTGTCGGTCAGGCACAGGGCGCGGGCCACGGCGTCGAGCACGGCCTCGGAGATCGCCGGGGCACGACCCTGCTCGATGCGGGTGTAGTAGTCCACGCTGATGCCCGCGCGGGCGGCGACCTCCTCGCGGCGCAGGCCGCGCACGCGCCTGCGGACCAGGCCGTCGGGCAGGCCGAGGGCGGCCGGGTCGAGCGCCGCCCGGCGCGACTTGAGGAACGGCGTGACCTCGTTCTCGACGTGACCCATGGCGCCCATTGTCCCGGGTGGTTCTGCCAGGCCCAGGTTGAACCGTGCCTGGTGCGCCCGCGCGGCCGGGCGCAGGGTGGTGGGGAAGCAACCGGCAGTTGGAGGGCACCACCCATGAAGCGCAGGATTCTCGGCGGCACCGGCATCTCGGTGAGCCAGTACGCGCTCGGCGCCATGATGTTCGGCGCCATCGGCAACACCGACCACGACGAGGGCGTGCGGATCATCCACCGCGCGCTGGAGGCGGGCATCAACTTCGTCGACACCGCCGACATCTACTCCGACGGCGAGTCCGAGGAGATCGTCGGCAAGGCGCTCAAGGGCCGCCGCGACGACGTGGTGCTCGCCACCAAGGGGCACGGCTCGATGGGGCCGGACGCCAACCACGGCGGCAACTCCCGGCGCTGGCTGGTGCGGGAGCTGGAGAACAGCCTCCGCCGCCTCGGCACCGACCACGTCGACCTCTACCAGGTCCACCGCCCCGACCCGAACACCGACATCGACGAGACGCTGGGGGTGCTCAGCGACCTGGTCCGCGCGGGCAAGGTGCGCGCCATCGGCAGCTCCACCTTCCCGGCGGAGCAGATCGTCGAGGCGCAGTGGGTCGCCGAGCGGCGCGGGCACGTGCGGTTCCGCACCGAGCAGCCGCCGTACTCGATCCTCGCCCGCGGCGTCGAGGCGGCCGTGCTGCCCACCGCGCAGAAGTACGGCATGGGCGTGCTGACCTGGGGGCCGCTGTCGGCTGGCTGGCTGTCGGGCCGCTACACCCGGGCCGAGGACGTGACCGGCGGGCGGGCGACGACGGAGGCGCACAAGTTCGACCCGTCGCTGCCGGGGAACGCCCGCAAGCTGGCGGCGGTGGGTGAGCTGGCGGAGCTGGCCGCCGAGGCGGGCCTGCCGCTGCCGCACCTGGCGGTCGGGTTCGTGCTGGCGCACCCCGCGGTCACCGCGGTGATCACCGGCCCGCGCACGATGGGGCAACTGGAGAGCCTGCTGACCGGGGCGGACACGGTCCTCCCCGCGGACGTGCTGGACCGGATCGACGAGATCGTGCCGCCGGGCACCGACCTCAACCGGGCCGACAGCTACTACAGCCCGCCCGCCCTCGCGGACAGCTCCCTGCGCCGCCGGGCGCACACCGCACCGGTGGGCAGCGCGCTGCGCCCCGCCTGACCGGACGTGAACGGGCAGCCGGGACGGGCCCCACATCCGTCCCGGCGCTCACCCGTGCCGCACCGGTTCCCGGTCGACCTGCCGGTCGCTGCCGACGAGGGTGTTCACGGCGGCCCCCAGCACGGCCGCCGCGACGATGCCGATGGCGTTGTGCAGGAAGTCCTGGGTCTCGCACACCCCCTGGCCGGTAAGGGTCTGGGCGAGTTCGATCCCGGCGCTGGACACCACCGACACCACCGACACCGACAGCGGGCGGTGGGTGGCGATCACCGCGAAGAAGGCGAACGGCATGAACAACAGCACGTTGAGCAGTTCGTAACCGCCGGTGAGGGACACGCCGTCGAGGATGCAGAACGGTTCCCCGTAGGACACCACACCGGGCATGGAGGCGAAGTCGGGGCGGTTGCGGGACAGGGTGACCGCGAGGACCAGCGCGGCGCCGAGGCCCGCGAGCAGCGCCGGGACCGGCCGCCACCCGTACCGCCGGGCGCCCAGCAGCGCGCCCGCGCCGAGCAGCACGCACCCGGCCACCAGGCCCACCGCCACGAGCGGTCGGTCCAACAGCATCCACACCGTGCTCAGCAGGTCATCGATGTCCGGCATGTCCACCCCGTCGATCGTCGGGCGCGAGCGCCTCCCGCGCCCACTACACGCCATGTGTATACACCATGGTTATAGATGGGCGGCGATTCTGTCGGTGGGTGTCGGTAGCGTGACCGGGTGATCGAATCGCGAGCGGTGCGGGTGGGGAGCGGACGGGTCGTCCGCGCGCACGACAGCGGTCCCGCAGGCGGGAGCGGCCCGGTGGTGATGTGGCACCACGGGTCGCCGCAGACCGGGGCGCTGCTGGAGCCGGTGCTGGCCGCGGCGGCGGAGCGGGGCATCCGGGTGCTGTCCTACGGGCGCCCCGGGTACGGGGGCTCGGACCGGGTGGCGGGGCGGGACGTGGCGTCGGCGGCGGGCGACTCGGCCGCGGTGGCGGACGCGTTCGGGGTGCGGGAGTTCGCCGTGGTGGGGGCCTCGGGCGGGGGTCCGCACGCGTTGGCGTGCGCGGCGCTGCTGCCCGACCGGGTGCCCGGCGCCGTGTGCCTGGCCGGGATCGCGCCCCGCGACGCGGGGTTCGACTGGTTCGCGGGCATGGTCGCGCCCGGCGGGTTGCGCGCGGCCGTCGAGGGGACGGCGGCCAGGGCGCGGTTCGCCGAAACCGAGCAGTTCGACCCGGAAAGCTTCATCCCGGCCGACCACGAACTGCTGGCCGGGCCGTGGTCGGCCCTCGGCGCGGACGCCCAGCGCGCGGGTGCGGCGGGCCCCGACGGGCTGGTGGACGACGACGTCGCCTTCGCCCACCCGTGGGGTTTCGACCTGACCGCGATCACCGCACCGGTCCTGCTGGTGCAGGGCGGGCGGGACCGCGTGGTGCCGCCCGCGCACGCCGACCACCTGGCCGGGCTGCTGCCCAGGGCCACCGCGTGGTCGCAGCCGGACGACGGGCACGTGTCCGTGCTCCGCGAGTACCCGGCCGCGCTGGACTGGCTGCTGGCCGCTACCTCGGGGTGATCCAGGTGCCCGCGGCCGGGGTCCAGTGGACCACCGCGGACTCGAAGGTCTGGTCGAAGCCGCCGCCGGGGCGCGCGACCTCCTCGGTCACCGGGTAGCCGAGGGCCCGCTCCCGGCCGCCCGCCTCGAACGCCCCCAGGATCGCGCCGTGGACGGCCTTGGCGCCCGTGGCGGGCGACCACAGGAACAGGCCCTTCTCGAAGTACTGGTACCGGCCCCGGGTGCCGACCGGGCTCGCGGCGGCGGGCAGCTCGTCCATCGTCGGGAAGCCCCAGCGCACCTCGGAGTCGGTGGCCCAGTAGCGCTCCAGGATCACCCCGTGCACCGCCCGGGGCGGGGCGCCGGGGTGCCAGATGATCATGCCGTTGCGGAACTGGGTGAACCGGCCGCCGAGCCGGGCGTCGGCCTCGGCCCGGATCGGCGGCCCCAGCACCCCGCCCGCCCCGCCGAGGGCGGCGTACTTGTCCCCGATCAGGCCGTAGGGGGCGAACGCCTCGTCGCGCTGGGCGGTGGCGATGCCCTGGGCCTGGTCGTAGCGCTCCGGGAACGCCGAGCGCTGCACCGCCTGGGCGAGTTGCCCGGCGGTGCTGCCGAGGTACGCGGGCTCCAACTGCTGGGCCACCTCGAAGAACTTGTTCGCCGCGTAGCCCACGTCGAGGATCTGCCCCGCGCTGCCCCAGCCCTGCGACGGCCGCTGCTGGAACACCCCCAGGGAGTCGCGGTCGCCGCAGCCGAGGTTGTTCATGTGCGACTCGACCCACCCCGCCTCGAACCCGGCGAGCATGACCTTCGCCGAGACGCCGCGGCGTTGGCCGACCTCGTAGACCTTGCGGGTGACGGCGACGTCGCGGTTCGCGGGGACGCCGCAGGCGGCGGGCAGGAAGCCGGTGCCGAGCGGGCCGGGGATCGCCGGGGCCGCCGCCGCGGGAGCGGCGGCGAGGGCGGTGCCGAGCAGTGCCGTGAGGACAGCGGTGAGCGGTCGCAGCATGGTGTGGTCCTCGCCGGGTTCGGGGCGGTACGGGGAAATCGTGCCCGTTCGGCGAGACCGGGTGACATGGCTGGCACACAGCGGCCACAACTGGGAAAAATTGGTCACCTCGGGCACCGGGTCAGCGGTTGCGGGCGTGCGCACCGCACTCCGGAGGTCGGGGGAACAGGGCCAAGGAGGCGGTAGTGCGGCAGGTCAGCAGGCGGTCGGCGTTGCGGATCGGGGTGGGCGGCGCGCTCGCGGCGGCCGGGGCGGTGGCGCTGCCGGGTACCGCCGGGGCCTCCGGGGTGGCCCCGGTGCCGGGCACCGACGAGGTGACACCGCCGGACGCCCCCGCGGCGGTCGGCGGCCGGAAGGTGCGCGACCTGACCGGCCCCGAGGAGACCGGGGCCTTCGCCGCGCCGTGGACCGACCTGGGCATCCCGGTGCGCTGCCCGGACGGCTCGGTCCTGCTGGTGTGCGGCGACTCCTTCACGGGCAGCGGCGTGGGCGCCGCCGACTGGCGCGCGCCGATCGCCCTGCGCTGCCCGGACGGCGCGCCCGACGCCCTGCTGGTCACCGGGAGCGTCGGCGGCGCGCACGCCGAGCAACTCGTGCCGGAGGACCACCTCCCCCTCCCCGGCGGCAACAGCACGGCGATCCCCTCGGACGCGTTCACCATCGGCGACACCATGTACCTGCACCTGATGCGCGGGGTGATCCACCAGACCGAGCACAGCGACCTCTGGCGCTCCCGGGACAACGGCAACACCTGGGAGTACCTGTGCAAGTGGCCGGGGAACCAGCACGCGGGCCAGTTCCAGCAGAAGACCTACGCGGTGGCGCAGGACGGCTACTGCTACGTGCTGTCCACCGCGTTCAACCGCGACACCAGCTCGGGCCTGCTGCTGCACCGGGTCCCGCACGCCCGCGTCGGCGAACCGGCCGCGTACGAGCCGTGGGGCTTCGCCGACGGCGCGTGGCGCTGGGGAAACCCGCCCACAACCGTTGCCAGGCAACGCGAGTGGGGCGAGATCTGCTTCCGCGCCATGGGCGGCAAGTACGCGCTGACGTGGCTCAACCTGGACCCGGTGTCGATCAGGGCCCAGGTCTTCGCCCTGCCCACGTCGAACCTCCACACCACCCCCGAGCAGACGATGATCACCGCCACCGCCCCCGGCAAGGAAACCGGCACCGCGGTCGCCCACCCCTACGGCGGTTTCATCGTCCCCGGCTCCACCTTCGCCGATTTCCACATCACCGTGAGCCAGTGGTACGACGCGCAGAACTACCGGGTGATGCAGTACCGAATCACCGGCCTGACGAGCTGATCGGATCGCCGCGGGCGTTCCCGTTTCCGCGCGTCCGTTGCGCTTGATTCCGCAGTGCCCCATCCGTGTGATCGCCGCGCCCCGCACCCAGCCGCCTTTCACCCCTGGCGGGGAGTTCTCGCGCCCGCGAGACCTCGGCACTAGAAAACATCACAAGCGTTAGGATACCGTTCCGGGCACCTCGTCTTCGTCCGCTTCCCGTCGGAACAACGGAGAAACCATGCGCTTGCGAAGTGCGCTCCTCGGCATCCTCGTCCTGGCAGGCACGCTGTTCCCCGGGGCCGCGACCGCGGCACCGGCGCCACCGGGCGCCCTCGGCGGCTCGGGCCCCCACCCCGCCGGGTACGAGACCACCCTGCGGTTGACCAACCACACCATCTACCGCCCCAACACCCTGCCCACCGGCGTCAAGCTGCCGATCGTGGCGTGGGGAAACGGGGCCTGCCGGGCGGACGGCACCTGGTTCGAGAACATCCTCACCGAGTGGGCCTCGCACGGCTTCCTGGTGATCGCCAACGGCAGGCCCGGCGGCTCCGGCTCGACCGACTCCGACATGCTCACCGAATCCATCGACTGGGCGGTGGCGGAGAACTCCCGCCGGACCAGCAAGTACTACGGCAGGATCGACACCACCAAGGTCGCCGTCATGGGCCAGTCCTGCGGTGGCATCGAGACCTACGAGGTGGCCGACGACCCGCGGATCACCACCACGGTCCTGTGGAACAGCGGCCTGCTCGACGACGCCCAGAACGGGCTGCTGCAACGCCTGCACGCCCCGATCGCCTACTTCATCGGCGGCCCGAGCGACATCGCCCACCCCAACGCGATGGACGACTGGCGGCGCCTGCCCGCGGGCCTGCCCGCCTTCATGGGCAACCTGGACGTCGGCCACTTCGGCACCTTCTCCGAGCCCAACGGCGGCGAGTTCGGCCGCGTCGGCGGCCACTGGCTCAAGTGGCAGCTCAAGGGCGACCTCACCAGCAGGGCCCAGTTCGTGGGCACCGACTGCGGGTTGTGCGCCTCCGACTGGGACGTGCTGCGGAAAAACCTCTGATTACCGTCCCGGCGCCCGGTGACCCGGGACCCCAACCGACCGGGCCGCGATCATCCTGTGGTCGTACGCGGCACCACGTCCTGGGGGTGACGCGGGCGGGGCGCGGGGTCGAGCAGGCTTGCCGCATGAACGGATTGCTGGGCCTGGACCCGGTTGAACTCGTGGTCATCGGGTGCGCCCTGGTGATGCTGTCCTCGCGTTGGTCACCGGAACGCGTGCGCGGGCCGGTGGCGCTCTGGGCAGCGGGATCGGGTCTGGTCGCGGTCGTGGTCCTGCTGGTCCACGGCGTCCGGTGGCAGATGGTGCCGGTGCTGGCCGCGATGGTCCTGACGACACCCCTGCTGGTGGGCGCGGTTCGCGGACGGCGGGTGCGCACGTGGATCGCGGCGGCGGGGACGGCCGCGGTGGTGTTCGTGGCGGCACTCGGTCCGGCGGCGTCCTGGGCGCTGCCGGTCCCGGAGTTCCCCACCCCGACGGGCCAGTACGCCGTGGGCACGACCACCCGGCAGTGGACCGACCGCACCCGCACCGACCCGGACGGCGCCGCCCGCGTGGTCGTGGCCCAATTCTGGTATCCGGCGGCGGCGGCCACCGGGGCGCGTTCGCCGTACCTCGGGGCCACCACCGCCGAGTCCACAGTGGTGGCCGACGGGCTGGCGGCCCTGTTCGACCTGCCCGGTTTCCTCCTCGACGGACTGCCCCGGGCCACCACCGCGTCCACACCGGACGCCCCCGCCGCGCGCGGCCGGTTCCCCCTGGTGCTGTTCTCCCCGGGCCTGGGCGGGGTCCGCACGCAGAACACCGCCTGGGCAGAAGAACTCGCATCACGCGGATACGTCGTCATCGGCATGGACCACCCCCTCGACTCCGCCGTGGTGGTGCTGGCGGACGGCCGAGCGGTGCACACGGCGGTCGCCGCCACCGGCGACGACGAGGCCGACCGGGCGACAGCGCAGCGGTGCGCCGAAACCCGCGCCATCGACCTGCGATTCGCCATGGACGAACTGGAGGACCTCGACGTCGCCGACCCGGTCCTGGCCGGTCGGCTCGCCCTCGACCGGACCGCCGTCACCGGCCACTCGCTCGGCGGCGGGGCGGCGCTGATGGCGGCGGGCCGGGACACCAGGTTCAAGGCCGTGATCGACCTGGACGGATACCCCTACTCCGCGGGCGAAACTAGGTACCCCCCGGTCCTGATCGCGCACCACCCGACAGACCCGAACGACGAGTTCGGCACCGCGATGACCAGGACGCTGTCCCTCAGCTCCGACGGCACCCGGATCGAGGTCCCCGGCTCGACCCACCTGACCTTCACCGACGCCCCGCTGTACCTGCCCCCGTTCCCCACCCTGGTGGGCACCCTCGGCCGAGACCGCCCGACCACCCTCATCGCCGACCTGGCGGACGACTTCCTCACCCGGGTCCTGCCAGGGTGACGCCGGGCGCCGGGACCCCACCCGCACCTGTTCATCCACTGTGGACCGGATCGGCACCGGGACGCGAACCCGACTAATCCGATCGGGCGACGCGGCTCCGAGTGGGTCCGTGGACCGTACGGGGGTGACTATGGTCACGGCATGCCGAGCGCGGACGCGGGTGACGAACCCTGGTGCGCGCGGGTCCGCGACGACACCGGGCAGGTGCTCGGGGCCGGGGTCGTCCTGGGCGGCACACACCTGCTGACCTGCGCACACGTTGTCGAGGGGGTCGACGCGGTGGTGGTGGAGCTGCCGATCGCCGGGGTGTCGGTGCGGGCGCGGGTGGCGCCCGGCTGGACCGTGCCGCCGCAACCCGACGAGCGCGGCGACGTCGCCCTGCTGCCGCTGGACCGGACGGTCCGGGAAGCAGGCGGGGCGGTGCTGCGGTGGATAGCGCCGTACCGCGGGCGGACCGTGTGCGCGTTCGGCTTCCCGCGCGGCACCGAGCACGGGGTGTGGGCGTCGGCGCGGTTGGCGGGCGCGGCCGGGCCGGGGGCGGAGTGGGTGCAGCTCGACGCCCTCGGCGACCGGCGGATCACCGCGGGGTTCAGCGGGGCGGCGGTGTTCGACGACGAGCACGGTGACGTGCTGGGCATCGTGGTGGGCAGGCACACCGGCGAGTCCGGGCTGGCCTGGATGATCCCGGTGGAGACCATCGGCCGCCACCTGCCGGGGGCGAAGCGCTGGGTCGAGTCCGAGCCCCCGGTCGACGCCTCCTTCACCAGCGGCCCGGCCGACGGCGGCGACCGGGTGGACCTCAACCACTGGCTGGCGCACAAGCCGGGCGGCAGCGTGCTGGTCCTCGTCGGCGCCGAGGTCGACGCGCTGCGCCGGGCCGTGGTGGGGTCGAGCCGGGAATCGCACCCGGGCCGACCGGGCGCTCCCCCGCTGGACAGCATCGACCTGGCCGTGGACGCCACCGGTCGGACCGCCGTGGAGGTGGCGACCCGCGTCCTGGGCCGCACCGGGGCCGGGGTCGGCGACGACCCGGTGCGGCAGGTGCGGCTGGAGACCCCGCCCATGACCCTCGCGGTGGACGGCGTCGACCTCGCCCACGACCCGGAGCGGCTGCTGGCGGGGGTGCTGGACCCGCTGGCGGCCCGCGGCTCCCGGCTGATCCTCGGCTTCCGCGAGCCCAGCGGCCTGGCCACCCGCACCCGGGGCAGGCAGCCGGGCGGGACCGCCGCCCGGCGCGCCCAGCACACCGCCGACCTGCGCGCCCTCGCCGCCGCCGAGGCCGACCTGCTGCGGCTGGCCAGGGAGGTCGGCGCCCCACCCGGCAGGCTCCGGGCCGCTTCCCTGCGCCCCGCCCTGTCCCCCGGGGCACAGGTGGACCTCGACGACTGCGCGGCGGACATCGCCAGGGCACACCGCGCGGTCCGCGCCGAACGCGACCGGCTCGACCGCGAACGCACCGCCCCGCACGGACCACTCGACGCCCCCCGGCCCCCCGGCCACCGACACCCCGGGACGGCACCCCACCGCCACGAGTACGCCGCCCCGCCCGAACCGCACAACGGCACCCAGGCCCGCGACCACGGACACGCCGTGGGGCAAGGCCACCAGTCCAAACGCGTCGACCCGCACGGGCCGCTCGACGGCGCCCACGCCCGCGACCACGGACACGCCGAGGGGGAAGGCCACCGGCCCGACCACCGCGGGCACGCAGGCCCGCGCGGACCACTCGGCACCGCCCAACCCCCCGACCACCGCCGCGCCGGGTGGGAGCGGCCCGATCCCCGGCGCGAGCGCGCCGACCTGCGCGGGCTGCTCGACGCCACCCGCGCCCTGGTGGTCGACCACGGGTTCGCCGAGGACGTCGGCCTCGACACCCGCTACCGCGAGGCCGCCCACCACCTGGCCCACTCCGACCTGGCCCGCTCCCGCGTCGCCGTCTCCGCCTACCGCAGGGCCGTCCGCGAAGCGATCGAGGGGAACCGATGACCCCCTGCGCCGACTGCGCGAAGGCGGTCGACCCGACCACCGGCCACTGCCTGCGCTGCGGCAGGCGCCCGCCCGCGCCCGCACCGCCCGCGCCCCGGCCGGACGCCGACCCGCTCGCGCTGCCCACCTTCCCCTTCCCGGACCCGACCAGCCGCATCCGCCCCGATCTACGGGCGACCGACACCACCCACCACTGCCGCACCTGCCGCGAGCGCCTGCCGCGCCGGGAGGCGGGCTTCTGCACCCGGTGCGGCACGCGGTTCTCCTTCCGGCCGACGCTGACCCGGCACGCGGTGGTCGACGACCGCTACCATGTGCTGGGGCCGTTCGCGCACGGCGGCCTGGGCTGGCTCTACCTGGCCGAGGACCGGCACCTCGACGACAACATCGTCGTCCTCAAAGGACTGATCGACCCGGCGCACCGGGAGCTGGCCGAGACCGAGCGGCGGATGCTGACCACGGTCGAGCACCAGAACATCGTGCGCATCCACAACTTCGTCGCCCACCGCGACCCGGCGACCGGGGAGCAGCACGACCACATCGTCATGGACTACGTGCCCGGGCTGACGCTCGCTGACATCGGCGCGGGCGGGCTGCCGGACGAGCCGCTGCGGGCCGAGCACGTGGCGACCTTCGGGCTGCGCGTGCTGGCCGCGCTGGACTACCTGCACGGGCGGGGCCTGGTCTACTGCGACCTCAAGCCGGAGAACGTGATCCTGCGCCCGGGTGGCGGCGGGCCGGGCGACAGCCGGATCAAGGTCATCGACCTGGGCGGGGTGCGCCGGATCGGTGACCGCGACGACGTGCACACCGACGGCTACCGGGTGCCGGAGGAGGAGATCGAGGAGCACGGGGCGACCGTCGCCTCCGACATCCACACCGTCGGCAGGACGCTCCAGTGGTTGCTGCGCGCGTGCGCCGAGCACGACGCGGACCGGGTGCGGGTGGGCACCGACGCGTTCGAGCTGCTGGCGGCCCGCGCCGCGCACCCCGACCGCGACCGCCGGTTCGCCTCGGCGCGCGAACTGGCCGAGCAACTGCGCAAGGTGCGCGGGCAGGTCGCCGCGCTGCGCGACGGCAAGCCCCGGGTCACCCGCTCCACCCGGTTCAGCCCGGCCGCGGGCCTGCTCGACGCCGGGCTCGGGGCGCTGCCCGGCCTGGACCGGTGGACCCGCCCGCGCCCGGACCGGGCCACCCGCGAACCGCTGGACCCCGGCCTGCCCGCGCCCGCCGCGGCCGTCCCGCTGCTGCCGGTGCCGGTCACCGACCCGACCATCCTCGACGCCGACCCGCGCAAGCTGCTGGCCGCGCTGAACGCCCCGACCGCCACCGCCGAGGAGGGTTTCGCCCGCTGCCGGGCGCTGCTGGCCGTGGGCGAGGACGAGGGGGCCGAGGCGGAGCTGGACGAGGTCGCCGCGCTGCCCGCCGCGCCGAGCTGGCAGGCCGCCTGGCACCGCGGTCTGCTCGGGCTGGCCCGGGGTGAGCGGAAACCGGCGCACGACCGGTTCACCGAGGTGCACGCCGAGCTGCCCGGGGAGGCCGCGCCGAAGCTGGCGCTGGCCTACTGCGCCGAGCTGGCGGGCGACCTGGACCGGGCGCGCGGGCTGTACACGGCGGTGGCGCTGGTCGAGGGCACGTCGGGCAGCGCGGCGTTCGGGCTGGCCAGGGTGTGCCTGCGGCACGGCGAGCGGGCGGACCGGGCCGGTGCCGTGGCCGCGCTGCGGCGGGTGCCCCGGCTCTCCCCGCACAGCGAGGCGGCGGGCACGGCCGCGGTCCTGGTCCTCACCGGGCACCTGAGCTGCGGCTACCCCGGTCGGGCCGACCTGGCCGCGGCGGCGGAACTGCTGGGGCGGCTCTACCTCGACGGCGGCGAGGCGGACGGGCCGGGCAGGCAGCGGCTGCGCACCGTGCTCGCCGAGGCCGAGTACGAGAGCACCGGCCGGGCCCGCGCGGCGGCGGCCGAGCTGGCGCGCTGCTACCGCGACCTCGCGGGCCAGGCCAGGGACGCGGACGCCCTGGGCCTGTTCCTCGACCGCGCCTACGCCGTGGGCCCGCGCACCTGGCTGAGGAGTCGCAGATGACCGAGGGGTTCGAGCTGGCCGTGCACCACTGGCCGCACCTGGCGCGCGGGGCGACCGAGCTGCACGCCGTCCTGCGGATCACCGGCGGCGGGTCCGTCGGCGCGGCGGCGGGGTCGGTGGAGTCGGCGGTGGTGTTCGCCATCGACTGCTCCGGGTCGATGTGCGACCGCGACGGCGACCAGCCGACCGACCCCACCCGGATCGCCGCGGCCAGGGCGGCCACCGCGGCGGGGATCGACGCCCTGCCCGACGGGAGCTGGTTCGCCGTGGTCGCGGGCACCCACCGGGCGGACGTGGTCTTCCCCGGCGCACCGGAGCTGGTGCGCGCGGACCCCGGCACCCGGGCCGCGGCCAAGTCGGCGGTGCGCCACCTCACCGCGTCCGGCGGCACGGCCATGAGCACCTGGCTGCGGGCGGCGGACGCGCTGCTGTCGGGCAGGCCGGGCGCGGTGCGGCACGCGGTCCTGCTCACCGACGGCAAGAACCAGACCGAGCGGGCGGGCGAGCTGGCCCGCGCCCTGGCCGAGGTGCGCGGTCGGTTCGTCTGCGACGCGCGCGGCATCGGCACCGACTGGGACCCCGAGGACGTGCGGGCCATCGCCGAGGCGACGCACGGCACGGCGGACTCGGTGCGCGCCGCGGCGGACCTGACCGAGGACTTCGCCGCCATCCTGCGCACCGCCCTCGGCCGCACCGTGCCCGACCTGCGGCTGCGGGTGCGCACCGCCGGGTTCGCCACCGTGGGCCTGCTGCGCCAGGTGCACCCCGCGACCGCGGACCTCGTCGGCGTGCCCGCGGCGGACGGGTCGGGCGCGGAGTACCCGACCGGGGCCTGGGGCGCGGAGTCGCGCGAGTACCACCTGCGGCTCGACCTGGACCCGACCGGCTACGACGTCGAGGAGCAGTTGCTGGCCGCGTCGCTGGACCTGGTGCCCCCGGCACCGGGCGCGACCGCGCGACCGGTGCTGATGTGCTGGACCGACGACGTGCAGCGGTCGAGCCACGTCGACCCCGGGGTCAGCCACTACACCGGGCAGGCGGACCTGAGCGCGGCGATGATCGCGGGCTACGACGCCCACGACCACGGTGACCACGAGGCGGCCCGGCGCGAGTGGGGGCAGGCGCTGGCCCTGGCGACCGGGCTGGGCAACACCGGGGCGGTGCGGCTGCTGGAGCGGCTGGTCGAGGTCGTCGACGGCGAGGTGCGCCTGCGGCCGGACATCGCGGCGGCGGACGTGCTGCGGCTGGGGGTCAGGTCGACCCACAGCGTCCGGCCGCCGCGGGTGCGCCCGGAGCGGTCCGAGCCGCCCGCGGCCACCGGTCCCCCGCGCGCCTGCCACGGGTGCGCGGGCCCACTGGCCCCGAACCACCTGTTCTGCGCGGGCTGCGGCACCGGAGCGGCGGAGCGGGCGTGAGCACGACGAGGCGGGCGCTGTGGGCGCTGCTGGTGTCCCTGGTGCTGACCGCCACCACCGCCTGCGGCTCCGCCTGGTGGCTCTACGACCGGCTGAGCAGCACGACCGAGACCGTGCGCGACCGGACCGGCCCCGCCGTGCAGGACCTGGCCGCGGCCCGGTCGGCGCTGGCCGAGGCGCACCAGGAGGCACTGACCGCGTTCGCCTCCGGGCAGGCCGGGCTGGTGGGACCCGGTGAGCGGTACCAGGACCGGATCGCCGCAGTCAGCCAGAGCCTGACCAGGGTCGCGAGCGCCACCGCCACCGGTGACCGGCTCCAGGTGGCCGAGGGCCTGCTGGTCGCCTACATCGGGGCGGTCGAGCAGGCCGACGCGAACCACCGGGTGGCCGGGGAACCGACCCGGGCCGTCGTCGCGGACCTGGTCTACGCCGCCCGCCTCGCCGCCCAGGTGCTCGACGAACTGGGCGGGGTGCTGGACGAGCAGCGACTCGACGACTCGGCCGGGGTCCGGGTCGGGCTGTGGTGGTGGCTGGGCACGGTCCCGCTGCTGCTGGCGCTCG
Source organism: Actinokineospora spheciospongiae (assembly GCF_003182415.1). Classification (NCBI taxonomy): domain Bacteria; kingdom Bacillati; phylum Actinomycetota; class Actinomycetes; order Pseudonocardiales; family Pseudonocardiaceae; genus Actinokineospora; species Actinokineospora spheciospongiae. Next base: position 275,882 of record NZ_QHCP01000001.1, on the reverse strand, counting down.
TCGGCACCCAGGTCTGGCTGGGCACCCGGTTCCGGCGGACGCTGGACCCCGGGCTGCTGGCGGCCACCGCGGTGGCGGTGGCGTTCGCCGTCCTGGGCGCCGGGTGGGCCACCGGGGCGGGCACGGCGCTGACCGAGGGCACCGGCACGCTGCGCGGCACGGCCGTGGCCTGGGAGCAGCGGACCCGGACCCACGTCGCCGAAGGCGCGCGGACGCTCAAGTCGCTGCTCCCGGCCGACTGCCCGCGGTGCGCGGTGGCGGTGGCCGACCTCACCGCCGAGCCCGCCGCCCCGACCGACCCGACGTCGGAGAGCGCCATCACCGGCGACGGCAGGGAGGCGGCGGAGCGCTTCGACCGGGCCGCCGACACCGGGCGGCTCGCCTGGGCCGCGGGCGGCGCGTTCGTGCTGCTGGTCGGGCTCAGCACCGCGGCGCTGTCGAGGTACCTGCTGGAATACCGCTTCCGACCCCGGGGAGATGCCAGGTGAGGCGATTCGCGGCGGGGCTTGCCGTTGTGCTGCTGGTGGTGGCGGGGTGCTCGGCGGTGCGCGCCCAGAAGACCCTGGTGGTGATGGCGGCGTGGGCGAGCGGCCCGGAGCGGGCGACGATCGAGAAGGTGCTCGCGGCCTTCATCGACGCCACCGGCATCCGCGTGGAATTCGTGGGCACCCGCGCCATCACCCAGGTGTTGCAGTCCGACGTGCGCAAGGGCACCCCGCCGGACGTGGCGATCCTGCCCAGCCCCGGCGACCTGGCCGGGTACGCGCGGGCGGGCGCGCTGACCCCGCTGGACGACGTGTTCCCCGCCCGGGCGGCGGTGGTCGGCGAGCAGTGGTCGCAACTGGAGCAGGTGGGCACCCGGAACCGGTTCGGGGTGGCGGTGAAGGTCGACCTCAAGAGCGCGCTCTGGTACGACCCGAGCCGGTTGGCGAACCCGCCGAAGACGGCGGCCGAACTGCGCGCGTTCAGCCGGTCGAGACCGGAGGCCTGGTGCCTGGGCCTGGCGGGCGTGCCGGACTCCGGCTGGCCCGGCACGGACTGGATCGAGGACATCCTGCTGCACCAGGCGGGCCCCGAGGCCTACCGGGCGTGGACGGCGGGCGCGCTCGCCTGGACCGACCCCCGGGTGCGCGCCGCCTGGGAAACCTGGGGCGAGCTGATCGGCGGGGCGGTCAGCGGCGGACCGGGCACCGCCCTGCTCACCGACTACGACGACGCGGGCCGGGGGCTGTTCAGCACCCCGCCGAGCTGCTGGCTCGACCACCAGGCGTCCTTCATCACCGGCGCCTACGTCGGCTACCTCAACGGCCACTCCTACGCCTTCACCAGGTTCCCCCCGCTCGCGGACGTCGCCCCGGCCTCGGTGGTGTCGGCAGACCTGGCGGCGATCTTCCGCGACAGCCCGCAGGCCCGGCAGTTGGTGGCGTTCCTCGCCTCCGACACCGCCCAGGGCACCTGGGCGCGGGACGGCGCCTACTCCGCCAGCCGCACCCTGTCCAGCTCGACCGGGCGCACCGGCACCCGCGCCGAGGTGACCGGCATCCTGACCTCGGACGACGCGCTCTGCTTCGACGGCGCGGACCTGATGCCCGCCACCATGCGCACCGCGTTCTACCGGGCGGTGCTGAGGTTCGTGGACGAACCGGGCAACCTCGACACCCTCCTCACCCAACTGGACACCGTCCGAACCGGCGCAGGCGCCAAGACCTGGCTCGACGTCCCCTGCGGCTGACCCGGCCGAGTCCCGCACCGACAGTCGCTTGAGGACGATCAACGACAGCGCACCTCGGTGTCGGACCGCACCACCCGACGCGCCGTTCCCGGGTCGGTGACCGCGGTCGGCGCGATCCGATACCGTGTCCGGAGTGGTCTGCGCGGGCCACCACAGCCGGGGAGAAGGGCGCGAGGGCAAACACTCATGGCAGAGAGCACTCCGAAGGTCACGGTTGTCATCCCCACCTACAACGAGCGGGAGAACCTGCCGAAGGTGGTCGAACTGCTGACCGGGCTGGGCGTGCCGAACCTCGGGATCGTCGTGGTGGACGACAACTCCCCCGACGGCACCGGCGAGGTCGCCGACGGGCTCGCCGCGGCGGCACCGGGAACCGTGGGCGTCCTGCACCGCACCGAGAAGGACGGCCTGGGCCGCGCCTACGTCGCCGGGATGAGCAGGGCACTGGCCGAAGGCGCCGACGTCGTCGTGCAGATGGACGCCGACCTGTCGCACCCGGTCGAAGCCGTGCCGGTGATGCTGGAAACCCTCGCCACCACCGACGCCGCCGTGGTCGTCGGCTCCCGCTACGTCGACGGCGGGTCCGTCGCGGGCGAATGGGCGTGGCACCGCAAGGCGCTCTCGGCGTGGGCGAACCTCTACGTGGACACCATCCTGCGGCTCGGGGTGAAGGACGCGACCGCCGGGTTCAAGGCGTGGCGCGCGGACGCCCTGCGCGCCATCGACATCGCCTCGGTGCGCAGCAACGGGTACGCGTTCCAAGTGGAGATGAACCACCGCGTGGTGCGGCTGGGGATGCGCATCGCGGAGGTGCCGATCCGGTTCGAGGAGCGCACCGAGGGGCAGTCGAAGATGAGCTTCGCCGTGCAGGTGGAATCGGCGGCGATGCCGTGGAAGCTGCGCTTCAGCAAGGTGGATGCGGGTGAGTCGGGTGCTGCGGGATCTGCGGGGTCTGCTGGCGCGTCCTGAGGCGTGGCCTCGGCTGCGGTTCTGGTTTGGAGCCTGAGGTTTTGTTGGTGGTGCCCGGCTGGGTGGGTGTGCTCGGCTTTCGAGCCCGGTCGTTTGGTGGGTGTGCCCGGCTGGGTGGATGTGTTTGGCCGGGGCCCCTATGGCGATCATGTGCTCCAGTGCGTCAGGTGGGGCTGAAAAGATGCCCCACCGCCCAGGCAGGCTGTCACATGATCGCCACCCCCGGCCAAACACATCCACCCACCCGGGCCTCTGCGTAGCCGGGCCGCCGGTTTTCGGGGTGGCCAGCTAGCCAAACACATCCACCCACCCGGGCAGTCGCTTGCCGGGCCGCCGGTTTTCAGGGTGGTCGGCTGGACAAGCGCATCCACCCACCCGGGCGGTTGGCTCGCCGGGCCGGCGGTTCTCGGGGTGGCCAGCTAGCCAAACACATCCACCCACCCGGGCAGTCGCTCGCCGGGCCGCCGGTTCTCGGGGTGGCTGATCGGGCCGCTGCGCCGGTGGGGTTCGCGGTGGCTGGTGGCTGGGCCAGCGGTTTCGAGGTGGTCGCCCAAGCAGCACCTCCACCCACTCGGGCATTCGCTCACCGGGCAGGCGGTTCTCGGGGGTGGCCGATTGGCCAAACACCTCCACCCACCCCGGCATTCGCTCGCCGGGCCGCCGGTTGCAGTGGTGGCTGGCGGCTGCGCCGGTGGGGGTCGGTGTGGCTGGCAGCCGGGCCGGTGGGGCGGTGTGGGGTGGCCTCGGGCGCGGTGGGCGTCGGCGGGGTGGGGGCTCAGTGGCCGCCCGCGCGGAACTGGTCGAGGATGCGGCGTTCGCGCTTGGTCGGTCTGCCCGCGCCTCGGTCGCGGCGGGCCACCGGCGCGGTGGTGTCCGGGGGTGGGGCGGGGGTGTGGTCGAGGAAGCAGGTCGCCGCGTCCGGGGGGCCCACTCGCTTCTGGATCACCCGCACGACCTCGATCACCCTGGTCCGGCCGTTGAGGTGGGCGCGGATCTCGTCGCCGGGGGCGACCGTCGTTGCGGGTTTGGCCGGGCGGTCGTTGACGCGCACGTGACCGCCTCGGCAGGCAGCGGCGGCGTCCGGGCGGGTCTTGGTCAGCCGGACCGCCCACAGCCAGCGGTCGACACGGGTGGACTCCACACCGACCGACCCTACTCGGCCGGGTACTCGTCGTGCCTGCGATTTCGGGTGTGCGGGTCGCCGGTCGGCCAGCCCGTGGGTGAGTCCTCCCAGCTCTCCTGCCTGCCGAACACCGTTCGGTCGAGGTAGCCCGCGAAACCGCTCAGCGGTTCCACCCCGCGCCCCTCGGTCACGTAGGTGAGGAACACGTCGTCGCCGGTGCGGACGTAGAAGCTCGCCCCCGGGTACTCGCCGTCTTCGCGGGTCCAGCCCCAGTCGCGGTTGTAGTCGCTGTCGGCTGAGGAGACCCAGGGGGCCGACCAGCCCATGCGCCGGCGTCGTCGGGGGCACCCACTCTGCCCGCCGCGGCCCCATCCCGCACGACCGCGCCGGAGACCGGACCACCGATCCCGACGCCGCCACCGGACCTCGTAGAGTCGGGCCCGCCAAGGGCTGCCCGGCAGCGGCGCGCCCGGTGAGCACCGAGGTCCACAGCTTTCTGGAGTCCACCATGCAGGTCCGCACCGCACTCCTGCTCTGCGCCGCGGTGGCGGCGCTCACGGCGTGCGCCCCGCCGCAGCCGTCGAGTCCCCCTCCGGGGACGAGCACCCCCCAGCCGCGGCCGGTCGCCCCGCCACCGGCCGGGGGCGGGGTCGACTACCAGTTGGCGCAGGGCTACCCGCCCGCTCCCGGGGTGGAGGTCGTCATCCGCGACCACGCCGCCTCGCCCGAACCGGGTCTCTACAACATCTGCTATGTCAACGCCTTCCAGGCCCAGCCCGGCGCTGAGACCGAGTGGGGGGACTTGGTGCTGCGCGATGCCACCGGGTCCGCGGTGATGGACGAGGACTGGGACGAGGCCCTGCTGGACTTGCGCACACCGGACAAGCGCGACCGGGTCGCGGCGAAGGTGAACGCCTGGATCGACGAGTGCGCCGCCAAGGGCTTCCAGGCGGTCGAGCCGGACAACTTCGACAGCTTCACCCGATCACGCGGACTGCTGTCCGCCGCCGACGCCCAGGACTTCATCCGCCTGCTCTCCGCGCACGCCCACGGCAGGGGGCTGGCCATCGGCCAGAAGAACACCTCCGAGCTCGCCCCCGACCGCGAACGCAACGGCCTGGACTTCGCCGTGGCCGAGGAGTGCGGCGAGCAGGGCAACTGCGACGAGTACACCGCCGCGTTCGACAACGGGGTGATCGTCATCGAGTACACCGACAGCGGCCTGACCGCCGCGTGCTCCCGCTGGGGGGACGCGCTGAGCATCGTCCGCCGCGACCGCGACGTGCTGCCCGCGGACGAGCCCGGTCACGTCCGCGAGACCTGCTGACGCCTCGCGGGTCAGACGATCATCGACGGCCACGGCCAGCGGCGGACCCGGTAGGGCAGCCACCAGGCGAGGTCGTCCGCGGTGCCGACCAAGCCCTCCTCGACGAGGTGGGCGAGGACGTCCGGTGGCACCGAGTCGGACGGGGCGCCGGGGATCAGGGTCTCCACGGCGGCGAGGTAGTGCGGGTCGTCGATGACGAAGCGGGACAGGTCGCCCGCCCTGCGGTCCCTGACCTCCAGGAAACCCGGGCCGTGGCGGTGGATGCACTTGCACAGGTAGTGGGTGTCGCGCCACCGGGTGAGGACGTCCTCGGCCTCGGGGTGGTCCGGCATGGCGCGCGGCGGGTGCAGGTGGTTCAGGCGCTGCCACACGTCCCGGTGCTTGCCCCACAGCACGGTCCAGTCGTAGGCGACGCTCCAGCTCGTCAGCTCGCGCAGGAAGACCATCAGCCACACCAGGGTCCCGGCGTCCATCCCGCCGGTGAGGTCCAGCGGGCTGCCCACGGAGACCTTGCGGACGCCCCTGGCGTACAGGTCGGCGGCCGTGGTCTGCGGGTCGCCCGCGGCGGGCTGTTCGCCCATCGCCATGTCCGGCAGGCCCAGCACGGCGTCGTCGTGGTCGCGCCAGAGCAGCAGCGGGACCGGGGCGGGGCGGAGGTCGAGGGTCGGGGTGCTCACGCGGGCACCTCCTCCAGGTCGGGGTGGGCGTGCTCCGGGTCGGCGTCGGGGCGGGGGAGCTTCATCAGGTCCTGATTGCGGGAGATCGGTGCCACGTGGACGTAGGTGTCGCACTCGGTGAACAGCACGCCGAGCCGCAGCCACCGCGCCAGGGTGTCCGCGACCCGGCCGGGGTCCGCGTCGAGCCCGGCCGCGGCGAGCTTGCGGGACAGCGCGGCGGGGGCGTGCGGTTGGTCGAGCAGGCGGAACAGGGCGACCTCCCACGGGTCGTCCAGCAGCAGGCTCGTCCAGTCGAAACCCGTGCGGCGGCTGACGAGCAGGATGCGGTCGCCGAGGTCGGTGTGGGTGAGCCTGCTGGTGGGGAACTCGGCCTGCCAGCGGCGGGCGGCGGCGCGCAGCCGGTCCCCGGTGCGCTCGTCGACGCCGAGCATGGCGGAGGTGAACAGGTAGGCCAGGTCCATCAGCTCGGTGTGCGGCAGGTCGTAGTTCATCGCGTACTGGGCGCCGGGGGCGAGTTCGGCGAACCCGAGTTCCGGGCGGTTGAAGTACGGGCTGAACCGCTCGATGACGATCCGGGCGACGCCCTCCACCGGGGGCAGGTGGTGCAGGGCGGGCATCTGCTCGATCACCGACCCGTAGTCGTCCTCCGCCTCGCCGGGGAACCCGTAGAGGTAGTTCCACGCGATGGACAGGCCCTCCGACGCGGCGTCGCGCAGCATCCGCACGTTGTGGCAGCCGGTCACGCCCTTGTCCATGATCTTGAGGACCCGGCTGTTGAGGTTCTCGATGCCCGGCTGCACGTTGACCAGCCCGGCCGCGGCGAGCGTGGCGAGCTGGCCGCGGTTCATGTTGGACTTGATCTCGTACTGCATGCGCAGGTCGTAGCCGGACTCGATGATCGCGGGCAGCAGGGTGCGCACGTAGCCCATGTCCAGGATGTTGTCCACGACGAACATGTCCAGCACCTGGTGCTCGCGCACCAGGTGCGCGATCTCGTCCCAGAAGACCTCCGGGCTCTTGCTGCGGAACTGCATGAACGAACCGTTGAGCCCGCAGAACGTGCAGTGGTGCTTCTCCCCCCACCAGCAGCCGCGGGCGCCCTCCACGACCAGCTTCGGGTCCACCCAGTCGCGCACCACCGACTCGTCGAGGCGCTCGAAGTAGCCGTCGTAGTTCGGCGCCACGATCTGCGCGGGCGCCAGCGGGGTGGTCGCCATCGGGTTGACCACCGCGGTCCCGTCCCCGTCCCGCCAGCACAGGCCGGGCACCTCGCCCAGGCCGCCGCCGTCGCGCAGGGCGCGCACCAGGGCGGGGAAGGCGACCTCGCCCTCGCCGCGCAGCACGTGGTCGACGAACGGGAAGTTGCGGTGGATCGCCTCGCCCTGCACGCCGTCGCAGTTCGCCCCGCCCATCGCCACCCGGATGTGCGGGGCGATGCGCTTGAGCGCCCTGGCCACCGCCAGGGCGGGCACGTTCTGCTGGAAGGTGGAGGTGAACCCGACGAGGTCGGGGTTGCTCTCGGCGATGCGCCTGGCGGTCTCCTCGACGAACTCGGCCGCGGTCTCGTGCAGCTCCAGGGTCATCGCGCGCTGCTCGTCCGGCATCGGCACCAGCTCGGCCAGCTCGTCGACGCGCCAGTGCGGGTCGTCGTAGAGCGCGGAGGTGAAGACCCAGTCGCCGACGCCCTGGAAGTAGGTGTCGAGGGAGTAGAAGTGGTAGTCGCGGACGGTGAACGACCTGCGCTCGGCGATCCAGTCCACGTAGTCCAGGTTGGCCTGCACGACCTCGACCTCGGCGTCGGGCACCGCGCGGCGCACCGCCGTGCTCAGGATGCCCAGCGCCAGCGAGGGAACGTCTATCAGCGCCCACGGCATGTTGATCAGAACGATTCGCACTGCGGCCCGCTTTCGTCGTGCTCGGGTGTGTGGTTCCCGGGTCTGCCGTGGTGGGGAGGCGGGCGCCCGCCTCCCCACTGCCATCGGGTGCGGTGCCGTCAGAAACCCACGCTGACGGACACGCTCACCTCGACACTGCGGCTCTGGTCGCGGTTGCCGCTGATCGGGTCGTTCTTGATGACGCGCTTGCGCATGCGTTCACCTCCTTCCCGGGGTCTCGGCGGGGTGTCGGGTGCACCCGTTCACCCCGCCTTCGTCGGGGCGGACAGCGCCCGCCCTCCCAGCGCCGTGGCCACGAAGCGCACCACGGAGCTGATGACCTGGTGGTGGACCGCGCCGGTGTGGCCCTCGTGGCCGGACCGGGTCCACTGGAGTTCGTGCTCGACGCCGCGCGCGGACAGCGCCGCGACGTAGACGGCCACCTGCTCCGGTGGGCAGCGGTCGTCGTCGGTGGCGGCCAGGACGAGCACCGGCGCGCGCACGGCGGCGACGTGGGTCATCGGGGAGGCGGCGGCGTAGGCGGCGGGTCGCCGGTCCGGGTCCCCGCCGAAGATGCGCCGGTCGAGGGCGCGCACCGCGGGGGTGGCGCCGCGGTACGCGGCGGCGTAGTCGGCGATCGGGTTGACGGCCGCGACCGACTGCCAGAGTTCCGGCTGCACGCCCGCGGCGAGCAGGGCGAGGTAGCCGCCCCAGGACGTGCCCACCACCGCGGTCCGGTGCTCGTCGGCGACCCCGGCCCGGACCAGGTGCTCGCGCACGGCGGCGAGGTCGAGGAGCTGCGTGTGCCCGGGGCCGTCGGAGAAGTCGTTGCGCCAGGCCGCGCCGTAGCCGGTGGAGCCGCGGTAGTTCGGTCTGGCCACGGCGCAGCCGATGCCCGTGAACACCGAGACCAGGGCGTCGTAGGCGTCGTGGGCCGCCGCGTGCGGGCCGCCGTGCAGCAGGAACACGGTGGGGTGCGGTGGGGGTGAGCCCGGCACGGTGAGCAGCGTGTGCACGGGTCCGGCCGGGGTGTCGACCCACACCTCGCGCGGGGTGCCCGCCACGGCCGTGGTCCGGGGGCCGCCGAGCGGTCGCCGCCCGGAGGCGGTGCGCAGGTGCGGCGGGTGCGCGGTGTCGGTCCACACGTGGTGCAGGTCGCCGTCCGGCTGCACCTGGGCGGCCAGGATGGTCCCCCGCTGCGTCGGCAGGAGCGTGTCGGTCCGCCGGTCCAGGTCGAGTTCGCGCAGTTCGGAGCGGGCGTGCCGGTCCCGGCGCAGCAGGACCCGGCGGCCGTCGGGGTACCAGGACGGGGCGATCTCGGTGTCGGACTCGAACCAGGGCAGCTCGCGAATCCCGCCGCCCGGGGTCCACTCGGCCAGGTGGTAGGCGGTGTCGCTCGCGGTGGTCAGCAGCAGCCGTTCGTCGCCGGGCACGGGCGCGAACCCGGCCACCCACAGGCTCCGGCCCGGCAGGTGCAGGGGCAGGTGCCCACCCGTGGCCACGTCCAGCACCACCGCCGGGACCGGGTCCTCGGGGTCGCGGGCGAGCACGGCCAGGCGGCCGGAGTGCGACAGGTCGACGAGCGTGGCGTAGCCGTCGAACTCGCCGATGAGGTCGACCCGGCCGTCCGGGTGCCTGCGGTGGACCGAGAGCCCGTCGTGGCCGACGCCGACGGCGGCGGTGCCGTCCGCGGACATGGCGAGCCCGGCCGCGCGGCCGGGCGGCAACCCGGCGTCGACCGCGGCGCCGCTGCCGAACGGGGTGATCCGCCAGCGGCCCACCCCGGTGAGGTCGTCGTCGAACCACCACACCCAGGCGCCGGTCGGGTCGATGGCGCAGGTGACGGTGCCCTGCGGTCGATTGGTGACCTGCCGGGCGCCCGCGCTGGTCCAGGCGAACACCTCGCAGCGGCCGTCCACGTCGCCGACGTACACCGCGCGGGTCGGCGCGAACTCGGCGAAGGCGGGTGGTTCCGGGAAGAACACCCGGACGTCGATCTCCACGGCGTTCACTCCCCTGCCTGGTCGGGAACGCGGTCCGGGTCGGGTGCCGCGGTCAGCGACGGCAGGACCGCGGTGGTGTGGAGGGCGATCGCGGTCAGGCCCAGCCCGAGCACCGCCGCGACGAGAGCCGGGGCCAGCGTGGCGACGAGCGCGCCCGCCGCCAGCGGGGCCACCGCGCCCGTCCCCTCCCCCAGGGTGCGCAGGGCGGTCCCGACCCTGCCCTGCATCCCGTCCGGGGTGCGGGTGATCGCCTTGCTCTGGAACGCGATGCTCAGCGCGGGGGTGAGCGCCGAAACGGTGGCCAGGAGGACCCCCATCACCGCCGGTGGTGGGGACGCCGTGAACGCGAACGCCACGAGGGCCATCGACCACGAGACGACCAGGACCAACCTGATCGGCGGGAAGCGGCGCAGCAGGGTGGGCGCGAACAGCGCCCCGCACAGGCCCGCGACGCCCGCGGCGGTGAGCATCAGGCCGATGGTGGCGGCGGAGGCGCCGTGCAGGCGCGCGACGAGGATGACGTGGAAGTACAGCGCGCCCAGCACCAGGTTGACGCCCGCGGCCCACACGGTCATGAACCGCAGGAACGGTTCGGCCCACAGGAACCGCACGCCGTCGGCGAAGTCCCTGGCGAAGGCGGGCCTGGTGGTCTCCACCCGCGCGGGCCGCAGGTCCGAGCCGAGGGCGCGGGCGCACAGGGCGGCGACGGCGTGGCAGGCCGCGTGGACGAGGAACGGTGCCCACGGGGCGAGTTGGTACAGGCCGCCGCCGACACCCGGTCCGGCGAGCTTGGCGGCTTTCTCCCTGGCCTGGAGGGCACCGAGGGCGCCTGCCGGGTCGTCCGGCGGGAGGATCGCCCGGATCGCGCCCGACGCGGCGGCGGCGTAGCAGGCGGTGGCCGCGCCCTCCACGACCGCGGCGGCGAACAGCACCGGCAGCGAGACCCGGCCCGTGAGCACCACCAGGGCGATCGCGCCCGCCGCGCAGGCGGCGACCAGGGCGGAGACCACCATCATCGGTCGGCGCGGCACCCGGTCGGCGCAGACGCCCGCCGCCGGGGAGATGAGCACCTCGGCCAACCCGACCGCGGTGCCCAGGACCCCCGCGGTCACCGGTGAGCCGCCGAGCAGGAGCACCAGCACCGGCAGCACCAGCGCCGAGGCGTGCGAACCGAGCAGGGTGGCCGCGCCACCGAGCCAGAACAGCCGGAAGTCCCGGTGTCCCCGCACGCCCGTCCCGACCGCCACCACCCGGTTCTCCCCCATTCTGCCGAAAGCAGTAATTGATTGCGAAGAATGAATGCAGCCGCATTCGACAACCCGCCGTCCGAATTGGCGCTTCAGCAGGATAGCGTCGCGATCCGACCGTTCACATCGGCCATTCAGACCATGTTAAAAATCTGTCCACAATGGACGAGAAGGACAGGTCCTTTCGGGTGCACAAGGCGTTCACAGCGTTCACATTTGCCAGATTCCACAACCACCACCGATGCCGAGGGGGATTCCATACAGGTTCCGCTGGGGCGCCGCCATGCGCCGGGTGGAGCAATTCGGAGGGACGGGCGAGCACGTCCGCGCACCGGCGTCCGCGCCTCTGGGAGACTCCGGTCATGAGTTCCCCCGGGACGGACGACCTCGATCCGCAAGACGTCATCGACCGCCACGTGAGCGTCGGCGGGGAGGACGGCCAGCGCTACATGAGGCTCATGGAAGCGAACCCCGCCGCGCTGGGCACACCGGAGGGAGCGGCTTTCCTGCGGTCGCTGGCCGAGGCGGCGGAGCGGATCACCGACCGCGAACTCGGTGTCCTGCTCGACGCCGACTGGCGGTGCAGGCTCGTCGCGGGCTGGTTGATCGGGGTGGACCGCCGCGAGCGGTTCCGCGCCCCCGTTGGCGCCCGACTGCTCGAGAGCCGGGTCGTCTTCGCCGGGCACGGTTACTGCTTCGCGCTCGCCAGGCTCGGCACCGCCGACGACGCCGACATCCTCACGGCCTACCTGGACAACTACCTCCGCGAGACGAAGCTGCGGTACGACCAGGACTCCGCGTTCGGCGCCCTCCAGCACCTCGACGCGCGCCTGGGCACCCACCGCGCCGAGCGGTTCACCCGGCCGGGAGGGCTCTGGCAGCAGTGGGCCACCGCGAACCGGGCCGACACCACCGACCACAAGCAGCGGATCGACATCCTGTGCTTCCTCGTGCAGGAGGCCGTCGACGCCCACCGCGCGAGTCGCGGCACCGGAGACCCCGCCTGACGGGTGAGCCGTTCGGGCGAACCAGCGGGAGTGGATCACTCGCCGGGCCGGGCGCGGCCGGTTCAGAAGGCGAACTGCTGCCCGTCGGCCGTGCGGGTCGGTGGGGCCGGGGAGGGGCCGATGGCGGAGAGGCGGTGGGTGAGCAGGGTGTTGCGGCGGCGGGGGCGGTTGTCGAGGGCGCGGAAGAGGGCGCCCCGGTGGCCGACGATCACCACGAGCTTCCTGGCGCGGGTGATCGCCGTGTAGAGCAGGTTCCGTTGCAGCAACAGGTGTGGGGTGTCGTTGGTCAGGGGGATGACGACGTACGGGTATTCGCTGCCCTGGGAGCGGTGGACGGTGATGGCGTAGGCGTGGGCCAGGGTTTCGAGTTCGTCGAAGTCGTAGGTGGCGGTCTGGCCGTCGTCGAGGGCTATTTCGATGTTCTGGTCGTCTTTGTTGATGGCGGTGATGGTGGCGGTGGCGCCGTTGAAGACGCCGTAGTCGCCCTTGGTGGGGTCGTTGCGGGTGGGCATGACCTTGTCGCCGACGCGGAAGGGGCGGTCGTCGGCCCAGTGTTCGGGGGTGGTGTCGCGGGCGGGGTTGCGGTGGTCCTGCGCGAGGCGGCTCAGGGAGGTGGCGCCGGTGGCCCTGGCCTTGCCGGGGCAGAGGATCTGGACGTCGGCGGGGGTGCAGCCCTGCTTGGCCGGGAGGCGGCGGGTGGCGATGTCGACGACCAGCTCCGCCACGTCGGCGGTCTTGTCCGCGTCGAGGTCGTGGAACCAGAACTGGGGGCCGTTGACCGGGGGCCTGCCGTGCACGACCCGGTTGGCGTTGCTGACGATCCCGCTGTCGGCGTCCTGCCGGTAGATCGTGTCCAGGCGGGTGGAGGGGATGTCGGCGACGCCCAGCAGGTCGTGCAGGACCGCGCCGGGGCCGACGCTGGGGAGTTGGTCGACGTCGCCGACCAGCAGCAGGTGGCTGCCCTCGGGGATGGCGCGCAGCAGGCGTTCGGCGATCAGGACGTCGAGCATGGATGCCTCGTCCACCACGACCAGGTCCGAGGACAGCCCGTCGTTGGGGTCGAACAGGCCGCCGTCGTCGACCGGGTTGTCCCGGTGGTGCACCAGGCGGTGGACGGTGGTGGCGCGCAGGCCGGTCAGCTCCGAGAGCCGCTTGGCCGCGCGCCCGGTGGGGGCGGCGAGGGCGACGGTGGCACCGGCGGCCTTCGCCCGGCGCACCAGCGCGGCCACGGTGTGGCTCTTGCCGCTGCCGGGACCGCCGGTCAGGATCGACAGCGTCTCGGTGAGCGCCATCTCGACGGCCTCGGCCTGCCGCTCCCCCAGCGGCGGGTCCTCCTCGGCGACCGCCCCGGCCCGGCGCGGGAGCTGCGACGGCGCCGCCAGCAGCCGCCGCACGTTCTCGGCGAGCGTGCTCTCCCTGCGGTGCAGCCACGCCGGGAACACCAGCTCGTCGGTGAACAGCGCGGGCGTGCGCTCCACGACGACCGAGCCCATCTCCCGCAGCTCGTCGAGCCCGTCGCGGACCAGTTCCGGGTCCTGCCGGACCAGGGCCACCGCCGCCGCCAGCAGTTCCTCGCGCGGCAGGTAGCAGTGCCCGCCCTTGCCCCTGGCCTCGTCGAGGACGTGCAGCAGCGCCGCGCGCATCCGGGCGCCGCTGCGCTCCGGGATGCCCACCGCGACGGCGATCTTGTCGGCGATGCGGAAGCCGATCCCGTGCACCCGCTCGATGAGCTGGTACGGGTGCTGCTCCACGATCTGCCGGGCCTCGGCGCCCAGGTGTCGGTGGATGCGCACCGCCAGACCGGGCGTGACGCCGACCCCTTGCAGGAAGACCATCACCTCGCGGATCTCGCGCTGCTCGGCCCAGCCCTCGACGATCGTCGCCAGCCGCTTGCGGCCGATCAGCGACACCCCGAGCAGCAGTTCCGGGGTGGTGTCGATGACGGTCAGCGTCTCGGCGCCGAAGCGGTCCACGATTGCCTGGGCGATGGTCGGGCCGATGCCCTTGATCATGCCGGAGCCCAGGTAGGCGCGGATCGCGTGCACGGTCGCGGGCAGCACCCGCTCGCAGGTCAGCACGCGCAGGGTGTCGGCGTGCCGGGCGGTGGACGGGCGGCGGCCGGTGACCCGCAGCGTCTCGCCGGGGCGCAGGCCCGCCAGCACGGTGCCCGCGACCTTCACCGGCTCGCCGGACTCCCCCGTGCTGAGCACGGCGACGGTGTGCCCGTCGGGTCCCACGTGGATGACCCGGTCGACCACGCCTTCCACGACCTCGTCGCTGCCCTCGGGCGCGCTGGACACGCTGGCCTCCCTCCGCACTCCTGCTGATCACGTAGGGTAGCGCCGTGCGGCGGACCAGGGTGACGGACAGCGCGGGGCGACCCCGGTGACCACCGTCTCCGCGATCGTCCAGCCGCCCCCACCGTCCCGACGCGGCGGCCAAGGCCCCACCCGCGCGGTCCCGCTCGTCCGCGCCGCCGAGCGGCGGCTGCTGCACTGGTGCAAGACCACCGACCCGGCCCTGCGCCTCCCCGACCTGCCCGAGGGCACCGACGCGCGGGTCCTGCTGCCCACCGGCGAAGCGTTCGACGCCCTGCGCACCCGGCTCACCGACGCGGGGGTGGCGCACCGCTCGGTGCGGCACTGGATCGAGGACGAGGTGATCACCACGATCGGTGTGGACGCCCTCACCGTCACCACCGCCCTGACCGCCCGCGCCCGCCGCGACTGGGGCGGCCCGACCGCCGACGAGCGCGCCCATGACGCCCGCGACGCGTTCGAGGCCGTCTGGGACGCCCACGGCCCGGCCGACGTGCCCGAGGTCGAGCACGTCCCGGCCGCCGACCTGGTGCCCGCGAAGTGGCTGGACTACCTGCCGTTCCCGACGCTGAACCCGGCGCAGGCACACGCCGCCCCCGCCGTCCTGGGCTCGTCGGAACACCTGGTCATCACCGCGCCGACCGGGGCGGGCAAGACCGTGGTGGGGATGCTGGCCGCGCTGCGGGCGATCCTGGGCGAGCGGCGCAAGGCCGCCTGGCTGGTGCCCCAGCGGTCGCTGACCGACGAACTGGACCGCGAGCTGGCCACCTGGCGCGGCAAGGGGCTGCGGGTGGAGCGGCTGTCCGGGGAGTACCTGACCGACATCGAGCGGGTGCGCGCGGCGGACCTGTGGGTGGCGACCACGGAGAAGTTCGAGGCGATCTGCCGGGCCAGCTCGTTGCAGACCGCGCTGGCCGAGGTGGGCTGCCTGGTCGTCGACGAGATCCACCTGCTCGGCGCCCCCGAGCGCGGCCCGCTGCTGGAGGCGCTGCTGGCCAGGGTGCGCGGCGCGGACTCCCCGGTGCGCATCGTCGGGCTGTCGGCGACGGTGTCCAACGCGGACGAGATCGCCTCCTGGTTGCAGGGTTCGCTGGTGTCGACCACCTGGCGGCCGACCCGCCTCACCTGGCAGCTCCCGCAGATCCCCGCGACCTCGGACCGCACCACCGACGGCCTGCTGCGGATGCGCACGGCCGTCGAGCTGACCCGGCGGGTCACCGGGGACGGCGGCAGCGTGCTGGTGTTCTGCGGCACCAAGCCCAACGTCCGCACCACCGCCCTGGCCATCGCGGGTTCGCGCGGCGCGGACACCTCCGGGGTGCACATCGACGACACCGACCGGCTGCACAGGGCGTGCGCGTCGGTCGGGGTCGGCCTGCACTACAAGGACTGGGACCACAAGCGCGAGGCCGAACAGCGCTTCCGCGACCGCGACTGGGACGTGCTGGTCGCCACCACCACGGTCGCCGCCGGGGTGAACCTGCCCGCGCGGGCGGTCGTCGTGCGCGACACCCGGGTCGGCTTGGACGACATCGACGTGGCCACGGTGCTCCAGATGTTCGGCCGGGCGGGCCGGGTCGGCGCGGGCGAGCGCGAGGGCTGGGCATACCTCGTGACCTCGGAGCTGGAACGGGCCAACTGGCAGGCCGCCCTGGTCGACGGCTACACCGTGCACTCGCAGATCCACGACAGCCTGCCCGACCACGTGCTGGCCGAGGTCGTGCAGGGCCGGATCACCACGCTGCCCGAGGCAGAGCAGTGGTGGCTGCGCACCCTGAGCCACCACCAGGGCGACGAGGACACCGAACCGGTCACCGAGGCCGTCGACTTCCTGGTGCAGCACGGATACCTGGCGCTGGACGGCCCCAAGGTGGCCGTGACGGAACTGGGCCTGCTCACGGCGCGGCTCATGGTCGGCACCCGAGTCGGCGCGCAGCTACGGGCGGCGCTGAGCCGCGTCGAGGTCCCGACCGACCCGGACACCGCCGAGGACCTGTTGATCCACCTGGTGTCCCTGCTGGTCCCCGACCTCGCCCACGCCCCCGTCGCCGAACCGCAGCGCCCGGTCGTGGCCACCGTCCTCAAGGCGGGCGGCCACCGCGACCGCATCCGCCCCAGCACGGCGGTGTCCGGCCTCGGGTCGTCGGTCGCCTCCGCCCCCGGCGACCTGGCCCGGGCGGCGCTGCTGCTGGTCGCGCACTCCCCCGAGCTGTTCACCAGGCCGGGCCGGACGATCGTGGGCCTGCCCGCGAGCACCCTGTTCCCGGTCCTCGACCAAGCCCCGCGCCACCTGGCCTGGCTCGCGGCGCAGGGCTTCACCCGCACCGTGCACCCGTGGGTCGCCGTCATCGCCGCCGACCTGGCGCGGCGGGTCCGCTGGCGCAGGCTCGGCCCGACGCGCGGCGCCGGGCGGCTGCTGTGGATGTGCGAGCAGATGGCACCGCCCCCGCACACCGACGAGGACGTGCCCCGGCTGTGGCAGGCCGCCCGCTCACGCGGGCTCACCGCACCGGACTGGCCGCAGGTCACTCCCCCGCGCGGCTGCCGCCTCGACCAGCCCGACTACGCCGCCCTGCTGCGCGACCGCACCACCGGCGCAGTGCTCACCCCCACGTCGGTCACCGGCCTGACCAGCGGCGTACTCGTGGCCTGGTCGGACCACAAGGCGGTCGACACGACCGTGGCCGAGCAGGCGACCGTCGACCACCCCACAGCCACCGACTCCGCCATCTTCACCCGCCGTGGCGACTACCGGGCAACCGGTTTCCTCGCCGAGCACTACCACGCGCTCCGCGAGTGAGGTCAGCGCTGGGGCTGTGGTGGGTGAAGGCGTTCCAGAGGAGGTTGAGGGGGTGGTCGGGGCTGTGGCGGTGGCGTTCGCCGGGGCGGGCGAGGATGCCGGTGACGATCTCCATGGGTGGGGTGAGGTCGTCGGCGAGGGTGAGTTTGCGCAGGCCGGTGCCGGGGAGGGTGCCGGTGATGGCGGCGTCGGCGACGCGGTCGGTGGTGAGGATGGCACCGTGGAGGAGTTCGGCGGTGAGGAGGTTGAGGCCGTAGTTGAGTGAATCGATGGTGGCGATGACGTTGAGGGTGTGGGGGTAGTCGGGGCCGAACCACTGGCTGAGGAACTGGGCGAGGAGTCCGGCGCTGGGGGCGAGCAGCGGCAGGGTGGTGAGGCGGGTGGCGGTGACCGGGGTGTCGGGGAGTTCGCGTGGGGTGAGGTTGGTGAGCAGGGCGACGCCTTCGCGGTGCCATTCGAGGAAGTCGTAGTCGAGGTGGGGTTGTCGGCCGCGGTGGGTGGGGAGACTGCCGCAGACGATGTCGACCTGCTTGGCGTCCAGGCGTGCCCAGAGGTCGCGGGTACGAACGTGTTCGACCTTGAGGGTGACCTCGCGGCGTTGGAATTCCTCTACCGCGACCTCACCACCCGCCACGGCCTGATCGACCTCTACCGCCACCACCACCCCGACACCGTCGAACACTCCTGGGCACGACGCCCGGAACTGGGCTACCGCTACGACCACGCCCACCTCACCCCCACGCTGCTCCCCCGCGTCACCGACTGCCGCTACGACCACAGCACCCGCGAACACCACGCGGACGGGTCACGCCTGACCGACCACTCCGCTCTCACCGTCACCACGACCCTCACCCCCACCCACCCGCTGCTACCGTCGGCCCCCGTCAACCCGGCCCAGCACAACGAGCCCACCCTCTTCTGACCCCCCAGCGGCTCGCCGGGCCCGCCCCACGACCGGCGAGGAACCACCGCACGTGCCCACCCCCACACCCCGGCACGGCGCCCGTGTCCTGCTCTTGGACCCCGGCGACCGCGTCCTGCTCATCCACGCCCGCGACCCCGACAACCCCACCCACCACTGGTGGGAACTCCCCGGCGGCGGCATCGATCCCGACGAAACCCCCGAACACGCCGCCCTGCGCGAACTCACCGAGGAAACAGGGCTCACCACCATCACCCTCGGCCACCACCTCTACACCCGCGAGTCCCGATTCCACTACCGAGGCACCCACCACCACCGCATCGACCACGTCTACCTCGCCCACACCCGCACCACCACCCCCACACTCGCCCCCGAACACACCTCCAACGAAAAAGCCGGGCTCATCGAACAGCGCTGGTGGCACCCACACGACCTCATGGCCACCACCGACAAACTCCTGCCACCCACACTCCCCCAGCTCCTCGACGACCTCCTCCACGACCGCTTGGGCCCGCTCCCACTGAGCTTGACCAGTTGAAATCGGAAAGCCACCGCGCAGCAGTCACACCCTCCTGACCCCAAGAGCCGATTTTGTCTACAGTGGATAGTCCACTTCATGCGGTCCCAGCAGTCACCGAGACCCGATCGGGTGAAGCGTGGGCTCAGTTGAGCCGTCGATGTGTTGCGGTGCAGCGGTTCCCCTTAGTCTGGCCGTGTTGCGTATGGTGTGCCCCCGGTGCTGAGTGTCTGCTGATGACCGCCCCGCCGGATGCGTCCCACACTGTAAAATCCCGGCATCGACACGCGTGTGCCTTTGCGGGGGTGGAAAGGAAGACGTGTCCGGACAGAGGAAGAACCCGCAGGCGCGCGACCGCACCATCGGCGCCCAGCTCAAGGCTCTCCGACAGGAGCAGACCACGCTGAACCTGGAGGCCGCAGCTCGGGCGATCGGCTGGTCGACGGCGACGCTGAGCCGCATCGAGAACGGCAAGCGGCACATCACCAGCGAGGACGTGGCGATGGTCCTGACGACCTACGGCGTGCCGATGGCCCAGCGCGAGGAGTTGATCGAGAGCGCCCGAACGGGCGTGCAGGCCGGGTGGTGGTCGCGGCCCCTGCCCGGGGTCCTGCCCGACGTGGGCACCCTGGCCAGCTACGAAGCGTCGGCCAACGCGCTCACGAACTGGTCTTTCAGCTTCGTCCCCGGGCTGCTGCAAACGGAACGGTATGCCGCAGGCCTGATGTCGGAGGACGGCGCCGAGCCGCAGGACGTGAAGATGCGCTGGCGTGCCCGTTTGCAGCGGCAGCGGGTGTTGCCCACGATCGACTACACGGCATTCCTCCACGAGAGCGCGCTCCAACAGCCGTTCGGCGGAATTGATGCGCTCAGGGAACAACTGGGCCACCTGGTGCAGGCATCCACCCGGGGGCTCGGCGTCCGCATCGTGCGGGGGCGGATGCCACACCGGTTGCTGCTCCACCCGTGGCTGTTGCTGGACTTCCCCGACGCACCCCCGGTGCTCAACGTCGAGTTGAACGGAAGCAGTGTTTTTCTGCACGACGACGAGGTCCGCAGCTATGAGAACATGCGCTCGATGCTCGATCGCATGGCTCTGTCAAGCGCGGAAAGCCGCAGTATGATCGAGCAACTACGAGAAAGGTTGTGATCATGGAGTGGCGCAAGTCATCCCGCTCGGGCAACACCGGTGACTGTGTCGAGCTGCGGCAGGACCTGGCAGCCGTGCGGGACAGCAAGCGACCCGGCGTCACCCTGCCGGCGAGCCGGACCGCCGTCCGCGAGCTGATCACCCGACTCAGCCGCTGAATCCTGGAAGGGTGTGATCATGGAGTGGCGCAAGTCATCCCGTTCCGGCAACACCAGTGACTGCGTCGAGCTGCGGCAGGACCTGGCAGCCGTGCGGGACAGCAAGCGACCCGGCGTCACCCTGCCGGTGACCCGGACCGCCGTCCGCGAGCTGATCACCCGACTCAGCCGCTGAGCCACGCCGCGCGGGGTGGGTCACCACGGTGGCCCACCCCGCGCCGCGTTCAGCCGACCTGCCAGGTGGTGGCGCGCAGGTTGCTGATGCCCGCGCCCGGGAAGAACGAGACCGAGAACCAACTGGTGCCCACGGCAAGCCCGCCTGCGGAGATGGCCTTGACCTCCCCGCGCGGCAGCAGCATCAGCGTTCCGAGTTCGCTGAACGACGAGCCACGGGAAATGACGAACGGGCGCGGGTCGCCCGCCGCGTTCTGGGCGGAACCGACGACGTCGCCCCGGTCGTTCTGGTCGGTGATGCTCAGCGTGCGTCCGCCGGGCAGCGCCGTGGGCACCCCGGCCCGCCAGACGACGGCGGTGGCGTCGCTGTAGCCGACGATGTCCCCGGGGGTGTTCACGGCGTGGCGGATGGTCGCGACGTTGGTCCAGGCGTGGCCCGGGAGCGGGGGCAGGACGGTCATCCGGCCGTTGGCGTCCCAGGCGACCGCCCGCGTGACACCGTCGACGATGATCGTGCCGACGACGGTGCCCGCGTCGTTGATCGCGTGGACGGCCACGAGTTGGGCGCCCGTGGGCATCGGGAGCGCGGTGCAGGTGCCCGCGAGGGTGCAGCGGAGGGCTTCGCGGGGTGCTTCGAAGTCGCCGCTGTCGGTCACGGCGATGACCTGGGCGCCGCCGTTCATCGCCACGGCCTGCACGGGGGTGTCGCCGTACCGCAGCGGGGTCAGCGCGCCCGCGTGCCAGATGGCGGCGCCGTTGCTGAACGGCCTGCCCTGGAAGGTGGTGACGAGCACGTCACCGCTGTCGTTGATGTCGACCGCCTCGGTGGTGGTGGCGTCCGGCAGGTTCGGGATAGTGGTGATGGCCCCGGTGGGCGACCAGGTCGCGGCGCGGTAGCTGACCCTGCCTGCGCTCGTGCCGGTGGCGTTGATGTCGTTGACCTGCACGTCGGCGGTGCTCCCCAGGCTCACCCGGCTCCCGCCCCGGAAGAGGGAGATGGTGCCCTGGTAGGTCCCGACCGCGATCCCCGAGTCGCTGACCAGGCGGAGGTGGGAGACATCGACCCAGAACGGGACCCCCGCGTCCCCCGGCCCGCTGACCGCGGCGGCGTCCTGCGCCCCGGCGACGACGAGCGCGGATGCCAGCACAACAGCGGCGGTGCGACGAACCACAGCGACCTCCAAACCAAGATAACACCCTTATTTGGGTAAGAGTGTCATCCAGAACCGTGGTTGTCACCTGTGATTTCCGGAGTGCCGGAGCCGGGCGCCCCACCCGACCGGGTGGGGCGCCCGGGGGTCACTTCAGGGCGGCCAGCGCCGAGTCGTAGTCGGGCTCGTCGGCGATCTCACCGACGAGCTGGGAGTGCACGACCACATTGGACTCGTCCAGCACGACCACCGCGCGGGCGGCGAGACCGGCCATCGGCCCATCCTGCAGCGCCACGCCGTAGTCGGTCAGGAACTCGGCGCCGCGCAGGGTGGACAGCGTGGTCACGTTCTCCAGGCCCTCCGCCGCGCAGAAGCGGGCCTGGGCGAACGGCAGGTCGGCGGACACGCACAGCACCACGGTGTTCTCCGCCTCGGCCGCGCGCTCGTTGAACGTGCGCACCGAGGTCGCGCAGGTCGGGGTGTCGACGCTGGGGAAGATGTTGAGCACCTTCCGCTTTCCGTCGAACGCGCTCAGGTCGACGTCGGCAAGGCCCTTGCCCACCAGGCTGAAGGGGGCCGCCGCCGCGCCGACCTCCGGGAAGGCGCCACCGACGGAAACCTGGTTCCCCTTGAGGGTCACAGTTGACACGTTGTCCTCCAAGATCTTCGATCCGACAACGGCGATGCTAGAGCCCGCGCCCACCGGGGCTGCCGCCCGTCCGCTGTGATCCCCGTCAGCCCCGCCCGATCGGCCGGGGCCGCCGACCCGAGCACCTCCCCCCGACAGCTCGACGGGGCACTAGAACACGTCGCGCAGGGTCTCCAGGAGGTGGGCGATGTTCGCCTCGTCGCGGCGGTAGTAGGTCCACTTGCCCCGCCGGGTGGCGACCACCAACCCCGCTTGCCGCAGCATGGCGAGGTACTGCGAGGTGGTGGACTGCCCCAGACCCGCCCGCCGCTGGATGTCGGTCACGCAGACACCGATCTCGACGTCGTCGGGCTCCTGGCCGGGGAACCCCATCGGCTCCTTGAGCCACACCAGCAGCTGACGGCGGGTCGGGTTGGACAGTGCCCGGAACACAGCCAGCAACTCCGCCTCAGAGAACACGCGGCGATCGTAACGCACAAACACATTGACAATTCGGGATATGACGTTCCAAGATCGTGGCATGTCGACTTCGATGCGCGTGGTGGAACTCGTCCGCTTCGGTGCCGCGGACACCGCGTTCGCCACCCGAGAGCTGCCAAGACCCGTTCCCGGCCCCGGCCAGGTGCTGGTGCGCGTGCTGGCCACGTCCGTGAACCCCCTCGACCTGCAAACCCGGCGCGGCGACTACCGCGACCAGGTGGCGCTGCCCGCGGTGATCGGCAACGACGTGTCCGGCGTGGTGGTCGAGACCGGCCCGGGGGCGGACGACTTCCGACCGGACGACGAGGTCTGGTACCTGGCGCCGGTGTTCACCGGGCAGGGGGCCTACGCCGAGTTCCACGTGGTCGACCAGGCCCTCGTAGCCCGCAAGCCCGCGGGGTTGTCGCACGTCGAGGCAGCCGGTCTCGTGGTCGTGGGCGTGACGGCGTGGGAGGCGCTGGTCGAACGCGCCGGGGTGCGGGCCGGGGAACGGGTCCTGGTGCACGGCGGGGCGGGCGGGGTCGGTTCGGCCGCCATCCAGGTCGCCCGCGCGCTGGGCGCCGAGGTGGTGACCACCGCGCGGGCGGGGGACCACGAGTTCGTCACCGGGCTGGGAGCCGACACCGCGATCGACTTCTCGGTCGGTGACCCCGTGCCGCAGGTCCGCGCACTGGGCGGGGTGGACGTCGTGCTGGACACGGTGGGCGGGGACACCCTCACCCGCAGCCCGGAGGTCCTCGCCGACCGAGGCCGCGTGGTGTCCATCGTGGACACCCCCGAACCCCAGAACCTGCTCGCCGCGTGGGGGGTGAACGCGACCTACCACTTCCTCTTCGCCAGCCCCGGCCGGGCGAAGCTCGACGCCCTCGGCCTGCTGGTCGAGCAGGGCAGGCTCCGGCCGGCGATCGGCGCCGTGCTCCCGCTGACCGACATCGCACAGGCGCACGCGCTGCTGGAAGGCGGCTCGGCCCGCGAGGGTCGCCGACGTCCACGCGGCAAGATCGCCATCGCCGTGCACCCCCTGGACGAGCATCCGCTGTGATCCCAGCCGAGGGCGACGACACCGACCACCCGGTCGCAGGTCAGCCTGCCGCCGGGGTGCGGGACGACGACCTCGACCCAGGCGTGGGTGCCGTCCTGGCCGAGGAGGTGGCCGGAGACGCAGGGGGCGGACAGGCCCCGCGCCCGGCATAGCGCGAGCACGAGGTGGGCCGAGTCCTGGCAGGCGCCCCGGCTACCGGCCAGGGTGTCTGCGGCGGTGAGGGCCAGCAGCCGGGGGTCGCGCAGGGCGGCGGCGGGGAGGCGGGTCGGACCATCGAACCTGGTGCGGTGGAGGACTGCGGTGAGGTGGAACTCCACCCGCCGTTCAACCCGGGGGCAAAACCTTCACGTTCGTGTTGCCTGCGGCGTCCGGGCCGGACCAACGGGGCACGATCCGGACTCCGAGCACCCCAGGGGCCCGCACCGACAGCCGGGCGGTTCCCGCCGGACTCCGCGCCTGCGCCGCCCAACCGGTGATCGGATACGCCGTTTGTCCGCTTGTCGGATTATCGCCGACAATCCAAGGTGGAGGGAGGACCTTCACGGGAGACGGGTGGCGGCGATGGGGAAACTCAGGCACGGCGTGGTGGCGGTGGTCGTCCTCGCTTCCGGGGTGGTCGCGGCGGGAGCGGCGCAGGCGGCGCCCGCCCGACCGGACGGCGTCGGGCGGATCACCGACCGGGTGGCGCACGCGTTGGCGGTGGAACTCGGCGAGTCCGGCGCCCGGCCCGCGCTGGGCACGGCGGCGGCCGACCCCCGGGTGCTGGACCGGCGCGGTCGGCTGGCCCCGACCCTGGCGGCGGCCAACGCCGACGTGGTGACCGCCAAGGGCCTGCCCGCCGGGTCTGCCGACCTGCTGCGGGTGCGCCTGGGTGACGCGGGCATGGCGGTCGCCCTGCGCGACGGGGTGGCCCCGCTGGTCGCGGCGGCGCCGAACGATGACGAAGCAACCCGGTTCACCGCCTACGAGCCCGGTGGGCGCGCGGTGACGCTGTCGACGGTGGAGGTCCCGTCCCGGCCGGTGTTCGTGGTCGACATCGACGTGCCCACCGCCACCCGCCTCGGCCTGGACGTCCTGCGCCGCGCGACCGGCACCCGATCCATCCAAAGTGGACCGATCAAGGCGGCGGGCGGCTACTGGGCCACCCAGGTCACCCGCGTCCGCGTCGGCGACAACCAGGAGCCGTGGCCCAAGGGTTCCTCGGAGATCTTCACCCTGGCGGGCGGCTTCGGCCCGGACGGCAAGGCCACCGTCGACCCGGTCCAGATGCCCTACCTCGACGACGAGAACCGCGACTACCACCCCAACCAGCTCTTGGTGCACTGGAACCACTACAGGTACAACGCCGCCGACGTCGTGATGATGGAGGACGACGGCGACACGAACTACTCCGCGCTGGCCACCGCCCTCGCGACCGCCCTGCTGACCATTGTGGACGGTGGCGCGTACACGCCGCTGGTGACGGCGATCCTCAACGCCATGCCCGCGAGCTGGTGGGTGGACGACCCGGACTACGTCGAGTCCTGGTACACCCTCACCACCCAGACCTCGGGCACCATCACCGGCGCGCGCGGCACCGGCGTCATGGACGTGCGGCCCTACTGGGTCGAAGAGCTGTGAGGCGGTCGGGCGGGTCGACGCGACCCCCGCCTGAACGATCGGTGGCCGACCGCGGTGGCGGTTATCCGCCTGCCGCGGAGTTGGGTGGGTGGTGGTCGTCGGAATTCGGTTAACTGTGTCCGTGTCGGGACGCAAGCAACTGGTGTTGTGGGCATTGATCGTCGCGGGTCTGCTGGTCGTCGGCTTCCGCGAAGACGCGGCGACGATCACCTGGGTGCTGGCGGTCGTGGTCAGCGCGGGGGGCGTGGTCAAGTTCCTGGTCCCGCTGCTGGAGGACCGGAACTCGAGCACCAGTACCGACGCCCAGGTCGACGACGCCGCGGCCGCACTGGCGAACAAGGTCAGGCAGCAGTGGGACAAGGAGCTGCGCGCACGGGCCCTGGTCGAGGACAAGCGGTTGCCGGTGCGGTACCGGCCGTTGCACGGCGGGCCGGAGACCGAGCGGACGTGCGACGAGTTGGTGACCGCGTACGTCGACAACCCCCGTCGGATGGTGGTCACCGGGGTGAGCGGCGCGGGCAAGACGGGCCTGCTGATCCTGCTCGCCGTGGCGGTGTTGCGGCGCCAGTCGGCTAAACCCGTTCCGGTCATCCTCTCCGTCGCGGGGTGGCACCCCCGGCAGAACTTCCAGGAGTGGTTGGTCAACGCGGTGCTCGGGGAGTACCCGTTCCTGGCGAACGAGAAGCGGTACGGACCGACCGCGGTGCTCGAACTGCTGCGCCGCGGTCGGCTGTTGCCGCTGCTGGACAACCTCGACCAGATGGGTGCCGAGCCGGACACGTCCGCGCTGCGGACCATCGAGCGCGACCTGGACAGCGGCAGGCCCCTCGTCCTGGCGTGCCAGAGCGGGTACTTCGCCGCGGCCAACGCGGCCGGGACGATCCCGGAGCCGGACGTGGTGGAGTTGCTGCCGTTCCGGCCCGACGAGGTGGTCGACCACCTGCGGTCGAGAATCCCGCAGGTCGCGGTGGACCGGTGGGAGCCGGTGCTGGAGGGGCTGCGGGAGAACGCCCAGCTCGGGGCGGCGCTGGAGACCCCGTTCATGCTGACCCTGGCGCAGGACGTCTACAGCGAGCGCGACTCCGAGCCCGCCGACCTGCTGGAGCTGGCCGACGCCGACGCCATGCGGGCGGCGCTGCTGCGGGACTTCCCACGCAGGGCGCTGGACGAGCGCCCCGGATCACCCACCGACCACGAGCCCGCCACCCGGGCGCCGGGCTGGGACCTGGACCGGCAGGTCGACTGGTTGACGTTCCTGGCCCGCGAGTACGGCGAGATCGCGTGGTGGGAGCTGTGCTCGAAGGTGCCGGGGTGGGTCGTCGTCGCCCGCGGTGTCCTGGTGGGCGGTGGGGTGTCGGCGGTGCTCGGGTTGCTGCTGCTGGGTCTGTTCGGGCGGCCCGTCCTCGGTCTCGTCGTGGGTTTCGCCCTCGGCGCCGCCGGTGGGGCGCTGCTCGCCCGCGTGCCCGCCGAGCCGCCTCGCCGCTTCGCGCCCAGGCGGCTGCGCGGCGTGGAGGTCGCGCGCGACCTGGTCTTCGCCGTGGTCGGCGCGGTCGCGGGCGCCGTGGCCGTCGGGCTCGTGTTCGGCGGGCTCCCCGGCGCGGTGACCGGGTTGCTGTTCGGCGTGCTGTTCGGGTTGGTGCGCAGGTTCACCGAGCCCACGGACCCCGCCGGGATCATCACCCCCACCTCCTCGCTGCACGACGACCGGAGGGCCGTGCTCATCGCGACGGGGTCCGGTGCCGCCCTGGGCGCCGTCGTCGGCGCGGTGCTGGGCGGCTTCGTCGGGGTCGCCGACCGGGGGCTGGTCGTGCCGGTCACCAACCCGTTCCTGGTCGGGGCGCTCGGTGCGGCGGTGGGCCTGGTCCTGGGCGCCGGGGGCATCGGCCTGGCGACCTACTCGACCAGTGCCTGCGGGCGCTACGACACGGCCCGGATCTGGCTGGCCCTCACCCGGCGCACGCCGCTGCGGCTCATGCGCTTCCTCGACCACACCCACCAGCGGACCGTCCTGCGCCTGGTGGGTCCGACCTACCAGTTCCGGCACGAGCTGCTCCGGAAGCAGTTGGCGCGCTCAGGGTGACGACGGCGGAGCCACCGAGCTGCCAGAACGTGCGCAACGCCGAATCGTCCAACCGGTAGCGCGCCTCGGGGAAGCGGACACGCGGTTCCGCGCCCTCCACGGCGCGGAACTGGACCTCGCCGAGCGCGAACCCGACCCGTTCCAGGGCCGAGGGGGGATGGCTGAAATCGATCACGACCGGGGTGGCCGGGCGCTCGTCGGACAGGTGGAGCAGGCGCGCGGCGCGATCGGTGTCGGTCAGGTCGTAGAAGCGGTCGTCGGCGCTGAGGCGGACCACGGGGAACTCGCTGTCCCGCAGGTCCCGGCTGCACTCGCTCAACCACCGCTCCCCGAACCGGTCCTGGTTGCGCTCGAGGACCAGCAGGAAGACGAACCTGGCGAAGGCGTAGGCGACCACGCCCACCGCCACCAGTGCCACGGGTGTCGACCAGAGCAACCGGCTCAGCGCGAACACCACCACCGCGACCGCCGCCAGCACGACGTTCTGCCGGTGGGACCGCCCGAAGTCCGGCCTGCGCGGCCCCGCGAAGACGTGGGACAGCACCACCGGCGCCCGCACCAGGGGCACGGCGAGATCAGGGCGGGGCGGTGCGCTCCACCCCGGTGGCACCCCTCTGGTCACAGTCACACCTTCCCCCTGGCCGGACGCGGTGACAACCGGAGGTCGGGTGATGCCAGTGGCGCGGGGTGCAGCAACAGGGTGGACAGGGGGTGGCGGGCCACCGGGCTCCGACCACCGGGCCGGGGGAACCGCCTTCGGAGGTAGGACATCCACAACGCGGCGTAGACGATCGTGAACATCGGTCTCCGCCTGCCGAACCGGGCACCGAAACCGTCGGCGACCTCCCGCAACCCGGCGCAGATGCCGCCGAGGGAGATCCCACCGAGCGTGACCGCGGTCCGAACGCCCGCCGCCCTGTCCGGTTCCATGTCCTCATAGTCGTCCAGGAGCTGGAGGACGGAGCCCAGTTCGCGCACGAGGGCGGATTCCCTCCAGTGCAGCGGACCCGTCGCGACGCCGAAGAGCACGACCATCCCGTGGCCGCCCTTGCCCCGCGTGATGTCCAGGACCGAGGAGAACCCGACCGAGGGGTCGGTCTGCTCCCGTGACCTGACCTGGTACGCCTGCAACTCGAGGAGTTCGCCGAGCAGCAGCTCCAGGGCCGCCGGGTCCACGCGTTCGCGGACCGCCCGGTAGAGCCCCGCGAACACGGCCTCCACGTCGTTCGCGGCGGCGAAGTCCCCCGTGCGGAACAGGGAATCCAACCGGTTGTCGAGGTCGGGTCCGCCGAAGTGGTCGAACAGGTCGTCGTAGACGCGGGTGATGGCGCCGGTCAACACGGTCGGCTCGACGTCCAGCGGCAACCCGGCGGTCTCGGCGTACGCGGCGGCGAGGAACGTCAGCTTCACCCCGGGTCCCCGCAGCGCGTCAACGACCCGCTCGCGGACAACCGGGTCATCGACAGCGGCCGTGACAACGGGGACCACGACCCGCTCGAACACCGCGAGGTACTCCACGGCCCGGCGGCGAATCCCCGGAGTGGGGCGGGCCCAGCGCACGTGGCGGACGAGGGACCACAGGTCTCGGAGGGAGCCCTCTGTCCGACCCACTGGCCGCCACCCCCGATGAAGTCAGACATCCAGCGTAAGGGGTACGGCGCACGGATCGCCATAGGCGTGTCACTGACAGTTCGTGGCCATTCCGCCCGCCGGGACATCGGCGGTGTTCGGCCCAGCACCCGGTCAGCCGGTGCCCGTCAGCCGGTCGCGGGCCTCGGCGAGGTCGGTCAGGTGGGTGGCGAAGCCACCGGTGCAGCGGGACGTGCGGCGGGCGCTGGTGACCACCGGGGCGGTGCCGGGGTGCACGACGCGGAACCCGGCTGCGCGCAGGTGCTCGACGAGGCGGACGTCCTCGTGCACCGGCAGCGCGGGGAAGCCGCCGACGGCGAGGTAGGCCTCGGCGGTGAAGGCCAGGTTGGCGCCGTGGACGTGGCCGCGCTCGCGGGAGTACCTGGCGCGGTGGAGGTGCGGCAACCAGGCGGGCCAGGCCGTCCAGTCCAGGACGTCCACCTCGCCCGCCACCACGTCCGCGCGCTGGGCGAGCTGGTCGGTGAACCAGGTGCGGGGGACCCGGGTGTCGGCGTCGGTGGTGGCGAGCCAGCGGCCGGGGCGGGCGACCGTGGCGAAGCCCGCCGCCCTGGCGGCGCCGACGTTGCGGGCCGAGACGGTCACGACCGTGGCGCCCGCGGCCTCGGCCACGGCGGCGGTGTCGTCGCGGCAGGAGTCGGCGACGACGGTGACGTGGACCGGCAGCGGCGCGCGGGCGGCGGCGTCGGCGAGGGCGGCCAGGCAGTCCGGCAGGTGCTCGCGCTCGTCGTGGGCGGGGACCACGACCTCGATCCCGGTCAGCACAGGCCCTCCCGGGTGGCGACCGATCCCGGCTGCCGGGTCAGCACGTCGAGGCGGAAGTCGGGTTCGAGGTGCCCGACCTGCCGGTGCAGCGGGGAATCGGCCAGGAAGGCCCGGTGCACGGTGTCGCCGTCGGCCGGGTAGTCGGCGACCGGGTGGCGCCAGTGCACGAGGACCAGCTCCCCGTCCCTGGCCAGCGAGCCGACGGCGAGGTCGACCAGGCGCCGCAGGTCAGTCGCGTCGAGGTAGTAGCCGACCTCGGACAGCACCACCAGGTCGTGCTCGCCCGGCGGCCAGTCGCCGGGCACCTGACCGGCGTCGACCACGACGTTGTCCGGGGTGCCCGCGGCGGCCTGGGCGCGGGCGGTGGGATCGAGGTCCCAGGCCAGCACCCGGTCGCAGCGCCGGGCCAGGGCGGCGGTCAGCACGCCGACCGAGCAGCCGGGTTCGAACGCCGACCGGTAGCGCGGGCGGGTCAGCGCGGCCAGGGTGAGCGCGTACTTGCGCTGCTCGTACCAGCGGGAGCGGAACCCCCACGGGTCCGGGTCGGCCGCGTACTGGGCGGTGAAGTAGTCGGGTCCGAGGCTCACCCGAACACCACTTCGAAGTCGCGGGTGAGCCTGCGCAGCACCGGTGGCGGCAGGATCGCCGGGTCGGGGCCGAGCGGGTTCACCTGGCTGGCGAACTCCGCGACCGCCGCCCGCTTGGCCGCGGCCACCTCCGGCGGCAGGTCCACCCGCAGCGCGGAGGACCAGGGCACGCGCTCGTCCCCCGGGGTGGACCAGTGCCACGTCCACACCGGGTACTCCAGCAGCCGGGCCCCGGTGCGGGCGCACGCGCGGGCCGCGGCCCGGCCGACGGCCTCGTGGTCGGGGTGCCCGTCGCCGCGCCAGGTGGCCAGGCAGCGGGCGCCGGGGCGCAGCACCCGGGCGATCAGCGGCACGAGCGCGTCCTCGTCGATGTTCCCGTCGGGCATCCCGATCCGGTCGACCCGCGCGGCGACGCCGAGGGCGGCCAGGGCGGCGGCGGTTTCCTGGCGGCGGACGGCGGCGAGTTCGGGCTTGGTGTAAACGGTGGTGGTCGGGTGCGACGCCTCGCCGTCGGTGACCGCGATGAGGCGCACTCCGCGGGCGAGCCGGAGCAGGCCACCGACCCCCAGGACCTCGTCGTCCGGGTGCGGGGCGACCACCACGACCGGGCTCTCCGGGTTCGGCAGCGGGGGCAGGGCACCCAGCACGGGCCACGCCCGCCAAGTGCTCTCGTCGGTCCCCGTGCCCTCGATTTCGATCACGGTCGGGTTCCCAGTTCTCCGAGGCGGGCGAGGTCGCGTTCGGCGTGGCTCTGCCGGAGGTAGACGGTGAGGTCGGCGACGCGGCGGCCGTGCGCGGCGTCGGCGCAGAGCGGTCCGGCGCCGGTGGCCCGGCCGACGTGGTCGAGCACGCCGGTGGCCACCCGCTCGACCGCGGCGCGGACCCGCAGCGCCAGCCGCTCCGCGTCGGCCTTGGGCGCGGCGTCGACCGCGCGGGCCGCGTCGGCGAGGACGGCGTCCCCGGTGCTGAGCAGTTCGTCGACCGCGCCGAGGTGGGCGAGCTGGTGCGGGTCGTGGTCGGCCCGGTCGAACAGCGGTCGGGCCACCCCGCGGGCGCCGCCGAGCCACACCGCGGCGACACCGATGCCGCCGTGCCAGAAGCCGGGTCGGTCGAGGTAGGCGCCGGGGTCGCCGACCGGGCGGGCCGGGGTGGCGGCGAAGCGGACGGTGCCGCTGTCGCTGGCCGCCATGCCGGTCGCCGCCCAGGTGCCGGGCAGCGGCGCGGCGTCGGCGGTGCGGACGTGGAAGAGCGCCTGGCCACCGGGCGTCTGCGCGGTGACCAGGGCGTCGGTGAGCGTGTGCGCGCCGGAGCACCACGGCCGGTCGCCGCTGACGCGCCAACCGTTGTGGTCGTGGTCGGCGGTGAGCGAGCGGGGCGCGGCCGCCCAGACCCCCCAGTACTCCCCCGGCGCGGCCTGCTCACCGGTCAACTCGGCGAGGATGGCCGCCGCGTCGGCGTGCCCCTCGGCGAGCCGGGCGGCGGCCAGGTCGACCGCGCCGAACGCGGTCAACCCGGCCCACCGCTCGGCGGTGCCACCGCCACCGGGCAGCGGCAGGTCCGCGTGGCCCTCGTCGACCCACGCGCGGAACTGCTCGGCGGCGTCCACGTCAGCGCCGCTCGATGACCGCCTTGAACTCGGCGGCCGCGCGTTCGACCTTCTTCTGCGGGTCGGCGAACAGGGACGCGACGGCCTCGCCCAGCTTGCCCGCCGGGGGCTCGTACTCCAGGCTGATCTCCACCCCGGTGCGGCTGTTGCCCTTGTCGTCGAAGCGCACGACGCCGGAGTTCTTCACGTCCGGGTCGGAGCCCTCGACCGTCGCCCAGGCGATCTTGTGCGGCGCCTCGTCGTCGACGATGTCGGCTTCCCAGGTCAGCGTCTTGCCCAGCGGCCCGTCGACCGTCCACACGGTACGGTGGTCGGCCCCGTCCTTCGACTTCACCTCGCGCACGTCGGACATGATCTGCGGCAGCTTGGTCAGCGACCGCCACCAGTCGTAGCACGCCTGTGCGGGCGCTTCCACCTCGATGTAGTGCGCAACGGCTCCCATGACACCGGTCCTCTCACAAAGTTCGGGTCGTCGGACTGCGAATACCCGCCCCCACGCGCCGCAACCGTCGGACCGCCGACGGCCAACGTCACACACCACACCGGTTTGAGACCGGGCAGCGGGCGCAAACGCCCGGGCAATTCCTGTATGGACGCAAGAATTGTCCCTCCCGGCAGCCGAAGGCGCGCGAGCCTACACAGCGCCATTTCCCCGCGCAGGGTGAAAACCGGAGTGGGTGACCAGGCGAACACATTTGGTAACGGAATGATCTCGTCTCCCATCCGACCCATCCACCCCCGACCCGGGGCCGAATCACCAGTGTTCTCCCCCTCGGACACACCGAGGATCTGCTGGACGGGACCTCCCGCCCCAGCGGTGCCCTTCCTCAAGCAACGGAGTATGTACAGATGAAGCGCAGCATTCGCGTCGGCACCACGGTCAGCGGCCTGGCGATCACCGCCCTGCTGGCCTCGGCCTGCGGCAGCTCGGACACCGGTTCCTCGGCGACCACCACCACGCAGGCCCCGGCCGCCACCACCACCTCCGCCAGCGCTGCCGCAGACCCCGCCAGCAACCTGGTGGGCCCGGGCTGTGCCGACTACGCCAAGCAGGTCCCCTCCGGCGCGGGCTCGGTCTCCGGCATGGCCGCCGACCCGGTCGCCACCGCGGCGAGCAACAACCCGCTGCTGACGACCCTGGTCTCCGCCGTCTCCGGCAAGCTGAACCCGAAGGTCGACCTGGTCTCGACGCTGAACAGCGCCGAGTTCACCGTCTTCGCGCCGGTCGACTCGGCGTTCGCCAAGATCGACCCGGCCACCATCGAGACGCTCAAGACCGATGACGCCCTGCTGACCAAGATCCTGACCTACCACGTGATCCCCGGCCAGATCTCCCCGGACAAGATCGCAGGCGAGCAGACCAGCGTCGAGAAGGGCAAGGTCACCGTGACCGGCTCGGGCGACTCGCTGAAGGTCAACGACGCCAACGTGATCTGCGGCGGCGTCAAGACCGCGAACGCCACGGTCTACCTGATCGACACCGTTCTGATGCCGACCTCCTGATCCCGGTCGACGGACCCGGCGCCCAGCGCGCTGAGCAACCCCACCCGGCTGTCGCTGACAGCTCCGGACTGCGGTAGCCGGGTTCACTCCGTTTCCCGGCGAACGCGGAAACTCGACGCCCGACCCACCACCCGGGTCGGGCGTCGAGCCCTTTCTCCACAGTGGACCTTCCCGCCCGGCGCGGAGGAGGTCCACCGCCATATCCACCGTACTTGCCGATACGGAAAGCACGGCCTACACTTTCCGACATGGAAAGTTCGTGGACCCCGCAGCCGGACGAGGCCGCGACCGCGCTCGGCGACGCGCGGCGGTCGCAGGAGGGCTTGGCGGCCCGACTCCGCCTCC
This sequence comes from Actinokineospora spheciospongiae, assembly GCF_003182415.1. Lineage (NCBI taxonomy): Bacteria > Bacillati > Actinomycetota > Actinomycetes > Pseudonocardiales > Pseudonocardiaceae > Actinokineospora > Actinokineospora spheciospongiae. The sequence goes on along the minus strand of NZ_QHCP01000001.1, from coordinate 242,409 downwards.
CGGGGCTGTTCTTCGGGTCGATCGCCGTGGCCGTCGCCACGCGGCTCGCCACCACCGCGGTCGGCCTCGCGGTCGGCACCACCTGGTCGCACCTGGTCCTGGCCGCGGGCCTGCTCGTCTTCTGCGCGGTGGCGGTCGCCCAGCTCACCCGGTTCCGCAACCTCAACGGGGTGTGGATCGCCGGGCTCGCCCACCGGGCCGTGCTCGGCACGGCCACCACCGCGTCCCTGTCCTACACCGCGGCCCTGGCGGGTGCCGTCTGGGCGGGCCACCTCGACCTGTGGTGGCTCACCGCCGTCTGCTCCGCCGCGGGCGGGATCGGCTACGCGCTGGGCGGACGGCGGTGGTTCAGCGCCTACCGCGGCGACCCGGCGGCGCACTCCCGCGCCCAGTCGCGGTGGCAGCTACTCGCCTTCGCCACCCTCGCCGCCGCCGGTGTCGTCCTGCTCCTGATGGCGGCCTGATGGCCGAGTTCGACCCCAACCTGCAATCCCTGCTCCGCTTCAAGCTGCTCAGCCTGCTCGCCGCCGTCACCGAACTCGAGTTCGCCGCCCTCCGCGACGAACTGCGCGTCAGCGACTCCGTGCTGTCCAAGCAGGTTTCGGCGCTGGCCGGGATCGACTACGTGCGCAGCAGGAAGGGGGTCCACGCGGGCCGCCGCACCACCTGGATCTCCCTCACCCGCACCGGCCGCCGCGCCCTCACCGAGCACATCACCGCCCTGCGCGACACCATCGCCAGGGTCGACCCCCACCTGCGCTGACGGGGCTACAGCAGGTCGTCGTCGCGGAGGCCGTGGCGGACGAGGAGGACGGCGAGGGGGCGGGCGGTGCCGCGGACCCGGTCGGCCACCCACTTCTCGAACTCGGCCGGGCTGGTCTCGTCCAGCCGGTCGTGCGGGACGCCGGTGCGGTCGTCGCCGTGGCGGTACTCGGTCCAGGTCGTGGTCAGCACCCGCCTGGCGTAGTCCTCCGGGCGGTGGCGGAAGCGGTGGCGGAACGCCTCGTCGCCGGGCTGGGCGGCCATGTCACCGTTGGCGAGCAGGTAGAAGCCCTCCGACAGGACCCAGCCGCGCCAGTTGCGGACCAGCAGCGAGAAGCGCACGACCGTGCCCAGGCCCGGTGAGCCCGCGGCCCTGAGCATGGCCCGGGTGTCGCGGATCGCCTCGACGAGCCGGTCCCGCCCCCGGTTCCAGGTGTCGAGGTTGGCCGCCCGCAGCGACTCGGCCCTGGCCCGCCGCAGGCTCGCCACGTCCCGTTCGACCGGCGCGACCCGGAACGTCTCCTCGGGACCGCCCGTGCGGAGCCAGTCGTCTGTCACAAGGCGCAGATCGGTGGGGTGCGGCAACCCGTTACGGGGATCAACGTCACGTCGGCGCCCACCCGGCGGGGTGGGCGGCGGGTGGCCAGGATGGGGGCATGGACAACACGCGACCGGTGGTGGTCGTCGGCGGTGGCCCCGGCGGCATGGTGCTGGGGTACCTGCTGGCGCGGGCGGGCGTGCGGACGACCGTCCTGGAATCGCACGGCGACTTCGCCCGCGAGTTCCGCGGCGACTCGCTGCACCCGTACACGCTGGAGCTGTTCGACCAGCTCGGCCTCGCCGACGACCTGCTGGCCCTCGCGCACCACCCGGCCCGCTCGTTCCGGTTCCACACCCCGCACGGCCCGCTGACCGTGGCCGACTACGCGAAGGTGCGCAGCCGGTTCCCGTACGTGGCGCTGATGCCGCAGTCGCGGTTCCTCACCTTCCTGGCCGAGCGGGCCGCCGAACTGCCCGCGTTCGACCTCCGGATGCACACCCGCGTCACCGACCTCCTCCGCGACGACGCGGGCGCGGTGACCGGCGTCCGACACCGGGGCGGCGAGGTCGAGGCCCGGCTCGTGGTCGCCACCGACGGCCGGTTCTCCGCGGTCCGCAAGCTCGCCGACCTCCCCGCCGCGAACCTCGGCGCCACCACGGACCTGCTGTGGTTCCGCCTGCCCCGGCTCCCCACCGACCCCCCGGACGCCGACGTCGACCTGTACTTCGGCCGCGACCACTACCTCGGCCTGCTCGGCGGCACCGACACCTGGCAGGTCGGCTACAGCCTCCCCAAGGGCGGCTACCAGGCCACCCGGGCGGCGGGCCTGGAACCGATCCGCGCCTCGGTCGCCCGGCAGATCCCCTGGCTGGCCGACCGCGTCCCGGCGCTGACCGACTTCGCCCAGACCACCCTGCTCTCGGTCGACATCAGCCGGGTCGACCGCTGGCACCGCCCCGGCCTGCTCCTCCTCGGCGACGCCGCGCACGTCATCTCCCCGGTGGGCGGCAACGGCATCCTGATGGCCGTGCAGGACGCCGTGGCCGCCGCGAACCGGCTCGTCCCCGCCCTGACCTCGGGCACCCTCGACGAAACCGTGCTGGCAACCATCCAGGCCGACCGCGAACCGGCGATCCGGCAGGTGCAGGCCCAACAGGTCCGCATCGAGCAGCGCACCGCCCGGGCCCGCGACCGCGGCAAGCCGATCACCCCGCCGCGCTTCCTGCGGGTCGTCACCGCGATCCCCGGGGTGCGCGCCCGCGCGGCCAGGGCCAACGCCTACGGCCCCAACCCACCCCGGCTCACGGTCTGACAGCAGGCGCGGCGCGACCAGAGCCGATCGTCGGTGCCCGAGCGCTCCGCCGTGCGACCATGGGCGCCCACCGGAGGGGGTACGGGTGCGCGACGAGGAGCGACTGACCAACCGCGTGGACGGCGTCATCCACGGAAACTCCTTGCAAGCAGGCACAATCCACGGCGACGTGCACCTGCACGCGCGCGAGGCCGCTCCGCCGCCGCCCGAGATGGCCGGAGCAGTGGAGAACTGGGCCGACCTACCGGAACCACCGGCCGGCATCCGCTCGCTGCTCCGCGCGCAAGCACCGGAGGCGCAGGACTTCCCGTACCGCCTGCGCGGCGCACGGCGCCCGTCGCTGGCCGAGGTGTACGTGCGGCAGGACCTCGGCACCGGCATCGAGGAACCGGTCGACCAACCGCAGCCCGAACCGATCCTGGACGAGCGCGGCCAGGTCGTCGAGACGCACCGCGCCCCCGTCGCCAGGGTGGTCGTGCGCCCGCCGACGAGAACGGTGCGCGAAGCCCTCGACACCGCCGACCACGTGATCGTCACCGGCGGCCCCGGCCAGGGGAAGTCGACGCTGTCGCTGCGCCTGGCCGCCACGCTCACCACCAGGTGGCGCAACCACCCCGCTGAGTCGGACGAGCCACTGACCGAGCCGGTCGTACCGCTGCGGCTCACCGCCCGCGAACTGGCGACCAGGCTGGGCTCCCCCTTCCCCGAGGCACTGGCCGAAACGGCGCGCGCCGAGTACGGCGCCCTGCTGGACACCTCGTTCGACGCCCGGCTGCTCCGCGACCGGGTGGCGGGTTGCCGCTGGCTGCTGCTGGTCGACGGCCTCGACGAGGTCGCCGACGGCACCGAACGGGACCGGCTCGTCACCGTGCTCGCCACCTGGGGCGCGGACGTGGGATCTCCCTACCGGGTGGTGCTGACAACCCGCCCGATCGACGGCGCCACCCTCGCCCCCCTGCAACGCGCGGGCGCGGGCCGCTACGAACTGCAACCGTTCGACGAGGCGGCCCTCCGCCACTTCGCCGAGAACTGGTTCGGCGACGAGGAACGCGCAGGGCGCCTGCTGCGCCAACTGCGGGCCGCCCACCTCGACGAACTGGTCCGGGTACCGCTGCTGGCCACGATCGCGGCAATCGTGTTCGAGCAGAACAGCGACCGCCCACTCCCGGACAACCGGTACCAGCTCTACGAGGCATACCTCAAGTTCCTGCGCTCAGCCCACCCGGAGCCCGAAGGACCATTCACGGCGGCGTACGACCCGCTGCTCGAACACCTCGGACGCATCCGGCTGGAAACCGACACCTCGCTCATCGCCGCCGCCCAGGACTGGGCAGAGCAACACCTCACCGGCCTGACCGGGGAGTGGCACGAGGAGCTGATCACCTACCTCGCCGCCGTCGGCCCCCTCACCCGCCGTGGCGACGACCTCCGCTTCCTGCACCACAGCTTCGCCGAACACCTGGCCGCCACCGCGAAGGCCCGCCTCCTCCCCGAGGAGTTCGACGCGGAGGACCCCGCTTTCGCCCACCTGCTGCACGGCGCCCACCCGCAGGAAGGCGGCAAGCACTCCCGTGCTGTCCTCCTGCACTACACCCGTCTACACCCTGCCCAGGCCGACACACTGATCACCTGGCTCCACCACGGCGACGGCACCCACAACCTCCTGGCAGCCCGCCTGCTCGCAACGCACGTCCCGGCCAGCGAGGACGTGGTCGATGCCTTCCTGGAGACAGTGGGCAAATGGGCGCTGACCACGCACTACCAAAGCGAGGGCATCCTCTCCCAGGCAAGCCGCGCCGCTCACCACCCCGGCCTCGCCGACTGGCTCATCGCGCTTACGCACAACGAGTCCGCGCCCTGGGCATCCCGGGTCGAGGCTGCGGCGGCACTGGCCACCCGCCTGCGCGGCAGCAGGGGGTGCGAGGCCGCGACCAGCTTGCTGCGCACGGTCGTCGAGGACGCGTCGATCAACCTCTCCCACCGGCTCGCAGCCGCAGAAGCGCTGTCCGACTGCGGCAGCGCGGAACGCCGACTGGTGGAGGTTGCTCTGCGGTCGATTCTCGCGGAGGAGTTCCTCTCGGGAAAGCAATGCCGGACGGCAGCGGTCCTCTTGGCGACCTTCGAAGGCCGGGAGCGCACCTACGCGATCGAGTGCCTGATGAAGGTGATGAACGACCCGTGGTCCGCCGATGCGGACACCATGGCGGCGGCCACCGGCCTGGCCGAGATCAGCGTTGACCACCATCCCCGTTGCGCCGGGGCCTTCCGGGACGTCCTGTCCAGGTCGGCACCGTCGACCGCGCTGCTGCGGGCCGCCGTTTTCGGTATGGCGTCCCTGGGCGGCGGCCACGTGAGCGAAGCGGCAGCCGCGCTCGCCCGGCTTGCCCAGGATTCCCGGCTGCGACTTCCGGCACGGGCGTACGCGGGAAGACTGCTCGGCCAGTTGGGTTCCCAGCACCGCCCCATCGCCACGCGTCTCCTGAGCGGTTTGGCGGAAAATCCAATACTCACCCCCTCCCAGCGCGGATCACTGGGGTCGACCCTGGTGGACCACGGCCTCCCACAACTGGGGTTGGAGTTGCTGCGGTCGGTATTGGACGATCGGTCCGCCGACGCGGATGACCGCTACTGGGCAGCTCGTTGGCTGGCCGACCTGGGTCCGGAGCACCGAGCCGAGGCCGCGAGGGTACTGACCCGCGTGGCCACCGACCCCACTGCGTTCATCTTCAATCAGATGGGCGCCCTTGGTCGACTCGCAAATCTGGGCGAACCTTACAAGACACCTGCGGTCGCTGCGCTTCGTGCCGCGCTCTCAGATCCGATGGCGAACCCCGATTCTCAGATATGGGCAGCCCAAGAACTGATCCCGCTTGGACCAGGATTCCACTCGGAAATTCTGGAGCACATCCGAGCGACTGGAGAGTCTTCTGCTGATCTGAGTATAAAGATGGACGTTCTACGCCTAACACGAGATTTGGATCGTGAAAACGGAAAGCCCGTCGCAGAAGCAATGAGAAATCTCTGCAAAGTGTTGGGCATTCCATCCCGGGAAACCCACCGAGACTACTTTCGCATTTTTTCAGATAGCGATGTTGGACTATTCTCCGAAAATGAGATCCAAACCATTGCCTTGGATTCACGACTGACAGGCGCGATCCGGCTCGGCGCGGTGCTCAGTCTGGGACACTTCGGGAGGCAATTTCGCCACACAGCCCTTGGCGGCGCTGTCGCACTGATGAACGACCCTACGGCTCCCCCTGGGGTCATCGAGAGTCTTGTGGCCGATTTCCACGAGTATGGCGTGGCTGCGCGCAGCCTCCTGCTCCGCGCTTTGCGAAACAAGCTCGAACAGCCAAACTTGAGCGAGTTGATGCTATGTGACGTTGCCCGGGCCATCGATCACGTGGATCGGTCGTTGCTCTCCGATGCGGTGAAAATGCTGCGAACTCGGTTTTCCAGCGAGTGGACTTCGGCCCCCCGATGGCAGATCGGCCGGACCTTGGCCAAATTGGACCCTGATTGCGTTCCAAAGGTCGTAGACCTGATGGTGGAGGGCGAAACAAGCAGGTGGCAGCGGGAGTTGCTGCTGACCGAATCACTGGCGTCGCTCACCCTCTTGATCGACCCACTCCGCAAGCTGGTACGGAACCGCGACACCGTGCAGGTTGAACGAGAAATTGCGGCAGCACTCCTCACGCGAGTGGACAAGGGCTCGAAGCGGATGGCCGTGGCCGAATTGCGGTCGCAGGCCAACGACAGCCACTTGGACTTCTCGTGTCGGACCGATGCGTCATCCGATTTGGCGATGGCTGTCGACGAAGAAGTGAACAGCAGCTTGGCCTTCCATCGAGCCGTGTTCGACGACCGATCACAGCCGATCCGTGACCGCTGCGAAGCAGGCCAAAAAATTGCCCTTTTGGACCCGACCCTGACCGACGTGATCCTCCGGTCCATGCGTTCATGGTGTGCGGAGGGACCGGTCACCGACCGCCACACCGCCTTCAACTGGTTGATCTCGAAGCGCGCCCGTTCCCCCGAGGTCGAGCAGTTGGCCGCCAACCTGGCTCGTGATCCCAGCGTCGGGCCTTCCACCCTCCGCTCCCTGCTGGACTGGCTGAGCGCCGCTGATCGAGAAGCCACCGAGCGGCGGCTGCTCGCGGACCGGTGTGCGACCCCGGCCGAACGAGTCGCCGGTCAGAGCAGGTGGGAGCGCGCGGACCTCGCCGATGAGGCGGAAGCCGTCCTGCGGGAGGCCTTCGACGCGGAGGAGACCTCACCTGGGCACCGCGTCGAGGCCGCCGTGGCGCTGGCCGAGGTGTCTCCGGCCAACACCGCCGAAGCCGTGACTCGCCTGGAGTCGCTGCTCGCCGATCCGAGGGTGGAGTACCGAGCACGTCGAGAGCTGGCGAAGCTGGATTCCGGGATGCGCGAGGCGTTCGTCGCAGAAGCGCGGGTCGCCTTCGCCGATGAGAACGAGGTCTGGGGTTCCCGGATTCGGGCAGTGGGTTTGCTCCTCGACCTGGTCCGCGGGCTGTCGGATGACCTGGCGGGATTCATCCAGGAGATGGCGGCCGACAGTCGACTTCCGGCGACGGGCAAGGTGAACGCGCTCTGGGCGCTGCGCATCCGCGATGGGCTCGATCCAGTCCGTCGGATCAGGGACGATCACCGGGAAATCGTCGCCGCCCGGTGGGTGGCGGCGGGTCGGTTGGCGGACTACGCGGTGGAAGATCGGGAGGTGGGAACGCGGGTGCTCGACGCCATTGCCACCGACGCGAGCACTCGGCCCACCCTGCGGTGGCGGGTTGCTCGTGACCTGGTGGCGTTCGGTGAACGAGGGCGTGAGCTGGGGGCGGCCGTCTTGTCCGCACTCGTCCACGATGACGGGATGCCACCCTCAGTGCGTTCGAGTGCCGCGTTCCAGTTGGGCGTCTCCCGGCCGGACTTGCGCTGGGAGATGCTTTCCATCCTCCGTGGACTTCTGACGACCGCCCAATCGCCCGCACGCATCCAGGCCTGGGAGGCGATCGGGCGGTTCCAGGCCGCCGAGGCCGCGCTGGGGTTGCGTGGGATGGCCCGCGACCACGCGCTCTCACCCGGTGTCCGGCTGCGCGCCGCCTTGGCCATGATCACGTATAACCGGGACTTCCGGGAGACCGCAGCCGTCGTCGCGCGGGAGGTCGCGCACGATCCGGACTGTCCGCTGCACATCCGGTTCAAGGCTGCGCGGGCCTTGGCGCGGCTGAGTGACCTCTGCCTCGGTGAGGCCCGGGCTCTGCTGCGTGAGTTGAACGCCCAGTGGCCGCCGGCAGGCAGCGCCCTACAGCCACCCCTCAACTTGAGCTGACACGAAACCCACACGCGGTCACCGGGTGCGGGTGGGCCGATTTCCCCTGGACACTCACGAACACACCCGGTGGAGTCGCACACTTCTCATTCGTGGCTCTTCACAGACCTTCGACGAGGCTCAGTCGTCGGTGGACGCCCCTGGTCCGGTCGTGGCGTATCGGGCGGTGGTGGTGCGGACGGCCTCGTCGACCACCTGGGCGGCGCGTTCGGCGCTCACCTCCCAGCCCGGCACCAGGAGTGTCGGCCAGAAGACGTAGTTGGCGATCATGCCCAGGAATTGGGTGGCCGCGAGGTCCACGTCCTCAACCCGCACCGTTCCCGCCTCGTGCTCGGCCAGCAGGTAGCCGCGCACGGACTCGAAGTAGGGCAGCTTCCCGTGCGAGAACTGCGCATTGGCGAGTTCGGGGAATCGCGGCAGCTCGGCGATGACGATTCGGAACAGGTCGGTCATCCGGGGGTGGCTCAACAGCTCGGCGTAGCGGCGACCGATGGTGCTGAGCCCGTTGACGATGTCGCCTGCCTGCGGGGGGTCTTCTTCGTCAGCGGTTGACCAGGACTCGGTGACCATGGCGTCGAACAGGGCGGCCTTGGTCGGGAACTGCTTGAACAAGGTGGCGCGCGAAACGCCCGAGCGCTCTGCGATCCGCGCCAGCGACGTCCGGTCGTAGCCCAGCTCCAGGAACAGCGCGGTCGCGGCCGCCAGGATCAGCGCGCGCTTCTCCTGGGCGATGCGCTGGTGGTACGTCGTCACGACCCTGCTCATGAGGCGAGCATACGAGGTGAGTGGCTTGACTCGCCTCTGCCCTCGACCTAGTGTCGGGGATGGTGAGTCGACTGGCTCACCATCGACCGCCGTTCATCACCGATGACCCCGGTCATTCACCCGCACACCGGAGGAACACCTGATGCACCGCTTCGACAACCAGACCGTGCTCGTGACCGGTGGGGCCGGTGGCCAGGGGTCGAGCCACGTGCGCGCCTTCCACGCGGAGGGGGCGAACGTGGTGATCGGTGGCATCGACGCCGAACGCGGCGCCGCTCTCGCCGATGAGCTCGGGACCCGCGCTCGCTTCACCCACCTCGACGTCACCGAGGAGAGCTCGTGGTCCGCCGCTGTGCTGGCCGCCGAGAGCGCCTTCGGCGCCCTGAACGTGCTCGTCAACAACGCGGGCGTGCAGAACCCGCCCGCGACGATCGAAAACACGGATCAGGCCACGTGGTCGCGCATCCTCGACGTCAACCTCACCGGGACCTTCCTCGGCATCAAGGCCGCCGCCCCCGCTCTGCGCCGCGCGGCAGGGGGAACCATCGTCAACATCGCCTCGACCATGGGCCTGGGCGGCACGGCCCACTACGCGCCGTACGTCGCAGGCAAGTGGGCCGTGCGAGGCCTCACGCGAACGGCAGCGCTCGAACTCGGCCGGGACCACATCCGGGTCAACACCATCCACCCCGGCGTGATCGCGACCTCCTTCATCCACGAACCAGCAGCGGGTGCCACCGCGGCGATCGCCGATTTCTACTCACCCGAGCCGTTCGCCATCCCCCGACTCGGAGAACCGGTCGACGTCACCCGGCTGCTCCTGTTCCTCACGTCATCGGACGCGTCGTTCATGACGGGGTCGGAGTACGTCATCGACGGCGGACTCCTCCTCGGCCCCGCCCTCCAGGCCGCGACCGCATGAGCACTCCAGGCGCGACCGGGTCGAACGATTCCGCAGGGGACGCGTCTTCGTCCCACCTGCCCAACCGCATCCGACGAGCCATCGAGATCTTCTTCCACCGAGCACCATCCGGCCGACTCGGCTCGAAGGACGGGCTGGCAGTCGGCTGACAGGTTGGGGCGGGTGCTGACCTCCCCGCTGTTGCCCGACGACTACTTCGCCCTGCTGCGGCCACGCTGGTCCGCCCGCGAGACCACCGGCACGGTGGTGCGGCGGAGGTGGAGGGTGAGTTCACGCTGCCGGAGCCGTTGCCGGGCAAGGTGTTGTTCCTGTCGGCGGGCAGTGGGGTGACCCCGATCATGAGCATGGTGCGGGAGTTGCAGCGGCGGGACGCCCTCGACGACGTGGTGCACGTGCACAGCGCCCGGACCGAGGACGACATGATCTTCGGGACCATGTTGCGCCGCACCGCCGAGCGGGCGCCGGGTTACCGGCTGGTCGAGGTGCACACCGCCGAGGTGCCCCGGTCCTCCCCCGACGACCTCGACCGGCACTGCCCGGACTGGCGGGAGCGGCAGGCGTTCCTGTCCGGGCCCCGGGCGATGATCGACGCCGTGGTGGCGCGGTTCGACGCCGAGGGGCTGGCTGAGCGGTTGCACGTGGAGCGGTTCCAGCCGGTCATCGGGATCGGCGGTGGGGACGGGGCGGGCGGCCGGGTGCGGTTCCGGGTGTCCGACGCCGAGGCCGCGTGCGGGACGGGGGTGTCCATCCTGGTCGGTGGCGAGCGGGCGGGCGTGAAGCTGCCCTTCGGCTGCCGGATGGGCATCTGCCGCACCTGCGTCGGCAGGCTGCGTGACGGCGCCGTACGCGACCTGCGCACCGGGGCGGTGGAGACCGCCGACGGTCAGATGGTGCGCACCTGCATCAGCGCCCCCGAGGGCGACGTCGAAATCGACCTGTAGGACCGAGCGGAGAGGAGACGGGATGCCCGCACGACCGGCGACCCCGTACGACCCGGCGAACCCCCTGTACGCGTTGGGCGAGGAGCAACTGTCGGGCATCGCCCGCGAGTTCGACGCGCTGCACGACGAGGTGTTCGGCGACCTCGGCGAGGTGGACGCCCGCTACATCCGCAACATGATCACCTTCCACCGGCGGTTGGCGCTGCTGTCCCGCGCGGTGCTGCTGTTCTCCCGGTACAAACCGGCCTGGGTGCTGGGGACGGCCGGGCTCGGGGTCGCCAAGGTCCTGGAGAACATGGAGATCGGCCACAACGTCATGCACGGCCAGTGGGACTGGATGAACGACCCCACCATCCACTCGTCCACCTGGGACTGGGACACCGCCTCCCCGGCGGCGGCGTGGAAGCACTCGCACAACTACGTGCACCACACCTACACCGACGTCATCGGCAAGGACAACGACGTCGGTTACGAGATCATGCGGATCGACGCGCGACAGCCGTGGAAGCCCGCCTACCTGCTGCAACCGTTCTACAACCTGCTGCTGACCGCCTTCTTCGAGTGGGGCGTTGCGGTGCACGACCTGGACTTCGAGAAGATCCGCACCGGTCGCAAGCCCAAGAAGCAGGTGTGGGACGAGATCAAGGCGATCGGGGTGAAAGCCCGCCGCCAGGTCGTCAAGGACTACCTGGTGTACGCGGTACGGGCTGCCGTACAACACCGGGCCGCTGCGCAAGCAGTGGGGTTCGGTGCAGCGCACGATCCTGCGGCTGGCGTTCCCCGGCGGAGCCCCGCGGCCCAAGCCCGGCCCGTACGTGGAGCCGGAAGAGGTCAAGGCGGAGAAGCGGCGGCAGCGCGAGGCGGTGCCCGCGTTCCCGTGAACCCGGCCCGGTGTCCTGCGACCAGTGGAGGCGACCATCGCCTGCCGCGCCCATCCGGACCAAGCCGGAGGTGGGAACGGGACGGCCCCGCGTTGCCCGTGGTCCGCGTGCCGGTGAACGGGGAACCCGTTGCCGCCGCCGGGCCGCCGGGCGCAGGGTTAGGGCGGACAGCTCCTTCCGGGAAGAGGTGCGTGATGCGTTCCACGATCATGTGTTCGTTCGGCGTCGCAGTGCGATTCGCGGTGGTGGCCTTCGCTGCCGGGGTGCTGGTCGGGTCGGCGGCCGGAACCGACGTCCCCGATCGCGCCCATGCCTGCGTCTCCGACAGCTCTCCGCGTTGCCCGGGGTCACCCACCCCCGACGTCTGGACCTCCTGACCGTCGCGGGAGGCCGGTGAAGTGCTCGGCGCGTGCCCTCGCGGGGTGCTCCCGCGAGGGCACGCGCCGGTTCAGGGCACGTCCACCTCGGTGAGCCCGCCCTCGGCCAGGCGCAGACCGCGGTCCACGCCGACGTCGGCCAGGAACCGTTCGTCGTGGCTGACCAGCACGAACGCGCCCCGGTAGGCGTTGAGCGCGGCCGTGAGCTGTTCGACGCCGAGCAGGTCGAGGTTGTTGGTGGGTTCGTCGAGCAGCAGCAGGTGCGGTGCCGGTTCGGCGCACAGCACGCACACCAGGGTCGCCCGCAGCCGCTCGCCGCCGGACAGCGCGCCCACCGGGAGGTGGGCCCGGGGGCCGCGGAAGAGGAACCTGGCCAGCAGGTTCATCCGGTCCGGTTCCGGCATCCCCGGGGTGACCGCCCGCAGGCTCTCCGCCGTGCTCAGCGCGGGGTCGAGCAGGTCGAGGCGCTGCGACAGGTACGCCACCCGCCCCTCGGCCCGGGTCAGCAGCCCCGCGTCCGGGGTGAGCGCGCCCGAGACGACCCGCAGCAGGGTCGACTTGCCCACGCCGTTCGCCCCCAGCAGCGCGATCCGCTCGGGACCGCGGACGACCAGGTCGAGGCCGTCGCCGAACAGGTCGCGGACCCGCAGGCGCTCGCCGTGGAAGACGGTGCGACCTGCGGGGACCTCCGTGTCGGGCAGCGACAGGGCCATCGCCTCGTCCTCGCGCAGCGACCGCTCCGCCGCGTCCAGCCGGGCGCGCGCCGCGTCGACCCGGTTGCCGTGGGTGTCGTCGGCCTTGGCCGCGGACTCCTGGGCGCGCCGCTTCAGGCCACCCTGGATGATGCGGGGGATGTCGGTGTTGGTCCGGGCGGCGTTGCCCGACCGGCGCGCGGCCCGTTCCCTGGCCTGCTGCATCTCCCGCTTCTCCCGCTTGAGCTGCTGCTCGGCGTTGCGGATGTTCTTCTCCGCCACCTCGCGGGAGGCCTGCCGGGCGGCTTCCCACGAGGTGAAGTTCCCGCCGTGGACCTGCACCCGCCCCTGGTCCAGCTCGGCGACGCGGTCCATCCGGTCGAGCAGCGCCCGGTCGTGGCTGACCAGCAGCAGGCACCCCTTCCACTCGCGCACGACGGCGTCGAGCCGGGCCCGGCCGTCGCGGTCGAGGTTGTTGGTCGGCTCGTCGAGCACCAGCACGTCGGGGTCGGCGAGCAGTTGCGCGGCCAGCCCGAGGGTGACGACCTGGCCGCCGCTGAGGGTGTCCAGCCGCCGGTCGAGGGCGACCCCGGCCAGGCCGAGCCGGTCGAGCTGCACCCGGGCCCGGTCCTCGACGTCCCAGTCGGTGCCGACCACGGCGAAGTGCTCCTCGTCGGTGTCCCCGGCCTCGATGGCGGCCAAGGCCCGCACGACCGGGGCGATCCCCAGCACCTCGGCCACGGTGGGTTCCCCGGTCAGGGGCAGGGTCTGCGGCAGGTAGCCGAGCACCCCGTCGACGGTCACCGACCCCTCGGTCGGGGTGTGCTCCCCCGCGATCAGCTTGAGCAGGGTGCTCTTGCCCGCGCCGTTCGGCGCGACCAGGCCGGTCCGGCCGGGGCCTGCGGTGAAGCTCAGGTCCGCGAAGACGGGGGTGCCGTCGGACCAGGAGAAGGACAGGGCGGAACAGATGATGGAAGACACGCGGAAGTCCTCATGCGCGAAGCCGGGCGGCAGCAGCCGTCCGGGGAGGGTGGGAGGAAAGGAGCGCACGACCGGTAGCGGTGCCGCTGTGCGGACACCGCTGGTCAGACGGCCGGTCTACCCGGAAACGTCGTCCTCGGCCACCATCGGTGGATCACTCCCCGTGCTCGGTCTTCACCGCCACCGTACCAGCGGGCGCCCCGGTCAGCCTCCCGCGCGCCGCAGGATGCCGTTGGCGCGGAGCAGGACCGGCCGGTCGACCATCTGTCCGTTGTAGACGGCGACGGACCCGCTCGCCCCCGCCGCCAGCACCCCGCGCGCCCACTCCACCTCGTCCGCGCCGGGCGCCATCGCCGCGTGCGCTGGCGCGACCTGGCCGGGGTGGATGCACAGCTTGCCGGTGAAGCCGAGCCCCAGGGCGTGCGCCAAGTCCGAGCGCAGCGCGTCGTGGTCCCCGAAGGCGGTGGTGACCCCGTCGACCGGCCCCGCCCGCCCCGACGCGGCCGACGCGACCACCAGCGCCGACCGGCTCAGCAGCAGCGCCTCCCGCGAATCCGGGGCGACGCCCAGTTCGGCGGCGAGGTCGATGTGCCCCAGCGCGACCCGCACCACCCCGGGGACCGCGCACAGCGCCCGCGCGTCGAGCACGCCGGTGGCCGTCTCGACCAGCGGGACCACCGGCCCGGGGATGGCGGCCAGGTCGTCGGGCCGCTCGGCCTTGGCCACCATGACCGCCGAGGCCCGCCCGGCCACGGCGCGGACGTCGTCCTCGTGCCAGGGCGTCCCCGCCGCGTTGACCCGCACCACGGCCGCGTTGCCCCGGTCCAGCCACGCCACCACCTCGGCCCTGGCGGCGGCCTTGTCCTCGGCGGCGACCGCGTCCTCCAGGTCGAGCACCACGGCGTCGGCACCTGAGGCGGCGGCCTTGGCGAAGCGCTCGGGCCGGGTGCCGGGGACGAACAGCAGCGTGCGGGCGGTGGCGATGTCGGTCACCGGACCATCCCAGCACAGCCCCGACGCACCGGTGGACGCGCGCCCGTGCCACTTCACCCGACCCGGTCTGCGATTCTCCCACCGGCCCGCCGCGTGGTGGCCGATTCCGGTGGGAGAACCGTTGCGCCACCTGGGTTATCGTTCGGCGTTCAGCGGACGACGAGCCTGGGGGCTGCTGTGGCGGACGACATCTTCGACCACCCCGACCTGCGGGGGCCGGAGTGGGACCGGCTGGCGCGGGAGGCCGCCCGCCGGGTGCGGCCGCCCAAGCGGCCCCGGCGACGGTCGGCGTTCTGGGCCGCGCACCGGCGCAAGGTCGTCGCCGGGGCGGCCGTGCTCGGGGTGGCCGTGGCGGGGAGCCTACTGCTGGACTCGGTCGACCGGGGAGCGACCAGGCCGGGCTTGGCGGTCCCGACGAGCACGACGCGGGTGGAGGTGCGGCGGGTCGACCTGGCGCAGCCGTTCGCGGGCACGCCCGCCGCCGGGTGGGCGGACGGGGCGGCGGGGGTCGTGGTGCCCGCGGCGGCCCCGGTGGGCGGGTTCACCGCCGAGCAGGTGTCCGCCGCGACCGGGCTGGTGCACCGGGCCGTGGTCGCGGCGCACCTCGACGGGGAGGTGACGCACGGGCGCGGCCTCGACGGGTACCTGGCGATGTTCGCCCCGAAGGGGCGCGAGTACCTGCTGGCCAGCGGCGGGCTGCGCACCAACCTGTCCCCGGAGCACCGCCTGCTCGACGTGCCGCCGAAGGTCACCGGGACCATGACCGTGGCGGCGGGCGCGCTCGGTGAGCTGACGGTGCACACGAGGTACGCCTTCGCCTACGCGTTCGCCCCGGACGACCCCCGGACGATCACCGGGCCGATGGACCTCGTCACCGTCCTGCGCGTCGACGCCGACTACGTGGTGCGCGACGCGGCCCACTTCAGCACCGGCTTCACCGGCCTCTGGGCGCAGGGGTGGAACAGGTACGCGTACTCGATCAACTGCACCGCCTTCGACCGGGGGGTGCTCGCCCCCGCGTTCGGCGAGCGCTCGACCGCCGGGGGCGTCGCGGAGGAGGTCAGGGCGGCGGCCTTCGACCCCGCGGCGCCGATGCCCACCGCGTCGGGCTGCCCGGCGTCCTGATCGGTCCGGAGTGGACTGATCAGGCGTAGGTGTAGGAGTCCAGCGGGAAGTTCGCCGCCTCGTGCAGGCCGTTGCGGGTGGAGGTGGGGCGCAGCAGGGCCGCTTCGCCGTGGTGGTTGAAGTAGTAGCTGCGGGCGGGGGCGCAGTTGCCGACGTAGAAGACCGAGTCCTGGAGCTTGTCGGTCATCCGGGCCAGGAAGGCGTCGTTGGCCGCGTCGGTGACCTCGAAGGTCGTGGCGCCGCGCCGCTTCATCTCGGTGAACAGGCGGTTCATGTGCTTCATCTGGGCCTCGATGGTCCAGAAGTAGGACAGGCCGTTGTAGGAATAGGGGCTGTTGAGGCTGATCAGGTTCGGGAAGCGGGGCACGGTGACGCCGCAGTAGGCCTGGAACCGGGTCTCGCGCCACCACGCGCCCAGGTCGCGGCCCTCGCGGCCGATCACCTCGATGGCCGGGAAGTTGGCGTCCCACAGGTCGAAGCCGGTCGCCAGGACCAGGGTGTCGACGTCGGTCTTGCGGCCGTCGGCGGTGACGATGCCGTCGGCGGCGATGTGGTCGATCGGGGTTGTCTCCAGGTGGACGTTCGGCCGGTTGAATGTCGGGTAGTAGTCGTTGGAGAACGTGGGGCGCTTGCAGCCGAAGGAGTAGTTCGGGGTCAGCGCGGCGCGGGTCTTCGGGTCGCGCACCTGGCGGCGCAGGTGGCCCAGGGCGAGCAGTTCGGCGCCCTTGTTGGCCAGGCGGGCGCGGCGGTAGTTGAGCACGCCGACGACCATGATCAGTTCCAGGACCGCCGAGTTGGCCGCCCGCACCGCGCGCTGGGTGGCCGGGAAGCGGGCGAACAGGCGCTGCACCGGCTTCGGGATGCGGCCGTCGACCTTGGGCGTGACCCAGATCGGGGTGCGCTGGTAGACGGTCAGGTCAGCCGCCGCGCGGGCGAGCTTCGGGATGAGCTGCACGGCGGTCGCCCCGGTGCCGATGACGGCGACGCGGCGGCCGGTGAGGTCGACACCGTCGTCCCAGGCCGCGCTGTGCACGACGGTGCCCGCGAAGTCGTCCACGCCGGGGATGTCGGGCTTCTTCGGCTGGGACAGGAACCCGGTCGCGGTCAGCAGGTAGCGGGCGTGCACGGTCTCACCGCCGGTGAAGCGGACCACCCAGTGCTTGGCGGTGTCGTCCCACTCCGCGCCCTCGACCGACGTGCGGAACCGCAGGTGCCTGCGCAGGTCGAAGGTGTCGGCGACGTGCTCGGCGTAGCGCTTCAACTCCGCGCCCCTGGCGAACACGTGCGACCAGTACGGGTTGGGGGCGAAGGAGTACGAGTAGGTCACCGAGGCGATGTCGACGGCCAGGCCCGGGTAGCGGTTGACGTGCCAGGTGCCGCCCAGGTCGTCCTCGCGGTCGACGACCAGGATGTCGTCGTAGCCGAGCCGCTTGAGTTCGATCGCGGCGCCCAGCCCACCGAACCCGGCGCCCACGACGAGCGCGTCGTACCTGCGCATGGGTCGTCCTCCTCGTCGAGGTGCAGAAACCTACTGGCCGGTAGGCTACTGCCGGACCGCCGTTCGGGGCAATGACCCGCGCGCCCCGGGGGGCTTCCACCCGGAAGCGGACCCGGGTTCACCGCTTTGGCGGGATGATCTCGGCCCGGGGGCACGCGATGATGTCCCGTCTCGGAGCGGGGAGGTCGCTGTGGGTCGCAGCGCGGAGTACGACGAGTTCGTGGTGGGGATCGCCAAGGCGGTGGTGGCCGACCTGGCACCGGACGAGTCGGTCGTGGTGGACGTCGTGGGGCAGGAGTTCCTGCGCGACCCGGAACGGGTCCTGGCCGAGGACGGGCCACGGGCACCCGTGCTGGGATCGGGCATCGGCACCGTGGTGACCATGGTGACCCCGGTGGCGCTGGCGGTCGGCGCCTCGGTGTACCAGCACCTGCTGGACAAGGCGGGCGAATCCCTGGTCAAGGGCGGCGGCAAGCTGATCCGCAAGGTTTTCCGCCGAGGCGACGACTCCGATGCGGTCCGCCGGGTGGTCGAGGCCCGGGCCCTGGAACTGGGCCGCTCCCCCGAGGAAGCGACGAGAATCGCCGACGCGGTGATCGCCGAACTGAGCCGTGGCCCCGACCCCGCCTGACCCGCCCGGGGACCGCCCCCACCTCGACACGGGCGGCCCCGCCCCGGAATCCACCGGCACGGCACCTGCCGCAGGCGCGGCACCTGCCGCAGGCGCGGGCAGCAGCCCGGCGGGCGCGGTGCCCGCCGGTACCGCGTTCCGGTTCGTGACGCTGATCGGCATCGCCCTGGCGATCACCCTGTTCGTCGCGGATTCCTTCTCCGAGACCGCGTTCGCGGGGCGCGGGTTGGCCAGGGCCCGCTGTCTGGTGTTGCACGACCTCTACCCCGCCACCTCGGGGGCACTGGATCTGGACGGGCGCAAGTGGCGGGGCTACTACGACTGCCTGAACGCCCTGCGCGGCGGGCAACTGCTGTGGCTGGCGGGTGGCCTGTTGCTGCTCGCCCTCGTCACCTGGCTGATCTACCAGGCGCAGCCGTGGTGGCGAATCCGGCGCGGGAGACTGGTGGAGTTGCGGGCGGTGCCCGCCTTGTGGGCGCGGGTGGAGCCGTCGCTGGTGGAGCTGACCCGCCGGGCCGGGTTGCCCGCGATGCCGGAGTTCCGGCTCGACCCGGGCAGCCCGAGGGCGGGTGGGGTCGCGTTCGGCACCCACCGGCGGCCGGTCGTGGCCCTGGACGTGGGGTTGGTGCTGCTGCACGGGCGGGACCGGCCCGCGTTCGACGCGGTGGTGCTGCACGAACTCGCCCACCTGCGGCACCGCGACGTGCCGATGACCTACGCGACCATCGCCGTGTGGCGGGCCGTGCTGGTGGTGGCGGTCCTGCCGTACCTGTGGGGCGTGGCCAGGGCGGTGCACGGCGGACTGGGGTGGGACACGTCCACCGTGACGTTGCTGCTGTGGTTCCCGGTGCTGCTGGCGCTCGCCTACGCGGCCCGGACCTCGGTGCTGCGCGCCCGCGAGTTCCACGCCGACGCGCTGGTGGTGCGCTGGACCGGGGACGCCGACCCGTACCGGGCGCTGCCGGAGGTGCGGGCGCCGCGGTTGACCGCCCACCCGACCCGCGCGGCCCGGCTCGCCGCGACCAACGACCCGCGGGTGCTGCTGCTGCCGGGGTTCTGGGCGTTCTTCCTGGGCGCGGTGACCTGGCAGGTGCTGACGGGCACCGCCGAGTTCGGCCTGTCCGGGCTGTGGGTGCGCTCGGACACGGCCGGGCCGCACGTCGTGCGGGTGTGCTGGTCGGTGGGGGTGGCGGTGCTCGTCTGCCTGGCCGCGTGGCGCGGTGCGGCGTACCGGCGGGCGGGCGGGGACCGGTCCGGGGTGTTCCTGCGCCCGGCGGCGGGTCTCGGCCTCGGGCTGGCGCTGGGCACGCTGCTGGTGCCGACCGTCGTGCTGGACGAGCGGGGCCTGCGGTTGTCCCCGCTCACCTGGGGGCTGCTGGCGGTGGGCGCGGTGGTGGCGGCCCTGGTGTGCGGGTGGGCCGGGTGGTGCGCGGTGCTGCTGGGCGATCGGCTGCGCGGTGGGCGGGGTGTGGCGGTGGCGGCGGCCGTGCTGGTCGTGTGCTGGAGCTGCCTGGGGTGGCTGCTCACCGCGCACGGGTACGCGGGGGCCTGGAGCACCGTGTTCTCCCCCGCGCTCGACCGGCTCGACGCGCTGGCGGGTGGCGGTGCGGATTCGGTCGTGGTGCGGTTGGTGTTCCTGGCGTACACCGGGCCCGGTGACCGGTTCTCGGCGACCGCCGCGCTGGCGCTGGTGTGGCTGGTCCCGGCGCTGCTGGCCCGGCCGCCCCGGGCCGCCTTCACCGCGGGGGCGGTCGGGGCGGTCGGGGCTGTGGTCGCGGTCGTCCTCGCCGGGCTGGGGGGCGCAGGCACGCCGGAGGGTGCGCTGGTGCGGACCGCGTGGCAGGTCGTGGCCGTGGTGGCGGTGCAGGTGGTGGTGGCCTGCGCGGCTCGGCGGGCCGGGGTGGTCGCGGCGCTGGTGGCGGCGTGGTTGACCGGGGTGGCCGGGGGCGCGGCGATCTGGGTGGCGCACTGGTCCGGGGGTGGCGTGGACGCGGTCGTGGCCAGGCAGCCGTGGCACGTGCTGCCGTTCACCGCCGTCGTCGCGGCGGTGCTCGCGGTGGCGCTCGTGCGGCGGCGGGTGCCTGCCCGGCAGGCGGAGCCGGTGCGGCGCGGGGTGTCCGACCGGTCGGTGGCGCGGGTCGCGCTGGTGCCCGTGGTGGTGGTGACGGTGGCGGTGTTGGTGCCGTACCCGCCCGCGCCGTCGGCGGTGGCGTTGCTGCCGACCGAACCCCCGGCCGCCCGGCAGCTCGACCCGGTCGCCGCGATGCGCGTGTGGGCGCAGGGCGGTGGCCAGGTTCTGCTGGACGACGTCGTGCAGGCCCAGGGCCGGGCGTTCTTCGGGATGGCGGCGGGTGACCGGCCCGCCCAGGTGGCGCGGTGCGCCGAGGTGGTCGACCGGATCGCCGACGCCCGGCGGTTCCCCGGGCCGCCGGTGCCGGTGGCGCGGGCGCACTGGGACATCGGGCTCGACGCCTCCCTGCGGGGTGCTCAGGAGTGCACGCGCGTCTTCGCCGCACCCTCGGGAGATCCCAGCCCGGTCACCGAGCAGTTCACTACCGCCAACACCGAGTTCCTCGCGCTGCTGCGGCTCCTGCCGTTCGGGGAGGCCGCGGTGCGGGCCAACACGCCGACCACCCCGCCCGCCCCGACGACGACGAAGCCCCCGGTGGACCTGGCGACGCTGCTGCTCACCGCCGCGGACCTGCCCCCGGGCTTCACCGTGGCGCCGCCCTCACCGCAGGACGAGCTGACCTCGGACCGGCCGGAGTGCAGCCAGGACAACGCCGACGTCGGCCCCCAGCAGCCCGTGGCCCGGGCCGAGGTGCAGTTCAGCGGCCCGGGCAACACCACGATCAGCCAGTGGGTCTTCCGCTACCCGGCAGCGGCCGACCGGTCGTTGGCCGCCATCACCGACCTCTACGCCCGCTGCGCCCGCTACTCGGTCTCCTCCGGGGACATCACCCTGGACATCGGGGTCCGGGTCGTCGGTGGCACCCCGTGGGTGGCCGAGGTGACCTACGGCGGCCCCTACCTGACCCTGTACTCCCGCGAGGTCTTCGTGGTGCGCGGGGACGTCCTCACCACCCTGTCGTTCCACGGCAGGCGCCCCACCACCGCCGCGGACACCGATCGCCTCGTCGCGGCCGTGGTGGCGAAGTCGGGCGGCTGATCAGGGGGCCAGCTTGCGGTCGACCCACTTGCCGACCGGCAGCGCGACGATCACCCCGGCCAGGGCCAGGTGGATGACCATGAAGACCACCGCCGTCGGCACGCTGGGCGGGCCGCCGGTGAAGACGATCATGTGGGAGGCCCAGTGCAGCGCCTCGGGCTTCTCCCCCGCCGCCCAGACGTCGTTGGCCGCCCAGAAAGTGAGGTCGTTGAGGCCGGAGATGACGACCAGGATGGCCGCCAGGCCCGTCTTGAGCACGTTCGCCGTGCGGGCGCCGCCGAGCCGGTAGGCCATGAGCGCGAACAGGACGATGAACGTGGTGATGAACAGCTCGAACTGGTAGATGGGGGCGAAGGTGCCCTCGTCGGTCAGCGCCGTGCGGCCGTACTCCTGGATGCGCAGCACCAGTTCCGTGTCCAGGTACCCCATGTAGACGAACACGGCGAGCAGGAGCAGCCAGGGGGCGACCCTCCAGCGCGGCATCAGCGCCACCGCCGCCACCGCGCAGCCGAACGGGACCAGCTTGAGCGCGAACTCTCCCAGGTTGTCCAGGGTCTGGTCCGGCGGCAGGACGGCCATCACCAGCAGCGCGACCACGGCGGCGGGCACCACCGGGACCACCCACAGCCAGCGCCTGCGCTCGTACAGCGCGCGCACCCAGTTGGGCCGGGTCGCGGGTGGGGATTCGGGTCGGACGGCGGTCACTCGGTCTCCATGCGCTGCTTCTCCACCCAGAACGGGCCCAGCGCCAGCGCGTCCACATCGGTCTTGAGGTAGCAGGCGATCGCGTCGGCGGGGCTGGCGACGATGGGTTCGTTGTTGTCGTTGAACGAGGTGTTGACGACCATGGGGACGCCGGTGAGCTTCTCGAACTCGCTGATCATGCGCCAATACAGCGGGTTGTCGGTTTCGCTGACCGTCTGCACCCGGGCGGTGCCGTCCACGTGGGTGATGGCCGGGACGGCGGCGCGCTGGTGCTCCAGCACGTCGAAGACCAGCAGCATCACCGGGGAAGGATAGCCGCTGGCGAACCACTCCCCCGCCTTCTCCGCCAGGCAGCTCGGGGCGAAGGGGCGGAACGGCTCGCGGTGCTTGACCTTCTCGTTCATCCGCTCCTTGGACTCCGCCAGGCGCGGGTCGGCGACCAGGGAGCGGTTGCCCAGGGCGCGCGGGCCGCACTCCATCCGGCCCTGGACCCAGCCGACGATCATGCCGTCGGCGATGCGGGCGGCGGTATGCGCGGCGATGTCGTCGACCCGGGTGTACTCCACGCCCGCGTCCCGCAGCGCCAGCTCCATCTCGGCCTCGGTGTAGTCCGGGCCGGTGTAGGTGTAGCCGGTGCGGGGGCGGGGCAGGCGGTGCTTGCCGACCGTGACCTCCAGTGCCGCGCCGACCGCGCAGCCGTCGTCGGCGGCGGCGGGCTGGGCGAAGAACTCCTCGAAGTCGGTCTCCAGCAGCAGGCGGCCGTTCATGACGCTGTTGAGGGCGACACCGCCCGCGACGCACAGGCGCTTGGAGCCGGTTTCGCGTTGCAACCAGCGGGCGATGTGCAGGCCCGCCTCCTCCAGGGTGACCTGGAGGGCGTAGGCGATGTCCATGTAGTGCTGCGGCACCGGGTTGGCCGCGGAGACCTTGGTGCGCTCGCGGGCGGGGCCGAAGGTGTCGGTGAACTTCTGCGACATCAGGTGCTTGCCGGTGGTGTGGTGGCGGAACCACTCCAGGTTCAGCTCGAACCCGCCGTCGGGGTCGAGGTGCACCAGGTCCTTGAACTGCTCCACGTACGTGTCGCGGCCGAACGGGGCCAGGCCCATGACCTTGCCCTCGTCCATGGTCGGGTAGAAGCCCAGGTAGCCGGTGACGCCCGCGTACATCGCGCCGAGGGAGTGCGGGAACTTGATCCGGCGCAGGTCGACCATGCGGTCGCCGCGGCCGTGGGCGAACAGGGTGCTGGTGCCGTCGCTGCCGATGCCGTCGAAGGTGAGCACGGCCGACTCGTCGAACGGGCTGATGTAGTAGGCGCTGGCCGCGTGCGAGCGGTGGTGGTCGATCAGGTGGACCTTGAACTTGGTCTCACCGGTGAAGCCCAGGGCCTCCCGGACGTCGCGGCCGAGGGTGTAGGAGCGCTTGACGTGGGCCAGGACGGCGCCGCCCACGTGGTAGTCGTCGGGGCCCTTGCCGCCGCCGGTGCGCAGGGTGTCGACCATGCTCGCGGCCTTGTGCGCGTCGCCGGTCTCGTTGCGGAAGACGGCCAGGGTGCCGGGGAAGTAGCGGGCGAAGACCTTGGCGGCGTGGATGGGTTCCTTCCAGCGCTGCCAGTAGTAGGCGACGTGGTCGACGTCGGCGAGGGTGATGCCCGCGCGGTCCAGGCAGAACCGGATGGCCTCGGTGGGGAAGCCGCCGTCGTGCTTGACGCGGGTGAAGCGCTCCTCCTCGGCGAAGGCGATGATCTCGCCGTCGCGGACGAGCGCCGCCGCCGAGTCGTGCACCCGGCTGATGCCCAGGACGTACATGTCTTGCTCCAA
Source organism: Actinokineospora spheciospongiae (assembly GCF_003182415.1). Lineage (NCBI taxonomy): Bacteria > Bacillati > Actinomycetota > Actinomycetes > Pseudonocardiales > Pseudonocardiaceae > Actinokineospora > Actinokineospora spheciospongiae. The sequence continues at coordinate 218,950 of NZ_QHCP01000001.1, read as the reverse complement.
GCGGGAAGTGTGGGTCACGGAAGGGGGACGGCCATGTCGGGGGCGTCGAGGACGAAGCGCAGACCGGCCCGCGCGGCGCCCTCGGCCCGCCACAGCTCCCAGGGGGTGTCGGCGCTGAGCACCAGGTAGCCGAGCTTGTACCCGGCCTGCTCGTAGGCGTGCACGTGCGTGCCCTCCTCGGCGAACAGGTAGAGCCGCACGACCTCGGGCATCTCGGCGACGGCGGTGACGCCCTCGACGCGGACGAGGTGGCCGGCGCGGTCGGAGGCCAGCATGTGCACCAGGCTGGGGCGGATCGGCCGCGGGGACAGCACCGGGGTGCCGCCGGTGGCCAGGTCGATCATCGCGCCGACCAGGTCGACCCCGGTGGCGGCCTGGACCAGCTCCGACAGCCCGTTGCCGCCGAGGCGGGCGGCCATCTCGATCAGGTACAGCTCGCCGTCGCGGCCCAGGACGGCGTCGAGGGTCAGCGGGCCGTGGGTGTAGCCGAGTTCGGCGCTGATCCGGGTGAGCATCCGCACCAGGTGCGCGTCGGTGTGCTCGGGCAGGTCGGCGGGCATCACGTGCGCGGTGGTGACGAAGAACGGCGGCGGGGTCACGGTGCGCGAGGTGACGGCGTGGAAGGCGATCTGACCGTCGACGACCAGCGCCTCGACGGTCAGGTGGGTGCCGTCGAGGAATTCCTCCACGACCACCCGCCCGGACGGGGAGAACGCGATGGCCTCGGTGAACGCCTCGGCGAGCCGACCGGGGGTGGCGCAGGCGACGACGCCGCGGCTGCCCGAGGAGTCGACCGGCTTGACCAGGGCCGGGAACCGCAGCCTGCGGGCGGCGGCGACCAGGTCGGGTCCGGGGGCGCCCGCCACGCTGGCGTAGCTGGGCAGGTCGAGGGAGTCGCAGAGGAAGCGGAAGACCGACTTGTCCATCGACGCGGACACCGCGGCGTCGGGTAATCGGCGGGCCAGGTCCCAGTGCTCGATCAGCGCCGCCTGGGTGGCCAGGCCGACGTCGCTGGCCGGGCACAGCACGCCGACGATGTCCCCGCGCCCGGCCAGGGCGGCCGCGATCTGCTCCGGGGCGCGCACGCTGACCTGCACGAACTCATCGGCGACGGCGACGGCGGGCGCGGCGGCGCGGAAGTCCACGCAGATCGTGCGGTAGCCCAGCTCGCGGGCGCGGTGGTAGGTGCCGACGGCGCCGTCGGCACCGCCCAGGATCACCAGGGACTTCATCGGGTGGCCTCCAGTGCGGGGTCGGACCGCGGTTGCGCCCTGGTCGAGGGCGGCACCGCGGGCGGGGCGCAGAGCAGCTCGGCGGGGTCGACCGCCAGGCTGGACTCGCGGACGTAGTACAGGCGCGGGCGCGGCTGGGCCGCGCCGATCACACCGAGGTAGCGCACGACCAGGGCGAGCACCGGCAGCGCGCAGGCCATGAGGGCGGTCAGGCCCGCCAGCGCGCCGGAGCCGGGGACCGCGCCTGCGAGGACGGCGACGGTGAGCGCCACCGCGGCGATCCCGCCGAGCACGGCCGAGGTGGCGGCGATGGTCAGCAGCCTGCGGGTGTGCCCGACGAACAGTTCGATGGCGTGCCCGGTGAGGAAACCGAGGTTCACCTTGGACACCCCGCGCACCCGGGCGCGGTGTTCGACCTGGACCACGGTGTAGCGGTCGGTCAGCCGGGGCACCGTGGCGAAGAAGTGCGGGGTGCCCAGCCGGAGGTCGACGACGGTGCGGGCGAGGTCGGCGCGCACCAGCCGGAAAGCGGTCGCCCCCCGGGGCAGTTCCATCCGCAGCACGCGCCTGCCCAGGAAGTGGAACAGGGCGGTACCCCAACGGCGGACCAGCGGGTCCTGCCGATTCGTCCGAATGCCGAACACGGCGTCATTGCCCGCTTCGGCGGCCGAGATCAGTTTTCGCGCCTCGGCCGCCGGAAACTGCTGATCGGCGTCGATGTGCAGCACCCAGGGCTTGCCCGCGTACCGGTAACCGGCCGAGAAGGCGGCCTCGAACCCGAAATTCCGGGTGAACGACAGGTAGCCCACCCTGGGGTCGGCCTCGGCCAGGGCGCGCACCCGCTCCAGCGTGGCGTCGGTGCTGCCGTCGTCGACGAAGAGCAGTTCGAGGTCGTGTTCGCCCAGTTCGGCGATGATCTCCCGGTAGCAGGGGTCGACGTTGTCCGCTTCGTTGAAACAGGGGATGACCACGCTGAGGGCGGCGACGACCGAGGGTGCAGGCATCTCGTTCCTTGGACGGGGACGACGCCCCGGTGAACGCGGGCGAAACTCGTTGGCGGAGCGGTGTGGATATAAGCCGCAAGTCCCGGACGGGGGTAGTCCTTTGCGGAGAAAGCCGCCATTCAGCTCATCGGCGTTACGACGATCGCCTTGCTCCGGGGGCGGGTTTGAAAACCGGCATCGGTCGGGATAGCTTGCGCGGCATGGTCAAAACCGGTGTCGACGCGCTGTGGCGTACAGCATACCGGCGAGTGGTGCGGTCGGCTTTCGCCACGGTCCCGTTCTACCGGGAGCGCTGGGCGCTGGGTGGTCGCACCGAACCGCGACTGGGCAGCGGGTCGGCCGAGGGCGCGGTGTCCACCGAGGACCTGGTGCGCGCGGTGGTCGACCTGGCCCCGCTCGCCGGTGGGCCGACCGGGTTCGACCCGGTGCGCGGGCTCGGCGGGCTGCTGCCGCTGGCCCGGCCGACCGCGGGCGACGGCCTCTTGGTCGCGCTGGAGCACCCCGGCGCCCGCCCGGTCTGGGACCTGCCGCGCGGCTGGCGCGGTTGCCTGGTCGACGCCGAGGTGGACGACCCGGCGCTGCCGGAGGTCGGCGCGGCGCTCGGCGCCGGGCGCCCGGTGGTCGCCGTCGGACCGGACAAGGCGCTCGACGGGTTCACCGACCGCGTGCCGGGCGGCGACCGGGTCCACCGGGTGCCCCGGCGCACGCTCGACCGGCTCGACAGCGGCCCGTACGGCGTCCTGCACGACCCCGTGCTGGGCTACCTGGGCGTGCTGCGCGACTGCGGCCTGTGGCACCTGGACTGGACCCGCGTGTACGCCCGCCGCACCCGGGCGGGCTTGGCGTTCACCCTGCTCCGGCAGCGGTCGCCCCGACTGGTCGACGCCCTGGTCGGCGGCGGTGTGCCCGGCCGCGTCGAGTGGTGCCCCCGGCACGCGACCCCGGTGGTTCGGACGGTCGCGGGGTGACCACCGTCGAGGTGCACGACCCGCGGTCGGACCCGGAGCCGACCGGGTGGCGGCGGTTCCAGAAGAAGGCGCGACTGCTGCCGGTGTGGGACTACCGGCTGCTGGGCATCGAGGCGTGGCTCGCGCGCAACCCGCCGGTCCTGGCCGTGGCGCGCGAGGGTGAGGAAGCCGTCGGCGCGTTCGTGGCCATGGTGTGCCGGACCGTGCGCGAGCGCGCCTACGCCCCACCGCCCGACGCCCCGCGCCGCGGCTTGGCCCCGCGCTGGGTGGAGGTCTACCTGCCCGCCCTGAGCGGCCACTCCGCCTGCGTGTTCCTGCCCGGTGTGGACGACGACCGCAAGCGGGCGGCGGTGCTGGCGTTCGAGCGGGCCGTGGTCGACCGGCTCGGCCCCGGCCTGCTCGGGGTCGTCTACCGCGCGGTGGACCACGGCCTGGGTCCGGTGCTGTCCGGGCGCGGCCGGGTCACGCGGGAGATCGATCCGGTGGCGGTGCTGTCCGGCGTGGGCAGTGCCGAGGCGTGGGAGCGGGGGCTGCCGGACGCGGTGCGCGAACGACTGGGCGCGGGTTCCCTGCGGGTCGAGTCGGCGGCGGCACGGGCGGACCTCGACGGCCGGGAACTGGCCACGCTGCTCAACGACCACCGCGCCCGGCAGGACGCGCGGGCCTGGCGGGAGGGGCAGCGGTCCCGGGTCGGCGGGCTGCACCTGGACACCCGCAGCCGGATCGCACCGTCCTACTTGGACGCGCTGGTGCGCCGCCCGGACGTCGTGACCACCACCTACCGCACCGCCGGAGGCGAACTGGCCGCGTTCTCGGTGCTGCTCGACCACGAGGAGGGCGCCGCGTTGCAGCACTTCGCCGCCCGGCCCGGCAGCGGCCTGTGGGTCGACGCCTGCGCCAGGGCCGTGCGGCACACCGCCGACCGGGGGCGCCCGCTGCTGACCGCGGGCCGCACCCTGCTCGACCGCAAGGCCATGCTGGGCTTCGGCACCCGACCGCTGGTGTCGGTCGCCGTCCCCCGACCGTTCCTGGCCAGGCAGGGTCAGCACAGGCAGGGGCAGCAGAGGCAGGGGCAGCAGAGGCAGGGGCAGCAGAGGCAGGGGCAGCAGAGGCAGGGGCAGCAGAGGCAGGGGCAGCAGAGGCAGGGGCACAGCAGATGACGACAACCGTGCCGACGCGGGCGTTGACCGCCACCGTGCTCGACCCCCGCCGCGACCCGGAACCGCCGGGGTGGGAGGGGTTCCGGGTCCGCCACGGCCTGCCCGCGCCCTGGGACTACCGGCTGCTCGGCGTCGAGTCGGCGCACTCCCCCAGCCCGATCCTGCTGACCCTGCTGCACAGCGGGGGCGACCTCGTCGCCGCGTTCGGGTGCATGGTCGTGCGCCCGGTCCGCTTCGGCCCGACGCTCGTCGACACCCAGTTCCCCTGGCTGTCCGGGGTGCCGAGCTGGGTGTTCGACGACGGGCTGGACGCGGCCGACCGGCTCGCCGCCCGGCGCGTCTACGAGCGCGCGATCACCCGGCGGCTGGGCGTGTTCTGCGCGGGCGTGGTCTACCGCAACGCCGCACCGGACGGGGTGGGGCTGCTCGCCGGGCGCGGGCGGCTGGCCAAGGAAACGCTCGGGACCTCCGTGCTGGACAACACCTTCACCGACTTCGAGGGCTGGCTGCGGAGCCTGACCAAGAGCAGGCGCAGCAGCGTGCGCGGGCAGGTCAAGAAGGTCGCCGCCGACCCGGACCTCGTCGCGCGCACCGACAGCGACCGCGACGACCTCGACGGGGAGGTCCTGGCGGACCTGCTGCGCAGGCACCGCGCCCGGCTGGGCGTACCCCGCTTCGACTGGCGCGGCGGGGTTTCCGGCGCGTACCTGCACGAGCTGGTGCGCCGGTCGGACGTGGCCACCACGACCTACCACGACACCGCGGGCACCCTGCTCGCCTTCGCCACCGCGCTCGACAGCCCGGACCTGGTGTTCCACCAGCACTGGGCCGCGCTGCCCCCGGAGGAGGGCGGCCGCAAGCACCTCTACTACGAGGGCTTCACCCGCGTGGTCCGCTACGCCGTCGAGCGCGGCCGACCGGCGGTGACCGCCGGGCGCGGGATGGCGGAGGTCAAGGCACAGCTCGGTTTCACCTACCGTCCGCTGCACACCGTCGCCGCGCCGAGGCCGGTGTGCCGGTGAGCGCGGTGGAAGTCCTCGACGCCCGGTTCGACGCCGAGCCGGACCACTGGCCGGAGCTGACGGCCCGCGCCGGGCTGCGCGCGGACTGGTCGTGGCCGGTGCTGGCCGCCCAGGCGTGGGCCGCGCGGGTGCCGCAGTTGGTGACGGTCCTGCACGGGTCCGGCGGTCCGACCGGGGTGGTGGCGTCGGGGTTCGTCGGACCGACCACCCGCCGCCACCGGTTCGTCGGACCGCGCCGGGCGGGCGGGCTGGGCGGCCTGGACGTGCGCGCGCCGGGCACCAGCGCCGTACCGGGCTGGTGGTTCGACACCGACGACGGCCACGGCGGCGTGCACCGGCTGCTCGCGGAGTTCCTGCCCGGCATCCGCCGCGAACTCGGCGCGGGCGTGTGCGCGGCGCTGCTGCGGCAGGTGCCGGAGGAGGCGCTGCCGCTGCTGGAGAAGCGCGGCAGGCTCGTGCGCAAGACCGAACCGCTGGCCCACCTGCGCGCGGTCGGCGACCGGGACGCGTGGCTGGCCACCCTGCCGCGCAAGCGCCGCCAACACCTGCGCAGGCTGTTCGACACGATCGACGACGACCCGACCATCACCGTCCGCACCGGCGGCGCGGTCGACCCGACCCGGGCGGCGGAACTGCTGCGGGTCAACCTGGAGACCCACCGGGACGTGCCGATCATCCCGCTGCCGCAGTTCACCGGCCAGCTCACCGCGCTGCTCGCGCGCCCGGACGTGTTCACCATCGCCTACACCGACCCCCGCGACGACACCCTGCTGGCGCTGGGCGTGCTGCTCGACCACCCGGAGTTGCCGCTGGCCCGGCACTGGTCGGCGCTGCCGGAGGACGAGGGCGGCCGACCCGGGCTGTACTTCCACTTCTACGGTGAGCTCATGCGCTGGCTCCACGACACGGGCAGGCCCCGGGTGTCCCTGGGCAAGAAGATGGTCGACCTCAAGCGCTCCATGGGCGCGGAGTTCACCGACCAGTACGCCGCCGCTCTGCCGCTGGTGGGCCTGGCGCTGCTGGGCCTGCCGTGACCGTGCTGCTGGCCGGGGCCAACCCGGCGGTCACCCTGTCCGAGGACGGGGAGCCCACGGTCTTCGCGTCCCTGTGGTCGGTCGACTGGTCGGTGGCGGGCCGGGGCACCGCGCTCGTCGTGTGGCACCGGGGAGCCGTGCGCGTGCTGACCACCACCCCGACCCTGGGGACCTGGCTGGAGCGCACCTTCGTCCGCCACTTCCCCGAGACCGAACACCTGCCCTGGCCCACCCCCACCGTCGAGGCCACCCCGGTCACCTGCCACATCGACCTGGCCACCGGCGTCACCGCCCACGCCGCCGACGTCACCCTCACCATGTCCGACCCGATGCACCACCGCCCGTTCACCACCGACGCCTTCCACCTCGACGGCGTCCCGCACGGCCTGACCCTGCTCCTGGCCCCGATGCGCACGGCGGCGGTCACCATCGGCGGCACCCCGGTCCCCGGCCACGTCACCCACACCGGCCCCGACGACCGCCCCACCTCCTCGGCCTTCGCCACCACGGCCGAGGTGTGGACCCGGGAGGGGTGACGCGCACCGGGGGCCGGAAGCCGCCGTTGTCCGCACCACCCCTCGCAGCTCAGTCCGTGTCGAACTCGCTGATCAGCTCGCCGGTGAGGCGGATGCTGGTGGTGACCTCCTCGTCGCCGAGGTTGCCCATCTGGTGCAGGCACAGCAGGCGGTCGATGCCCAGGTCGGCGTAGGCGCGCAGCTTCTTGCGGCAGGTGTCGGGGCTGCCGACGATCAGGGAGTTCTGCGCGCTGAGGATGTCGAACAGCTCGTCCTCCGGCACGTCCTCGCCGCCGAGGATGCGGCCGATGAGCATGGCCGCGGGGGTGGGGGCGTCGCCCGCCTCGGCGCGCAGGAAGTCGCCGGTGGCGCCGCCGCCGTCGGGGGCGGCGAGCAGCTTCTCGTTGCGCTCCATGGCGAGGCGGAAGTCGGTGGCCGCCTCGAAGAAGGTCAGCGCGCGGGTGCTGTACCAGGCGGCGGCCGCGGCGGCGCCGTTGCGCATGGCCTGCTCGTCGGTCTCCGCGCAGTGCACGAAGGTGAAGAAGCCGACCTGGTTGTTGACGAACGCGCCCGCGGGTTCGGTGCACGCCTCGGCGGCGGCCCGGTACAGGCCGATCATCCGCTCGGCGCGCTCCAGCGACTCCCACATGGTCGTGCCGAGCACGCCGACCCCGCGCCTGCCCGCCTCCTCGAACGACGCCGGGCTGGCCGCCGCCTGCCACAGCGGCGGGTGCGGGGTCTGGTACGGCTTGGGCAGGATCGGCACGTCGTCGATGGTGAAACCGTCGCCGTCGTGGGAGAAGCGGTCGCTGGTCCACATCTTCGGGATCATGTCGAAGGCGGCCGCGGTCTGCGGGCGCACGTCGTCCTTGTCGATGTTGAACAAGCGCCACTCGGGCACGGTGGACCGGGTCAGCCCCAGCTCGACCCGGCCGCCGCTGAGGTGGTCGAGCGTGGCCGCCCGCTCGGCGACCCGGATCGGGTGGTTGAACCGGCTCGGCGCCAGCACCGCGGAGTGCCCGAGCCGGATGCGGCTGGTGCGCTGCGAGATCGCGGCCAGCACCATCTCCGGTGCCGACGACAGGCTGAACTCCTCGGCCCCGTGGTGCTCGACCTGCCACCAGCAGCCGTAGCCGAGCTCGTCGGCCAGCTCGGCCTGCGCCAGAGCCTGGCGGAACCGGAGCTGTTCCTGATCCGGACCCCAGGGGCGGGGGTTCTGGATCTCGTTGAAGATGTCGATCTTCATTCGCGTGCCTCTTCCTCACCGGACGGCGGTGTCCTGGAGGAGTCAGCGCGTGCGGGCCGCGCGTTAGGGGCAGCGGGCGAGTTGTCGCGAACCTGGTATCAACCCCGCCAGGCGGGGGTGCGGCGGGCCTGCTTGGCGGCGTGCGCGGTGGTGGCGCGGTAGGTGACCGCGGCGATGGCAATGGTCGGGATCAGCAGCCAGACCGGCCAGAAGTGGACGTCGTCGCTGAGCTGGAAGCGGACCAGGGCCCAGACGGCCAGGTTGATCACGAGGGTGACGGTCCACCACAGCCAGACGATGCGGACCCACTTCGGCGCCGACGACCGCCGCTCGGTGCGGGCGTGGGACACCGCGGGCAGGTCGGTGAAGATCTTGGCGAGGTCGCCGTAGGTCGTCGCGCGGTTCACCCCGTCGAGCCTGGTGTCGTACTCGGTCAGACTGAGCCTGCCCTGGGCGTGCGCGGCGCGCAGCTCCTCGGCGGCGCCGCGCCGGTCCTCGTCCGAGATCCGCATGTTCCGTTGCTGCTGCGCCATGCCCGCACGTCCCCTTCCCCGATCTGACACGCCAACGTGTCACAATATCTGACACGAAACCATGTCAGTAGGCTGCGGACATGGTCAAGCGAAGGCAGAACCTGTGACCGGGGTCACCACCGATGGCCGCCGCTACGGTGGCCGCGACGCCGGGCAGCGCCAGGCCGAGCGGCGCTCCCGGCTGCTGGCCGCGGGGTTGGAGCTGTTCGGCACCGACGGCTACGCCGCCTCCTCAGTGAAGCAGGTGTGCGCGGAGGCCGGGCTGACCCAGCGCTACTTCTACGAGTCGTTCACCGAGCGCGAGCAGTTGCTCCGCGCCGTCTACGACAAGCAGGCCGCCCTGGTGCGGGCGGCCGTGGAGACGGCCGTGGCCGCCGCGGGCGAGCAGGTCGAGAACCGCGTCCGGGCCGGGCTCACCGCGCTGGTCGACACCATGTCCGCCGACCGGCGCCGGGCCAGGGTGATGGTCATCGAGATCGTCGGCGTCAGCCCGGAGCTGGAGGCCCGCCGCCGCGAGGTGCTGCACGCGTTCGTCCGCTACATCGCCGCCCTGGTGCCCGAGGAAGCCGAGACGCTGGCGCCGCACCAGTTGGAGACCGGGGTGATGGTGCTCGTCGGCGGGGTCAACGAGGTGCTGGTGGACCAGACCCTCGGTTACCGCTCGGCCACGACCCCGGAGCTGGTGGAGATCATCACGGCGCTGTTCATGGGCGGCTTCCGGGCGCTGGGCACCCGGTCGGGGTAGGTCACGCGGTCGGTCGCCACCCCAGCGCGGGTCCGAGGTGGGTGGCGACGTCGGTGAGGATCTGCACGTGGTCCTCGTGCTCGAAGGTGAACGGCAGCGCGAACGCCACCTCCGTGACCTGCTGGAACGCCGCGTTCTCGGACAGCCGCTCGGCGATCTGCGCGGACGTGCCGACCAGGTCGCGGGCGTACACCACCCGGGCCGGACCCTGCGGCTCGGCGGTGCGCGGGGTGCGGCCTGCCACGTACTCCTCGTACTTCGCCCGCTGCGCCGGGGTCGCGGAGTCGGTGGGGATCACCACCAGGCCCTGGGAGACGCGCGCCCGGTCGCCCAGCGGGTGGTGCTCGCGGAACCGCAGGACCTGCGCGAGCTGGATGCTGTCGAAGTCCTGTTCGGTCTCACCCGCGCGGACGACGTTGCTGGTCAGGAAGTTCAACCCCTGCTCACCGGCCCACTGCGCCGAGCGCAGGCTGCCGCCGCCGTACCAGAGGCGCTCGGCCAGCCCCGCCGCGTGCGGCTCCACCCGGTCGGAGAACACCTCGATGCCCTCGGTGCCGCTGAACCCGGTCACCTTCTCCCCGCGCAACGCCGACAGCAGCCGCTCCGCGCGGCGGTAGCTGAAGTCCTCGACGTCGGCGGTGTCCGGGTACAGCGCGTCCTTGAGCCGGTCGTAGTGCATCGGCGGGCCGACGCTGACCCCCGGGTTGAGCCGCCCGCCGGAGAGCACGTCGACCGTCGCCAGGTCCTCCGCCAGCCGGATCGGGTTCTCCCAGCCCAGCGGGATCACGGCGGTGCCCAGCGCGATCCGGCTGGTGCGCTGGGTGGCCGCGGCCAGCAGCGCCACCGGCGAGGAGATGCCGTGCTGCAGGTGCCGGTGGCGCACCCACGCGCTGTCGAACCCGAGCCGCTCCCCCAGCTCGATGACCTCCAACGTGGACTCGTGCCCCGGTCGGGGGTCGTCCGGGTCGAACAGCCCGATCGTCAGGAAGCCCAGCCTCCGCAAGGGTTCCGCACCCACCACGCCACCTCCGCCGTCCACGGTCCGCTGCCGCCAGTCTCCCCCGTCCGCGCCCGCGATCCACCGAGTGGGAAACCCCTGGTGGGCAGGCCCGTCAGCACGGGCGAGCACTGGCCGCGCGGACGTAGGATGGACGCATGCGCACCCGGCCGACCCTGAGCTGGACGGCCAGCGGACCGCCGCTGCCCAGGACCACCCGACTGGACGAGGTGGTCGAGCTGGTGGACCGCGGCGGTGTGCTGGTGCTCAGCGGCGCGGGCCTGTCCACCGAGTCGGGCATCCCGGACTACCGGGGCGCGGCGGGCAGCCTGCGCAAGCACACCCCCATGACCTACGGGGAGTTCGTCGCCGACCCCGACGCCCGCCGCCGCTACTGGGCGCGCAGCCACGTCGGCTGGCGCACCATCGCCCGCGCCGCCCCGAACGCGGGCCACCGCGCCGTCACCGCCCTGCACGCCCGCGGCCACCTCACCGGCGTGATCACCCAGAACGTCGACGGCCTGCACCAGGCCGCGGGCACCCCCGACGTGGTCGAACTGCACGGCGGCCTGGACCGGGTCGTCTGCCTGTCCTGCCGCGAACCCACCCCGCGCGAGGACCTGGACCGCCGCCTCGCCGAGGCCAACCCCGACTTCTCCGCCGAGGCCGCCCCGATCAACCCCGACGGCGACGTGGACCTCGACGACACCGCGGTGGCCGACTTCCGGGTGGTCGCCTGCCGCACCTGCGACGGCGTCCTCAAGCCCGACGTGGTCTTCTTCGGCGAGAACGTCCCCCGGCCGCGGGTCGACCTGTGCAACGCCCTGGTCGACGCGGCGGCCTCGGTGCTGGTCCTGGGCTCATCGCTGACCGTGATGTCCGGCCTGCGCTTCATCCGCCGGGCCGCCACCACCGCCACCCCCGTCGCCATCATCAACCAGGGCGAGACCCGCGGCGACCAACACGCCACCCACCGGGTCGACCTGCCCCTGGGCCACGCGCTGACGGAACTGCGGAGCAGGCTCTCCGCCTGACCCACCGCCACCCCCGCCGGAGCGGGGCAGCTCCCCCGCCTCCCGGGCAGTGGGATCACCCACGGCGCGGAACACCGGGCAGTGCGGGCGGGTTCACCCCGGTGTCGGAACGAGGGACCGGAGGAGCGCGATGGCGGCCGAGCGGGCGCTGGACAACGCCGAGCGGGTACTGGACAACGCGACCTGGGAGTCGCTGACCGGGGCGCACGCCCAGCTCGCCGAGCGGCACGGCCGGGTGGTCCGCTACCCGGCGGACGTCTCACCGTTCGCGGCCGTGCGGCCCGGGGTGTCGGCGTGGGACGAGGTCGCGGAGCTGGCGGGCGCGGGGAACGAGATCTTCATCCCCGGCCTGGACACCCCACCCCCGGGCTGGGAGACAACGCTGTCCATCCCCGGGGTGCAACTGGTGGACGCCGGGGTCGAGGGAGCCGCGGACCCCGAGGCCGTGCGGCTGGCGGTCGCGGACGTGCCGGAGATGCTGGCCCTGGCGCAGCGCACCCGACCCGGCCCGTTCCTGCCCCGCACCATCGAACTCGGCACCTACCTGGGCATCCGCCGGGGCGGGGAACTGGTCGCCATGGCCGGGGAACGCCTGCACCCGCCCGGCTGGACCGAGATCAGCGCCGTCTGCACCGACGAGTCCCAGCGCGGCCAGGGGCTGGCGACCAGGCTGGTGCGCGCCCTCGTCGCGGGCATCCGCGAGCGCGGCGAACGCCCGTTCCTGCACACGCCCGCGACCAACACCAACGCCATCCGCCTCTACCAGGCACTCGGCTTCCACCTGCGCCGCAGGGTTTCCTTCACCTCCGTCCGCGTCCCCGAGCCCGTGGCGGGCTCTCCCGGCGCCCTCACCCGACCCTAGGGACCGAGGAACTTTTCGGATAACGCTCTTGTTTGAGTAACGGCATTATGTATACCTTGTGTCACGTCCTGATCACCCGATGAGAGGACCGTGATGCGCGCAACCCTGGTCCCCGCGGTGCTGCTGGCAGCCACCGCCCTGCTCGGCACGGAGGCCACGGCGGTCGCCGTTGCCGCACCCACCCTGCGAGAACTGCCTGCTCCCTCCCCCGACCACTCCGCCTCGGCCCTCGGGGTGACCCCCAGCGGGCTCGTCGTGGGCAACGCCCGGCAGGCGGATTCCTTCGACCAGCAGGCGGTGACCTGGCGCGGCGGCAAATTGCTGCCGCTCGACCCCAACCCCAGCCAGGCCATCGAGTTCAACTCCCGCGACCAGGTGGTGGGCACGCGCCGGGTCGGCGGCGTGTCCTCGGCGGTGCTGTGGTCGGGTGGGCGCACGACCGACCTGCTGCCGCCCGGGGCGGTCTCAGCGGTCGGCCTGGGCATCTCCGAGGTCGGCGAGGTGCTGGTGCGGGCCGTGACCGAGTCCGGGCCTGGCTACCTGTTCGCGACGTGGCGCGCCGGGGTCTGGCGCACCATCTCCACCGACGGCCACCTGGGGCGGATCGGCCCGCGCGGGGACGTCGCCGTGTCCTCGGACTCGGGCACGCACGTGTACCGCGCGGGCAGCGGCGCGGCCGTCGCCGTGCCCAACCCGTTCGGCGGGGGCTACCCGCCCGAGCCGACGGGGATCAACGCCCGCGGTGACGTGCTGTTCGACCTGGTGGTCCCGGAGGGCGGCTACCGGGTCGGCTTCTGGCGCGACGGGGTGCTGACCGACATCGGCACCCTCGGCGGCAACCAGGCGGTCACCAACCTGCCCGGCGTGGGCCGCGGGCCGTACCTGAACGACGCGGGCGAGGTGACGGGCACCTCCGAGACCGCGAGCGGCGCCTACCACGCGTTCCGCTGGCGCGCGGGCACCATCACCGACCTGACACCGGCCAGCCCGCTGCCCTCCACCGCCAACAGCATCAACCAGGCCGGGCAGGTCGCGGGCACGCAGGCCGTCGAGGTGGGCGGCGCGCGCACGAGCGGCGGCCGGATCTGGCCGCGCCACGGCGTTCCGGTCGAGTTCGCGCCGACCGGCGCGCAGCGCTCCGTGGGCTGGCTGGCGATCGCGCCGTACAGCCAGTGGGTCGTGGGTGCGGACAACGGCCCGAACTCCCCCCGCCGCGCGATCAGTTCCCGCTAGTCGCTCCCGGCCCGGAACACCGCTGCCCCCGGCGCGCACGCGGCGGGGGCAGCGGTGGGTCTGGGATCAGCGGTTGCCTCGGGCGGGCTCGCCCGCGAAGCGGTCGCCCAGCCCTTGGCGAGCACGGGGGCGATGAACGGCGACTCGTCCGTGTTCCGGTCACCCGGAGCCGGTCACCAGGTGCTGTTCAGCAGCCCGGTGCCCAGGTAGACCTGGTCCGCCCCGTTGCCGTCGTTGTCGTCGGTGTAGGCGACGGTGAGCTGACCCCACGCGTCGACGCCGAGGGCGGGGTGTTCCTGGCGGCCGGTGGCGGTCTTGACCGCGGCGAGGCGGGGCAGCCTGCCGGTGGCGGTGCCGTCGGCGTTGAGGCCCTGGGCGAACACGTCCTGCCCCGCGCTCCAGGCGACGGCGACGCCGCGCTGGTCGTCGATGCCCACCTGGGGGTCCGCGCCCGCCAGCACGGTCTCCGCACCCGCCGCGCCCGCGGCGGTGAACGAGCGGACAGCGGTCGCGGCGGTCCCGGTGTGGTCGGTCTCCCAGGCCACAGCGAAGTCACCGGCGAAGTTCGCCGCGACCGACGGGTGCCGCTGCTGGCCCGCGGTGGTCGCGTTGGCGACCCCCTGCGCCCGCTTGACCCCACCGGCCGGGGTCAGCACCTTGAGGCCGACGTTGAACGAGCCGTTGGCGTCGCCGTCCTCGTCCCACACCACCACGGCGTTGCCCGCCGCGCCCACGGCCACGTCCGGGCGCTGGTGGGTGCCACCCGCGGCGTGGACCTGGGCCTCGTAGGTCTTCGACGTGACCGACGCGAAGCCAGCGACGCGGACCGTGGGCGCGGTCGCGGTCTGCTCGTCCTCCCACACCACCGCGAAACCCGCGCTGTCCGGGTCGGCGGCCACGGCCGGGTCGAGCTGCTGGCCGTCGGAAGAGGCGTTGGCGGTCGCGGAACCGGAAACGGTGCCGTCGGTGCGGACCGCGCGGACGGCGATGTTGTAGTAGCCGTTACCGTCGCCGTCCGTGGCCCACACCACCACGGCGCTGCCGTCGTCGTGCAGTGCCACGTCCGGCTGCAGGTGGGTCCAGTTGCCGGTGCCGCCCGCCGACAGCTTGGTCTCGTAGCGGGACACGCCGTCCTTGAACAGGCGGAGGAAGACCTCGCTGTGCAGCGCGTCCCCGCCGTCGCGGTCGTCCTCCCAGGCCACGGCGGTCCAACCGTTGCGGACCGCGGAAACCGCGGCGTTGTGCTGGTTGCCGGTGGAGACGGAGTTGGCCGTGGTCCAGGTGATGTCAGCGGGGGTGGTGCCCGCCGCGGCGGCGGTGTGGGTGGTGAGGGCGGCAGTCAGCAGCGCCGCCGCCAGCACGGGGATCGTCTTGTTCACGGCGCCTGCAATCCGGGGTTGTCGGCCTCGATGACGTAGCTGCCCACGGTCTTCACCGGGTAGTCGCGCGCGGTGACCCGGTCGACCGCGCGGAAGTCCACCGCCATCCGGGTCGAACTGGTGACGGTGCGGACGTAACCGCGCAGGTTCTTGTGGAACTTCACATGCGGGTTCAGCGCGGAAAGCCCGTTGTCCGAGGCGTTCCCGTCACCACCGGAGGTGACCGACGTGGTCACCAGCTCGGTGCCGACGACCCGGTCCTGCGCGGTGTAGTCCCGCATCAGGTTCGACGCCCACGAGCGGTGCACGTCGCCGGTCAGGACCACGGTGCCCCGGTTGCCCTGGGCGTCCCACCCGCGCTGGAGCCGATCGCGGTTGGCGGTGTAGCCGTCCCAGGCGTCCATGCTGCGCGCGCCGTCGGCGGAAGCCAGCTTCTGCGCGAAGAACACCTGCTGGCCCAGGAAGTCCCAGGTGCCCAGCTTCTGCCGCATCCCGTCCAGCAGCCACGCCTCCTGCGCCGCCCCGGTCAGCGTGCGGGTCGGCGCGTCGGCCTCCGGGCACACCTTGCTGCCGTCGCCGCAGGCCTGGTCGTCGCGGTACTGGCGGGTGTCGAGCATGTGGAAGGTGGCCAGGCTCCCCCACCGGATGCGCCGGTACAGCCGCATGTCCGCCCCGACCGGCACCTGCGCGGCGCGCAGCGGCATGTGCTCGTAGTACGCCTTGTACGCGGCGGTGCGGCGGGCGCGGAAGTCACCGGCGGGCGAGCTGTCGTTGCGGACGAGCCCGGCGTAGTTGTTCTCGACCTCGTGGTCGTCCCAGACCGGCACCCAGGGCGCGACCGCGTGCGCGGCCTGCAGATCCGGGTCGGTCTTGTACTGGGCGTGGCGGACGCGGTAGTCGGCCAGGTCGTCGATCTCCACGGTGGGCGCGTGCTTGCGCACGGCGGTGCTGCTCGCCGCACCCTCGTAGATGTAGTCGCCCAGGTGCAGGATCAGGTCCGGGCGCTCCTCGGCCATCCGCCGGTACGCGGTGAAGTAACCCGCCTCGTAGTGCGAGCACGACGTGAACAACATGGTCAGCTCCGGGCTGGTGCCCACCGCCGGAGCCGTCCTGGCCCGCCCCACCTGCGAGATGAACCCGGAGGCACGGAAGCGGTACCAGTACTCGCGGCCCGGCTGCAGGCCGGTCACCTCGACGTGCACGCTGTGCGCCGAGGCCCGCGCGGCGGTGGCGGTCCCGGACCGCACCACCTGGGTGAACCGCTCGTCCGCCGCCACCTGCCACTCCACCGGCACCGCCGTGTCGGGCATCCCGCCCAGGCCGTCGGCGTTCAGCGGGCTCGGCGCCAGCCGGGTCCACAGGACGAACCCGTCCGCCGCCGGATCACCCGAGGCCACGCCCAGGGTGAACGGGTAGCTGATCGCGTTGGCGGCGTGGGGCGCCAGGAGCACGGTCCCCACCCCGGTCAGGCCGCCGAGGATGAAAGTACGTCTCCGCAATGAGGTCACGGAGGACTACAAGTACGGGGCCCAGGTGATCCACAGCGGTCGTCGAGGTGGCCCCCGGCCGAACGCGGCCGGAACCCGGGGGGCTGCGCGCTGCTCGACGAAAGCTGACCCCTGCTTGGAGCCCGGTCCTTCGTCGGGGTGCCCGGTTGGGTGGATGTGCTCGGCTCGGCCGTCTCCGGCAAAGCCCGATCGTTTGGTGGGTGTGCCCGGCTGGGTGGATGTGTTTGGCCGGGGCCCCTATGGCGATCATGTGCTCCAGTGCGACCGGGTGGGGCTGAAAAGATGCCCCACCGCCCAGGCAGGCTGTCACATGATCGCCACCCCCGGCCAAACACATCCACCCACCCAGGCAGTTCGCTCGCCGGGCCGCCGGTTTGTTGGGTGGGCGGTTTTCGCTGCGCCGGTGAGATTCGGGGTGACTGGTGGCCGAGCTGGCGGTTGCGGGGGTCACCAGTTGTTGCTGCGCCGATGGGGTTCGAAGTGGCTTGTCGTTGGGCGGGTGGGTTCTAAGCCGAGAACAGTTCCACGCACGTGGGCACGTCCTGGCTCGGGAAGCCGGTGACGACGACGCGGTCCGGGCGGATGAGGGCGGCGCGGGAGCGGCCGAGCCAGCGGAGGAGTTCGGGGCACCCGTCCGCGCGCACGACCACCGCGCCGAGCCTGCGGGCCGTGGTTGCGGGGGCGGGTTCGATCGGTCCTCTGTGGATGATCCCGAAGGCGTCGCCGAGCACGTCGTCGAGGCGGCGGGGGCCGGTGGGGGTGGGGATGCGGGGTTGGGGGCACAGGGTGCCCGCCAGGCGGTCGCGCGGGCCGGTGCGGACGAGGGTGCCACGGCGCAGGCGGGGGGAGGTGGTCTTGAGGACCAGGTCGGTGACGCCGGGGATGCGGCCCGCGCCCGCGATCGCCCGCCTGCGGACGGTGGCGCCGAGTGGGCCGCCGCCGGTCATGGCCCAGCCGACGGCGACGGCGGTGCGGATCATCGTCGTGGCGTGGGGGCGGCGTTCGGGCTCGTAGGTGTCCAGGAGGCACTCGTCGGCGGTGCCGGTGAGGACGGCGGCGAGTTTCCAGGTGAGGTTGGCGGCGTCGCGGAGGCCGGAGCCCAGGCCCTGGCCGATGAACGGGGGTGTCAGGTGGGCGGCGTCGCCGAGGAGGAAGGTGCGGCCTCGGCGCCAGCGGTCGGCGACCTGGGCCCGGAAGGTGTACTCGGCCCGGCGCAGCACCTCGACCTCGGCGCCGCCGGTCCACGGGTGCAGGAGGGCGTCGAGGTCCGGGTCCGCGCTGGTCTCGCCTTCGCGCAGGCGGAACTCCCAGCGGTAGCGCTCGGCGCCCACCTGCATGAAGGTGGCGGCGCGGTGCGGGTCGCAGACCTGGTACACCCCGTTCCACACGTCCAACCGGGTCGGGCAGAGCACGTCGACGACCAGCCACCGCTCCTCGAAGCGCAGGTCGCGCATCGCGGCGCCGATGGTCGCTCGGGTGGGGCTGTTCGCGCCGTCGCAACCGAGGAGGGCGCGGGCGTCGACGTGGCCGACCGCCCCGGTGCCGAGGTCGCGGACGTGCACCCGCACCGGGTCGCGGGGGTTCGCCGGGAGTTGCGCGCGGACCACCTCGTGGCCGCCGCGCAGGTCGATCTCGGGGTGCTCCGCCGCTGCGGCGCGCAGCAACCGCTCCAGGTCGGGCTGGTCGAACAGGTTCGCCTGCGGCCAGCCGTGCGCGCCCTCCAGGCTGTCCCGGCGGAACTCGACGATCGTGCGCAGCCCGCCGTCGACCAGGCGCAGCCCGGCCACCGGTCGGCTGATGGCGCGGAACCCCTCCGCCACGCCCACCCGTTGCAGGATGCGCACCACCTCGTCGTCGAGGTGCACCGCGCGCGGCAGCGGGTAGACGTCGCGGTGCCGTTCCAGGACGACGCTGCGGACCCCGCGCCGGGCCAGCAGGATGGCCGAGGTCAGCCCGGTCGGCCCGGCGCCGACGACGACCACCGGCAGCGCTTCGGCGGGAGGCACGGTCATGGCGGCCACGGTACGGACCGCCACCGCTGAACCCGCCGGTGGACGACTCCGGGCGACCGGGGATTCCCCCGGGCGGGCGTCATCGGACCGGGGCGTGGGCGATCCCCGAGAGGCGCCAGCCGTCGGCGGTGCGGGTCACGGTGACGAGCACGCGCACCAGCGTCTCCGTCGGAGCGGTGGCGGACTCCGCCGTGACGCGGAGGGCGACGAGGACGGTCGCGGTGCCGCGGTCGGCGTCGACCTGTTCCGCCGCGGCGGCGAGGACGTGGCCGGTGGTGGACGTCCCGGCCGCGAGGAACCTCTCCCGGCTCGAGGTCCGCCCGGTGCGCAGCGAGTCGAGCAGGTCGCCGGTGGCGACCTGCTCCCAGGCGTCGTAGTCGGCGTCGAAGGTGGCGACCCGCAGCGTGTTCAGGACGCGCGCGCCGTCACCGCCCACCCGGACCACGTCGTCGCGGGTGGTGGCGGCCTCGCGGTCGGCGGGGGACCCGGTGGGCTGGACGGGAACGGCGGTTCCCGCGGTGGTCCGGTCCCCGAGCAGGACAGCGAACCCGAAGGCTGCCGCGACCAGGACGAGGGCGACCACGGCGACGAGCGCCCTGCGGTTCGGGGCGTTCACCGGGCACCCAGCAGGTCGATGGTGGACCCCTTGGCCTGCTGCCAACCGCTGTCGCCGCGGACCAGGGTCAGGACGAACTGCGCGCCCGCGGACTGCGGGGCCTCGCCCGGCCGCGCGCTGGACTGGGTCAGGAACAGCAGGACTTCGGCTTTCCCGGGGTCGAGGAGGCGGACCCCGGAGTGCGTGACCTTCGACGTCAGCGTCACCTGCTGTTCCCGCACGCTCTTCTCCGCCTGGTCGAGCAGATCGGTGTACTGGGTGATCAGGTCGCCGGTGATGAGGTCGGCGACCTCGGCGCGCTGCGCGGGCAGGTCTGCGCTCGAGTAGGAGAACAGCGCCTCGGTGATCGCCACCGCCCTGGCCTGCGCCTGGGCGGTCTCCGCGCGGTCGACGTGCGCCCGGTTGTCCGGCTGCCGCGCCGCGTCCGCGCCCAAGACCGTCAGCGGAAGACCGCCGAGGACCAGCGCGAGCACGATCCCCGCCTTGGAAAGCCCCCTGTTTCCCATGCGGAAGTAGTACCAGTGGCGGCTGGGGCCGTCCCCGCTTTCCGCAACATCGGTACCCGGGTGGAATGGGGCTCAGACCGCCGTGGTGCCGAGCCTGGCCGAGTAACGCCGGTAGTACGAGCGGCCGAACACGCGCCAGGCGATCTTGCCCTTGGCGGGGAGGTTGCGGAAGAACCAGTCCCCCTCCGCCGGGTCGGCGGCGTCGAGGACGACGCCGATGGTGACCATGCCGATGCGCGGGCTGGACGGCATCTGCTTCGGCCCCTCCGCCACCACCGATTCCCACTCGGCGACGTTGAGGTGGTCGAGCACGAGCGGGAACACCTTCTCCTCCTCGGCGTCCAGGTGCTCGTCGAGGTGCGCGGTGAGCCCGGCCAACTCCGCGGCGATGTCGGACGCGGTGGCGCGGTCGCCGCGCTCCGCCCAGGCGGCCACCAGGGGCGTCAGCTTCCGGATGCCGGCGTCGACCGCGCCGTGCTGGGCCTCCATCTCCCGGATCAGGGCCTCCTCCAGCGGTGCCCGCTGCTGCAGCAGCGGCCACAGCACCTCGTCCTCGCTGTGGTGGTGCGCGTGCAGGAGCAGCAGCAGGCTGCGCACGTGGTCGGCGACGGCGGCGGCGCGGGCGCGGTCCCCGTCGGCCACGGCGCGGACCTGCTCGGGCAGGAGGGCGAACTGCTTGCGCAGCGCCTTGTGGATGACGACCATCTGCCGGACCTCGGGCTCGTCCTCGGGTCCGTTCGGGTCGATGCGCATGGTTCCCCTCCCGCTCCACCGGTCGCCGCCCGACCGCTGGTGTCCTGTGCGCGGCCACCCTATTGACGCCCGCTTAAGCGCGGCCTGCTCCCGGCTTGCCCGCCGGCCGACACTCAGGTGTGGGTGGGGGCGCCATCTCGCGGGTATCGGCCCCTCCAGGTACAGCGGCCAGACCCGGCCACCGCCCCACTCTCACAGCACGGTCTCCCCGCGCGGCTCACCGACAAAAACGCCGGGGGAACAGCACCGGTCAACGGGTTTGTCGGGCCAGGAGGCCCGCCAGGAACACCCCCAGCGCCTCGGTGAGCGTGGCGGTGAAGTCGAGCCGGAGCGCCGCGAGGTCGGGGTTGGCGGCGTAGGCGGCGAGCATGGCCTTCGACGGGCGGCTGTGCGCCCACAGGGCACCCGCCAGCACGACCGTGGCGCCCGCGAAGCCGGTGGCGTCGGCCTCCCCCAGTTCCGGGACGCACCGGCGTGCCACCCCGGCCAGGGTGGCGACGCCCGCGAGGGTGGCGCGCTTGTAGTCGGCGGCGATCTGCGGGGAGACGTTGTGCTCCAGCACAGCGGCCTGGTTGCCGAGCAGGTCGCACAGGGTCGGGCGGGCTGCCAGCGAGGTCGCGGTGGTGGTGGTGAGGGCGTCGAGGCGGTCGGGCAGTGCGGCGTCGGCGGGGGTGGTGAGGGTGGTGTCGAGGTCGGTGAGCCACTGGTGGGTGGCGGTGGCGAGGAGTTCGAGGAGGATTTCCTCGCGGGACTCGAAGTAGCGCAGGACGTTGGACTTGGCCAGGCAGACGCGCCTGCTCAGCTCGTTCAGGCTGAGTTGTGCCACCGGCATCTCGGTCAGCATCGCGGCCGCGGTGTCGAGGATGGTCTGCCTGCGCTTCGCGCGCTGCTCCTCGCTGCGGGCGCGCTTGAAGGACGTCATGCGCGCAGCCTAGAAGACCGATGGTCTCTTGTCAGCAGACCGGCGGTCTGTTAGCGTCGGAGTCATAACAGACCGACAGTCTTTAAGGAGTTCCGAATGTACGTCATCCCCGATCAGACCGGCAGGTTCGTCGTCGTGACCGGTGCGAACAGTGGGCTGGGCAAGGAGGCCGCGCGCAGGTTGGCCGAGGTGGGGGCGCGGGTCGTGCTGGCCGTGCGCACACCGGCCAAGGGCGAGCAGGCCAAGGCGGAGATCCTGGCCGCGCACCCGGCTGCGCGGGTGGAGGTGCGCCGGGTGGACCTGGCCGACCTGGCCTCGGTGCGGGAGTTCGCCGACGGCCTGCTGGGCGAGGGCACCCCGCTGGACCTGCTGGTCAACAACGCGGGCGTGATGGCCCCGCCGAAGCGGATGACCACCGCCGACGGGTTCGAACTCCAATTCGGCGGCAACCACCTCGGCCACTTCGCCCTGACCGTGCGGCTGCTGCCGCTGCTGCTCGCCGCCGACGCGCCCCGGGTGGCCACCATGAGCAGCGGCCTGGCCGCCGTGGGCCGGATCGACTACGACGACCCGCACTCGGAGCGCCGCTACCGGCCGATGGCGGCCTACGGGCGGTCGAAGCTGGCGAACCAGATGTTCACCCAGCACCTCGCCGCCCTGGCCGCCGAGCGCGGGTGGGACCTGCTCAGCACCGGCGCCCACCCCGGTTTCACCCGGACGAACCTGCAGACCGCGGGCGCCAGCCTCGGCCGCGACAAGACCACCGAGAGCTGGTTCACCCGCGTCGGCCCGCTGCCCTCGCAGGAGGTGGGGACCGGTGTCGAGCCGTTGCTGCACGCCGCCACCAGCCCGGACGCGACGGCGGGCGGCTACTACGGGCCCGGTGGCCGGTTCGGGCTGGTCGGTCCCACGACCACGGTCCGGCCCACCCGTCGGGCGCGGGACGCCGCTGCCAACGCCCGCCTGTGGGCCGAGTCCGAGCGCCTGACCGGTGTCACCCTGGCCGCGCAGGCGGTCTGACCCGCCCCTCGGTCAGGCCAGGCGGACCTCGACCGGGACCGCGGCGGTGAGCGTGTGGCCCACCGGGGAGCTGGCGATGACCTTGGCGTGCAGGGCTTCCAGGTCGGCGCGGTCGGCGGGTGAGTCGATGCGCACGGTGGCGGTGATGCCGTCGAAGCCCGCGTGGCCCTCGGCCAGGCCCAGGAAGACGTGCAGGTCCACGTCGCCCTTGACGTCGACGGTCAGCCTGTCGAGCTGGATGCCCGCGACCGTGGCGTTGGCGGCGTAGCCCACGGCGAGGCAGTTGCCCAGGGCGCCGAGAAGCTGCTCGACCGGGTTCGCCGCGGTGTCGCCGCCGCCGAGGGCGGGGGGTTCGTCGGACTTGGCCGCCGGGAACTGGCGGACCTTGGCCTCCGACTGGAAACCGCCCGTCCAGGTCACGTGGGCCGCCCACGTGGTCTTGGCCTTGGCGCTGTCGGCCTGGACGGCGGCGACCAGGCCGCCCACCGCCTCGATGTCCACCTGGTTGAGCCGCACCTGGGTCGTCACGCGTTCCTCCGGGGGATCGTCGGGGAGTGCTGTGGTCCCAACGATCCCACCGCTTCGGCGGTCCACAGCGGACTCCCACATCGCGGGAGCGGGCGAGGCGTTCACACGACGGTCACCACGTGTCAACACGGCGCCCGGACGGGGTGGCGGGCGGCAGGGTGCGGGCGATCCGGTGGCGGGTCTCGGCGGGATCGATCACGTCGTCGAGTTCCAGGACGGTGGCGGCGTTGACCGCCTTGCCGCGCCGGTAGGCCTCGGCGAGGATGAAGTCGTAGGTCTCCTGGCGCTTGTCGGGGTCCTCGATCGCCTCCAGTTCGCGGCGGAAGGCGAGGCGGACGGCGCCCTCCAGGCCCATGCCGCCGACCTCGCCGGTCGGCCAGGCGAGGGTGGCGACGGGGGCGTGCACGCTGCCGCCGAGCACGGCCATGGCACCGAGGCCGTAGGCCTTGCGCAGGACCACGCCGAGGACCGGCACCGTCAGCGTCGCACCGGTGACGAACAGGCGGCTGAAGTGGCGGACGGTGGCGGTGCGCTCGGCGTCGGGGCCGACCATGAAGCCGGGGGTGTCGCACAGCGACAGCACCGGCAGGCCGTGGGCGTCGCAGAGTTGCAGGAAGCGGGTGGCCTTGTCGGCTGCGGGGGTGTCGATCGCGCCGCCGAGGTGGGCGGGGTTGTTGGCCAGCAGCCCCATGGGCCTGCCCTCGACGCGGACCAGGGCGGTGAGGACGCCGACGCCGAACTCGGGGCGCAGTTCGAGCACGGACCCGGTGTCGGCCAGCAGTTCCACCACCCGGCGGACGTCGTAGGCGCGCACCCGGTTCTCCGGCACGACGTGGCGCAGCGCCCGCTGGTCGGCGCACTCCCAGTCGGCGACCGAGCCCTGGAAGTACGACAGGTAGCGCTTGGCCACCGACACCGCCTCGGCCTCGTCCGCCGCGAGCACGTCGATGACGCCGTTGGGCACCTGGACCGACACCGGCCCGACCTCCTCCGGGGCGAACACGCCCAGCCCGCCGCCCTCGATCATCGCGGGCCCGCCCATGCCGATGGTGGCCTCCGGGGTGGCGATGACGACGTCGCAGCAGCCCAGCAGGGCGGCGTTGCCCGCGAAGCACCGGCCGGAGGCGATGCCGACGGTGGGGACCAGCCCGTTGAGGCGGCCCATGGTGACGAAGGTGGGGACGTCCAGGGCCGACACCGCCGTGGTGTCGGTGTCGCCGGGCCGCCCGCCGCCGCCCTCGGCGAACAGCACCACGGGCAGCCGGTGCCGCGCCGCCAACTCCAGCATCCGGTCGGTCTTGCGGTGGTTCATCACGCCCTGGGTGCCCGCCAGGACCGTGTAGTCGTAGGCGAGCACCGCGCACCGCTGCCCGTTCACCCCGCCGATCCCGGTGACCATGCCGTCGGCCGGGGTCTTGGCGGTCAGCTCCTCCAGCGACCGCCGCTGCCGCTGCGCGGCGACGGCCAAGGCGCCGTACTCGACGAACGAGTCCGCGTCGCACAGGTCGGCCACGTTCTCCCGGGCGGTGCGCCGACCGAGGCGCCGCCGCTTGGCCACCGCCTCCGGCCGGGCCGCGTCGAGCCCGACCCGGTGCCGTTCCAGGACTTCGGCCAGGTCCGCCCGCACCGCGGCCAGGTCCACGGCCTCCTCCGTGGCCACCGCGCCCGCTTGGGCCTCGTCGGGGTCCAGCCGCACCAGCACGTCACCGTCGGCGGTGACCGCACCGACCGACGCGCGCACCTCCACCACGGTCCCGGACACGGCCGCCACCAGCACGTGCTCCATCTTCATCGCCTCGACGACCACCAGCGGCGCCCCGGCCGCCACCCGCGCCCCGACCGCGGCGGGCACGTCGACCACGGTCCCGGCGAACGGCGCCGCGAGGTCGGCCCGCGCCACCTCGGGCGCGGCGGTGACCAGGTCGGCCACGTGGTCGTCGACGAACGAGGTGGTGCACTCCCCCGCGCGGAACACCGGGTGCCGCAGGACCTCCCGCAGGAACGCCAGGTTCGTCCCCGGCCCGCCGACCCGGAACTCCCCCAGCGCGGCCTCCGCGGCCACCGCGGCGCGGGCGAGGTCGGTGTGCGGGACGTGCGTGACGACCTTGGCCAGCAGCGAGTCGTACCGGGAGACCGCGCGCAGGCCGCGGTACCCGGCGGTGTCGACCCGCACCCCGGGCCCGGAGGGCACCTCGAACTCGGTCAGCACCCCGGACGTGGCCCGCGCGGTGCCGTCGGGCAGCGGTTCCTCCAGGTTGACCCGGCACTGCACGGCCAGCCCCCGCGGCGGCGGCACCCGGTCCTGGGTGAGCCCGAGGTCGGCGAGCGTGCGGCCGAGCGCGACCTCCAGTTGCGCGGCCACCAGGTCGACGCCGGTCACCTCCTCGGTCACGGTGTGCTCGACCTGCACGCGCGGGTTGACCTCCAGGAACCAGAACCCGTCGTCGGCCACCAGGAACTCGACCGTCCCCAGCCCCGAGTACCCGACCTCCTCCGCCAGCCGGGTCGCCGCGGCGAACAACTCGGCCCGCCGCCGCGCGGGCAGCCCGGGGCACGGTGCCACCTCGATCAGCTTCTGGTGCCTGCGCTGCACCGAGCACTCCCGGTCCCACAGGTGGCTGACCGCCGTCCCGTCCCCGATGACCTGCACCTCCACGTGCCGCGCCCGGGGCAGGTACCGCTCCAGGTACACCTCACCGGAACCGAAGGCCCGTTCCGCCTCCGACCGGCACCGCTCGTGGGCGAACTCCAGGTCGGCGGCCTCGGTGACCACCCGGATGCCCCGCCCACCGCCGCCCGCGACGGCCTTCACCACCACGGCGCCGACCTCGTCGAAGAAGTCCCGCGCCTGCGCCGACGTGACGCCGCCGGGGGTGGCGGGCAGGACCGGGATGCCCAGGCCTGCCGCCAGTTCCCTGGCGCGGGCCTTGTCCCCGAGCAGCGCCAACGCCTCCGGGGCGGGACCGACGAAGGTCAGCCCGGCCTCGGCGCAGCGGGCGGCGAAGTCGGCGTTCTCGCTGAGGAAGCCGTAACCGGGGTGCACGAGCGCGGCCCCGACGCGCCCGGCGAGCGCGACCAGTTGCTCCCCGTCGAGGTAACCCCGCTCACCGGTCAGCGGGTGCGCCTCCGCCGCGAGCCGCACGTGCCGGGCGTCGCGGTCGTCGGCGGTGAAGACCGCGGCGGTGCGCAGGCCCAGGGCGGTGGCGGCCCGCTGGACCCGGACGGCGATCTCGCCGCGGTTGGCGATGAGGAGCGTGGTCATGCCCCGATCCTGCCGGTGCGCCGCGCTTGGCGATCAACCGAACCGCAGGTTCGTGGACTCCAGGGCCGCGACGCCGCCGCGGGCGAAGTCGCCCCAGGTGCGGCGGAGCCTGGTGGCGAGGGCGGTGTCCAGGGGTTTGCCGCCCATCATCGGGGAGTCCGACCAGGAGTCCGGGGTGCCCAGCAGGTACGGGAGTTCGACGCAGTGGCCCGCCCCCAGGAAGCCGGGGGCCCGGTCGAACCGGTACCGCGCCACCGATCCGCCGTTGGACGCCCACGTGTCGGCCAGCCTGTGCGCCGGGTCGGCGAAGACCTGCTTCGTGGCGCCCGCCGAGACGATGCGGGTCACCGACCTGCCCAGCCGGGTGAGGCGGCGGCCCGCGGGGGACATCACCACGAACGGGCTGGCGTCGTGCTTGGTGTGGCCGATCAGGAGTTCCACCCGGGACGCCGCGTCGGCGAGGCGGGCGGGCACCTCCGCGACCGACGGCAGGGGGGCGCTGCCCAGGACCGGTCCGTAGGGCATGCCCGCGAACGCGCCGAACCGGTGCGCCACCGCGACCGCCTCGTCCTGGGCGGCGAGGATTTCCGCCGTGCTCGCCCCGTGGGCGAGGTGGGTGAGGCGGGCGCGCACGGCCGCGAACAGCGGGGCCCGCTCCTGCGAGATGCTCAGCGGGGCGCTCTGCATGATCGCCCGGTGGAACAGGCCGTCGGCCTCCTCCGACAGCATCAGGGCCAGCACCGAGTCCGCGCCCGCCGACTGGCCGAAGGCGGTGACGTTGCCAGGGTCGCCGCCGAAGTCGGCGATGTTGTCGCGCACCCAGCGCAGGGCGAGCACCTGGTCGCGCAGGCCGAGGTTGTCCGCGCCGCCCGCCTGGGTGGGGGCGAGGTAGCCGAGGACGCCCACGCGGTAGCTGACGTTCACCACCACCACCCCGGCCTCGGCCGCCAGCGCCACCGGGTCGTACTTGGCGCACTCCCCGGTGCCCTCGACGTAGGCGCCGCCGTGAATCCACACCAGCACCGGCAGCCCGTCGGCACCCGCGGGCGCGGCGACGGTCACGACCAGGCAGTCCTCGCTGTGGACCATGCCGTCGGTGAACTCGCCGGTGGCGAAGCCCAGCCGGGAGGGCGGTTGCGGGCAGACCGGTCCGCGCCGGGTGGCGTCCACGACCCCCGACCAGGGCCGCACCGCCTCGGGCCGCTCGAACCGGCCCGCCGTCGCGTAGCGGACGCCGCGCGCCCGCACCACCGCCCCGTCGTCGGTGACGAGCAGGGTTCCCATCCGGGTGCGGAGCTGACGCTGTGCCATGGGCGGCACCCTACAAAGGAACGATCTTGCGCAGAAGGGCTCCGGCGGGGGTCACCGCAGCTTTCGCCGCAGCGCGGTGAGCGCCCGGTGCTGGGCCACCCGCACCGCGCCGGGTGTCGTCCCGAGGGCCTCCGCGGTCTCCGCGGCGGACAGGCCCACCATGACCCGCAGGAACAGGACCTCCCGCTGCGCGACCGGCAGGGTGGCCACGAGCGCCCCGGCCCGGTCGCCCCGCTCGCGGTCGAGGAACCGCTGCTCCGGGTCGGGCAGGCCGTCGGGCCGGTCGGCGAACTCCCACACCGGGCTCGACCGGTCCCGCGAACCGGTCCGGTACACGTCGGCGATCTTCTTGGCGGCGATGGCGTAGGCGAAGGCCATGAACGGCCGCCCGTCCCACCGGTAGGTGGGGATCGCCTTCACCAGGGCCAGGCAGGTCTCCTGCACCACGTCCTCGACGGACGCGAACGCGTCCCTGGTGGGCCGCAGCCGGTTCCGCGCGTACCGCAGCACCGGGGGCCGCACCACCGCCAGCACCTCGGCCAGCGCCGCCCGCTCCCCCGCGTGCACCCGCGCGACCAGGCCGAGCAACAACCGGTCGGTCCGGTCCCCACCGGACTCCCCGTCCGCGGACACCGCCGCACCGCCGTCGACCATGCGACTCCTCCTCCCGCCCCCGCCCGCCGCCCGGGCCACCCGGGTCGTCGCGTTCGGACCAACGCCGCAGATCCTGGCCCCTCCCGCCGGGCGCGTCACCACCCCGGGCGACTTTGTCAAGCAGTTGTCATGCCGTTGTCCGGTCGGACGGGGTGCACCGGGACCCGGCGCCACCGGACACGGTTCGATGGGGCGGTGGACTTACTGGACAGCATGGAGCGCAACCTCGCCGAACACGCCGCCCACCTGCACCGGCGGCTGCCCGGGGCGGTGGTGGTGGACAGCGCCGACCTGCTCATCGCCGACAGCGGGATCGCCGACGACACCTTCAACATCGTCGCCAGGGCCCGGTTCGAGTCGGGGGCGCCCCGGCGGCGGGTGCGGCAGACGGTGGACCGGGTGACCGCGACCGGGCGGCCGTTCTCCTGGTGGGTGGGACCGGGCTCGCCCGAACTCGACCAGCTCCTGGTGGACGCCGGGCTGTCCGCCGCGGAGTCCGAGGCCGGGATGTGGCTGGACCTGCGCCGGTCGCGGCCGGACCGGGAGCCGTCCGGGCTGGACATCCGGGTGGTCGACACCGCCGCCGAGCTGGCGGACTTCGCCCGCGTGCTCGCCGCCAACTGGGAACCCCCGGCCGCGACCGTCGAGCGGTTCTTCGCCGACGCCGCGCCGCACGCCCTCGACTCGTCGTCCTCGTACCTGGTGGGGTACGTGGACGGTGCGCCGGTCTGCACGGCGGAGGTGTTCCGGCACGCCGAGGTCGCCGGGATCTACAACGTCGCGACCCTGGTCGCGCACCGGCGCAAGGGGTACGCGGGGGCGATCACGGAGGCCGCGCTGCGGTGCGCGCGGGAGTCCGTCGCGGTGCTCCAGGCTTCGGATGACGGGAAGCCGGTCTACCGGCGGTTGGGGTTTGTCGAGTGTGGACGGTTCACGGAGTACACCGTGCCCGCGGGTGGGGTGGGCTCGGCGTAGCGGATTCGGGCCGCCGCGCGGTTGGCGAACTCGCTCGCCTTCTGGGCGTTGTGGGCCTTCGCCGCCGGGGCACTGCTCGCGGGCACGGTCTTCGGCGTGGCGGGCACGTGGTGGCGGAACCGGCCGGGGACGACCGCTTCGGAGTCGGGCATCGCGCTCATCGCGTCGGTCCACGCCTGGTCGGCGCTCCACCGCTACGGCGCGCTCGGCCACTTCGGTTGGGGGACGGTCGATCTGGTCACCGCCGTGGTGGTGCTGCTCGCGTTGGGGCGCACGGCGCGGGAGCGGCTGCGGGCCGCCGGGATGGCGGTGCCCCGCCCGCACCGACCGGTGGGCCGGTGCGGGGCGCTCCGCGCGGGGTCACCGCATCGAGCACGCCTGGAGCAGGGCAGCGGCCTGGTCGGTCTTGCGCTGCACCCAGACCACGGGCGAGGCGAGGTCGTCCAGGGTCACCGCGGCGAGCGTGTCGGACAGGTCCCGGATGGCGTCGTTCACCGTGGTGTCGGCGGCTTTGCCCGCCAGGCCGTTCAGGGTCTCGGCGGCGGTTCGGCTCTGCTCCACGGTGTTCTGCGGGTTCAGCGCGTCCGGGGTGAAGTCGACGGCGCCCACGGCGTCGAGGCAGACCTGGGCGCTGGACAGGGTTTGACTGGCCGCGGCGGCGGTGTCGGCGGCGTCCTGGAGGCCGCTGCACCCGGTGAGCAGGGCGAGACCGCCCGCGACGGCGACGGCGATGGGGGAAGTGCGCATGGTGGTGCCTCCGGTCCTTGACCGAAGGTCTCCCCACCGCCGGACGAGCCGGGCGGCGCCGAGGCCGGGCGGGCACTGACCCACCGTACTGACGACCTGCGGCCGGAGGGGTACTCCCCTTCGCACCTCCAGCATCCGCACCCGTGCGCGCCCTGTCAAGGCGATCCGCCGCACACGGGTTCAAGGGCGGTTGGCGGAACACCCCGTTCCACCACCGGTCACGGGTGCATCCGGGCGCCCTTGAGGATCTTGTCGACGGCGTTGCGGGGACCGTGGACGCCGAGTCCGACCAGGTCCAGGTGGTCGCGGGGAACCGCGCGGACGGCGGCGCGGTTGTCGCGGTCGTTGCCGGTGGTGAACAGGTCGGCGGTGAAGACGGTGATGCGCAGGCCGCGGGTGAGGGCGCGGGTGTGCGCGGCCGTGACGACCTCCTTGCCGCCCTGGAGGACCAGCACGGGTTGGCCGAGCATCGGCAGGTACTCGGTGCCGTCGGCGTCGAGGTAGGGCTCGCCGATCCGGTCGGGGTTGGCCGCGGTCAGGCCGCTGACCAGGAAGGCGGTGACGTTGAGCGCCTGCCAGCCCAGCAGGTCGTCGCGCAGCAGGACGGCGATCTTGGTTTCGGGGCGGGACGGTTCGGTGTCGTGTTCCACCGGGCCAGTCTCAGCCGGTCGGCTGGTCCGGGTCTTGTACGTTCTTGGCGTGCCGGTCCGCTCGGAGGTCACCGCGTGGCGGCCGTCGCTGGGCGGCGTCCGCGAGGTGCTGCACGCCCGGTTCGCCGAGCACGCCTACCCCGCGCACACCCACGACGCCTGGACCGTGCTGATCATCGACTCGGGCGTCGTCCGCTACGACCTGGACCGGCACGAGCACGGGGCGCTGACCTCCCAGGTGACGGTGCTGCCACCGCACGTCCCGCACGACGGGCGCAACGCCACCCCGGACGGGTTCCGCAAGCGGGTCCTCTACCTCGGCCCCGAACTGCTCGACCCGGGCCTGACCGGCGCCGCCGTGGACTCCCCCGGCATCCCGGACCCGGTGCTGCGCGACCGGGTGGACCGGCTGCACCGGGCGCTCGCCCCGCACCACGAGGACCTGGAGGCGCAGAGCAGGCTGGCCCTGATCTGCGAACGCCTCGGCATGCACCTGACCGGCGGCCCGACCACCGCCCCCGCCGTCCGCGCACCCGGTCTGGCCCGGCGGCTGCGCGACCTGCTCGACGCGCGCACCGTCGAGGGCGTCACCCTCGACGAGGCCGCGGCCCGGCTGCACGCGCACCCGACGCACCTGGTGCGCGCGTTCAGCGGTGAGTTCGGGCTGCCGCCGCACCGCTACCTCGTCGGCCGCCGGGTCGACCTGGCGCGGCGGCTGCTGCTCGACGGGATGGCGCCGGGGCAGGTGGCCGCGGCGGCCGGGTTCCACGACCAGTCGCACCTGGGCAGGCACTTCAAGCGGATGCTCGGCGTTCCGCCGTCCCGGTTCCGGGGGTGATCGCCGCGCGGGCGGGGTCCGCCCGCGCGGCGATCACCCGATCCCCCGGGTCAGCCCCGCCCGGCCCCCGAGGTGAACCGGACGGCCGGGAGGCGGGAGGCCGCCCGGCTCACGACCGCTTCCAGCGGTGGCACCAGCACCGGGCCGACGGCCGCGGTGCCCATCGCCGCGCCGACGCCCGCCCACGCGACCGGGCCCAGCGGGGTGCAGCCGAAGAAGTGGCTCACCCCCGGGGTCTGCACCACCGCCACCAGCGCCGCCGCCGACCCCAGGGTGGTGGCCAGGACCAGAGGGCTGTGCCGCCTGCCGGACAGGGTCTGCACGAGCTGTGAGCCGACCAGGCCGCACAGGGCCATCGTGCTGGTGCGCCGCGCGGTCCCCGGGGTCCACTTGCCGATCAGCCACCCGGTGGTGGCGCCGAGGCCGGTGATGATGCCCCGGTGCCGGATCTGGGTGATCAGCGGCCCGCCGAGCACCGCCGCGCCGACCGGGGCCTCCTCGCCGCCCGCCTCGTCCCTGGCCGGGGTCACCGCCACTGCCATGGCCGGGAACATGTCGGTGAGCAGGTTGACCAGGAGCAGTTGGCGGGTGGACAGCGGGCAGGTGCCCGACAGCATGGTGCCCAGGACGGTGAAGCCGACCTCGCCCGCGTTGCCGCCGATCAGGATGCCGATGGCGTCGGCGACGCTGCGCCACAGCGCGCGGCCCTCGGCCACCGCGCCGACCAGCGCGCCCAGGTCGTCGTCGGTGAGCACGAGGTCGGCGGCGTTGCGGGCGGCGGCCGAGCCGCGGGCGGCGATGCCGATGCCCACGTCGGCGGCGCGGATCGCGGCGGCGTCGTTGGCGCCGTCGCCGACCATCGCCACCACCCGGCCCGCGGCCCGCAGCGCCTCCACCACCTGCAACTTCTGCTCCGGGGCGACCCTGGCCACCACCCCGGCGCCGCGCAGCAGCCGGGCGCCGCCCGCGCGGTCGAGGGCGGCGAGTTCGCCGCCGGTGACGACCTTGGTGTCCTCCGGCCAGCCGAGGCCGACCGCGATGGCGCGCGCGGTCCTCGGGTGGTCGCCGGTGAGCACGACGGGGGCCACGCCCGCCTCGCGCAGGCTCCGGACCAGCGGTTCGGCGCTGTCGCGCGGGGTGTCGGCGAGGGCGAGCAGGCCCTGGAACTCCAGCTCGGCCAGCGGCTCGTCCAGCACCTCGTCGGCGTCGTCGGCCGCGACCGGGCGGCGGGCGACCGCGAGCACGCGCAGTCCCGCCGAGGCCAGGGTCTCGACCAGTTCGCCGGTGTCGGCGGGCACCGCGGCGCACCCCGGCAGCACGACCTCGGGTGCGCCCTTGACCACCAGCAGCGTGTCGTCCCCGGTGCGCCCGACGGCCGCCGCGTACCCGCGGCTGGCCTCGAAGGGCAGACCCGCCAACTGCTCCCACCCGCTGTCCTCGGGCAGCGCCGACAGCACGGCCTCGTCGGTGGCGTGCTCGTGCGCGCCCGACTCGGTCGGCTGCCGCGGGCAGGCCCTGGCCGCGACCTCCAGGACGGCGGTGGCCTCGGGCGCGTCCACCGGGAAGACCCCGTCGGCGGTGGCCACCTCGACCACCCGGAGCCGGTTCTCGGTCAGCGTGCCGGTCTTGTCGAAGCACACCGTGTCCACCCGGCCCAGCGCCTCCAGCGTGCGGGCCGTGCGGACCAGGATGCCGTGCTTGCCCAGCCGCCGAGCCGCCGCCGTCTGGGCGACGGTGGCCACCAGCGGCAACCCCTCGGGGACCGCGGCCACCGCGACGGCGACACCGCCGCCGATGGCCTCGCGCACCGGGCGACCGCGCAGCAGCGCGAACCCGGTCACCGCGGCGCCGCCGACCAGCGTCATCGGCAGCGCCTTGCCGGTCAGCTCGCGCAGCCGCGCCTGCACCCCGGCGGGCGGCGCGGTCCGCGAGGCGAGCGACACCGCGCGCCCGGCCTCGGTGTCGGCCCCGGTGCCCACCACCACGGCCCTGGCCCACCCGGCGACCACGGTCGTGCCCTCGAAGACCATGCACCGGCGGTCGGCGATGGCCGCCGCCGGTGTCGCGGTCGACTCCTTGGTCACCGGCAGCGACTCGCCGGTGAGCGCGGACTCGTCCACCTCCAGGCTGTCGACCTCCAGCAGCCGGGCGTCGGCGGGCACCACGTCACCGCCCCGGAGTTCGATCACGTGCCCGGGTGCCAGCCCGTCCGCGTCGACCACCTCGGTCCGGCGCTCGCCCACCACCCGCGCCCGCTGCCGCTGGGTGACCGCCAGCGCGGCCAGCGCCCGCTCCGCGCGCAACCGCTGCCCGCCGCCCACCAGGGCGTTGACGCCCATGACGCCGACGACCAGCAGGGCGTCCACAGTGGAGCCCAGCACCGCCGAGGCGACCGCGCCGACGGCGAGCACGGGGGTGAGCGGGTCGGCCAGCTCGGTGCGCACGGCACCGGCCAGGCGCAGCAGCTCGCGCGGCGGCCCGGCGCCGGGCATCCCGGCCAGCCGCGCGCCCAGGTGCCGGGCCCGCGCGGTCAGGTCGTCGGCGACCTGGCGACCGCGCCCGGACTGCTCGCGGAGGCGGTGCAGCACCCCCTCCGCGGGCAGCGCGTGCCACGGCACCAGCGGCCGGGGCGCCGGGGTGGGCGCCGTGCCCACACCCGCGGCCAGCGCCCACCCGGACACCAGGGCCGCGCCCGCGGCGAGGTCGACCGGGCTGAGCCGGGCCACCGGGGAGAGCAGGCGCCCCCACCGCCGCTGCTGGCTGGTGGCGACCAGCAGCCCGGACAGGGCGGTCGCGGCCTGGGCGCAGGTCGCCCCGTACTTGCCCGCCGCCCGCGCCGCCGGGATCGCGCGCACCAACCGCCACACCCCGGCCAGCCCGTCGACGCACAGCGCGTCGGCCGCCCACACCACGGCGGCGTCCTGGTCGGCCAGGCACACGGCGAAGTCCGCCGCCAGCACCCCGGCGACCACGTCGGCGTCCGCCCCGGTCGTGCCGCGCGGCCGGGCGAGGGCGCACACCACCCGGCCGTCGGCCCGCAGCGACCGCAGGACCTCGGCCATGGACCGCTCGCACACCGTCTCGTCCGCCCCGACCGCGTTCGCCCCGGTGCCGTCGTCGCCGACGACCACGACGCGCAGCCCGGCCTGCCCGGCGGCGTCGAGCACCGCCCGGGCGACCGGGTCGGGCCGGTGCCCGACCAGGACCGTGCCGACGTCGCGCCCGTCGGCGGAGGCGATCATCAGCCCGGTGGAGTCCGCCTCGGCGTCGGGGACCGGCCGCAGCCGGACCGCGTCGGGGTCGGCGTCAGGATCAGACCCGGAGTCGGCGGCGGCCAGCGCGGCCTCGGCGGCCTCCCACAGGCGGCCGTCGCCCCAGTCGGGGGCGTGCGGGTGGGCCTCGGTGACCGTGCGGCTGTCGAGCCGCAGCGCCCCGGCGTGCACCAGCAGCGTGTCCACGGTTTGCAGCGAGCGCAGCCGCTCCGGGGCGCGCACCAGCACCCCGTCGCGCGCCAGGACCTGCCCCAGCACGGAGGCGTAGCCGGTCCAGCCGTACCGGGAGGGCTTCGGCGATCCGGCCAGGACCGCCTCGCTCGCCTCGCGCACACCGCCGGTGAGCACCCCCGTGACCAGCGCCCCGACCAGGCCGCCGGTGGAGGCGGAGGTCGCGTACCTGGTGACGGGGTCGACGAGCGCGGGCCTGGCAACCGGCTCGCCCGCCACGCTCTCCCGCCCGGGGACGCACACCACGTCGTGCACCCGCTCGAACGCGGTCACCCGAGCCGCGGCGTCGAGCAACTGCCCGGTGCGCAGCGCGGCGTCGAGCAGCAGTTCCGTCGGGGAACCGCCGAACCCGTGCACCGCGGCGGTCGCGGCGGCGATCGCCACCTCGGTGGGCCCGCCACCCAGCCGGGACCGCAGCAGCGACCGCACCCGCGGGTCCTCCCGCACCACGGTCAGCGCGGCGGCGGCGACCCGGGGCGGGCGGCGCAGCCGGAACACCCCGGCGGCCAGCGAGGTCGCCAGACCGGCGCCGGTCACCGCCAAGGCCACCGCGGCGGACCGGATCTCGTGCAGGTCCCCGGGGTGCGCGGCGGGCTCGACGGCGCTGGCGGGCGACGGTTCGTACTCGCGCGCCAGCGCGGACACCTCCGCCGCCACCCTGTCGGTGGCCGCGTCCTCGGCGAACCGGACCACCACGCGCGCCAGCCCACCGTCCCAGTAGGCGCTCACCACCCCGGGGTGTTCCAGGACGGCGGCCACCACGTCCTCGAGCACCCGCCGCACCTGCTCGGGCGCATCCTCGGGCAGGCGCACCGGCAGGTGCAGGCGGTGCCCCGCCCGCCACCACAGCTCCCGCTTGGTGAAGGCGTCGCGCACCAGGCGCCCGGTCGACTCCAGGGTCGCCCGCCCCGCCTCGACCCCCGTCGCAGCCGCCCGCCTGCCCAGGCCCACGGCCTCGTCGGCCACGTCGAGCGCCGCACTCGTCGCCTCCCCGGCCGCCCGCAGGACGCGACCCGGTGCGCTCACCGCCAACTCCGGCAACCGCACCACGTTCTTCAACACCATCAACCGTCTTCCACCCACTCGCAGTCCGGCATGCTTGAGCGCGTGTCATACCCATGGCGGGAGGCCAACCCCTCCCCGCCGCACCCGATTCATCCGAAGGTGGTCCTTTCGGCACCGACGGTTCACACACCGTTTCTTGGCCCCGGCCCGGCAGCGGGAGATGCTCGAACCGCCCTCACTCGAATGGACAAGCCCATGTTCGAGCTGATCCACGAGCCGACCACCGGGGACCGCACGCGCCCGGTCCTGGTCGTCGACCTCGCCCCGCCGGCACCCCTGCTGACCCCGGTCGCACTTGCCTCGACCCTGCTGACCCCGGCCCTGCACCACGCCGAGCCCGCCCTCCGAGCAGCGGCGACGGCCGCCGGGGCGAGCCCGGCGGCCGTCGAAGCGATCGCACTGCTGGTGCAGGCCCTCCGCAACCGGAGGTGACCGCGCTACCTGGCCCGGGGCTCGGTGCGAACGTCCTCCCGGGACAACTTCTCCGCCACGAAGCTGCCCACCCCGACGACCGCCGCCACCGGCCACTCCAGCACCCCGACCACCGCGAGGGCCGCCAGCCCACCCCACCACAGCGCGCGCTTGGAGTCGACGGGCGCCATCGCGGGGACGGGCAGCCGGACACCGGCGATCCTCAGCCCACCGCTGTCGGCGTCCTCCGCCTTGTCGGTGTCCCTCGGCATCTCGGTGTTCCTGGACATCTCCGTGGTGCCGGGCATCCCGGTGGTGCCGGGCATCCCGGTGGTGCCGGGCATCCCGGTGGTGCCGGGCATCCCGGTGGTGCCGGACATCTCCCGGTCCCGGCGCACCTCGGCGCTCCTCGGCGGCTCCGCGTGCCGTTCGGCGTGCCGCTGCGTGACCCTCTCCGCAGTCCTCTCCGCGTGCACCGGCTCGTCGGCCGAGGCGGGCCTCCCGGCGGACGGCGTCGGGTCGGTGGACTGGCGGGTGGTCGGGACGGTCGAGTGCGTCTCGGTGGTCATGGTTCCTCCTCCGTGGGTTGGTCCGGATACCCCGGGCGGAAACGCCACAAGCGCCACGATCAGGTGGTTGTCCGCAACACCCGGATCAGGTCCGGTCCTCGCCACACCACGTGGACCACCGCCAGCAGACCCGCCACAGCCACGGCCGCACCCGCCGTCGTGTGGTCGGCGACCAGGCCGAACACGGCCGGGCTGAGTCCCTGGGCGGTCATCAGGCCGGTGGCCAGGAGGGTGAACGCCTGCCCCCGTTCCCTCACCGGAACGAGGTCCCGGAACCGGGACTGCACACACACGCCGTAGGCGAGCCCGGCACCGGACAATGTGGACAAGAACAGCGCGACGGCGAACGGCAGCGGGAACCAGAAGGCCGTGAGCGGGCCCCGACCAGCACCAGGAGCGGGATGACCAGGCGGTCGCGGCTCCCCGGGGGCACCAACCGGCCCACCAGGACGGTCCCGACCACCATGCCCGCGGGGAGTCCGGCCAGCAGCAGGCTCGCGCTCTCCGCCGCCCACCGCGCGGCGGCGTACGGGATGAACAGGCCCTCCGCCCCCGCGGCTGCCGCGGTCGGCAGCCACTGGGCGACGATGAGCACCCGCAGGTCGCGATCGCGGAGCAGGCGCCGGTTGGTCGTCCAACCGGCACGGACGGTGCCGGTCCGTTCGCGTCTCGCGGGCCTGCCCACGGGGAGCCGGGTGCGGACCCACAGGCAGGCCAGGGCGTGCAGGACGGCCGACACGAGCAACGCCCGCCCACTCCCCAGGAGCGCCACCGCTCCCCCACCGCCCACCAGGCCGACCAGTTGCGCCACCGAGGACGCCAGGAGCGACATCGACCGGCCCACCGCGTACCGCTCACCGGGGAGCACGTCGGCGATGACGCGGCCGGTGAGCCCGGTGAAGACCGGTGTCACGAAAGCGATTGCGGCGACCAGGGACAGGCTCAGCCAGACCGGGGTGATGCCGGTGGCGAGCAGCAGGGCGACAGCGCTTTCCACCCCGTACCCGAGCGCGATCAGCCCGCGCGGTTCGGCCCGGTCGGTCAGCGCGCCGAGCAGGCTGCCGCCGATCAACTGGGGCACGAAGGACGCGCCGTGGGCAATCGCGCTCAGCAGGGCGGAACCGGTGGCGAGGAAGATCAGGACGGACAGTGCCACCGTGCGCAGGGTGTCGGCCGCCGTGGCGAGCGACCGGGCGCCGAAGACGGTGCGGAAGCGGGGTTCGGCCAGCACGTCGCGGTAGCGGATCGGGGAGGTCCGGGGGCATCGGCCCAGCATCGGCGCGGGGTCGGGGCCCGTCCATGCTTACGTTCTGCGGCGTAACGTCGGTGGGGTGCTGCGCCTTGAGGTGACCGGGGAAGACCTCCTCCGGACCCGGTTCGCCCTTTCGCCCGCGTTCGAGCTGGACGGCCTGCTGCGGGCGTTGGCGGGGGTGTCGCGGGTGCGGCTGCCGCAGGCGTGGCGGGCCCGCCTGCGGCCCGCGTTCGACCGGCTCCGCCTGCAGCCCGGTTTCGCCGCGCTGCTGGCCTTGCAGTCCCCCCGGCACGGTGCCGCGTTCGTGACCCCGCCGCCGTCGGTGCTCGCCGAGACCTGGGGGGAGGACGTCGCGCGGGTGCTGGCGACGCCGGTGGGCGTGGCGCGGGAGGAGATCTCGGCCTGTGCCGGGCACCGCCCGGTCGGCGATCCCCGGGTGGCCGCGCTGTTGGGGTCGGCGTCGGTGGTGGAGCACCTGGCCGACGCCCTGACGACCGCGTGGCACGAGTTGCTGGCGGCGGATTGGCCGCAGGTCAGGGCCGTCTGCGAGCGGGACGTCGTCCACCGGGCCGGGAGGTTGGGTGGCGGTGGGTGGGTGGCCGCCCTCGACGGTCTGCACCCGAGGGTTCGCTGGGGCGGCGGCGCGGTGGCGGTCACCGGCGTGCCGGGGCGGCGGGTGCGGGCCTCGGACGGGTCGGGGCTCCTCTTCGTGCCCTCGGTGTTCGTCTGGCCGAGGGTGGCCGTGCACCTCGACGCCCCCTGGCCCGCCGCGATCATCTACCCGGCCCGGGGTGCGGCTGCGCTGTGGGAGTCCACGCGTGGGCACGACCCCGACGCGCTGGCGGCGTTGCTGGGGCGGTCCCGGGCGCGGCTCCTGGTGGCCCTGGCGGACCCGGCGGGCACGACCCACCTGGCCCGCAGCCTGGGTCTGACCGTGGGCGCCGTCGGTGACCACCTGGCGGTGCTCCGGCGGGCGGGGCTGCTCGACCGGGCGCGGGCGGGGCGTTCGGTCCTCTACCGGCGCACGCCCCTGGGGGACGCGCTCGTGGCGGGCGCGTCAGCCCCCCGCGCCCGCCACGGGCGGCTACGCCCCCGGGGCTGAGCGCAGCACCGACAAGCCGCACGGGCCCAGCGCGAGCATCCGGCGGTGGAACTCGCGCGGGTCGGTCCCCTCGGCGTCCGAGGCCGCGCGCAACTCCTGCCACGCGCGCGCACCCCAGGCGTAGGTCAGCGCCTGGCCGGGCCACGCCGCCGAGCGCAGGACGGTGAAGTACAGCGATCCCGCGTCGAACGCCGATTCGGCGGCGAGGAAGGCGGCTGCGCCGTCGAGGGTCCACGAAGCACCAGTGCCCCCCATGGGGAGTCCGGTGTGGACGGAGAGGTCGACCAGGGCCATCGCCACGTTGAGGCGCAGGCCCAGGACGTGGCCGAGGCGTTCCTGCGGGGTGGTCAGGGCGCCCGCGTCGCGCATGAGGCCCTCGGCGTAGACCGCCCAGCCCTCGGCGTTGCCCGCGACGACGGTGTGCGCGGCCCAGGCGGAGGTGGCGGTCAGGACCGCCGTGCCCAGTTGCAGGTGGTGGCCGGGGACGCCCTCGTGGTGCAGCATCGTCGTCTGGTTCCACACCGGGACCGGGTCGGTGGCGGGCACCGGCCAGACCAGGCGGGCCGGGCGGGAGCCGTCCGCCGCGGGCGGGAGGTAGCGCGGGGAGCCGTGCTCGACCGGGACGTGCACCTGCACCGCGCCCAGGCCCGGTGGTGCGACCAGCACCTCCCGGCCCACCGAGGCGGCGGTGTCGAGGCGTTCGACCGCCCAGTCGCGCAGGGCCTCGGGGCCGGTGACGGTCCAGCGGGGGTCGGTGTTCAGCTCGGCGCAGGTCTCCCGGACGCCCCGGGGGGCCAAAGCCGCGGAGGCGGCGCGGAGTTCGTCGAGTTCGGCGACCAGGACCTCGTGGCAGTGGGCCGGGTCGAGGTCTTCGCCGAGGTGGAACCGGGCGGCGGCGCGGTAGCGGTCGACGCCGACGCCGTCTTCGGGGCGGGCGGTCGGCAGGACCTCCTCGGTGAGCACCGCGGCGAGTTCGGCGTAGCCCCGCCGAGCCGCCTCCGCTTGCGGGGAGTCGCCGAACTCGGTGCCCGCGGCCCAGGAGCCGATGGCGCCGAGCACCATCTCGACCTGCCGCCGGGCGGGTGGGAGCGCGGTGGCGCGCAGGGTCTCGGCGTACCCGCGCAGCGCGGCGGGCACCCCGGCCAGGGCTTCGGCGAACACCGCCGGGTCGCCGTCCCTGGCCAGTTGGCCCAGGTGTTCGCGCAGCAGCACCGGTGGGCAGGTCACCAGGTTCAGCTCCGTGGCCAGCCCGGCCTCGGTGTAGGCGGTCTCGGCGGCGAGGCGTTCGGCGAGCGCGGGGTCGCCGCCCGGGTCGGTGGAGCGCAGCAGCTCGGCCCGGGCGGCGAAGTTCGCCGGGGAGTAGTCGGGGCGGGCGCCGGGGTCGACCGGTGCGCCGGAGAGCGCCGCCCGGACCGGGTCCAGCTCGCTCTGCCGGGCGAAGAAGCGGTCGGCGGCGGATCGGGTGGTGGTCACACGGACCTCATCTCGGCGGGCTCGCGGGTCAGCCGCTTGTGCAGCGGCCCGGTCATCGCCGTGGTCACCAGGGTCATCACGACCAGCGCCAGGTACAGCGCCGGGGTGATGATGCCCGCGGTGAACGCGGCTTGGAGCACGACCAGCTCGGTGAGGCCGCGGGTGTTGAGCAGGACCCCCAGCTCCAGGCTCTCCCCGCGGGTGCTGCCGCCGAGCCGGGCGCCGAGGTAGCTGCCGCCCACCTTGCCCACGACGGCCAGCACCAGCGCCACCCCGATCGCCGCCCAGGGGATCGAGCCGACCTCCGCGGCGAACACCCCGACGCCGGTCACGAAGAAGAACACCGGCACCAGCTCCCGACCGCCGCGGGCCACCGTCTCGGCCACCGGGGTCCAGGTGCCGCGCTCGCCGTCGACCGGCAGGGCGAGGCCGACGGCCAGCGCGAGGATGATCTCGTTGATCCCCAGCGCCTTCGCCAGCAGCGCCACGCCGAGGGCGGCCAGTCCGATGAGGACGATCGTCACCCGGCGGTGCGCCGCGGCGGCGGCGCGCACCCGCCCGATCCGCAGCAGCCTGCCGAGCGAGGTGATGACCAGCACCACCCCGACCAGCATCCCCAGCCTGCCCAGGACCGACAGCAGGTCCCCCTCGCCGGTGGCGCCGGTGATGGCCACCGCGAGCACGGCCCAGGCGACCAGGTCGATGAACGCCGCGGCGCTGAGCGCGAGCCGGGCCGCGGGGGTGTCCATCCGGCCGCTCTCGTCGAGGATGCGGGCCAGCACGGGGACCGCGGTGACGGTCAGCGCCACCAGCATGACCAGCACGAACGACGTCGTCGGCGCCGAGCCGCGCAGGTCGGTGCCCTGCCCGCCCACCCAGAGCGCCATCAGCAGGCCCGCGGCGGCGGGCAGCAGCATGGCCCCGGTCGCGGTCCAGACCAGGGACCGGGCGCGCGGGATGCCCGCGCCCACCTTCAGCTCGTGCCCGACGCCGACCAGGAACAGCACCAGGCCCGCGTGCGCCACCGTGTTCAGCGCGTCGAGCCTGCCCTCGCCCAGCAGGGCGGTGCGCACGCCCTCGCCGCCGACCCACAGCAGGAACGGGCCGGTGAGCAGGCCCAGGACGATCTCGCCGACGACGCTGGGCTGGCGCACCGCCCTGGCGAGCAGGCCGCCGAGCTTGGCCACCGCCAGGGTGACCACCAGGGCACCGAGCAGCAGCCCCAGCCAGCGCAGGGAATCAAGCATGGCGAACTCCGGATTCTCAGGTCGCGACGGGAACGGGGAGGACGGGTGCGGGTCACGCACCTTCGCTGAGCAGGCCGATGGCCGTGCGGGAGCGGGCGACGACGCTGGCGACCGCGGCCCGGGAACCCACGCCCAGCTTGGCGAACACCCGGGCCAGGTGGGCCTCGACGGTCTTGTCGCTGACCCCGAGCCGCTGGGCGATCTGCCGGTTGGTGCGCCCGCTGGTCACCAGGTCGGCCACCTGCCGCTCGCGGGCGGTGAGCGTGGCCAGCCCGGCCCGGGGCTCCGGCGGGGCCTGCGTGGCCTTGGCGAGCCTGCGCTGCTCGGCGACCGCGCGCTCGACCAGCGCGGCGGCCCCGCATTCGCGCAGCAGTTGCTCGGCGCGGAACAGCTCGGCGGCGGCCTTGGCCTGCTTGCCCGCGGCGAGCAGCGCCGAGGCCGTCACCAGCCGGGCCCGGCCCGCGAGCAGCCGCCTGCCCGCGGCGGTGAACGCCGACTCGGCCTGCGCCCCGTGCAGGGCCGCGGCGGTCGGGTCGCTGCCGGTGAGCACCTGGGCGCGGGCGAGCGCGGCGAACCCGGCGCGGTGCGGTTCGGCCGGGTCGAGCCGTTCGGCCCAGCCCCACGCGGCTTCCGGCCTGCCCAGCGCCAGTTCGGCGCGCACCACCAGTTCGGCGACCTCGGCGCGGGCGATCGGCGGCACCGCCGCCAGTCCCCCGTCGCCGACGACCGCGCGGACGGCGGTGACCGCGCCCTGCGGGTCGCCGTGCAGCAGGCGGGCCTCGGCCAGGGCCAGCCAGGCCAGCGACCACCACAGCCCGCGGCCGGGTTCGGCGGCCCTGGTCGCGGCCAGCCCCGCCTCCACCGCGGCGGAGGTGGCGCCGCGGTGGGCGAGCGCGCGGCAGTGGGCGTAGAGGGTCATCGTGCGCAGCTCGGTGCCGGGCAGGCCGATCCCGGCCTCCACCGCGGCCTCGGCGGCCTCGGCGGAGGCGGGGACCGCACCGAGGTCGAGCTGCGCGGCGGCCAGCACCACCAGCAGCCGGGTGGTGTCCACCGACCGCCCGGACGAGCGGGCCAGGACGAGCGCGTGCTCCAGGTGGCGCACCGCGGCCGTCGACTCGCCCAGGTGCACCTCGCACCAGCTCAGCCAGACCACCCCGTCGAGGTGCACCGCCACGTCCACGTCGGCCAGCCGGTCCACCCGCCCGCCCGCCTGCGCCACCAGCTCCGCGGCGGCGTCGAAGCCGCCCGCGACCACCTCGGCCAGCGCGGCGGCGGCCAGCGCGCTCACGTGCAGGCCGCGGTCGCCGAGCCGCAGCGCGGCGCTCACCGCCTGCTCGGCCCAGACCGGCTCGGGTTCGACGCGGCAGGCGCCGGTGCCCGCGAGCACGGCGTTGACCGTCCGCTCCAGCCGCAGCGCCACGGCGTCGGCGCTGTCGGCGCGCTGCCCGCCGGACAGCTCGTCGTCGACGCAGCTCACCGTCTGGGCGTGCCGCCCGAGCAGCCGGGTGATCCCGGCGCGCTGGGCGACGAGCCGGGTGCGGGTGTCCCGGTCGTCCTCGTCGACCATCTCGATCGCCCGCACCAGCGCCGCCTCGCTCTCCACGAGCTGCCCGCCCCGCGCGTGCGCCTCGGCCAGGCGCAGCAGCAGTTCCCTGCGCCGGAGCCGGAACTCGGGCGGGTCGGGCAGCAGCCGCAGCGCGGTCTGCAACCACTGCGCGGCCACCGCGGGGTCGCGGTCCAGCGCGTCCCCGGCGGCGTCGGCCAGCACCCGGGTGGCGTCGGTGTCGCCGACCCCGGCGGTGCGCTCGACGTGCGGGGCCATCGCCACCGCCGAACCACCGCGGGCCCGCAGCGCCTCGACCGCCCTGGTGTGCGCGGCGATCCGCCCGC
This sequence comes from Actinokineospora spheciospongiae, assembly GCF_003182415.1. Classification (NCBI taxonomy): domain Bacteria; kingdom Bacillati; phylum Actinomycetota; class Actinomycetes; order Pseudonocardiales; family Pseudonocardiaceae; genus Actinokineospora; species Actinokineospora spheciospongiae. The sequence goes on along the minus strand of NZ_QHCP01000001.1, from coordinate 175,172 downwards.
CCGCGCCGATGGCCCGGTAGGTGACGTGCCGCACGACCGGGTGGCGGAAGACGAACCGCGACGAGGAACCGAGCTGGCGCACCAGGTCCCGGCAGGCCAGCTCGTCCATCGCGGCGAAGACCTCGGCGGTGCCCAGGCCGGCCACCTCGGCGACCAGGCACACGTCGAACGGTTCGCCGAGCACGGCCGCGGCCTGCGCCGCGGCCAGGGTCTGCGGGCGCAGCGCGGTCAGCTCCGCGTGCAGCATGGCGGTCAGCCGCGGGCACGGGCCCTCGGCCTCGGCTGGCCTGCCGCCGCGCCGGGCGTCGGCGAGGACCTCCAGGTAGAACGGGTTCCCGCCGCTGGCGCGGTAGAGGGCGGCGCGACCGGCCTGCCCGACGGCCGGGGTCAGCGCCTCCAGCAGCTCGTCCGCGGCGGTCGGGGTCAGCGGGCCCAGGTGCAGCACCTGGAGCAGCCCGTACCGCGCGGCGGAGCTGAGGGTGGCCGCCAACCTGGCCACCGCCTGCTTGGGCCGGTGCGCCACGGCCAGCAGGACCGGACCGGCGGGCGGGTGGCGCACCAGGTGCCCCAGCAGGTCCGCGGAGTCCGGGTCGGCCCAGTGCACGTCGTCGAGCAGCAGCGCCAGGCCGTGGCCGCCCGCGATCCGGGTCAGCAGTTCGCGCACGGAGTTGAACAGCCGCCTGCGCTCGACGTCCTCCGCGCACGCCGCCCGCTCCGGGGAGCCGGGTGCCACGCACGCCAGGTGCTCGAAAGCGGGCGCCAGCAACGGATCGGCCAGCAGCCGGGCGCGCTCGGCCTGAGCGAGACCGGCCAGGTAGTCGTCGACGGCCTCGGTGAACAACGAGAACGGCACCTCGCGGCCGGGTTCGCCGCCGCGGCCGGTGAGCACGGTCATCCGCGAGGCCGCGGTGTCGCGCCGCAACTCCAGCAGCAGCCGGGTCTTGCCGATGCCCGGCTCGCCGATGACCTCGATGGTGCGGCTGTGCCCCCGTCCCACGTCGGTGACCGCCCTGGAGAGCAGCTTCAACTCCGCCCCGCGTCCGAATATCGAACGGGTGGGCGCGTTGTCACGGTTCACGATCGCTTCGGGTTCAATAAGAAAGCCGCCGTGGAAAAGCTGGCCCCCGATGGTGCGCCGAACATGATACCCAGGCGCATTGCCCCAACTCCTCATGCTCAAGCCCGAACTGTCCCAAACTTGTCTACCGCCGCAGCCGATTCCAGGCAAGCAGCCCCAGTAAACTCACCCGGACGGTCGATCCCTAAAACACGTAGCGTGGTGGGGTCGGAGTTGTTGGGCTGAACGGGGAAGTCAGGGATTTCCCTAACTTGCCGGACCACCCCCGGGGCCGCATAAGCTGGCGACCACGGCCAGGAGGGGGTTGACGGCTGCACTGGCCGCCGGCCGCGAAAAGCCCCCGAACCGCTCGGCTCGATTGAATTCCTCTCGAACGCACAGCGGTCCGGCACGCGTCGAAATATTCGGCGAAACCATTGCGGCCTCGATTTCAGGAGTGGTCATGCGGGAACTGGTGGATTCGACGCCGATCGCGGGCGATCCGGCCGCGCTGCGCGCCGCGATCGCCGATCGGGGCTATGTGTTCCTGCGCGGCCTGCTCGATCCGGCGCCGATCCGAAAGCTCGCCCGCGACGTGCTCGGGGCATTGCAGCGCGACGGCTGGCTGGCCGGGGGCGCCGACCCGGAGCGGGCGGCGCTGAGACCCCCGGCCAGGGACTTCAAGAATGCGAACTTCGTCCCCGGATACACCGATGTCCAGAGAATCGAATACCTGCACGCCCTGCCGCACGACCCGGCGCTGACCTCGGTGTTGCGCGCGCTGGTCGGCGAGGACGTCTTCTGCCACCCGCGCAAGGTGGCCAGGCTGGTCTGGCCCGCCGGGCTGGGCACGACCCCCGGGCTCTACGTGCACCAGGACTTCGTGGTCGAGGGCGTGGCGGACATGTTCACCACCTGGGTCCCGTTCGTCGACTGCCCCCCGGAGCTGGGCGGGCTGGCCATCCTGACCGGGTCGCAGAACGAGGGCGTGCAGGCCAGGTTCGACGCGGTCGACCCGGACGACGAGCGGTGGGCGAGCACCCACTACCGGGTGGGCGACGTGCTGCTGTTCCACTGCCTGACCGCGCACGGGGCGCTGCCCAACCGGACCGACCGGCTGCGCCTGTCGGCCGACTACCGGTGGCAGTCGGCGAGCACGCCGGTGCCCGCCGACGCCCTGGGCCCGCACCTGGCGGGCGCGCTGCCCGGGTGGGACGAGCTGGGCGCGGACTGGGCGGACCGGTCGTGGGTGGCCCCGCCGGAGGGGGTGCGGGTGGTCGAGCGCAGCGGCGGCGAGGCGGCCGGGGTGCCCGCCTCGCGGTTCGTCACCGTGCCGGAGCAGAGCCCGGCCGAGGGCGAGCACGTGGTGCTGGCGGGCCTGTTCAACAACCTGCGCGACGCGTTCCGCCCGACCAAGGCCGGCGACCGGGAGGCGGTGGTGGACTACCGCATCGCCGGGGAGGGCACCGACCACCATTGGCAGCTCGTGGTTTCCGGCGGCGAATGCGCGGTGGCCGCCCGGCCCGATTCTGTGGGCCAGGTCACCATCAGCGCCTCGTTCGCCGACTACCTCAAGATCGTTTCCGGGAAAATGGACCCGATGGGCGCGCTGGGGTCCGGGCGGTTGCGCATCGAGGGCGCTGCGGAACTCGCCGTCGAACAGTTGAACTGGTTCCGGGACTAGGACGGTATCCCCATCATGCGAACGTTCCCCGACGACTTCTTCGGCGAAATCCTTACCCGCCGGGCTGAGGAAACGCCAGAGCGCACCGCTTACCATTTCATTACAGGCGGTGACACCGACACGGTGTCCTATCGCCGACTCCACCAAAGCGTACTCGCCGCCGCGGCGGCACTTCGGGAGCACGCCCGCCCCGGCGACCGGGTACTGCTGATGCCGGGGCCCGGTGAGCGTTTCGTGGTCGCATTCCTCGCCGCCCTGCATTGCGGTGTGATCGCGGTGCCGAGCTATCCGCCGGTGACCGAGAAGAACCTGGCGCGGCTGCGCGGGATCGCCGTGGACGCCGAGCCGGTGGCCGTGGTCGCCGACGCCGCGGTCCTGGCCCTGCTGCCCGCGGGCGACCCGGTGTTCGACCGGCTCACCCGGGTCGACGCCGCCGCGCTCACCGCGCCCGGCGCGGGCACCGAGGTCGACCCGGTCGCGACCACCCCGGCGTTCCTGCAGTACACCTCGGGGTCGACCGGCGCACCCAAGGGTGTGCTGGTCAGCCACGCGAACCTGCTGCACAACTCGGCCGTCATCGCCGAGAGGATGCGGCTGGGCGCGGAGTCGACGCTGGTGAGCTGGCTGCCGCCGTACCACGACATGGGCCTGGTGGGCGGCGTGCTGCAACCGCTGTTCTCCGGCTTCCCCGGGGTGTTGACCCCGCCGATGGAGTTCCTGCAACAGCCGATGCGCTGGCTGCGCCTGGTCTCCCGGTTCGGCGCCACGGTCAGCGGCGGCCCGGACTTCGCCTACGAGCTGTGCGCCCGCCGCTACCGCCCCGACGACGCCGACGACCTGGACCTGAGCCGCTGGCAGGTGGCGTTCAGCGGGTCCGAGCCGATCCGACCGAGCACCTTGGACCGGTTCACCGAAGCGTTCGCACCGCGCGGTTTCCGACGGTCGTCGTGGTTCCCCTGCTACGGCCTCGCCGAGACGACCCTGTTCGTCAGCGGCGGACCGGTGGGGGTCGAGCCCGTCACCCGGGTGGTCGGGGACGACAGTCCGGGGGCCGTCACCGAACACGTCGGGTGCGGCGGGCTGCCCGAGGGCCTCGACGTCCGCGTGGTGCGCCAGGACGGGGACACCGAGCTGCCCGACGGCGAGGTGGGCGAGGTCGTCGTGGCCGGGGCGAGCGTGGCGGCGGGCTACTGGAACGGCGTCGCCGCCGACCGGTTCGACCTGCGGCTGCCCGGTTGCGCCGAACCGTTCCTGCGCACCGGGGACCTCGGGGTGATCGCCGACGGGCAGCTCCACATCACCGGTCGGCTCAAGGACGTGCTGATCATCCGGGGCCGCAACCACTACCCGCAGGACGTCGAGGCGTGCGCCGAGCGCGCCCACGATCTGGTGCGGGCGCACGGCAGCGCGGTGTTCACCGTGCCCGGCCCGGACGCCGAGCGGCTGGTCGTGGTGGCGGAGATGTTCCAGCGCAAGGACCCGGCCGGTGTCGCCGACGCCGCCGCCGCGATCCGGCGCGCCGTCGCCGAGGAACTGGGGCTGCGCGTGCACACCGTCGTCGCGGTCCGGGCGCGCGCCCTGCCGCGCACCGCCAACGGCAAGCTGCGCCGCCAGGAGTGCCGGGCGCTGTTCCTCGGCGGCGCGCTGGACCTGCTCGAACCGGCGGGCCAGGAGGCGGGCCGATGAGCGCCCTGGAGACCCTGACCGCCATCGCCGCGCGCCTGCTGGAGTGCGACCCCGCCGGGCTGGACCCCGACACCGCGCCGCTGGAGCTGGGTTTCGACTCGCTGCTGGCGATCGGCCTGGCGCACGAGGCGGAGACCGCCCTGGGCGTCGTGCTGCCGGTGGGCGACATCCTCGCCGGGCGCACGCTGCGCGAGCTGGCCGAGTCCGCCACGGGCGGGTCCCGCGCGGCGGTCACCGCCGGGGAGCGGCCCGCCCGGCTGCCGCTGTCGGCGGCGCAGCGCCGGATGTGGGTGCTCGACCAGCTCGACCCCGGCGCGTACGTGCTGGTGGGCGCGATCCGGCTGCCGGAGGAGCCCGACGCCGCCGACCTGGCCGCGCGCCTGTCGCGGGTGGCCGAGCGGCACGAGGTGCTGCGCACCGTCTTCCCGTCCGACGCCGACGGCCCGCACCAGCACGTCCTGCCCGCCGGGTGGGTGGAGGTGGCGACGCTGCCCGAGGGCGCGGACGCGGTCGCGGCGCTGACCGCCGACCCGTTCGACCTGGCCCGGGGTCCGCTGGTGCGCGCCGCCGTGGTCGGCCGCGACCTGGTGCTGGCCGCGCACCACATCGTCTGCGACGGCTGGTCCCTCGACGTCGTGCTGGACGAGCTGACCGCCGAGGACCCGACCCCGCCGCCCGTGCAGTACGCCGACTACAGCCTGTGGCACCACGGGGTGCTCGACTCCGGGGAGCGGGAGCGGCAACTGGCGCACTGGCGGGAGCGCTTCGCCGAGGTGCCCGCGCCGCTGGAGCTGCCGGTGGACCACGCGCGCACCACCGCCGACGGCGCGGGCGCGGTGCACGAGCACGTCGTCCCCGCCGAGGTGCGGGCCGCGCTGGCCGGGGTCGCCCGCGAGCACGGCGTGACGACGTTCGTCGTGCTGCACGCCGCCTACGCCACCTTCCTGTCCCGGATCACCGGGCAGACCGACGTCGTGGTGGCCACCCCGGTCGCCAACCGCCCCGACCCGGCGCTGGACCGGCTGGTCGGCTTCTTCGTCAACACCCTCGCGCTGCGCACCGACCTCGGCGACGCCCCCACGTTCGGGGTGCTGCTGCGCCGCTGCCGGGACACCCTGCTCGACGCGCAGCGCAACCAGGACCTGCCCTTCGACGAACTGGTCGACGCCCTGGTGCCCACCCGGGCGCCGGGGGCGGCCCCGCTGGCGCAGACCATGCTGACGGTGCGCCGCCGCATCGATCGGGCCGGGGCCACCGCCCGCGAGCTGCACACCGGGACGGCGAAGTTCGACCTGTCGCTGGACGTCGAGGACACCGGCGTGGAGTTCGCGCTGCGCTGGGAGTACCGCACGGCCCTGTTCGACGAGGCGACGATCGCCGGGTTCGCAGGCTGGTTCACCGTGCTGCTCCAGGGGATCGCCGACCGCCCGGGGTGGCCGGTGGACCACCTGCCGCTGCTGACCGCCGCCGAGATCACCGCCCGCGCCGACCTGGGCGAAGGGCTCCCGGTCACCAGGGCTCCCTCGGCGCTGTCGCGCTTCGCCCGCGCCACGCGCCGGTTCGCCGACCGCACGGCCCTGCGCGCGGGGGCGGACACGGTCACCTACGCGGAGCTGTCCGCCCGGGTGCACGCGCTGGCGGACCGGCTGGTCGCGCTGGGCGCCGGACCGGAGGCACTGGTGGGCCTGCACGCGGGCCGGGGCATCGACACCGTCGTGGGGTTGTGGGCGGTCCTGCACACCGGGGCGGGGTACCTGCCGCTGGACCCGACGCACCCGCCGCGCAGGCTGGAGCAGATCGTCGCGGCGGCGGACCCGGTGGTGGTCCTCGCCGAGCCGGACCTGCCCGAACTCCCCGCGCGCACGATCCCGCTCACCGACAAGTCCGATGTGGACACAAGCGTCCAGCGGACCGCGCCGCTCCCGGAGAACCTGGCCTACGTCCTCTACACCTCCGGCTCGACCGGCGTGCCCAAGGGCGTGGCGGTCACGCACGCGAACCTGGCGAACCTGCTGGTCGCCATGGACGAACTGCTCGCCGGGCACGACCAGCAGACCTGGCTGGCGCTGACCAGCACGGCCTTCGACATCTCCGTCGTCGAACTCATCTGGACCCTGACCACCGGCGCGACCGTCGTGTTCCCCGACGACTCCCCGGTCACCGACCAGCTCGACGGCGTCACCCACCTGCAAACCACCCCGTCCTACGCCACGAAGCTGCTCACCCGGGACGTCTCCGCGCTGGCCGGGCTCGACACCCTCCTGCTCGGTGGCGAAGCCATCTCCCCCGCCCTGCGCGAACTCCTCCACCAACTCCCCCACACCAGGCACATCAACGGCTACGGACCCACCGAAGCCACCGTCTACGCCACCACCGCACCCATCGACACCACCGCGGCGACCACCCCCATCGGCCTGCCCGTGCCCGGGGTGACCGCGCGCCCACTGGACCGTGCGCTGGCCATCACCCCCACCACCGGTGAACTGTGCCTCGGTGGTGCCGGGGTGGCCCGCGGCTACCTGGGCAACCCACGGCTGACCGCCGCCCGCTTCACCCCCGACCCGCACGGCGAGCCCGGTGCGCGGGTGTACCGGACCGGCGACCTCGCGCACGCCGAACCCGATGGGGTGCTGCACTTCCACGGCCGCGCCGACCAGCAGACCAAGGTCAACGGCTACCGGGTCGAACTCGGCGACATCACCGCCGCGCTCACCGCCCACCCGGCCGTCCGCGCCGCGCACACCGCCCTGACCCCGGGCCCGGAGATCACCTCCTACCTCGTCGGCGACGCGGACGAGACCGACCTGCGCGCGCACCTGCGCGGCCTGCTGCCGACGTGGATGCACCCCGCGCACCTGGTGGCGCTGCCGGAGCTGCCGCTGACCGTCAACGGCAAGCTCGACACCGCGCGGCTGCCGCTGCCCGACCGGGCAGCGCGGGTGCACCGGGCGCCGGAGGGCGCCACCGAGCAGGTGCTGGCCTCGATCTGGGCGGAGCTGCTGGGCACCGCCGAGCCGGGGCGCGACGACGACTTCTTCGCCTCCGGCGGGCAGTCGCTGCTCGCCGCGCAACTGGCCGCCCGGGTGCGCGCCGCGCTGGGCAGGAAGCTGTCGGTGCGGGCGGTGTTCGAGCACCCCACGATCGCCGACCTGGCCGCGCACCTGGACACCTGCCCCCGGGGTGACACCGCGTCGCTGCCGCTGCCCCGGCCCGCCCGGCTGCCGCTGTCGGCGGCGCAGCGCCGCATCTGGGTGCAGGCCCAGTTGTCCACGAAGGACGCCTACGTCATCGCGGGCGCGGTGCGGATCACCGGCGAGGTCGACCCGGCCGAGCTGGGTGCCCGGCTGGACGCGCTGGTGGCCCGGCACGAGGCGTTGCGCACGGTGTTCCCGCACGACGCGGACGGCCCCCACCAGGTGGTCCACCCCGCAGGTCGGGTGCCGCTGCCGGTGATCACCGCCGAAGGGCGGCGGGAGCTGATCGACCGACCGTTCGACCTGGCCACCGGGCCGCTGCTGCGCGCCGCGCTGGTGCCGGTCGACACCGGGTTCGAACTGCTCGTCGCCGTGCACCACATCGTCTGCGACGGCTGGTCGCTGGGCGTGCTGCTGGCCGAGCTGACCGGGTCGACCGCCGAGCCGCTGCCGTTGCAGTACGCCGACTACACCCTGGCCGAGGCGGACCACGACCACGCCGCGCACCTGGCGCACTGGCGGTCCCGGCTGGCCGACCTGCCCGACGCGCTGCGGCTGCCCACCGACCACCCGCGCCCGGTCGGCTCCGACGGCCGCGGCGCCAACCACCACCAGGTCCTCGACGCCGACCTCACCGAGCGGTTGCGCGCGTTCGCCGCCGAGCGGGGCGCGACCCTGTTCATGGTGGTGGCCGCCGCCTACGCGGCCCTGCTGGGCAGGCTGTCCCGGAGCACCGACGTGCTGATCGGCACCCCGGTCTCGCACCGGCCGGACCCGGCGCTGGAGCCGCTGGTGGGGCTGTTCCTCAACACCGTGGCGCTGCGGCTGGACCTGTCCGACGACCCGACCGCCGCCGGGCTGGTGGCGCGGGCCAGGGACGCGGTGCTGGGCGCGCACGAGCACCAGGACGTGCCGTTCGAGCACGTCGTCCGGGAACTGGGCGCGGTCGCGGAACCGGACGTGCACCCGGTGTTCCAGACCATGCTCTCGGTGCGGCCGGAGCTGCCCGGGGTCGTCACCGCAGACGGCGTGGAGTACCGGGCGAGCGCGGTCGACACCGGCACCGCGAAGTTCGACCTGTCGGTGGAGGTCGTCGGGATCGACGGGCCCGCGCCCGGCCTGCGCTGGGAGTACCGCACCGAGCTGTTCACCCCCGCCACCGTGGCCGGGTTCGCCGGTCACCTGCGCACCCTGCTCGCCGCGATCGCCGATGCCCCGGCCACCCCGGTGAGCGCGCTGCCGGTGCTGACCGGCGTGCAGCGGGCGGCTGCGGTGGGGCACCGCACCCCGGCGGGCACGACCGGCGTCCTGACCCGCTGGCGCGCGGCGCTGGCCCGCCACGGAGACCGGACCGCGCTCGTGCAGGGCGACCGGACGCTCACCTACGCCGAACTGGCCGACCGCGCGCACGCCCTCGCCGCCCGGTTGCGCGCCGAGGGCGCCGGGCCGGAGTCGTTGGTGGGCCTGCACAGCGTGCGCGGGGTGGACACCGTGGTCGGGCTGTGGGCGACCCTGCTCACCGGCGCCGCCTACCTGCCGCTGGACCCGACGCACCCGCCCGCCCGGCTGCGCCGGATCACCGACGACGCGAACCCGGTCGCCGTCCTCACCGAACCGGCGGCGGGCCCGGCGCCGACGACCGGCGTGCCGGTGCTGGACCTCGGCTCCGACCACCTGGCCGATCAACCCGCCGCGACCGACTCGGGTGTGGACCCGCACCCGGAGTCGCTGGCCTACGTCCTCTACACCTCCGGCTCGACCGGCGTGCCCAAGGGCGTGGCGGTCACGCACGCGAACCTGGCGAACCTGCTGCACGCCATGGACGACCTGCTGGGCACCCCGGAACCGCAGACCTGGCTCGCGCTGACCAGCCCGGCGTTCGACATCTCCGTGGTCGAACTCGTCTGGACGCTGACCACGGGCGCGACCGTCGTCCTCCCCGACGCGGGCGACGAGTCGGCGGCCCTGCCCGGGGTCACGCACCTGCAAACCACCCCGTCCTACGCCACCAGGCTCCTCACCCGCGACACCGCCGCGCTGTCCGGCCTCACCACGCTGATGCTCGGCGGTGAAGCCATCTCCCCCGCCCTGCGCGAACTCCTCCACCAACTCCCCCACACCAGGCACATCAACGGCTACGGACCCACCGAAGCCACCGTCTACGCCACCACCGCACCCATCGACACCACCGCG
>NZ_QHCP01000001.1:0-165259 GCF_003182415.1 Actinokineospora spheciospongiae | reverse complement strand
CTCCTCCACCAACTCCCCCACACCAGGCACATCAACGGCTACGGACCCACCGAAGCCACCGTCTACGCCACCACCGCACCCATCGACACCACCGCGACCACCACTCCCATCGGCACCGCTGTGCCCGGGACCGGCGCCGTCGTGCTGGAGCCGTCGCTGCTGCCCGCACCCGACCACGTGATCGGCCGGTTGCACCTGTCCGGCGCCGGGGTCAGCCGCGGCTACCTGGGCAACCCCCGGCTCACCGCGCAGCGGTTCCGCCCGGACCCGTACGGCGAGCCGGGCGCGCGGGTGTACGACACCGGGGACCTGGCCCACCGCGACCCGGGCGGTGTGCTGCACTTCCACGGCCGCGCCGACCAGCAGACCAAGGTCAACGGCTACCGGGTGGAACTCGGCGAGGTGACCGCCGTCCTGGTGCGCCACCCCGCCGTCCGCTCGGCGCACACCACCCTCGGCCCGGACAGCGACATCGTGTCCTACGTGGTCTGGGCGGGTGAGCCCGCCGCCGACGCGCTGGCCGCCCACCTCGGCGAGCAGTTGCCCGCCTGGATGCGCCCGGCCCACCTGCTGCCGCTCGACGAACTCCCGCTGACCGTCAACGGCAAGCTCGACACCCGCCGCCTCCCGGCCCCGACCACCGCCCCCGCGCCGCCCACCCCGCCGCGGACCGCCGCCGAACACCTGGTCGCGGCGCTGTTCGCGGAGCTGCTGGGGGTCCCGGTCGACTCCACCGCCGACGACTTCTTCCGCCGCGGCGGGCACTCCCTGCTGGCCACCCGGTTGGCCGCCCGCCTCGGGCTGCCGCTGCGCGCGGTCTTCGACCACCCCACGGTCGGTGCCCTCGCCGCGCACCTCAACACCACCGGGGCCGCCCCCACGCCCGCCCGGCGGCCCCGACCCGACCGGCTGCCGCTGTCCCCGGCGCAGCGCAGGCTGTGGTTCCTGGAACAGCTCGCGCCCGGCGCCTACGCGGTCCCCGTCTCGGTCCGCGTCAGCCCCCGGATCGACCACGCCCGGCTCGCCGCCGCGCTGGACGGCCTGGTGGCTCGGCACGAGGCGCTGCGCACGACGTTCCCGCACGACGCCGACGGCCCGGTGCAGCACATCGCCGAACCCGCGCCGACCCCGCTGCCCGTGCTCGACGCGGAGCGGGTGGCGGCGTGGCGGGACGCGCCGTTCGACCTCGCCGAGGGGCCGCTGGTGCGGGCGGCGGTCGTCGAGCACGCCGACTCGACCGAGCTGCTGCTCGTGCTGCACCACAGCATCTGCGACGGCTGGTCACTGGACCTGCTGCTGGACGAGCTGGTCGCCACCCTGGACGGCACCCCGCCGACCGACGAGCCCGCGCAGTGCGCCGACCACACCCTGTGGCAGGCCGACCTGCTCGCGGGCGGCGAGCGCGACCGGCAACTGGGCTACTGGCGGACCCGGCTCGCCGACCCGCCCGCGGCGCTGCTGCTGCCCACCGACCGCCCGCGCCCCGACGGCCCCACCGTGCACGGCGCGCAGCACACCCACGCCCTGCCCGCCGAGGTCGCCGCCGGTCTGCGCGACCTCGCCGCCGCCCACGGCACCACGGTCTTCGCCGCCCTCTACGCCGCCTACACCGTCCTGCTCACCCGCCTCAGTGGACAGTCCGATGTAGTCGTGGGCACCCCCGTGGCCAACCGCACCGGGACCGAACTGGCCTCCGTCGTCGGCTTCCTGGCGAACACGCTGGCCCTGCGCACCCCGGTCGAGCCGTCGACCCCGTTCGCGGCGCTGCTCGACCGCTGCCACCGCACGCTGGTCGAGGCGCAGGAGCACCAGGACCTGCCGTTCGAGGAGATCGTCGACGAGCTGCGGCTGCCGCGCGACCACACCCGCAACCCCCTGTTCCAGGCCATGCTCACCCTGCGGCACGAACGCGGCGGGCGCACCGCCGCCGGGCACGCGATCACCACGGTGGGCGAGGACACCGGCACCGCCAAGGCCGACCTGACCCTGGCCGTGCACCAGGACCCGGCGGGCGGGCTGGAACTGCGCTGGGAGTACCCGACGGAACTGTTCGACGCGGCCACCGCCGCCCGGTTCGCCGAGTGCTTCACCGTGCTCACCGCCGCCGCGGTCTCCGCACCGGAGACCGCCGTCGACGCGCTGCCCCTGCTGTCACCCGAGGCCCGCGACCGCGCGATCGCCTCGGGCACCACCGACGCCACGCCCGACGCGCACGTTCTCGTGCTCGACGGGTTCGCCGCGCGGGTCGCCGAAACCCCGGACGCGGTCGCGCTGCGTGACGACTCCGGCGCGCTGACCTACGGCGAGCTGGACCGCCGCTCCCGCGACCTGGCCGCGCACCTGCGCGGGCTCGGCGTCGGCCCGGACACCCTGGTCGGCCTGCACGCCCACCGCGGCACCGGTCTGGTGGTCGGGATCGTCGCCATCCTGCGCGCGGGCGGCGCCTACCTGCCGCTGGACCCGGCGTACCCGCCCGCCCGGGTGCGGGCGATCGTCTCCGACGCCCGCCCGCCGGTGGTGCTGTTCGACGCGCCACTGCCCGAACTGGCCGGGGTCACCGCGGTCCCGCTGGACCTCCCGTTGCCCACGGCCGACGACCCGGTCACCGTGCACCCGGGGAACCTGGCCTACGTCATCTACACCTCCGGTTCCACCGGCACCCCCAAGGGTGTCGCCGTCACCCACGCGAACCTCGCCTCCTCCACGGCGGCCCGGTCGGGCGTCTACGACGGTCCGGTGCGCGGGTTCGTGCTGGTGTCCTCCCCCGCGTTCGACACCTCCGTGGCGTCGATCTTCTGGAGCCTCACCGCGGGCGCCGAACTGCACCTGCCCGCAGACGGGGCGCAGCTCGACCTGGACCACCTGGAATCGTTGCTGCGCAAGCCCTCGGCCAGCCACCTGGTCTGCCTGCCCTCGCTCTGGCGACTGCTGCTGGCGCGGTTCGAGGGCGATCCGGGCGCGCTCCGGGTGGTGGCCGTCGCGGGTGAGCCGGTCGACCCGGCGCTGGTGGACCTGCACCACCGGACCTGCCCGGACGTGGCGCTGTTCAACGAGTACGGGCCGACCGAGAACACCGTCTGGAGCACCGCGGCACGCCTGTCGCCCGGTGCCGCCGTGTCGATCGGGGCGCCGATCCCCGGCTCCGGGGCGCACGTCCTGGACGACCGGGCGGAGCCCTGCCCGGACGGCGTTGTCGGCGAGGTGTGGCTGACCGGGTCCGGTCTGGCCCGCGGCTACCTGCGAAACGCGCGGCTCACCGCGAACCGCTTCCGCCCCGACCCGCACGGTGCTCCCGGGACCCGCGCCTACCGGACCGGCGACCTGGCGCACCGCGCCGCCGACGGGCGGCTGTCCTTCCGCGGCCGGGTCGACACCCAGGTCAAGATCCGCGGTTACCGGGTCGAACCGGACGAGGTGACCGCGACCCTGCTGCGCCACCCCGCTGTCTCCGCCGCGCACACGGTGGTGCGCCAAGGCCCGGGCGGTCCCGAACTGGTGGCCTACACCGTCGCCGACACCACCCCGGCCGAGTTGCGGGCGCACCTGGCCGGGCACCTGCCCGACTGGCTGCGCCCCGCGCACCTGGTCGCACTGCCCGCCCTCCCGTTGACCCCCAACGGCAAGGTCGACGCCCAAGCCCTGCCCGCGCCGACCCCGGTGGCCGTTGCCAGCGCCGCCCCCACCACCCCCGCCGAGGAGCGGGTGAGCGAGGTGCTGCGACAGCTACTGGGCACCGGGGGCATCGGCGTCGACCACAGCTTCTTCGAGCTGGGCGCGCACTCGCTGCTGCTGGTGCAGGCGTGCGAACTGCTGCGGCCGATGCGCGCGGACCTGCGGGTGGTCGACCTGTTCCGCTACCCGACCGTCCGCACGCTGGCCGCCTACCTCTCCGGCGGGCCGCAGCGGACCGACTCCCCCGCGGTCGACCCCGGCTCCGGCCGGGCCCGGCTGACCCGCCGCCGCGCCCGCGCCGCGCGGGTGCCCGACCGCACCGAGCCGATGACCGAGCCGATGGAGGCACCGTGACCACGCACCTGCCCGGTGCCGACCCCACCGAGGCCGCGCCCGCGCCGGAGGCCCCGGTGGACGCCATCGCGGTGGTCGGCATGGCGGGCCGCTTCCCCGGGGCCGGGGACGTCGGGGCGTTCTGGGCGAACCTGCTCGCCGGGGTCGACTCGGTGACCGACACCCCGGGCGCCGGGCCGCGCGGGGTGCTGGCGGACGCGGAGCTGTTCGACGCCGGGTTCTTCGGTTTCAGCCCGCTGGAGGCCGAGCGCACCGACCCGCAGCACCGGGTGTTCCTGGAGTGCGTGCACGCGGCCCTCGACGACGCCGGGCACGGCGACCCCGCCCGCAGGCCGGTGACCGGGCTGTACGCGGGTTCCGGGTTGAGCACCTACCTGCTCGACGTGCTGGCCAGCCCCCGGCACACCGCCGACCTGGACGAGTCGCAGTTGGTCATCGGCTGCGACAAGGACTACCTGGCCACCCGGGTCGCGCACCGGCTCGACCTGCGCGGCCCCGCCGTCGTGGTGCAGTCGGCGTGCTCGACGTCGCTGGTGGCGGTGCACCTGGCGGTGCAGGCGCTGCTGGCCGGGGAGTGCGACCTGGCGGTGGCGGGCGGGGTGTCGGTGCGCGGCGGTTCCGCGTCCGCCCTGCCCAGCCGGGGAGATGGCATGGTGTCCCCGGACGGGCGCTGCCGGGCCTTCGACGCGGGCGCCACCGGCATGGTCTCCGGCGACGGGGTCGGCGCGGTGGTGCTGCGCAGGCTCGACGACGCGCTGGCCGACGGCGACCGGGTGCTGGCGCTGGTGCGCGGGTCGGCGGTCAACAACGACGGCGCCGCCAAGGCCGGGTACACCGCGCCCTCGGTCGGCGGTCAGGTCGAGGTCATCCGCGCCGCGCACGCCGCCGCGGGCACCGACCCGGCGACCGTCGGGTACGTCGAGGCGCACGGCACCGGCACCCGGCTGGGCGACCCGATCGAGGTGGCCGCGCTGGCCGAGGCGCTGGGGCCGGGCCGCGACTGCGTGCTGGGCTCGGTGAAGACCAACATCGGCCACCTCGACGCCGCCGCCGGGGTCGCCTCGCTGATCAAGGCCGTGCAGGCGGTGCGCACCCGGGTGGTGCCCGCGACCCTGCACTTCCGCACCGCCAACCCGGAACTGGGCCTGGCCGACACCCGGTTCCGGGTCAGCGCCGAGCCGCGCCCGTGGTCCGGGCGGGCCGGGGTCAGCTCGTTCGGCATCGGCGGCACCAACGCGCACGTGGTGCTGGAGGAAGCGCCCGCGCACCCCGCGCCCGACGCGCACCGCCCGTGGCAGCTAATCCCGCTCAGCGCGCGGACCCCGGAGGCGCTGACCGACGCGGCGGCCCGGCTCGCCGACGCGCTCGCTCCCCTGACCGGCGGCGAGTTCGCCGACGCCGCGCACACGCTGCAAACCGGCAGGCAGGTCTTCGGCCACCGGCTCGCCGTGGCCGCCCGCACCGGCGCCGAGGCCGCCGACCGGCTGCGCACCGCTGCGCACTCCACTGTGGAGGGTGTGTCGCCGGTCGTCTTCCTGTTCTCGGGTCAGGGGTCGCAGTACCCGGGCATGGGTTCCGGGTTGCGCGAGACCGAACCGGTGTTCCGCGCCGAGTTCGACGCGTGCCTGGGCATCGCCGCCGACCTGGGCACCGACCTGAGCGCCGCGCTGGCCGACCCGGAGCTGTTGCGGCGCACCGAGTTCACCCAGCCCGCGCTGTTCGCCGTGGAGTACGCGCTCGCCCGGCTGTGGGAGTCCTGGGGCGTGCGCCCGGCGGCCGTGGTCGGGCACAGCGTGGGCGAGCTGGTCGCCGCCTGCGTCGCCGGGGTGCTCACCCGGGAGGACGCGCTGGCCCTGGTCGTCGCCCGGGGCCGGGCCATCGCGGCCTGCCCGCCGGGGGCGATGCTCGCCGTGGGCGCGGACGACCTGGGGACCTTGCCGCCCGGGGTGGAGGTGGCCGCCGTCAACGGCACAGCGCAGACCACCGTGGCGGGTCCGGCCGACGCCGTCGCCGCGTTCGCCGAGGACTGCGCCGCCCGGGGCGTCCGCACCCGGCTGCTGCGCACCTCGCACGCCTTCCACACCTCCGCCATGGCCCCCGCCGCCGCCGAGGTGGCGGCGGTGGCGGCCACCCTGGCACACGCCCCTGCGCGCATCCCGCTGCACTCCACGGTGACCGGCGAGCCGATGACCGAGGTCGACCCCGGCTACTGGGGGCGGCAACTGCGCGCCCCGGTCCGCTTCGCCGACGCGGTGGCCCCCGTGCGCGGTCTGCCGATGGTGGAGGTCGGCCCCGGCCGGTCCCTGTCCGAGCTGGCAGGCCCCGGCGCCCGGCAGAGCCTGCCGACCGCGGGCGCCGACCGGCACGACGCGGCCACGCTCGTGGAGACCGCCGCCGCCCTGTGGTGCGCGGGGGTTCCGCTGGACTGGTCGGGGCTGCACCGAGGGCAGCGCCGCCGCCGCACCGGCCTGCCCGGCTACGCCTTCCAGCGCACCCGCCACACCGTCCGGGGCGACGCCGCCCCGACACAGGTCATCCGACGCGCGCCCCGGGAGACAGCGCCCCAGGAGGCGTCACCGGAGAGCGCGCCCCGGGAAACAGCGCAGCGGGAGCCGGGGACGGGCACCGAGCAGGTCGTCGCGGCGGTGTGGGAGCGGCTGCTGGGCGTCGAGGGCGTGACCCGGGACCAGTCGTTCTTCCAGCTCGGCGGGCACTCGCTGGTCGGGATGCGGGTGCTCGACGAGCTGGCCGCCAAGTTCGGCGTCCGGCTGCCGGTGGCCGCGCTCTACGACCACCCCACCCTGGGCGAGCTGGCGGGCGCGGTCGACCGCGCGGAGGCGACCGACCTGCCGCCGATCACCGCCGGACCGGTCGACGGCGCGCCGCTGACCCCGACCCAGGAGCGCTTCTGGCTGCGCCAGCGGGCGGTGCCCGAGGACGTGGCGGGCACGGTGTTCGTCGCGGTCCGGCTGCGCGGCAGGCTCGACCGGGCCGCGCTGGAGCGCGCCTGCGCCGCCCTCCCGGCCCGGCACGCCGTGCTGCGCGCCCGGTTCGTCGACACCCCGGACGGCCTGCGCCAGGTGGTGCCCGCCGCCGCCGAGCTGCCGCTGCGCTCGCGCACCGCGAGCACCCCGGCCGAGCTGGAGGACCTGGCCCGCGCCGAGGCCGAGCGCCCGTTCGACCTGACCGCCGAGTCCCCGGTGCGCGCGCTGCTGGTGAGCCTGCCCGACGACGAGCACGCCCTGATGCTGTCGGTGCACCACATCGCCACCGACGCCGCCTCGAACGCGGTCCTCCTGCACGACCTGGCCGCCTGCTACGCCGCCGAGGCGCGCGGCGAGCGCCCCGAGCTGCCCGAACCCGACCTCCAGTTCGCCGACTACGCCCGGTGGCTGCGCGCCCGGCTGGCCGACGGCGAGCAGGAGCGGGCGGAGGCGCACTGGCGGGCGAGCCTCGACGGCGTGTCCACCGCGGTGCAGCTCCCGGTCGACCGCCCGGCGGGCCGCACCATCCACTCCGGACGGCTGACCCACCGCACCGCCGACCTGGGCGCGCTCGACGCGTACCGCGCGCGGACCGGGGCGCCGCTGTTCGCCTGCCTGCTGGGCGCCTTCCAGGTGCTGCTGAGCCGCTACGGCGCCGGGGAGCGGTTCGTGGTGGGCGTGCCGGTGACCGGGCGGCGGCTGCCGGAGCTGGAGTCGGTCGTCGGGCCGCTGTTCGCCACGGTGCCGCTGGTGGCCGACCTGTCCGGCGCACCGGGCTTCGCCGAGGTCGCCGAACGGGTGCGGCACACCGCGGCGGCGGCCTTCGAGCACGCCGCCGTGCCCGCCGAGCGGTTCCTGTCCGGCCCCTACGACGTGCTCTTCGCCCTCCAGGACACCCCCGCCCCGCCGCCGGACCTGCCCGGCCTGGGCGTCGAACCGCTGGAGCTGGGCCGTGGCACCGCCCAGTGCGCGCTGACGCTGTCCCTGGTGCGCGACGGCGGTGGGCTGACCGTGCTGGTGGACTACGACACCGCCCGCTTCGACCGCGCGACCGTGGAGGCGCTGCTGGCGCACTACGAGCGCCTGCTGCACACCCTGCCCGACAGCACGGCCCCGGTCGACCGGGTGCCACTGCTGTCGGACAGCGAGCGCGCGGCAATCCTGGAATCCCTGTCCGACCACGCCGAACTGCCGTGGACCACGGAGACGGTGCACGCGCTCGTCGCCGCTCAAGTCGAGCGCACCCCGGACGCCACCGCCGTGGTCTTCGGGGACGAGGAGCTGACCTACGCCGAGCTGTGGCGGCGGGTGCTGGCCGAGGCGCGCGGGCTGGTCTCGGCCGGGGTGCGCCGAGGCGAAGTGGTGGCCGTGTGCCTGCCGCGCTCGGCCGAGCTGGTGGTGGCGCTGCTGGCGGTGCTGACCGCCGGGGCGGCCTTCCTGCCGCTGGACCCGGCCCACCCGGCTGACCGGCGCCGCCGGATGCTGGCCGACTCCGGGGCCACCCGGCTGATCGGCTCCGACCCCGACCTGACCGGGGTGGACCAGCACCGGCCGGGGGCGGGTGCGGACGGGGTGGCGCTGCCCGGGGTGGGCGCGGGCGACCTGGCGTACCTGATGTACACCTCGGGGTCGACCGGGGCGCCCAAGGGCGTGGCGGTCGCGCACACCGGGGTGTCGGCGGACCTGGACTGGCGGCGGGCGGTGACCGGGCTGGGTCCGGGTGACCGGCTGCTGCACACGGTGTCGTTCGCCTTCGACCCGTCGGTGTGGCAGCTCTTCGGCCCGCTGGTGACCGGGGCCGCGGTCGTCGTGGCCGATCAGGAGACGACCGCCGACGCGACCGCCGTCGTGGAACTGGTCGCCGCGCGCGGGATCACCGTCGCCGACTTCGTCCCGGCCCAGCTCGGCCGGGCGCTGGAGGTCGCGGACGGGCGGCTGCGCACGCTGCGGCACGTGTTCTGCGGCGGCGAGCGGCTCGGCGCTGACCTGGTGGCCCGCTTCCACGCGGCCACCACCGCCACCCTGCACAACCAGTACGGCCCGACCGAGGCCACCATCGACACCACCTCGCACGCCCTGCCCCGCGACCGCGCCGAGACCGAGGTGCCGATCGGGCGGCCGGTGGCGGGCAAGCGGGTCCGGGTGCTCGACGCGCACGGCGAACCGGTGCCCACGGGCGCGGTCGGCGAGTTGTGGATCGGCGGCACCGGCCTGGCCCTGGGCTACGCCGGGGCGAGCGGGCAGACCGCGGCCCGGTTCCGGCCGGACCCGTTCGGCGAGCCGGGGTCGCGGATGTACCGCAGCGGTGACCTGGCCCGGCACCGGCCGGACGGCACGCTGGAGTTCGCGGGCCGGGTCGACGGGCAGATCAAGGTCAACGGCGTGCGGATCGAGCCCGCCGAGGTCGAGCGGGTGCTGCGGGCGCACTCGGCGGTGGCCGAGGCGGTCGCGGTGCTGCGCCCGGTGCGCGGCCTGCCCGCCCTGACCGCGTACGTGACCCCCTCGGGCGCCGAGCCGCTGGACCCGGCGGCGCTGCGGCCGTTCGTGGCGGGCAGGCTGCCGTCGGCGTTCGTGCCCGCGCACGTGGTGGCTCTCCCCGCGCTGCCGCTGAGCCCGACCGGCAAGGTCGACGTCCGGGCGCTGCCCGAGGTCGACCCCGGTACCGGGGCCCGGGCGCCGGAGCCGGGCACGGAGGCGGCGCTGGCCGCGCTGTGGGCCGAGGCCTTGGGCCTGCCCGAGGTCGCCGCTGACGCGGACTTCTTCCAGCTCGGCGGGGACTCGCTGGTGGCGGTGCGGTTGATCCGCGCCGTGCGCGACCGCTTCGGCGTCACGGTGGCGCTGGGCGACTTCTTCGCCGCCGCCACGGTGGAACGGCTCGCCGAGGCGGTCGAGGCGGGGGCGGACACCCCGCCGCTGCGGCGCCGGACGACCCCGGACGCCCCGCTGTCGTGGAGCCAGCGGCGGGTCGCCGCCGTGGCCGCGGCGGGCGGCACCGGGGCCGAGGTCGAACTGGTGGTCGCGGCCCGGATTTCCGGCGGGGTGGACGAGGACGCGCTCGCCGGGGCGCTGACCGCCCTGGTGGCCCGGCACGAGGCGCTGCGCGTGGTGGTCGACGGCGACCGGCAGCGCCCGGTGGACCCGTACGACGTGCTCGGCAACACCGAACCGCTGTCGCTGGGGACCGGCAGGCTGCTGGCCGCCGAGTTGTCCACTGTGGAGGGCGGGCACCGGTTGGTGCTGCGGGCGCACCGGATCGCCGTGGACGGCGCCGCGGCGGGCGTGCTCGCCACCGACCTCGCCGCCCTCTACCGGGCCCGGCTGGCGGGCGCCCCGGACCCGCTGCCGCTGCGGCTGCACCACCCGGACTTCGCGGCCTGGGAACGGGACCGGCTCACCCCCGGGGTCGTCGACGCGGCGGTCCGCGACTGGCTCGCCGACACCGCCCCGACCCCCGTCCCCGGAGCGCTGCGCGTCCCCCCTGGTCCGGGCGGTCCCCGGCAGGTCCGCACCCACGTCCTCGACGAGCGGCAGACGGCCCGGTTCGCCGAACTGGCCCGGGAGCACGGGGTGCCCGCGCGGTCGCTGCTGCTGGCGGTGCTGGCCGACTGCGCCGAGGCGGTCACCGGGCCGCTGCCCATCGCGGTCCCGGTGAGCGGGCGCACCGACCCGGCGCTGGACGGGGTGGTGGGCCGGTTCGTCAACCTGGCCGTGGTGCGCCCGGTCGGGGCGGGCGACTTCGCCGACCGGGTCCGGCGCACCCACGCCGAGGCGCTTTCCGCCTACCACCGGCAGCAACTGCTCCCGCACACCGCGCTGGAGCGGGTCGTGGACCTGCCGCTGATGGCCGACCTCGCCGACCCGGCCCCCGCGCTGGGCACCGGCCTGGTCGCCGAGGCGCCACGGGAGCACTGGACGGACTTCGGGCTGGCACTTCAAGCCCACCACACCGAACACAGGTTGGAGCTGGTGATGCTGTACGACGCGCGGATCGACGGGGCGGCCGTGCCCCTGGCGGAGGCGGTCTTCGCCCGCCTGGCCGCCCTCACCACCCGGGACGAGCGGTGACCGGGGCGCGGACCGGGGTCGACCCCCGGCAGCGGGTCTCCACCATGATCGAGGGCTACCGGCGCAGCGCCCTGGTGCACACCGCCGCCGAACTCGGCGTGGCCGCGCACCTGGCGGGCACCCGGCGCACCGCCGCCGACCTCGCCTCCCGCGTCGGCGCCCACGAGCGACCGCTCACCCAGGTGCTGCGCGCCCTCGTCGGCCTGGGCCTGCTCGACCAGGACGACGACGGCCGGTTCGGCCTGACCGAGGCGGGCGAATACCTGGACCCCGCGCACCCGGGGTCGCTGCACGGGCAGGCGGTCTACTTCGGCGGCGCCAGCTACCGGGCCTACTCGGGCCTGACCACCGCCCTGCGCGAGGGCGGGATCGCCTTCGACCACGTCTTCGGGATGCCCTACTACGACCACCTCGACCGCGACCCGGTGCTGGCCGAGCACTACCACCGGATGATCGCCCTGCCCGCCGGGTCGGCGGCGCTCATCGGCAGCCTGTTCGACTTCTCCACCGCCACCGAGGTGGTCGACGTCGGCGGCGGCAACGGTTCGCTGCTCGCGGAGATCCTCACCCTGGCCCCGGCCGCGACCGGGACCCTGTTCGAGCTGCCGCTGACCGAGCCGTCGGCCACCCAGACCCTCGCGTCGGTGCCGGGCGGGGACCGGTGCCGGTTCGTCCCCGGCGACTTCCGCGAGCACGTGCCCCCCGGCGGCGACGTCTACGTGCTCTCGCGGGTGCTGGCCAACTGGCCGGACCCGGTGGCCGGGCGCATCCTGGCCAACTGCCGCGCCGCCCTCGGCGCCACCGGCAGGCTGTTGGTGTTCGAGATGATGGCGCCGGACCGGATCGAGGAGGGCATGTCCGTCGTCGAGGGCGACCTGAACGCCCTGGCCCACCTCGGCGGCGCGGTCCGCACCCGCTCGCAGTTCACCGAGCTGCTGACCTGCGCGGGCCTGCGCCTGGACCGCGTGCAACAGGTCCCCGGCACCTTCTGGACCCTGCTGGAGTCCAGTGTGGATGGTCGGCCGTGAGCGCGATCCCGGTCTTCGCCGGACCGCCGCTGCTGGGGCTGAACCTGCGCTTCCTGCGCGACCCCATCGGCATGTTCAGCCAGGCCCGCCGCGACCACGGCGACGTGGTGCAGCTCGACCTGGGCCTGGCCGGGCCGCTGCACGCGGTCTTCCACCCCGAGGGCGTCAAGCGGGTGCTGATGAACGGCCGCCGCACCCACCGGCAGCTCCTGCGCGAACTGCTCGGCAAGGGCCTGTTCACCAGCCCCAGCGGCGACGACTGGGGGCGCAGGCGCAGGCTGCTGACCCCGCTGTTCCGCGCCGAGCGGCTGGCCGCGATGACCCCGCTGCTGCTCGGCCCGCTGGACGAGGCGCTGGACACCCGGTGGCGCACCGGCGAGCGGATCGACCTGGCCACCGAGATGAAGCGGATCACCGTGGCGATGATGGTCGAGGCCACCTTCGGCACCGGCGCCGACGTCGACCGCACCGCCGCCCGGGCCGCGCTGGACTTCCTGCTCGGCTACGTCGACCACCAGCTCTTCACCTTCGCCACCGCCCCCCGCTCCTGGCCGACACCCGCGAACCGGCGCTACCGCACCGACATCGCCGCGCTGCGCCGGATCATCGGCGACGCCCTGGTGGCCCGCACCCGGCGGCCGGGCACCGAGCCGACGTTCCTCGACGGGCTGCTGGAGCACCGGGCCGGGTTCTCCGACGAGGAACTGGTGGACGAGGTGCTGTCCATCTTCATCGCGGGCACCGAGACCACCGGCACCGCGCTGGTCTGGGCGCTGCACCTGCTCAGCCTCAACGGCGAGGTGGCCGAGCAACTGCGCGCCGAGGTGGACGACGTGGTGGGGCAGCGGGACCCGACCGGGGACCTGCTGCGGAAGCTGCGGGTGCCGCGCGCCGCCGTCCGCGAGGCGCTGCGGCTCTACCCGCCCGCGTGGGCGCTGCGCCGGGTGCTCGACGAGCCGCTGGACGTCGGCGGGCACGTGCTGCCCGCCGGGGCGCGGACGATCGTGTCCTCGTACGTGACCCACCGCCACCCCGACGTGTGGTCGACCCCCGACGCGTTCCTCCCCGAGCGCTGGCTCTCCGGTGAGGAACGGCACCGCTTCGCCTACTTCCCGTTCGGCGCGGGCGCGCACCAGTGCGTCGGCAACACCTTCGCCCAACTGGAGGGCGACCTGGTGCTGACCAGGGTCGCCCAGCGCTTCCGCCTCGACCCGCTGCCCAACCAGCCGACCGGGACCAAGCCCGCCATCGCGCTGACCCCCGTCCCAGCGCCGACCCCGCTGCTGATGCCCGTCTGACCCGACAAGGACCAGGTACCCACGATGAGAGCCGACGCCCCCCGACCGGGAGCGCAACCCGCCCCCAAGAGCCCGGTGTCGCTGACCGACCTGCGGCACGCGAGCACGATCCTCGACTGGCTGCGCGACTACATCTCCATGCCGCACCCCCGGCTGGGCCGCAGCGGACCGGTGTGCCCGTTCGTCCCGCAGTCGCTGCGCACCGACCAGGTGCGGATCGTGCTGCACGACGAGATCGACGGCTCCGACACCGACGTGATCGCCGCGCTGCTGCGCGACTACCTGGCCGAGTTCATCGCCACCACGCCCGCCTCCGCGGCGGCGCGGCGGCAGCGCAGCCTGGTGATCGTGCTCCCCTCGATCGACGACGAGCACTACCCCCTGCTCGACCGGGTGCACCGCGACGTGAAGACCGACATGGTCCTGGGCGGGGCGATGCTCGGGCAGTTCTACGAGGGCTGCCCGGAGACCGCCGTGCGCAACCCCGGGTTCGAGGTGTCCACCGGGCCGGTGCCCTGCTTCGTCATCCGGCACATGGCCCCGCACGACGTGCTGTTCCTGCACGAGCGGGCCGACTGGTTCGCCGAGTACCACCGCCGCTTCGCCGCCGAGTACGCGGCGGGCAAGGTCAACGACCCCCTGATGGTCCGGCTGTTCGAAGAGGCCTCCGCTGGCATCGACACCGCCGACCTCGCCGGGGAAGACAACACCGAAGAAGAACTGGAGAAGCGATGAACACCACCGTGCGCCGCAAGCTGCGCTTGGCCGCCGTCGCGTGCGCCGCGGGCCTGACCGCCGTCGGCTGCGCCCTGCCCGAGGAGGTGGACTTCGCCGCGGCGTCCACCCTCGACATCGGCGGCGGCCCGGCCTCCACGGCCACCGCCGACATCAACGACGACGGGATCACCGACGTGATCACCGGCGACTTCCTCAGCACGACCGTGTCGGTGCTGCTGGGCGACGGCAAGGGCGGCTTCGCCGAGCCGATCAACTCCGAGGTGGGCATCAACCCGGCCGACGTGGGCGTGGGCGACTTCGACGGCGACGGCAACCTCGACGCCACGGTCCCCAACTACGGCAAGGGCATGGTCACCGTGGTCTTCGGCGACGGGTCGGGCAAGTTCGCCAACCCGACGCAGTTCCCGACCGGTGAGGACCCCAACCGCATCCTGGCCGTCGACCTCGACGACGACGGGTCGCTGGACCTGGTCACCAGCAACTACAAGGGCGGTGACATCTCGGTGCTGATGGGCGACGGCAAGGGCGCCTTCGCCGAGCCGGTCAACACCCCCACCCCGGCGGCCCCGATCCGGCTGCTGGCCGCCGACCTCGACGAGGACGGCGTGCTGGACCTGATCATCGGGCACTTCGGCTCGCACGACGTGTCGATCCTCTACGGGACCGGCAAGGGCGCCTTCCGCGCCCCCGAGGTGATCACCACCGCCGACGACCCGGCGGGCCTGGCGGTGGCCGACCTCGACGACGACGGGCACGTGGACCTGGCGGTCGCCAACTACGGCTCCAACGACGTGTCGGTGTTCCTCGGCGAGGGCGAGGGCGAGTTCGCCGACCCCCGCCGCTACCCGGTCAACGGCGGCGCCCCGGCGGGCCTGCTGGCGGTGGACCTCAACGGCGACGGGTACCTGGACCTGGCGACGAACAACTCCACCACCGACGACGTGAGCGTGCTGCGCGGCGACGGCGCGGGCCGGTTCAGCGAGGGCGCGCTCGCCGACGTGGGCGACGACCCGCGCGGGGGCATCGCCGCCCTGGACGTCGACGGCGACGGCGCCACCGACCTGGTCACGGTGAACCACAACTCCAGCGACATGTCGGTGCTGCTCAACAACGGCGGCGGCGGCAAGACCAAGCGCGCGGGCAAGTGAGCCGCGCACCGGGAGGGGAACGGCCGTGAGCACGCGAGAACACACCGCCGGGCCGCGCGTGCAGGTGGTGGTCAACCACGAGGAGCAGTACTCGATCTGGCCCGCCGACCGGGAACCGCCCGCGGGCTGGACCCCGGTGGGCGTGGCCGGTCCCGAGGAGGAGTGCCTGGACTGGATCGAGGCGCACTGGACCGACCTGCGCCCGCTCAGCCTGCGACGGGCGATGGGGGCCGAACGGGTGGCAGCGCCGTGATCGGACCCCAGGGGTGCACCCACCGGAACCGGGCCGGTACTTTCGGTGAGCCGGTCGAACCAGACGCGCGGGAGAACTAGGACATGCCAACAGCCGACACCGAGGCGGGGACGCCGAGCGCCACCCGCCTGCTGCGGACCAACAGGCCGCTGCGCGCGTTGTTCACCGCGCGGGTGGTGTCCTACGGCGGTGACTCGCTCAGCCTCGTCGCCCTGATGCTGCACGTGGCCAACACGACCGGCCAGGGCCTGGCGGTGGCACTGCTGCTGCTGGTGGGCGACTTCGTTCCGTCGCTGATCAGCCCGCTCACCGGGGCGATCAGCGACCGGTTCGACCTGCGCCGCGTGATGATCATGTGCGAGATCGCCCAGGGCGTGCTGGTGCTGATGATCGCGCTGGCCCTGCCGCCGCTGCCGCTGCTGCTGACCCTGGTCGGCCTGCGGGCGATCGCCTCGCAGATCTTCCAGCCCGCCTCCCGCGCGGCCATCCCGTCCATGGTGGGCGAGCGCGACCTGGAGACGGCCAACTCGGCGGTGGGCTTCGGCTCGAACTGCGCCGAGGCGTTCGGACCGCTGCTGGCCGCGGCGATGCTGCCGTTCCTGGGCATCCGCGGCGTGCTGCTGGTCGACGCGGCGTCGTTCCTGCTCTCGGCGGTGGTGCTGCTGGCCACCAAGCCGATGCCGCCGGTGCCGGACCCCGACGCCGACCAGGGCACGCTGCTGACCCAGGCCAAGGTGGGGTTGGGCTACATCCTGCGGACCCCGGCGATCCGGATCATCTCGCTGGGCTTCTGCGCGGTGGTGGCGTTCAACGGCGTCGACGACGTGGCGCTGGTGCTGCTGGCCAAGGAGGACCTGATGTCCGGGGACTCCTCGGTGGGCCTGCTGCTGGGCGCGGTCGGCATCGGCCTGCTGGTCGGGTACGCGCTGCTGACCCGCTACAGCTCGTCCATGGCCATGCCGACCCTGCTGGTCGCCGGGTTCCTGGTGAGCAGCGCGGGCAACTTCCTGACCGGCCTGGCCTGGTCGGTGGCCGCGGCGTTCACCGTGCAGGCGGTGCGCGGCCTGGGCATCGCGGGCATGGACGTGGCGTCCTCGACGATGTTGCAGCGGATGGTGCCGCCGAACCTGCTCGGCCGGGTCTTCGGCAACCTCTACGGCGCCATCGGGGTGGCGGCGGCGATCTCCTACGTCGGCGGCGGTCTGCTGCTCGACGCCACGGACGCCCCGACCACGCTGATGATCGCGGGCGGCGGCGGCGTGGTGTTCACCCTGCTGGTGGCGGTCACGCTGCCCAGGGCGCTCAAGCGCCACACGGCCCCGGAGACGCCAGAGGATCCCGCGCCGGACGAGGTCGCGCACGACGCGATGTCCGCCGACGAGACCCTGGCGGACAAGCAGGCCAGGGGCTGATCGTCGGCTACCGCGGTGCGTCGGCCCACCGGCGCACCGCGGTGGCCAGTTCGCCGCAGGTGGCGAAGCGGTCCTCCGGGCGCGGGGCCATGGCCCGCCGGATGACCGCCGACAGGGCCGCGCCGTCCCCGGGCAGCGCGGCGTGCACCCGTTCGCGCAACCCGGGCTCCTCCTCCAGCCGCCACGGCTCCACCCCGGTGGCGCAGGCCAGCACCAGCGCGCCGAGGGAGTACACGTCGGCGCGGTGGTCGGCGGGCAGCCCCGCGAGCTGCTCGGGGGCGCCGTAGCCGGGTGACCCGGCGGAGCGCTCCGGGCGGGCCTGCGCGGCGGTGCCCGGGGTGCGCGCCGGGGTGGCGATGCCGAAGTCGCTCAGGAAGCAGTGCCCGCCCGCCCGGGTGGCCACCAGGACGTTGCGCGGCTTGACGTCGCGGTGCACCAGCCCCCAGGCGTGCACGTGGTCGAGGGCCGAGGCGACCTGGCCCACCACCTCCGCAGTCCGCGCCGGGGTGCACGGCCCCTCCTCGTCGAGCAGGCTCTGCAGGTCCGAGCCGTGCACGTAGGCCAGGACGACGTAGAGCGACCCGCCCGCCTCCCCGGCCGAGAGCACCCGGGTGATGTGCGGGTGGTCCAGCCCGGCCGCCATCCGCGCCTCACCGAGGAAGCGGGCGCGCAGCCTGTCCTCGTGCGCGACGGCGGGGCGCAGCAGCTTGATCGCGACCCGGCGGGCGAGCAGCAGGTCCTCGGCCAGGTACACCACGCTGATGCCGGAGCCGCCGATCTCGCCGTGCACGCGGTACCCGGGAACGTGGGGCGTGTCCACCGCGCCTCCCTCCCGCACGACACCAGAACACCCTACCCTACATCGGAAACCCGGCCCCTGTACCGAATCCGGGGCCCGTGGTTAGCTCGATTCCGAGCGGGACAGTCACAACCACCCGGTCGACGCAGGACCCGAGAAGGGCGCGGCGGCCGACCACTTCGCCGAAGGTGTGAGACCGTGTCCACAACAGACGAAAGCAGGGTGTCCGCGCCCCCGGCGCGACCGGTTTGGGACGACCGGACCCCCGACCTGCCAGACCAGCTCCAGCGCACTCCGGTGTGGACGGACGAACTCGTCGCGGCCTCGGGCATCCCCGTGGTGGACGTGCCGTTCGTGACCGTCGGCGGCGGCATGGGCTCGTTCACCATGGTCGACGTGCTGCGCATCGCCGGGGTGCCGACCAACCAGGTGAAGGTGCTCACGAACCTGCGCCACCCCTGGGAGAACTACGCCTACCTCACCGGCGTCTCCCAGCTCCCGCCGCACTACCGCATCCGCTCGGACGCGTCCTCGATGCCGGACAACCTCTGGGGCTTCCCGAGCTACGCCGCGCGGCGGGCCTTCCACTCGCGCAGCGTCAGCGGCTTCATCGCTCCACTGTGGAACGTGCTGACCGAGAACGTGCTGACCGACTACTGGACGCCGCTGGCCGGTGAGGTCTTCGAGGGGATGCGCCGCGAGGCCGACCGGATCGGCTACTGGGACTGCGTGGCGCACGGGCAGGCCAGGATGGTCCGCAAGCGCGCGGCTGGCGGCTACTTCACCGTGTTCACCACCCAGGGCGCGCGCAAGCAGCGGATCATCTACCGCAGCGCGTACGTGCACCTGGCGGTCGGCTGGCCGAGCATCCGGTTCCTGCCGGACATGCAGCAGTTCCGCTCCCAGCACGGCAACGGGTACCGCTTCGTCAACGCCTACGAGCCGCACGAGCAGGTCTACGACGACCTGGTGGCCCGCCCGGGCACGGTGGTGCTGCGCGGCGGCGGCATCGCGGCCTCGGCGATCATCCACCGGCTGCTCAACGACCGCGAGAAGCTGGGCGCGCAGACCAGGATCGTGCACGTGCTGCGCACCTACGTGGAGGGCCCGCACGGCCCGTCGCGGTTCATGCGCCGCCGCGGCAAGAACGGCTGGGCGCACCAGGGCTTCAACTGGCCGAAGGCCTCCTGGGGCGGTCAGCTCAAGATGCGCATGGAGCGGCTGGAGGGCGAGGAGCGCAAGCGGCTCTGGGAGACCCTGGAGGGCACCACCACCCCCTACCGCAAGGGCTGGCAGAAGCAGCTCGCCGCCGCCCGCCGCGACGGCGTCTACACCACCGTCGCCGGGGTCATCGACCGGGTCGACCGGGTCGGGGACGGGCGGCTCGGCGTGGTCTACCGCGACACCAAGGGCGGCGGCCTGCGCTCGCTCGACGCCGACTTCCTGGTCGACGCGACCGGGCTGATCGGCGACCTGCGCTCGCACCGGCTGCTCAACGACCTGGTGGAGGTCACCGGGGTGGACCGCAACGTGCTGGGCAGGCTCGACGTGAGCCCGGGCTTCGAGGTGCGCTCGGCGCGCAGCGGCTCGGGCCGGATGTTCGCCGCGGGCGCGATCACCGAGGGCGCCTACTACGCCCCGGCCGACTCGCTGCTCGGCGTGCAGTACGCCTCGCTGCGCACCGCCGACCAGCTCGCGGAAATGGGCTTCGGCAAGCGCATCGGCTCCGGCCGCTCGATCGCGCAGTGGTGGCGCTTCATGCGGGGGGTGACCCCGTGACCCCGACGCTGCTGGGCCGCTGGCAGTCGCGGCTGTTCGTCCTGGCCACCGCCGGTCTGCTGTGGACACTGCTGCTCACCCCGCTGCTGCCGGTCGGGTTCGCGACCACGCGGGAGACCTACGCGGGCACCTTCGCCGCCATCGGGGTGACGGCGGCGGTGGGCCTGGTGCTGTGGGAACCGCTCTACCAGTTCCTGCAGCAGTTCCGCTGGGAGAAGGACTGGCCCGCGATGTTCACCCTGCTGGAGGGCATCCCGGAGGGTGTGGTCGTCTTCTTCCTGCTGCGCGACGTCCTCGGTTTCGACGTGCGCGCCACCCCGTTCCTCATCCACTTCGGCACGACCTGGCTCGTGGTGTTCCTCTGCCTGCACGGGCCGTTGCGCGTGGTGTCGGTCCGCTGGCGATTCCGTGCTGGGAGACTGCTGTGAAACTCGACGACTTCAAGGTGGCCGTGCGGCCGGGCCCGGGGCTGGTGGGCCGGTTCCCCACCTCGGTCCTGCTGCTGGCCGGGGACGACCGGCCCGACGCGGGCGCCAACGCCCACGACAAGCTGATCGGCCTGTTCAGCGACGGCGCCGAGCTGGGCCCCCGGCTGGAGGCGATGTTCGCCGCCCCGGGCCCGACCGAGTCCGCCTCGGTGTTCGCCGCCGTGGTGGAGACCGGGGAGCGGGTGCACGTCTACCTGCACGGCCCGCTGGAGGTCTCCGCCGACAGCCCGACCGCGGAGCTGCGGGTGTGGGGTCAGCCGGGCGGCGGCCTGCGCCGCTACGACGCCCCGGACGGCATCGGCTCGCTGTCGATCCGCGGGGTGGGCGAGCAGATCAGCACCGACACGGCCTCGCTGTCGCTGCGCAACGGCCTGGTCTCCGGCGGCGGCCTGGTGCTGCACCGCGACGGCGCCGAGCCCCCCGCCCGGCCCACCGAGGTGGCCCCGATGGCTGCCGAGCACGACGCCCAGGCGAGCGGCAACGGCGGCACCGGCACCATGACCGCCGCACCGCCCGCTCCCCCGGCGTCGCAACCCATGTCGCAACCGATGTCGCAGTCGGGGTCGCAGCCGGCTCCCCAGCCCGTGTCGCACCGGATGTCGCAGCCCATGACCCGGCCGACGCCGGTGCAGTCCCCGCCCACCGGGCAGGTCCACACCGCCGCGCCGTCGTTCACCGGCGGACCGCCGGTGTTCCCGACCTCCGGCGCCCGGCCGCAGCCCACGCGGTCCGGCGGCACCCCCGACTGGCTCGACCAGGGCAACCGGTCCGACACCGAGGCCGCCACCGGCGCACCCACCCCCTCCTACGGTTCGCGGATCGGCGCCCGGCTGATCAGCACCGCGATCGTCGGCGGCCTGGCCACCCTGCTGCTCGGGTTCGTGCTGCCGGTCGGCTTCGCCCCGCTGGAGGACGTCTACCTGTCCACCTTCATCGGGTTGGGCCTGCTGTTCGTGCTCGGCGCGGTGGTGTGGGACTTCATCTTCGACACCCTCCAGCGCAGGCGCTCGGCCAAGGACTGGCCGGTGGCGTTCCTGCTGGCCCAGGCCGTGCCCGAGGCGGCGCTGGCCTACGGCGCGCAGACCCTGCTGCTGCCCGACGGGTACGTGGTCGACGAGGTCGCGCTGGCCATCGACCTGGGCGTGGTCGCCGTGCTGATCAGCCTGGGCACCCTCCTGCTGGGCAAGGTCCCGCCCACCCGCAAGCTGCTGTACCGCCGCACGCCCGCCACCGCCGGGGGCGGCTCCACCGACGGTGGCGGCGGGTTCCAGTCCCTGCCCGGTTCGCCCACCACCGCCCAGTCCGCCGGGGGTTCCGCCGCGAACACCCCGATGGTCTGGGGCATCAACTGCCAGCAGGGGCACTTCAACCGCCCCGACGCCCGCTACTGCGCGGCCTGCGGCACCGCGATGCACGGCCTGACCCACGAGCCCAGGCAGGGCCCGCGCCCGCCGCTGGGCTACCTGATCGGCGACGACGGCGCCTCGCACGTGCTCGACCGCGACGTGGTGCTGGGCACCGCGCCGCACCACGACGACAAGGTGCGCACCGGGCAGGCGGTCGCCCTGGCCGTCGCCGACGGCACCGGGCTGCTCGCCGACTCCCACGCCGACATCGCCCTGAGCGAGTGGGACGTGACCGTCGTCGACCGCGGCCACCCGCAGGGCACCCACGTCCGCGAACCCGACAGCGCCACCTGGGTGCGCCTGGCCCCCGGGCAGCCGTTCACCGTCGCCTCCGGCAGCCGCATCCGCCTGGGCAGCCGCGACCTGGCCTACCACGCGGCCAACACCCGCTGACCACCCCGTTCGGACAGTCCGTAAACCAGATCGAGGAGAGTCATGACTTCGGCGATGTACCAGCCCGAGACCACCCGCTCCTTCTACAACAACTGGGGCGCCAACGAGTGGAACCGGCTGGAGAGCTCGTTCGAGAACCGGATCAACTACCAGATCCACCGCA
Source organism: Actinokineospora spheciospongiae (assembly GCF_003182415.1). NCBI lineage: Bacteria > Bacillati > Actinomycetota > Actinomycetes > Pseudonocardiales > Pseudonocardiaceae > Actinokineospora > Actinokineospora spheciospongiae. Next base: position 143,279 of record NZ_QHCP01000001.1, on the reverse strand, counting down.
CCATCCTGGGTGAGCTGGTCAAGCCGGGCGACCGGGTGCTGGAGGCGGGCGCCGGTCCGGGCCGGTTCACCCTGGAGCTGACCAAGGCGGGCGCCGAGGTCACCGTGTGCGACCTGTCCGACGTGCAGTTGGCCTTCAACAAGGAGAAGGTCACCGAGGCGGGCCTGGCGGGCAACGTCACCGGCTGGCACCAGGCCGACATCGTCGACCTGAGCCGCTTCCCGTCGGCGGGCTTCGACACCGTGGTGTGCGTGGGCAGCGTGCTGAGCTGCGTGCTCGACCGCATCCCGGAGGCGTTCGACGAGCTGATCCGGCTGGTGCGCCCCGGCGGCACCGTGATCGTCAGCGTCACCTCCCGCTACGGCTACCTGCGGGCGGGCCTCAACGCCATCCTGCCGATGGTCGCCGCGGGCGGGCAGCTCGGGGCGATCGACCAGGCGGTGGCCACCGGTGACATCGCGGGCGTCCAGGCCGACTTCGAGCTGCTGACCACGCACTTCTTCACCTGGGACGAGCTGCGCACGCATCTGACCTCGCGCGGCTGCGAGATCGTCACCGCCTCGGCGTCGAACTTCCTGTCCGCCGACACCCCGCTGCTCGACGAGTCGCTGCTGGCCGACCCGGAGGTCATGGCCGCCTTCACCCGCTGGGAACTGCAGGCCTGCCGCGCCCCCGGCAACATCGACGGCGGCACGCACATCATCGCCGCCGCCCGCAAGGCGGAGTGACGGTGCAGGGATACCAGCAGTCCACCTACGGCGACCGGATCGCCGACATCTACGACCGGGTGCACAGCAACTGGACGCCGGACGACACCGTGGACACGGTGGTCGAGCTGGCCGACGGCGGCCCGGTGCTGGAGCTGGGCGTGGGCACCGGGCGGGTGGCGCTGCCGCTGGCCGAGCGCGGGGTCAAGGTGACCGGCGTGGACATCTCCGAGCCGATGCTCGCCCAGTTGCGGGCCAAGGACCCCGACGGCCGGGTGGAAACGGTGCTCGGCGACTTCATCGACCTGCCGGTGACCGGCCGGTTCAAGGTCGTGCTGGTGGTCAACTCGCTGTTGCAGCTCGCCGGGGCCGACACCCAGCAGCAGTGCCTGCGCAACGTCGCCAAGCACCTGGCGCCCGACGGCGTGCTGGTGCTGGAGGAGGCCAACCCGGCGGTGTTCATCCGCCCCGGGCTGGAGATCCTGCGGATGACCTCCGACGAGCTGCACCTGCTCGCCGCCCAGTACGACCCGGTGCACCAGCACTACTTCGCCCAGCACGTGATCGTGCGCGACGGCGAGACCCGGCTCAACCCGATGGCGCTGCGGCTCACCTCGACCTGCGAGCTGGACCTGATGTGCGAGCTGGCGGGGATGCGGCTGGCCGAGCGGTGGGGCGACTGGGCGCGCAGCAGGCCGTTCCTGGCCGAGAGCCGTTCGCACATCTCGCTCTACCGGCCGGTGGAGCGGTGATGGAGTTCGGGTTCTGCTTCGGCACCATGCTGCGCGCCGACCCGGACGCGAGCAGGCTCTGGGAGCTGTTGGCCGAGGTCGAGCGGGTCGGGTACGACTCGGCCTGGCTCTACAACACCAACGGCGCCCTGCCACCGGTGCTGGACCTGCTCACCGAGGCCGTGACCCGCACCGAGCGGCTGGTCGTGGGCCCGCACGTGCTGGTGGCGGCGGGGATGCCCCCGCTGCCGCTGGCCGAGCGGCTCAGCGGCCTGGCCGCGGCGTCCTCGGGCCGGTTCGTCGCCCAGCTCGGCCTCGGTGGGCCGCGCGAGGCGCTGATCCCGGACCCGAGGGAGGCGGCCAAGGCGATGGAGGGCCTGCTCACCGACATGGCGGCCCACTTCGACGCCGACGACTCCCGGCCCAGGCCCCCGGTCTGGCTCGGCGGCCACTCGCCCAGGGCGGCCCGCCGGGTCGCCGCCCTGGCCGACGGCTGGGTGCCGTCGTTCATCGCCCCCGCCGAGTTCGGCGCCCGGCGGGCGATGATCGACGGGCTGGTGGCCGAGCGCGGCGGGCGCAAGGAGGTCACGCACGCGGTCCAGGTCGTGTACGTGCCCCCCGAGCTGGACGGCCAGGACTGGCTCACCGAGCAGCTCGACGACGAGGTCCGCAGGCACAAGCCGGGTTTCGCCACCGCCGACATCTACGCCTTCGGCGGCTACGGGGCGGTCGTCGACCGGGTGGCGGAGTTCCGCGACCAGGGCGCCGCGCACGTGATCCTGGTCCCGGCCCGCCCCCCGGCCGACCCCGCCGAGGAGATCACCCGGTTGTACGAGGAGGTGGTCCGGACCTTCCGGTGACCGCGGGCGGGCGAACCCGGTATGGTTCGTCCGCCCCGCCGGGCACCCTGCGTGAGCGCCCCGGCACGGAAACCGACCCCCACCGCACCGGAGTGATCCATGTCCGACGTCCCCGGAACGACCGAAACGACGGCCGAGACGACCGGCGAGACGGCGCACCCCACCGACTTCGACTGGCCGTTCCTGCGGCTCGTGCTGGTCATGGTCCTGGGCGGGATGATGGCCTTCCTGGACGCGACCATCGTCAACGTCGGCGTGGACACCCTGCGCACCGAGTTCGGCACCGGGCTGGAGACCATCCAGTGGGTCGCCACCGGCTACCTCCTGGCGGTGGCGGTGGTGACCCCGCTGGCCGGGTGGCTGATCGACCGCTTCGGCGGCAAGCGGATGTGGCTCACCGGGCTGGTGGCGTTCCTCGTCGGGTCGGTGCTGTGCAGCCTGGCCTGGTCGGCGCCGAGCCTGATCGCCTTCCGGGTGGTGCAGGGCCTCGGCGGCGGGATGCTCGAACCGATCATGCTGGCGCTGCTGGTCCGCGCGGCGGGGCCCGCCCGCATCGGCAGGCTGATGGGGCTGCTCGGCGCCGTCACCGTCGGTCCGGTGCTGGGCCCCCTGCTCGGCGGGACGATCCTGGCCAACCTCGACTGGCACTGGCTGTTCCTGATCAACGTGCCGCTGGGCCTGGCCGCGATCGCCTTCGCCGTGCGCTACCTGCCCGCCGACTCACCGGGGGCGGGCGACGGGGGTGCGCCCGCCAAGGTCGACGTGCTGGGCATCGCGCTGCTGTGCCCGGCCAGCGTCGGGCTGATGTTCGGCCTGTCCCGGGCCGGGGACGGCAGCGGCTTCGGCAGCGCCCCGGTGGTGCTGGGGCTGGTGGTCGGCGCGGTGTTCCTGATCGCCTACCTGGTGCACGCGCTGCGGATGAACGGCACCCCGCTGATCGACCCGCGCCTGTTCGCCCGCTGGACCTACACCGCCAGCGCGATCGGCATGACGGTCCTCGGGGTCGTCCTGTTCTCCCTGCTGTTCCTCATCCCGCTGTACTACCAGGAGATCCGCTCCTACGGCCCGCTCGCCGTGGGGCTCCTGCTCGCCCCGCTGGGGCTGGGCGCGCTGGTGGGCAACCCGGTCGCGGGCAAGTACGTCGACCGCCTCGGCGCCCGGGTCCTGGCCCCGTTCGGCGGTCTGCTGATCGCCGCCACCGCCGTCGTGTTCATCACCGCGGGCCCCACCACGCCGGTCGGCTGGCTGATCCCGTGGACCTTCCTGGCGGGCTTCGGCGTCGGCTGCGTCGGCGCCCCGACCATGGGTTCGCTCTACCGCACGGTCCCCGGTGACGCGGTCCCCCGCGCCACCAGCGCCGCCATGGTCCTGCACCAGCTCGGCGCGGCCTTCGGCATCGCGATCGTCGCCCTGGTCCTGCAACGCAACCTGGCCTCGGGGACCGCGGAGTCGGCCTACTCCGACACCTTCTGGTCCCTGCTGGTGGCCGCCGCGCTCATCTTCGTGGTCGGGTTCGCCCTGCCGCGCAGGCAGCGGCCCACCGAGACCGGCTGAGCCGCTGCCCCCGGGGTCACGGGGTGTGCTCGTGCACGAGGGCGCAGCCGTCGAGCTTGGCCACGGGCGTGACCGCGGCGCGGACCCGGCGGGTGGCGGCGGTGGAGGCCAGCAGCGCGCCTGCGGCCACGGCGGCGCGCACCCGGGGGTTGGCGGTGCCGACCCAGGCCGCGGCGGTGGCGGCGACCAGCGCCAGCCGGGCCGCCTCGGCGACGCGGGCGGGTTCGGTGGCCAGCGTGCGCGCCAGAGCGCGGCGCAGGTCGGTGCGGCGCAGGTCGGTGCGGCTCGGTTCGGTGCGGCTCGGTTCGGTGCGGCTCGGTTCGGCGGCCATCAGCCCACCATCCGGCGGGCGGCGTCGTCGTTGACGGCCTTGGCCAGGGCGGCGTAGTCGATCTCCACCTTGAGGCCGCCGCGGGCGGTCAGCTCGGCGGCGAGGCGGGCGTGGTCGATGGTGGCACCGGCCTCGGCGGCGGCCTCGGCGGCGGCGATGCGCTCGACGAGGTAGTTGCCGTCCAGGGTGTCCAGGGCGGTCGCCGGGGTCGCGCCCTTGGTGCCCTCGGCCACCTCGCGGGGGCCGTTCGGACCCGTGACGAACCAGCGCTGGCGGCAGAAGCCGAACACGCGGTTGAACAGGGCGCGCTGCTCGGAGCTGGAGAGTGCGGACAAGAAACCGTCCTCCTGGGGCGGGGTGGGGGTGGGCGGAGCGCCGACCTGGGCGCGGAACCGGGCCATGCCGCCCGGCCAGGTGTTGATGTCGATCTTGCGGCTGGTCCACTCGGAGTGGCCGATGACCCGGGCGGCGGGGAACCGGTAGTGCGCCGACAGCGCCGCGCACAGCCGGGGGTAGGCGGCCAGTTGCGCGGCGGGCCAGGTGCCGGAGCCCTCGCACTCGATGCCGACCAGGTTGGCGTTGCCGTTGGCCCCGACGCCCGCGAGGTAGCCCTCCCCGGCGTGGTAGGCCAGCCCGGCGGCGATGACATAGACCGTGCCGTCGCGGCCGAGGCCGAGGTTGGCCAGCGGTCCGGGCAGACCGGCGCGACCGTCGCGCACGATGCCCAGCGACGGGTAGTCCTCGCCGGGGCGCACGGCGGGACCGGTGGCGGTCCAGTGGCAGACAACGCCCTTCACCGAGGACATCGGGCCGTGCCCGCGGCCGGTCCACGAGCCGCACTCCACGACGCGCAGCCCGGACTTCCGCGCGGCCTGGGCGAGGTCGGTCAGGTACGGCACGGCACGACTCCTCACGGTTCCCCGTCGACACGGTCCACCCGGAGCCCGGCCCCGGCGGTGCCGCCCGGGGTTCCCGATCCCCGGCGCGGCAAGGTGACCGACCGCGCACCGACCGGAGTGGACGGTGCGCGGTCGAGCGGTCCTCTTCGGAGGCAAGTGTCGTTCCGCCGCCGACCGGGGTTACGCCCGTTACCCCGTCGTGATGAAATCGCCCTCCGGGTTCCGCTGCCGGATCACCGGGCGCGACCGCGCCCCGGCCTCACGGTCCGACCGGTTCGCACCGGTCGAGCCAGTCGGCGGGAACGCCGTCGAGCCCGGTGCGGGCGGCGACGACACCGCCGACGACGGCGCAGGTCGTGTCGACGTCACCGCCCGCCGCGGCGGTGGCCCACAGCGCCTCGACGAGGTCGTCGAGGTGCCGGGCCGCGCACCACAGCGCGAACGGGACCGTGTCCGCGGCGGAGATCCGGCGGCCGGTGCCCAACGTCCCGCCCGCGTTGCGCGGGTCGGTGCCGAAGCCGACGCGGGCCGCCCGCAGCAGCCCGTCGCGCACCCGCCCGGCGGGCACCCGCTCCAGCACAGCCGGGATCAACCCCTCCCCGGGGGTGTCGCGACCGGCGGCGACGGCGGCGGCCAGGGCGACCGCGACCGCCCCGGCGGCCCCCTCCGGGTGGGCGTGGGTGACCTCGGCCGACCGCACCGCCGCCGCGGCCACGCGGTCGAGGTCGTCGGCGAACCAGGCACCCAGCGGGGCGACCCGCATGGCCGCGCCGTTGCCCCACGAGCCCGCGCCGCCGAACGCCGCCCCCGCGGCCGCGCGCCACGGCACCCCGGCGCCGAGGGCGGCGAGGACGTCGTGCATCGATGCCCCGTAGTGGCGGTGGGGGTCGCGGGCGTAGGCGGCGGCGAACCCGGCCGCCAGCGCGTCCCGGTCGACCTCCCCGTGCTCGACGAGCACCCGGTGCAGCACCAGGGCCATCGCGGTGTCGTCGGTCCACGGCCAGGGGCCCGGCGCGACCCGGCGGGACGGCAGGTCGCCCAGCGGCCGGAACCAGGTCTGCCCGAAGCAGTCGCCCAGCGCCAGGCCGCGCAGGGAGTCGAGGGCGGCGGGAGGTCCGGTCACGGGCAGAGGGTGCGCCGCGCCCCGCCCCGCGCGCACCCGCTTTTCCGGTCCGCCCGGGACCGGTACGGTCGGCGCGTGCACTCGACTCGGGTTTCGCGGGTGGTCAACGCACCGCGCGCGGCGGTCTACCGGGCGCTGCTGGACCCCGCCGCGGTCGCGCGGTGGCGCGTGCCGGACGGGATGACCGGGCACGTGCACGGGTTCGACGCCCGCGAGGGCGGCGCCTTCCGGGTGTCGCTGACCTACGACGTGCCGGACGGGACGGGCAAGTCGTCGTCGGGCACCGACACCTACCGCGGGCACTTCGCCGAGCTGGTGCCCGGCGAGCGGGTGGTGGAGGTGCTGGAGTTCGAGACCGACGACCCGGCCCTGGCCGGGGTGATGACGATGACGACCAGCCTGGCCGAGTCGGGCGGCGCCACCGTGGTCACGATCGTCCACGAAGGACTCCCCGACAGCGTCGCCCCCGCCGACAACGAGGCGGGGACCCGGATGGCCCTGGCCAACCTCGCCGCCCTGGTCGAACCCCGCGGCTGACCGGGCGGCGGACGCCGCGATTCCGCGGTGGTCAAGGATTCCCGAACAGCCCGGTAAATCCGGAAGAATCGAACCGGCCGGGTCGGCGAATTCGCTTTCCGAGATCATTCCCGTCACCCACCGTGCAGCGGAAAACCCCTGCACCCGGCCCCGAATGCACGGATCGAGTGATATACCGGACCCCGCCTCCCGAAGTCCGGAATGCCTAGTATTCTTCGACCTCGCGCGGGCGGGTGGGCGAACACCCCGCGACAAAACCACGGGGGGCGTCGTGCAGGTGAGCACGCTGAGCGGGGCGGCCGGGAGCAGGACCGGTCGCCGCCGCCGGGTCAACCACGACGTGGCGCACCTGGGGCTGGGCCCGCTGCTGGCGGTGGTCGCCGACGGCCTCGGCTCCAGCCCCGGCAGCGCCCACGCGAGCCGCACGGCGGTGGAGCTGCTGATCGGGCACGCGGGTGGCGGCGTGGACGGGCTGCGCGCCGCCGTGGTCGCCGCCCACGAGCGCGCCGCCACGCACGCCGCCGGGAACACCACCTTCGCGGGCTGCGCGCTGACCGCCCTGGCCGAGTGCGCGGACGGGTTCTGGGTGGTGCACCTCGGGGGTTCGCGGCTGTACCGGTTGCGCCGCGGCCTGCTGGAGCTGCTGACCGCCGACCACACCATGGCCTGGCTGGACACCGTGCACAGCCCGCCCCCGTTCGGTCCTCCCGCGACCAACCCGACCCGCCGCCACCTGACCCGCTACGTCGGCCACTTCGACCGCCCCGCCCCGGACCTGCTCCGGCTGGACGTGGCGGGCGGCGACGTCCTGCTGCTGTGCTCCGACGGCGTCTCCGGGCAGGTCGCGCACACCCGCATCGCGGAGGTCCTGGGCTCCCCCGGCGCCCCGGAGGCGATGGTGGCGACCCTGCTGGCGGACGCGGAAGCCGCGGGCGGCGAGGACAACGCCACCGCGGTCGTGGTCCGCGCGGACCGCCACGCCCCGGCGGGCACCCCGCCGCAGCTCAGCAGGCGCTGACCCCGTCGGCCCACGAAGGGCGGGGCGCGCGGCTCGCGGTGGTGGCGGCGAGGACGTCCGCCGCCCAGTCGATCGGCCGGGTGTGCCCGACGGCGGCGCCGAGGCGGCGCAGGCGGGCCCGCCGCTCCCGCACGGGCAGTGCGAGCGCGGTTTCCACTGTCGACACCAGGTCCTCCGGTGACGCCGGGTCGGTGAGCAGTGCGCCCGCGGCGAGGCGTTCGGCGGCCCCCGCGCACCGGGACAGCACGAGCACGCCGGTGCCGCCGGTGGCGACCTGGGCGGCGACGAACTCCAGGGCGGTGAGGTTCATGCCGTCGCGCAGCGAGGTCACCCAGAACACGTCGGCGGCGGCGTACTGGCGGACGACCTCCGGGAACGGCAGGCCGGGCAGGTGCTCCACCGGCCGCCAGGTGCCGGTGGACCACCGCCGGTTCACCTCGGCGACCCGGCGCGCGAGGTCCCGCCCGGTGGTGTCGTAGGCGGTGACGCCCGGTTCCGGCGGCGGGCACACCAGCCGGAAGACCAGTTCGCCGCGCAGGTCCGGGCGGCGGCGCAGCAGCTCGTCGACCGCGTCGACCTTGGCCACCGGCGCCTTGGCGTAGTCGAGGCGCTCCACCGACAGCACCAGGCGCGGGGTCCGGCCCGGCGCGTGCGCGCGGGCCAGGTCCTCCACCAGCGGCCGGTTGATCCCCAGCGGGTGCACCCCGACCGCGGGCCCGCCCGGGACCGCGCGGCGGAAGTTCTCGGCGAAACCGCGGGTGTGGAACCCCGCCCAGTCCAACCGGGTCAGCGACTCCCGGACCTCCTCGGCCACCGGGAGCCGGTCGAACACGGCCGGTTCCGGGAACGGGGTGTGGTGGAACAGCCCCACCACCAGGTCGGGTCGGGCGGCGCGCAGCAGGCCGGGGACGAGCCAGAGGTTGTAGTCGTGCAGCCACACCACCACCCCGGGCCGGGCGAGCGCGCTGACGTGCTCGGCGAAGCGCTCGCTGACCCCGCGGTGCACCGACCACGCCCGCGCGTCGAACCGCAGCAGGTCCGGGCGCGACACCAGGACCGGCCACAGGGTTTCCTTGCAGGCGCGGTGCACGGAGTCCGACCACTGGGCGCGGGTCAGCGGCAGGAAGGCCAGCGGCAGGCCGGTGCCGTGGTCGTCGGTGCGGGTGTGGACGGCCGTGGTCGCCCACACCGCGTCCAGGCCCTGGGCGAACAGGGAGGTCAGCGTGGGCAGGATGCCGTTGGGGCTGCCGGGTGGGCGCCACCCGCCCGGCGTGGGCACGACCGGGGGCCGGTGGTAGCCGACGACCAGCGGCCCGCGGTCGTCGACCCAGCCCAGGGCGCGCAGTTCGGCGAGGATCGCCGCCGCCCCGGCCTGCCCGGGGCGGTGCGTGGCGCCGGGGCCGACGGCGGCGGTCAGGCCCGGTTCGGCGCCGCCCACGACCACACCGCGCGCGCCGGTGGTGAACAGCGACAGGTCGTTGAGCGAGTCACCGGCCACCAGGACGTCGGTCATCGACCACCCCCGGTGTGCGGCCAGGGCGCGCAGCGCGGCGCCCTTGTCGACCCCGCGCGGGAGCACGTCGAGGAAGCGGCCACCGGAGTGCAGCAGGTCGCACCCGAGCGCGCGGACCGCCTCGACCAGCTCGGCGGTGACCTCCTCGGCGAGGTAGGAGCAGCGCCCCTCCTGCGGCACGCCTTCCTGGTACGCCAACGGAAAACCGCGCAGCGCGGCCCGCACGCGCGCCGCCCCCGGCCACCCCCGGCGCAGCAGGTCCTGCACCTCGGGGACGGTCCTCAGGGACCCGTCGTACACCGTCGCGCCCACGTCGCCGATCACCCAGGCGGGCCGGGGCACGAGCGGGTCGCGCAGCACCTCGGCGACGGAGGCCCGCCCGCGCCCGGTGGCGAACACGACGGTGATGTCCGGGGTGAGCGCCGCCAGCAGCGCGGCGCGCTCGGCGGGCGTCCCGGCCAGCAGCGTCCCGTCCAGGTCCGTGACCAGCACCGGCATCGTCGCCCCCAGTCAAGCGAACGCCCGGTGACCAGGACAAGACCCCCGGGTGAAGCCGCTTCACGTTAGGACACCGCCCGGGCCCGCCCACCCGTGGTGCGACGACGATCACCCGCCGCTCACCCGTTCGGCGGCCTGCGCGCGGGTGGGCGCGGCGCTGGAGCCGACCCCGGTCACCGACGCCGACCCGCAGGCGACCGCCAGCGCGAGGCACGTGCGCAGGTCGGCCCCGCCCAGCAGCCCGTGCACGAACCCGGCGTCGAAGCAGTCCCCGGCGCCGGTGGTGTCCACGACGTCCACCGCGGGCGCGGGCAGCGCGCAGAACTCCTTGCCCCGCAACGCCAACGCGCCGTCCGCGCCCCGCTTGACCACCACCGTCCCCACCACCTCCGCCAGCACCCGCGCGGCGTCCTCGACGGTAGCGGCCCCGGTCAGCCGCAGCGCTTCCTCGGCGTTGGGCGCGAACACGTCCACCTGGGCGAGGACGTCCCGCACGGCCCCCAGCGCCACCGGCACGTCCTGGCAGTCCATGAACACCAGCGACCCCGCCGCCCGCGCCCTCCCCAGTGCCCGCGCCACCCCGGCGCCGTGGCGCAGGATGGGCAGCAGCAGCACGCGCGGGCGGTGGGCGGCCACCAGTTCCCCCAGCGGCGGTTCCACCGCCGGGTCCCGGTAGCTGACCATCGCCCGGTCCCCCGCACCCGACAGCACGGCCGTCACGTTGCGCTGCGGCCCGTCGACGGCGGTGAACCCGCTCCCGTCCAACCCTTCCCGCCGCGCGACCGGACCCGGGCGGCGGGGCGCGGTCCCCGGTGGAGGACCGGAACCGGACGGGTGAACCGGGGTGCCCCTCGGCGGCGCGGGAGTGCCCCCGGCCGCTCCGGTGGGGATACTGGCCGGGTGGGTCCACTCGCCTTGCGGTTCGTCGGGCACTCCACCGTGCGGGTGGAGCTGGCCGGGCACGTCGTGCTGACCGACCCGGTGCTCACCGACCGGGTGTCGGCGCTGGCGCGGGTGAGCGCGCCCAGCACCCCGGCCGACCGCGCCGACGTGGACCTGGTGCTCCTGTCGCACCTGCACGGCGACCACGTGCACCTGCCGTCGCTGCGGCTGCTCAGCCCGCACGTGCGGGTGGTGGTGCCGCGCGGGGCGGGCGACTGGCTGCGGGCGAAGGGCGTGCGCAACGTCGACGAGCTGGCCCCGGGCGCGGAGCTGGAGCACGGCGACCTGTGGATCACCGGTGTCCCCGCCGAGCACTCCGGGCACCGGTGGGGGCCGCGGTCCACCCGGGGCCCGCAGGCCCGGGCCATGGGCCACCTGATCGACGGCGCCGGGCAGCGGGTCTACGCGGCGGGCGACACCGACCTGTTCCCGGGGATGGCCGACCTGCGCGAGGTGGACGTGGCGCTGCTGCCGGTGTGGGGGTGGGGTCCGACGCTGGGGCCCGGGCACCTCGACCCGGTGCGCGCGGCCACCGCCGTCGAGCGCGTCCGGCCGGGGGTGGCGGTGCCGGTGCACTGGGGGACGCTGGCGCTCGCCGGGCTGCCCCGGCTGCCCGGCGGGCACGGCAGGCGGATGCGGCGGCTGCTGCACGACCCGCCGCACGAGTTCGCCGCCGCCGTCGCCGGGACCGGTGTGCCGACCCGGGTCCTGGTGACCCGACCGGGCGACGACGTGCCGCTGCCGGACCCGCGATGAGCGACTTCCCCGCCCTGAACCGGGCAAAACCGACCACCCCCGGAACCGGCACACCAATCCCGGTCCCGGTCACCCACTCCACCGACCACATACCGCCGCCGGACCCGCGATGAGCGGCATCCCCGCCCTGAACCGGGCAAAACCGACCATCCCCGGAACCGGCACACCAACCCCGGTCCCGGTCACCCACCCCACCGACCACATACCGCCACCGGACCCGCGATGAGCGGCTCCCTCGGCGTGGACCGGGCGAACCTGACCACCCCCGACCCCGCCACACCAAACCGGGTCCCGGTCACCCACCCCACCGCCCCCGACCCCACCACCGGAACCGGCACACCAACCCCGGCCCCGATCACCCACCCCACCGACCACATACCGCTACCGGACCCGCGGTGAGCGGGTTCCTCGGAGTGGACTGGGCGAACCCGTCCTCCCTCGGCTACCCGGTGATCTTCGGCGGGGTGCTGCTGGGGTCGGTGGTGCCGGTGGTGCCGACCGGGGCGGTGGTCGGCGCGGGCGCGGCGATCGCGGTCAGCGGCGGGCACCTCGACCTCGTGCTGGTGGTGCTGCTGTCGACCCTGGGCGCGCTGGTGGGCGACCTGGTCACCTTCGGCGCGGGCCGCGGCGGGCGCGGCGCGCTGAGCCGGTGGTTCGAGCGGCGCCAGTCGCCGGAGAAGCTGGCGGGGGCGCGGGATCGGTTCGCCGCGCGCGGCTGGGTGCTGGTGGTGGTCGGGCGGCTGGTGCCCGCGGGCCGCATCCCGGTGCTGCTGGCCGCCGGTGCCCTGGACTACCCGTGGCGGCGGCTGGTGCCCGCCGCGGCCGCCGCGTGCCTGCTGTGGGCGGTGGCCTACGCCGCGCTGGGCGTGCTCAGCGGCGGGCTGTTCGACAACCCGCTGGTCGCGACCGTCGTCGCCACGTTCCTGATCCTGCTGGTCACCCTGGCCGTCGGTGGGGTCCAGCGGCTGCGGCGGCGCGGGGAGGAGCGGCGCGGTGCCGCGTGACACCACCGGCAGCCTCGTGCGGGGCGGGCGCGTCGTGGCCCGCCTGCTGCTGGTGTGGGTGCTGGTGGCGGTGAGCCTGCACCTGCTCGACCTGTGGCTGACCGACTTCGCCATGCCGCGGTGGTGGCAGCCGACGGTGTTCGCCGCCGCGGTCGGCCTGCTCAGCGCCGTGGTCTGGCCGCTGATCATGCGGTTCGTCCCGCCGGGGCTGGTGCTGCTGCTCGGCCTGGGCTCGTTCCTGCTGCTCGGCGCGGGCGTGCTGGCGATCTCGCTGGCGGTGCCGTACGTGGTGATCGGCGGTCTGCGCACGGCGGTGCTGGTGGCGGTCGTGGTCTCCGCCGTGGCCGGTCTGGCGTCGAGCGTCCTGGCGATCGACGAGGACGAGGTCTTCTTCCGCCGCGCGGCCCGCCGGTTCCGCGACGGCGACCGCTCCCCCGCCGATGAGCCACCGGGGGTGCTGCTGCTCCAGATCGACGGGCTGGGCCACGACACCGTGCGCCGGGCGGTCCGCGACGGCGACCTGCCCACCCTGGCGCGCTGGCTGTCCACCGGCAGCCACGTGCTCACCGACTGGCACTGCGACTGGAGTTCGCAGACCGGGGCGAGCGTGTGCGGGCTGCTGCACGGCTCCAACGACGACATCCTCGGCTTCCGCTGGTACGAGAAGGACCGCGACCACGTGATGGCGTGCGCGCACCCGGGCGACGCCGCCGAGATCGAGCGCAGGCACTCCGACGGCCGCGGTCTGCTCGCGGGCGGCGGCGCGGCCCGCGGCGGGCTGTTCACCGGTGACGCCGAGCAGACCAGCCTGACCATGAGCGCGGTCCCGTTCCTCACCCGGCGCCCGCGCGACACCATCGGCGCCGGGTACTACGCCTACTTCGCCAACCCGGTGAACCTGTTGCGCACCCTGGGTTCGGCGCTGGTCGACGTGCTGCGCGAGGTGTCCGCCTCCACCCGCCAGCGCCGCGCCGGGGTGCGACCGCGGGTCAGGCGCGGCGGCTTCTACCCGTTCGCCCGCGCGGGCACCACGGTCATCGTCCGCGACCTGGTCGTGTCCGCGCTGATCGGCGACATGCTGGCGGGTCGCCCGGTGGTGTACGCGGACTTCCTGGGCTACGACGAGGTCGCCCACCACACCGGCATCGAGCGGTTCGACGCGCTGGCGGTGCTGCGCTCGATCGACCAGCAGATCGGCAGGCTGCACCGCGCGGCCCGGCTGGCCCCGCGCCGCTACCACCTGGTGGTGCTCTCCGACCACGGGGTGACCCAGGGCGAGGCGTTCACCAACCGCTTCGGCGAGTCGATCGAGCAACTGGTCGGCAGGCTGTGCGGGGAGCCGCGGTCCGGGCGCGGACCGCGCCGCTCACCGGCGGAGGGCTGGCAACTGGGGGCCGCGGTCGCCGAGGCGTCCACCGGCTCCGGTCCGATCGCGAGCGCGCTGCGGGCCCGCGCGGCCCGGGCGGCGGCCCCCGACCGGCACCGCACCGAGCAGGGCAGGCCCGCGGCGGTGACCAGGGCGGCGCCCGGGGTGGTCGTGGTGGTGTCCGGGCACGTGGCGATGGTGTCGTTCACCGACGTCGAGGGCCGGGTGGACGTGGAGACCGTCGAGCGCCTGTTCCCCGACCTGCTGCCCACCCTGGTCGACCACCCCGGGGTGGGGTTCATGCTGGTGCGCAGCGCCGAATCCGGCCCCCTGGTCCTCGGCCGCGACGGCATCCGCCACCTGTCCGACGACTCCGTGCGCGGCGCGGACCCGTTGGCGCACTACGGCCCGCACGCGGCGGACCTCATCCGCCGCACCGACGGCTTCGCCCACTGCCCCGACATCCTGATCAACAGCCGCTACAGCCCGGCCACCGACGAGGCCTCGCCGTTCGAGGTCCACGTCGGCTCGCACGGCGGCCTCGGCGGCGGGCAGTCCCGCGGCTTCCTGGTGCACCCGGCGGAGTTCCCACCGCCTGGCGAGATCATCGGCGCCGAGCACCTGCACCGGGTGGTCCGCGATTGGCTCACCGGCCTGGGCCACCCCGAACCGGGCCAAGCCGACACCGGAGCCCGGACCGCCCCTGTCCCGCCCGGGTGAAGTCGGCGGAGAACGAGGCCGCTCACTCACGGTTCGCGCCCGGACGCCGCCGACTCCGGCCGGACAGGACAGCCCGACCCGCCGCCGAACCGACCGACCGGTGATCGGTCACACCGGCCGCATCGACGAAAAAGTGGGCGACAAACAGTACTGACCGCACAAGTTTCACCACATCGGGCGTACACGATCAGGTGTATACAGCTCAGTACCATCACCCTCCGAACTGGGGAGGTCGATGGTGGTGGCCGAGCGCGCCGCGGAACCGGTGGTGCGGGAGCGGGAACAGCAGCGGCGGTGGGTGGTGGCGCTCGGGCTCCTGGCAGCCGCGCCGGTGCTCCTGGCGGCCTGGGAGTCCGTGCGGACGACCCGGGTCAACGTGCTGCTGGACTACTGGCACGTGCTGGCGAAGGTCACGTCGGACTCCGGTTCCCTGGAGTTCGGTCCACTGTGGATCTACCACCTGGAACAGCCGTTCGTCCTGCCGTCCCTGCTGTTCTACGGCGACGCCGCGTGGTTCGGCGGGGACAACCGGGTGCTGACCCTGCTGACCGTCGGGTTGCTCGTCGTCGCCCTGGTGGCGATGCGGTCGATGCTGGCGGTCAGCGGGGTCGCGCGGGCGGCGGTCGTGGCGGTGTTCGCGTTCCTGGTCTGCACCCCGCACCTGGCGGAGCTGTGGGTGCAGGCCACGAACGGCATGAGCTGGGTCCCCGCGGTGGTGCTGTCGGTGCTGGCGGTCGTGGCCGCGCACCACGGGCGGGTGGGGTTCGCCCTCGCCGCCGCCGCGGTGGGCGCGGTGTCGTTCGGGGCGGCGATGCCGGTGTGGTTCGCCGTGGCCCTGGTGCTGTGGTTGCGGCGGGAGCGGTGGTGGCGGGTCGTGGTGCCCGCGGCCGTGGGGGTCGTGGTGGTCGCGGGGTGGTTGGCGACCCGGCCGCCGGAGGCGCAGTCGATGGCCGGTTCGGGATTCGCGCCGGTGGCGCGGGCAAAGGTCGTCACGGCGGTGCTCGGGAGCGTGTGGACCTCGGCCACCCCCGCGGTCGCGGTGGTGGTGGGCGCGGCCGTGGGGGCGGTGCTCGTCGGGCTGGGGATCGCGGCGGCACGGCGGCGCGGCAGCGCGGAGACCGTCGCGGACGCCGGGTGGGTGGGGTTGGCGGCGTACGCGGTGGCGGTGGCCGTGCTCATCGGGCTGGGGCGGACCACCCCGGCCGCACCGGGTGGCAACGCGGGCCTGATCAGCCGCTACGCCCTGGCGGGTGTGCTGGCGACCTGCGCCCTCATCGCCCTGCTGGTCCGGCGGCGGCCGGTGCCGGGGCGGGTGGCGGTCCCGCTCGCCGCGGCCCTGGTCGCGATCACCTTCGTGACCGGAACCGCGAAGGCCGGGGCCGTGCGCAACTCCTACGCGCCCCTCGGCGTGGTCCCGGTGGCCCTGCGCATGGAGAGCACCCGGGCGCTGGCCGCCCTCCAGGTCCAACCCGCCGTGCTCCCCGCCGCCAAGGCCCTGGGCGTGTACCCCTTCGACGGCACCCACACCCTGGGCTGCGCGAACCTGGAACTCGGCGACCGCGTCGACCCGGCCCGCACCCGCGACCTGCCCCGCGCCGACGGCGTGGTCGACGCCCCGGCCCTCACCGCGGACACCGTGGTCGCGGGCTGGGCCGACCTCGGCGGGCGGGCGGGCACCTGCGCCCTGGTGACCACCCCGGACGGGCTCGTGGTCGGCGGCGGCCCCACCGCCCTGCCCCGCCCCGACGTCCCCCGGACCGGCGGCCTGGCGGGCTTCCGCGTGGTCGTCGGCCCCGGGGCGAGCGACGTCCTGGTCCACCTCGACGGCACCTTCCACCGGGTGCTCGGCCGCCCGGACGCCTGAGCCCGCTCAGCCCGCGCGGAAGCCCTTCACGAGGCGCCGCTGCCAGGGCGTCTCCACGGCGTGCTTGCGGTAGTGGGCGCGGACGTGGGCCACCGCGTCCCCGGGTGCGGCCCCGTCCAGGACCGCCAGGCAGGCCAGGGCCGTGCCGGTGCGCCCGTTGCCACCACCGCAGGCCACCTCGACGCGCTCGGTGTCGGCGCGGCGCAACAGCTCGCGCAGGTCGGCGACGAAGCCCGGGCGGTCCAGGGGCAGCCAGAAGTCCGGCCACCGGACCCACCGGGTCTCCCACGCGAACTCCGGCGGCCTGCGCCCCCGCAGGTGCAGGGCGAAGTGGGGTTCGGGACCGGCGGGCAGCGGGTGGCGCAGGCCGCGCCCGCGCACGAGGCGGCCGGAGGGCAGCCGCAGCACTCCCTCGGCATCGGCATCCCAGGTCGACATCACGCCAGGCTAGAGCCCACCACCGACACCCGGGCCATCACCCCCGGGGCAGGCGCAGCCCGGCCAGGAGGACCCCGACCATGCGACGGGCGTCGTACCGGGGGTCCTTGCCCGCGCCGATGCAGAGGTTGCCGACGCCGAACATCAGCTCCAGGGCCTGGATGTCGGAGCGGATCTCGCCCGCCCCGGCCGCGGCGTCGAGCAGTCCGGCGCAGACGGGCACGAGGCGGTCGAGGAAGTGGGCGTGCAGGGTCGTGGAGGTGGGGTCGTCGGACCGCAGCGCTTCGGCGAGGCCGTGCTTGGTGACCAGGAAGTCGACGAAGAGATCGATCCACCCGACCAGGGCGGTGTGCGGTGAGCCGCTGGTCGCGAGCAGGTCGGGTGCCGCCGCGGCGCACGCTTCGACCTGGTGGCGGTAGACGGCGACGACGAGGTCGGCCCGCGTCGGGAAGTGCCGGTAGATCGTGGCGATGCCGACGCCCGCCGCGGCGGCGATGTCGCGCACGGGCGCGTCGACGCCGGAGGCGACGAACGTCGCGGCGGCCGCTTCCAGCAGCGCCTGCTCGTTGCGCCGGGCATCGGCCCGCTTCCTGGGCGCGGACGAGCCCGGTCCGCTGTCGGTGTCGGCCACTGACCTGTCGCCCCCATCACTCGGCTTGCCAAACGGAACATTGATCCGTATGTTCAGTAGTGGAACAGCGATCCGTTTGGCCATCATGTCAGACCGCCCGTCCCGTCACCACTCACCCCCACCCGTCAAGGAGATCCCGTGCACGACCTCGTCAGCACACCCGTCCTCTCGCTGCGCCCGGTGGCGCTGGCGGCCCCGGGCCGCGGCACCGACCTGCACGTGCGGGTGTCGGCCCCGGCGACCGGCGACGGACTGCCCGTCATCGTCTTCTCGCACGGCTTCGGCGAGTCGTTGGACGGCTACGCCCCATTGGTCGACTTCTGGGCCGCCCACGGGTTCGTGGTCGTCCAGCCCACCCACCTCGACTCGCGGACGCTGGACCTCGCACCCGACGACCCCCGCCACCCCGACATCTGGCGCACCCGGGTCGAGGACCTGACCCGGGTCGTCGACCAGTTGGACGTCGTCGAAGCCGCCGTCCCCGGCCTCGCCGGGCGCCTCGACCGGAGCCGCGTCGCCGCCGCCGGGCACTCCTGGGGCGCCCAGACGGCGAGCACGCTGCTGGGCGCGCGGGTCCTCGACGCCGACGGCGTGCCGGGCGAGGACCTGTCCGACCCGCGGATCACGGCCGGTGTGCTGCTCGCCGCGCCGGGCACGGGGGGCGCCGACCTGGCACCGTTCGCCGCCGAGCAGTTCCCCTTCATGAACCCGGGCTTCGCGGGCATGACCACGCCCGCCCTGGTGGTCGCCGGGGACGCGGACCAGTCCGCCCTGACCACCCGGGGGCCGGAGTGGTTCACCGACCCGTACTCCCTGAGCCCGGGGCCCAAGAGCCTGCTCACCCTGTTCGGGGCCGAGCACTCCCTCGGTGGCATCACCGGCTACGCCGCCACGGAGACGACCGACGAGAGCCCCGAGCGGGTCGCGCTGATCCAGCGGCTCACCTCCGCTTTCCTCCGCAGCGCGCTGTACCCCGGGGACACCGGCTTCGCCGCGGCGCGCGCCGAGCTGGCGGAGAGCACCGATCCCCTGGGCCGGGTCGAATCCAAGTGACGCCCCGGGAAACCCGACATCCCAGAACACCGGAAAGGCCCCGCGACACCACGCCCAGCTTCGGCATCATGACCGCCCCCATGCAGGTCGACCACCGGGACCACTCGGTGGACAGCCTCGCCGTACCCCACCGGTGTGGCCCGCTGGGCCGCCGCCGAACTCGTCACCGCGTCGGCCTGACCGGTCGACGGCCCGCCCTCAGCGGTCGGGCTCGGGCCGGGGCCGCACCAGGAGCAGGGCACCGGCGACGACGAACGCGCTCAGGCTCACCACGTTCAACACCCGGTCCACACCGTCGTACATGTCCAGGTGCTGGACGTGGTAGACCAGGTGCGGCACGCTGAACACCACCCACGCCAGCCCCGTCGCAGCGACCAGGGCGGTGGTGCGCGGTCGCCACGCGGCGGCGAGGCTCAGGGCCGCGAACCCGAGGTAGAAGGAGCCGACGTCCTTGACCAGGTGCTGGTTGTAGGGGCCCAGCCGGGGCAGCCAGCTCATCCCCAACCCGGGGAACGTCGCGTACCAGCCCTCCGCGGCGAAGTAGGCCCACCCGCCGATGAACGCCGCCACGACCGCGAGCACCAGCAGCAGGACGCGTTGGGCGGTGGCGGTCACGAGCGCGCCAGCCACTCGTCGAAGGTCTCCACCCCGAGCGGGCCGGGCCCGGTGGGCAGGAGGCCGCCGCCGGACAACTGGGCGCCGAGCTTGCCCGGGGGCCGGATGGACAGCACGAGCCGGTGCCCGCCGCGAGCGCGTTGCACCTGCCGGATCATCGCGGGCACGTCCCGCTCCTGCGGTCCCGCCAGGTCCGGTGCCCGCCCCACCGGTTCGGCCTCGGCCGCCGCCACCAGCGCCGCCGCGACCTCCCTGGCGGCGATCGGCTTGCTGCGCATCCGCGGGGCCAGCACCACCGGCCCGAACGCGGTGCGGCGCAGCACCTGCTCGGCGAACTCGTGGAACTGGGTGGCGCGCAGGACGGTGGCGGGCACCGGCCCGGCCAGCACCAGCTCCTCCTGCCGCCGCTTGCCCAGGTAGTAGCCCAGGTCCACCCGGTCGCAGCCGACGATGGAGAGCACCACGTGGTGGCGCACCCCGGCGTCGGCCCCGGCCCGCAGCAGCCGCGTGGTGGCCTGCTCGAAGAACGCCACCGACTCCGCGGCGCTGGTGGTGGTCACGCTGCTGACGTCGATCACCGCCTCGACCCCGTCCAGGGCCGCCGCCAGCCCTTCCCCGGTCACCAGGTCCACCCCGGCCGACCGGGCGATCACCACCGGCTCGTGCCCCGCCGCCCGCGCCGCCTCGACCACCGGGGCACCGACGGCCCCCGTTCCACCCGCCACCGCGATCCGCATGTCGCACCTTCCCGTCCGTCGAGTTCCACTCCCAGGACGAGGCAGGCGGCCGGGATGTGACACCGGGCGCTTCCGGCAGGTCAGCGGGGCGGTTGCGATGGCGGCGGCCCCGGCGGGGCGGGATGCTGGGCGCGCAGCGGTGTCGAGGGAGGGATCGGGCGTGGGTGAGCCGGACTGGGTGCGGCACGCGATCTGGTGGCACGGGTACCCGCTGGGGATGACCGGCGCGTACCCGGCCGACCCGGCGCCGGGACCGCACGAGCACCGGCTGCTGCGACTGCTGCCCTGGCTGGACCACGCGGTGCGCCTCGGCGCCTCCGGCATCGCCCTCGGCCCGGTGTTCGCCTCCACCAGCCACGGCTACGACACCACCGACCACTTCCGCGTCGACCCCCGCCTGGGCGACGACCAGGACTTCGACACCCTGGTCACCGAGGCCCGGCAGCGCGGTCTGCGGGTCCTGCTCGACGGGGTGTTCAACCACGTGGGCCCGGGGTTCGGTCACCCGGGGTGGCTGCGGCCCGGGCACACCTTCGAGGGGCACGAGGGCCTGCTGACCCTCGACCACGCCAACCCGGAGGTCCGCGACCACGTGACCGCCGTGCTGGCCCACTGGCTGGACCGGGGCGCCGACGCCTGGCGCCTCGACGCCGCCTACGCCACGCCCCCCGACTTCTGGGCCGACGTGCTGCCCCGGGTCCGCGCCCGCCACCCCGGCGCCTGGTTCGTCGCCGAGGTCATCCACGGCGACTACGCCGACTTCACCACAAAGTCCACAGTGGACAGCGTCACCCAGTACGAGCTGTGGAAGGCGGTGTGGTCGAGCCTCAACGACGGCAACCCCCACGAACTGGCCTGGGCCCTGACCCGCCACGACGGCTTCCTCGACACCTTCGTCCCGGCGACGTTCGTGGGCAACCACGACGTCACCCGCATCGCCGCGAAGCTCACCGACCCACACCACCTCCCCCACGCCCTGGTCGTCCTGTTCACCACCGCGGGCACCCCCGCCGTCTACGCGGGCGACGAACTGGGCCTGCACGCGGTCAAAGAGGACCGCCACGGCGGCGACGACGCGATCCGCCCGGAGTTCCCCGCCACCCCCGAGGACCCGTTCCCCGGCAGCGACCCGGCCGTCCTGCGCCTGCACCAGGACCTCATCGGCCTGCGCAGGCGCCACCCCTGGCTCCACACCGCCCGCACCAGGATCACCGAAACCACCCACGAACACCTGACCTACGAATCCACCTCCGGCGACAACACCCTGGTGGTCACCCTCAACTACGGCCCCGGCACCGTCAGGGCGGCGGGCACCGAGGCCGTGGCGGGCGAACCCGCCGACCACCTCGGCCCCTTCGGCTGGCGCATCGCCCGACGCTGACCCGCGCCCGGGCCCCGAACCCACCGGTCGCACGAGCAGGCGGGCTCACGACCGGTCGAACAGCCCGTTCACCGCGTCGTAGTCCATCGCATCCGCCAACGCGCCGTAGGTCCCCTCGGCCAGCACCTCCCGCGTCGCCCGGTGGACCAACCCGAAAACGGCCTTGCTCACAGCGGCGCCGAGGCTGACCCGGCGCACCCCCGCGGCGCCCAACTCGGCGATGCCGGGGGCCCCGGGTCCGGCGAGTGCGTTGACCGGCAGCGGAACCGCGGCGGTGAGCGCCGCCAGCACCTCCAGGTCCAGCAACCCCGGCACGAAGAACGAGTCGGCCCCCGCGTCGGCGTAGACCCGCCCCCGGCTGACCACCTCGTCGAACCGACCGCCGGGTTCGCCGATGCCGAGCAGGTACACGTCGGTGCGGGCGTTGATCCACAGGTCAGCCCCACCCGCGGCACGGGCGACGCGGATCAGATCAGCCTGCGCGGCAGCGGCGCGCAGCTCGGTGCCGGAGAGGGGGTCCTCCAGGTTCACCCCCACGGCACCCGCGTCGACGACGCCCCGCACGGTGGCGGCCACGTCCTCGTAGCCGCCCTCGACGTCGGCGGTGACCGGGACCTGGACGGCCCCGGCGATGCGCCGCACGGCCTCGACCATGTCCGCCCCGCTCACCCCGTGCCCGTCCGGCCTGCCCAACGACCACGAGACCCCGGCACTGCTGGTCGCCACGGCCGCCGCCCCGGCCCGCACGACGGCGACGGCGCTGCCCGCGTCCCACGCGTTGGGGAGCACCAGCACACCGTCGTCGTGCAGCGCCCGGAACGCCGCCGCCTTGTTCTGCCACTCGCTCATGTCTGCTCCAGCACGGGGTAGGGGAGGTCATCGGGACCCGAGCCGACTCGGGCCGGGCGCGCGGGTGGGCCGAGCCACCGCCCTCCGCGTCGGCGCCCGATCCTAGCCGCAACCGGGTGCCGCCCAGCCCCGCCGCAGGCCGCGTGGTCGGCGCGGAGCCCACCCGCGCCCCCTCCACGGACGGGTCAACCCTGGCGCACCTCGGCGGCCCCTCCCCTCTCCAATCCTCTTGCGACACACCGAATCCGGCCCAGCACAACGGTTTCTAGGTTAGCCTCACCTAATCGCCCCCCTGTTGCGACCTCCCGGGACCGGTGGGACCGTCGAAGCACCGCCGGGCGAACCACCCGGTGGCCAGACCGCGAGGACTGCCGACTCCCACCACAGGAGAAGCCATGACCACCACCGAGATGCCCGCCGTCAACGAGTGCACCGTCACCGGCTGCTCGTACAACCACGACGGCTGCCACGCCTTCGCCATCACCGTCGGCGGCAGCAACGGCGCCGCCGACTGCGGCACCTTCGTCCCGCTGGCCCGCAAGGGCGGCCTGGACAAGGTCGTCGCCCAGGTCGGGGCCTGTTCCCGCGTCGACTGCAAGTTCAACGCCAACCTGGAGTGCACCGCCTCCGGTGTCCGCGTCGGCCCCGGCCAGGGCGCCCACGACGCCAACTGCCTCACCTACACCACCAACTGAACACCCGCCCGGAGCCGCGTCGGCGAGCGCAGACCGGGCGGCCTGCGCACCGACGAGCGCCCGAGGACCCCGCGCGGGCTCCTCGGGCGCTCAAGCGCCCTCGGGGCCTTCCGCGAGCGAATCGGCGACCACCCCGCGAAAACACCGGCGACCGAAGCACACGCCCCAGTGGGTTCGAGCGATATTCGGTCGTGGTGTCGGCGCTGTGGCGCTACGTTCGCCGCTGCACGTTCACCGGTCCGGGCGTTCGATCGCTGTGCGGTCCGGGGTTCGGACCACACGGGGAAGGACTGCGGTGGCAGAGGGCAGGTTGCGGTTCGGCATGGTGGCCAACCCCCGCGACGCACAGCAGTGGCGGACGGTGGTGCGCCGGGCGGAGGACCTCGGCTACGACACCCTGCTGACCGCGGACAACCTGCACATGCCTGCTCCCGCGGTGTCGCTGGGGATGGCCGCGGGTCTCACGCAGCGGTTGCGGCTGGGCACCCTGGTGATGTCCGGCGCGCTTCGCGTGCCGCGCATGGCGGCACGGGAGGCCCACAGCCTGTCGGTGCTGACCGGGCGGCGGTTCGAGTTCGGCATCGGGATCGGCAACCCGGGGACGCGCGCGGCAGCGCGGGAGCTGGGGCTCGCGCACGAGGGCGGCGCGTTGAAGCGGGTGGCCGCCACCGTCGCCGCGCTGCGGGAGTCGGACGGCGAGGAACACACTCCGGTGATGATCCCCGCCGCGGGCCCCCGGGCTCGCGCGCTGGCAGCGGAGATCGCCGACATCGTCATGGTCGCCGCTCCAGCCCTGGCCACCCGCGACGAGGTGGCGGCGCTGGTGCGTGAGATCCGTGCCGCGGCGGGCACCCGCCCGGTCGAGTTCGCCATGACCGTGTTCGCGGTCGAGGACCGCCTGGAGCCGTGGGCCGAGAACCTGCTCGGCGCGTCGACAGCCGAATTGTCGGCCCGGGATTCGCTGTCCCTGCTACGGGGAGACCCTGTCGCCACGGCCGATGAACTGCTCCGTCGCCGTGACCGGCTCGGTGTCACCTACTTCGCCGTGCACGGCAGCAACACCGACGCGTTCGCCCCCGTGCTCGAGCGGCTGACCTGCCGCTGAACCCGCGCGTGGGACCTGGGGTGTCCACAGCTCCGATCACCCCTCTGGCAGCAACCCCACGAGCCGCCGGGTGACGACGTCGAGCGGTTCCACGCTCCGCTTGCCGCGGCACAGCACCACCGCTCCCTCGATGGCCGCCAGCACCAGCGCCGCCAGCTCGTCGGCCTCCTCGGTCCGCACCCCGGCAGCCTCGATCGCCTCGCGCAGCAGCCCCTGCCACCGCTCGAACGCCTCCCGGACCACCGCCTCGGCCTCGGGCAGGTCCGCCCGGGCGTCCACGGCCAGGGCCACGATGGGGCACCCGGCCCGGAACCCGCCCGCGACGAGCACCTTCTTCCAGAACGCCGCGATGCGCTCGACCGCCGCCCGCGCGTCCCCGGCCTCGGCGGCCTGCGAGATCAACCCGCTGATGACGTCGGCCGCCCGCCGCCCGGCGGCGAGGATCAGTTCGTCGCGCCCGCCGGGGAAGTGGTGGTACACCGACCCGCGCGGTGCCCCGGAGTGGGTCAGCACGGCGTCGATGCTCACCGCGGCGGCGCCGCGTTCGCGCATGAGGACGATGGCGCTGTCGATCATCCGGTCGCGGGTGCCTCGGGGGGACACGGTCAGCTCCGGCCGGTGATGTCGAGGAGGGTGGCGAGGGTGCGGGCCTGTTCCTCGAAGGTTCCGTCCACCTTGGCCAGCAGGGTGGTGATCCCGGCGTCGCGGTAGCGGGTGACGCGGTCGGCGACGGTGTCGGGGAGGCCGATGAGGTTGGTCATGGTGCCCAGTTCCAGGGGGACGGCGGCGGCGGCTTCGGCGCGCCTGCCCCGCTGCCAGAGGGCGGCGACCTCGGCGACCTCGTCGGCGAAGCCCAGGCGGGCGAAGGCGCGGTTGTAGTAGTTGTCCGGGCCCGAGCCCATGGCGCCGATGGTGAAGGCGTAGCCATTGGCGTGCTTGCGGCCCAGTTGCGCGGCCTGCTCGGCGGTGTCGGCGAAGGAGACGGCGACCGGGGCGACCAGGTCGAGCGCGTCGAGGCAGCGGCCCGCGGCGCGGGCGCCCTCGGCCAGGGGGTCGAGGAAGACCTCGGCGGATTCGGGGATGAACGCGTTGCCGAGCCAGCCGTCGGCGGCCTCGCCGGTGAGGCGGAGGTTGGCCGGGCCCATGGCGGCGACGTAGACCGGCACGTGGGCGGGTTCGACCATGGGGGTGAGGGGTCTGCCCCGGCCGCCGGGCAGGGGCAGCGGGTAGACCTCACCGGCGTGTTCGAGGCGGTGGCCGCCGCTGACGGTGCGGATGATCTCGATGGTCTCGCGGGTGGTCTGCACGGGTTTGCGGAACGGCACCCCGTGCCAGCCCTCCATGACCCGCGGGCCGGACACGCCCACCCCGAGGGAGAAGCGGCCACCGGAGAGGGCTTGCAGGCTCAGCGCGGAGGTGGCGAGCAGGGCGGGGCTGCGCGAGCCCAACTGCACGACGAAGGTGCCCAGGCCGATCGTCTCCGTCTTGGCGGCGAGGTAGGCCAGGCCGGTCAGGGCGTCGTAGCCCCACACCTCGGCCACCCAGAGGGAGTCCACCCCGAGGCGTTCGGCCTCCACCGCGAACTCCGCGGCCCCGGGGAGCCTCGGTTCGACCAGCACGCCGACCTTCATCCGCACCCCTCCGCCGTACTATGCTCTATGACATATTAACGACTGGAGGTGTGGCGTGCGCTACCGGGACTGCCCGACCGTCGAGGTCACCGAGCGGATCGAGACCACCCCGGAGGCCGCGTGGGCGCTGGTCACCGACATCGACCTGCCCGCCCGCCACTCCCCGGAACTCCAGTCGGTGGCCTGGGTGGGCGACGCGGACCGGGTGGCGGTGGGCAACCGGTTCGTCGGGCACAACCGGCACCCGCGGATGGGCGAGTGGTCCACGGAGTCGGTGGTCGTGGAGGTGGAGGACGGGCGGCGGCGGGTCTGGCGGGTGACCGCCGCCGGGTCGACGATCGCCACCTGGGGTTTCGAGGTGGACCCGGGGCGCGGGGCGGTCCTGGTGCGGCAGTGGGGGCGGATGGGGCCGGACCCGTCGGGGCTGACGGCGGTCATCGCCTCGATGCCGGACAAGGAGGGCAGGATCATCGCCCACCGGCTCGCGGAGTGGGAGGCGGGCATCCGCGCGAACCTGGCCGGGATTCGCGCCGAGCTGGGCGGCTGAGGCACCGTCCACCCGGGAGTTGCGCCGGAATCGCCCGGTCACAGCGGGTGAGGCGTTACTGTGGCCGTCGATAGCGACATCGGGTCGACGTGGGGGTCGGCCGAGCGGGAGACTGGGGCGGCCGCGACTCATGAATGACCTGTTCATCACGATCGCGCTGTGCGTCGTGGTCGCCGTCGTCTACGCCTCGGCCGCGCTGATCCAGGCCCGGGTTGCGCACCTGTCGGTGCGGGAGCTGCTGAAGGTGCCGGTGTGGTGGCTGGCGCAACTGCTCAACGTGGCGGGCGCCGGGCTGCACGTGCTGTCGCTGAACTTCGGGCCGCTGTCGCTGATCCAGCCGCTGGGCGTGCTCACCCTGGTCATCGCGGTGCCGCTGACGGCAGCGGCAGGCCACCGGCGGGTCACCCGGCTGGAGGCGGTCGGCATGGGCGCCACCGTGGTCGGCCTCGCCGGGCTCACCATGCTGATCACCACCGGTGGCCGCTCGGACACGCTGACCAACGCGGAGCTGTCCGGGCTGCTGCTGGCCACGACGGTGCTGGTCGCGCTGCTGGGCATCAAGGGCAGCAGGCCGGGGGCCTCGCCGCTGTGGGAGGCGGTCGCGGGCGGCATCGCGTTCGCGGTGTGCTCGGCGCTGTGCCAGACCGTGGTGCGCAACCTGGAGAGCGGGGGCCCGGGGGTCCTGCTGCGCCTGGGCACGCTGCTGACGGTCGTGGCCATCGTCGCGTTCGCCATCGCGGCCACCGTGCTCACCCAGCAGTCCTACCGCGCCGGGCTGGGTGCCCCGCTGGCGGTGACGAACCTGGTCAACCCGGCGAGCGCCACCGCGATCGGCGTGGTGTTCCTGGGCGAGGAGCTGGCGACCAACGGGTTGCTGGTGGTGCTGGCGGTGGCCTGCGCGGCGCTCGCCGCCTTCGGGGTCACCCGCCTGGCCCGCGCCCGCGACGTGGTGCCCGCCGCCGTCGCGGAGACCTCCCCCGCCACCGGGTGACCGGTGCCGTGACAACCGGAGCACCCGCGCGCTAGGATTGTGAACACTGGTGTTCGCAAACCCCTTCGGGAGGCCCCACGTGCGCTGCCTGCTCGTGACCACGGCGATCTGCGCCCTCATCGGCGCCTCGACCACCCCGGCCCGGGCCCAGGCCGCGGAGCAGGAGCAGGACCGGCTCAACGCCTACCGCGTGGCGACCGGTTCGGTGGGCGCCGCGGTCACCACCCGCGACGGCGACGCGGTGGCCGGGTGGGGCAGCGGCCGCACCGCCGTGCTGACCGGGGTCGCCCCCGACGAGCACACCCGCTTCCGCGTCGGCAGCCAGACGAAGATGTTCGTCGCCACCGTTCTGTTGCAACTGGTCGACGAGGGCAGGCTCGACCTGGAAGCGCCCATCGAGCAGGTGCTGCCCGGCGTCGTGCACGGCCCCGGCATCGACCCGAACGCGATCACCGTGCGGCACCTGCTCGAACACCGCTCCGGCATCCCCGACTACCTCGGCTTCGTCGGCGGCGACTACCTCCAGACCGCCGTGCTGCTGCTCAACCCCACCTGGCAGATCACCCCACCCACCCCGCAGCGACTGGTGGACGAGGGCACCGGCAAGGGCGCGCAGTTCGCCCCCGGCCAGGGCGGCGCGTACTCCAACACCGGCTACACGGTGCTGGGCATGCTGGTGGAGAAGCTGACCGGCCAGGACCTGCGCACCGCCATCAAGGAACAGGTGCTGGACCGGGTCGGCATGCCCTCGACGTTCCTGCCCGCCCCGGGCCAGAAGGCGCTGCCCGCCCCCGCCTCCCACGGCTACCTGTCGGTGGGCGGCATGGCCTTCGCCGACGTCACCGGCTACGAGCCCGCCGTCTGGGGCGCCGCGGGCGGACTGGTCTCCACCGGGGAGGACCTGACCGCGTTCCTCAACGCCCTGTTCAGCGGGGAACTGGTGTCCCCCACCCTGCTGACGCAGATGCGCGACGTGGCACCCGGCCCCGGCCTCCCCAACTACGGCCTGGGCCTGCAGCGCTACAGCACCGACTGCGGCCAGGTCTGGGGCCACTCCGGACAGATCGCCGGCTACACCACGCTGACCGTGGGCGACGGCGAGCGGGCGGTGTCGATCGCGATCAACAACACCCCGGTCGTGGCCGACAGCGCCGCCGCGTCACAGGCGCAGCGGGACCTGGTCAACCACGCCCTGTGCGGGTGAGCGACGACCGGCGCCGACCGCCCCGGGCGGTCGGCGCCGGGACCGTCATTCGCAGCCCAGGCCGTCGTTGTCGTTGTCGAGCCCGTAGATGTCGCTCCCGGTGACCCGCACCGGTCCCTGCACGTAGGCCGGACCGTTGCCGCTGCCACCCGCGCAGTCGACGTCGGAGGCCACCGGCACGCAGCCGCTGTAGTTCGGGTCGCATTTCGACGCCGGAGCGGCCTTCTCGGCAGGCGGCGGCGCGGCCGCGGTGGTGCGCTTGGTCGTGGTGGCGGGCTTCTTGGTCGTGGTGGCGGGCTTGGCCACCGTCACGGGCGGCTGCACCGGGGGCACGGCGACCGGGGCGGCGACGGTCGTGGGAACCGGGGCCACCGTGGTGGTGGTGGCGGTTGTCGTGGGCGCTGCGGTGGTGGTGGTGGTGGTGGTCGGCGTGGCGGAGGTCGACGTGGCCACGGAAATCCCGGCCGCACCGCCGCCACGCGCGTCGCCACCACCCGAACAGGCGGTGACGAGGGCGACCACGGCAACGAGCAGACCCGTGACGACAACCGGGCGGCGGAAACCGGAGAACGCACGCCACCGGGCGGCCCGGCGGCGCGGGAGCACACCCCGGTACTGCTCCTCGGCGACCGACACGGCCACCTCGCCCGACATCATGGCCTGCTCGGCCGATGGGTTCTGCATGTGACCACTCCAGACGGACGTGCGGTGTATGCCCCCCTACATCGGCAACCCCCGCCACGCGTTACCGAACCCGCCTCGATTTCGGAAAAGCGGCCCGGTTGGTGATCCCCCGACCACCCACCCGCACCGCCACCCCCGCACCCGACATGACAGTTCCAAAAGGACGCAACACCCGTCCGCAACACTCCAACCGACACGGACAGGGAGGCAATCGAGGCCGAACACGTTCCCACACAACAGGTTCGAAACAGACCGACCCGGCCACCCGAACCCCCAAGGGCGCAGCAACAACCAGCCACCCAACAAACCGCCGGCCTGGCGAGCGACCGCCCGGGTGGATGGATGCGCTCGCCCAACCGACCACCCCGAAAACCGCCAGCCCGGCTACGGCCCTGCCGGGCGGGTGGATGCGCTCGGCCAGCCACCCGGCCACCCCGCAACCGCCAGCCAGCCAGCCACCACGAGAACCGGCGGCCCGGCTACGGCCCTGCCGGGCGGGTGGATGCGCTTGGCCAGCCACCCGGCCACCCGGCCACCCCGCAACCGCCAGCCAGCCAGCCACCACGAACCCCACCGGCGCAGCGGCCCAATCAGCCACCCCGAAAACCGCCGCCCCGGCTACGGCCATGCCCGGGTGGGTGGATGTGTTTGGCCGGGGGTGGCGATCATGTGACAGCCTGCCTGGGCGGTGGGGCATCTTTTCAGCCCCACCCGGTCACACTGGAGCACATGATCGCCATAGGGGCCCCGGCCAAACACATCCACCCAGCCGGGCACCACCAACAAACGACCGGCGCTTGAAGCAGGCACCAAAGACCGAGCACCACCCACAAGACCGGGCTCGAAGAGCACCACAAGCGGATCTCCCGGCGCACCACCGAGAAAGACGCGACCTAGCAGGAACCGCCCTCCAGCGCGGCCACGTCGGCCACGACCCGGCAGGCGTTCTCCCCGGGCGCCTCGGTGGCGAGCTTGCGCAGCAGGTCCCGCAACTGGTCGCGTTCGGCGGGGTTGAGTGGGGCCAGCACGTGGTCCTCCGCCCGGCGCAGCGCCTCGGTTGCCTCGGCGAGGCGGGCCCGGCCCGCCTCGGTGGCCGAGAGCAGGCGGGCCCGGCGGTCGGCCGGGTCGGGTCGCCGCTCGACGAGGCCGGAGCGCTCCAGGTCGTCGATCAGGTAGGTCATCACCGTGCGGTCCACGCCGAGCCGGTGGGCCAGGGCCAGTTGGCTGGAGGGTTCGCCCTGTTCGGCGGAGGTCAGCACCTGGTAGCCGCGGGGGCCGCCGGGCAGCCCGGCCAGCGCTTCGCCGGTGGCGCGCAGGTACCCGCGGAAGACCGAGCCCAGAGCCCAGCCGAGATCGGCTTCGACGGCGGGGGTGTGCACGGTCCCATCCTACGGGAGGGGACCCGCCGAAGGGTATGGTCTGTGGAGACGATAGTCTGTAAAACAGAACATCTAATCCGCATCGCAACCTTGGAGTGGACATGGGCCTGTTCCGGCTCGACAGCAGCATCCGCCAGGAGGGCTCGGTCAGCCGCGCCGTCGCCGACTCGCTGGAGGCGGGCTGGCGCGAGGTGCACCCCGGCGCCGAGGTCGTGCGGCGCGACCTGGGGGCCGACCCGCTCGGCGCGAGCACCTGGGCCACCGCCCTGGGTGCCGGGCAGACCCCGGAGGACCAGCGCACCGCCGAGCAGACCGCCGCACTCGCCGAGGTGACCGCGAGCGCCGACCAGCTCGCCGCCGCCGACGCGGTGGTCATCGCCACCTCGCTGTACAACTTCGGGGTGTCGCAGCACCTCAAGGCGTGGATCGACCTGCTGATCCTCGACCCGCGCTTCGGCCCGGGCACCCAGCCGCTGGCGGGCAGGTCCGTCGCCCTGGTAGTCGCCCGCGGCGGCGGCTACGGCGAGGGCACCCCGCGCGCGGGCTGGGACCACGCCACCCCGTACCTGGTGCGCATCCTGCGCGACGTCTGGGGCGCGGAGGTCACCGTGGTGGCCGCCGAGCTGACCCTGGCCGAGGTCAACCCGGCCATGGCCGAGCTGATCCCGCTGGCCAAGGAGTCCGCGGCCGCCGCGCACGAGCTGGCCACCGCCACCGGCAGGTCCTTCGGCGAGCGCGCCGCCGCC
Organism: Actinokineospora spheciospongiae; assembly: GCF_003182415.1. Classification (NCBI taxonomy): domain Bacteria; kingdom Bacillati; phylum Actinomycetota; class Actinomycetes; order Pseudonocardiales; family Pseudonocardiaceae; genus Actinokineospora; species Actinokineospora spheciospongiae. The sequence goes on along the minus strand of NZ_QHCP01000001.1, from coordinate 112,170 downwards.
TCCGTCTGACCGGCACCGCCCGACCGGCGCGCGGGGTGCCCCGCGCGCCGGTCAGGGTCCACTGTGGACCAATGCCGCCCACAGCTCGGGGCGGTTGGGGTACTTGCCCCGCAGGGTCCTGGTCACCGCGTGCAGCGCCTCGGCCGCGCCGTCGGCGGTCGGGCCGTCGGGCAGGTGGTGGTGGAAGGCCCGCGCGACGTAGGTGGCGACCTGGTCGTTGAGGTGCCACAGCCCGGCGACGACGTGCCGGAACCCGGCCAGCACCACCGCCGAGGCGAGGTGGACCGACTCGTCGGCCTGCCCGCCCGGGGCGGTGGAACACGCCGCCAGGTAGGCCAGTTCGGCGTCGGGGCGCAGCCCGGTGAGCCCCGCCACCGGCAGCGGGCCGTCGGCCAGGCGCAGGCCGCTGCGCGCCGGGACCTCCGGGTCGCAGACCGCGTGGCAGGCCAGGTGCGCCCACGTGGCACCGGACAACGCGGCCAGCACGCCCTCGGCGGTCGCGTCCCGGTCGAGCAGGTGCGGGGCGTCCGGGTGCGGGTCGGCGCCGGGCAGGTCCGGCAGACCGGGGGTGCGCGAGAGCGCCACCACCACCTGCTCGCGCACCGTCGCGGTGGGCCGGGTGCGCGCGTCGACGAGGGCGCGCAGCGTCGGCGTGTACGACGAGACCACGCGCTCCAACGCACCCGGCTCCCCCGGCGGGCCCGCGGCGTGCAGCGGCAGCAGACCGAGCAGACCCGTCGGCGACCACCAGACCCGCGACACCCCCTCGGGCAGGGCACCCAGGACCGGGCCGACGACCGCGGTCCACAACCACGCCAGGTGCGCGCTGATCACCGCCTGCCTGCCCGGACCGTGCGCGTCGAGCAGTTCCGCCGCCCGCACCGACACCTCAGCCCGGGTCAGGTCCGGCAGCCGCACCACCACCGGCTCCCCCGCCGCCCCGACCAGGACCGCGTCGCAGCGGCGGCTGCCCGCGTTGACCAGCACGACCACCCCACCCGCCGGGCGCAGCTCGGCCAACCCCGGCGGGAGCAGGAACCGGGAAAAGCCCTCGTGCCGCCGGATCTCCGCCAACAGCGCCTCGTACCGCGCCCACAACCGCCCGCGGCCCTCCACCTGGTCCGCCGACTCCGCGAACCCCAGGTCGTCCCGGAGGCGGTGGAAGCGCTCGGCCACCTCCGGGTGCGCGCGCTCCAACTCCGCCAACTCCGACCGACCACCCAGCCGGGCGGCCAGCAGGACCCCACGCCCGTGCTCGGCCACCTCCACCGCACCGGCCGCGTCCCCCACCTCGCAGTGCGCCGCCACCGCCTCCGACACCACCCCGGCGCACTCCCCCAGCAGGCGCTCCCGGTCCCGCGGCCCACCACCCCCCGGAGCCACCGACGGCAACAGGGCCACCGCCGCCCCCAGCGACCGCACCGCGACCTCGTGATCACCCATGGCGTAGGCCAACTCCCCCACCGCCCGGTGCGCGCGAACCCGATCGGCCGGGGTGCCGGTGGCAGCCGCACGCGCCCCCTCGGCCAGGTCCCGCAGCAACACCGGGGTCACGCTGTGGTCCCCCGCCTCGAACGCCCGCAGGTACGCCCGACCCAACCGGGCCAGCACCGGCGCCCGCCCGCCGTGCCCGACCGGGATCACCGCGAGCACCTGCCGCAGCAGCGCGATCGCCCGATCCAGGTCCGCGGCGCTGCCCGACCGCGCGTACCGCGACTCGTACTGGGCGGCCAGGTCCCGCAGGAACACCGGCCGCGCCGGGTGCTCCTCGGCCGACGCCGCCAGGTGCAGCAACCGGATCGCCGCGGCGGCGTCGGACTCCTGCCCGCTGTGCCCGAACCGGCTCGCGTGCAGCGCCGCCAAGTCCGCCAGCAGCACCGGCTGCCCACCGCCCGAAGGCGGGGTCTCCGCCGACGCCGCCGCCAAGCACCGCACCCCCCGGTCCAGGTCGGCCACCGCACCGGCGCGGTCGAAGCGCGCCCGGTAGGCCGACCCCAGGGTCGACAGCAACCCCGGCCGCTCCCGCCGCCCGGGCGGCAACGCCGCCACCGCCCCCTCCAGCAGCTCCACCGCCCGATCCAGGTCCGCGGGCACCCCCGTCAACCGGTACCGCTTGCGGTGCGCGACCCCCAACCCGGACAACCACCCCGGCCGGTCCGGGTGCCCGGCGGGCGCCGCGGCCACCGCCGCCCCCAGCACCTCGATCCCGCGGTCGAGGTCGGCCTCGACCCCGGTGTGCTCCCACCGCTCCAGGCGCACCACCCCCAACGCGGCCCACTGCTCCGCCACCCGCGGCGCACCGTCCGGTGTGGACGCCACCGCCCGCTCGTGGCTGTCCACCGCCCGGTCCAGGTCGGCCGGCTCCCGATCGCGCCAGTACAGGTTCCGGTGCGCCGCACCCAGCATCCCCAGCACACCCGGCTCGTCGAAGTGCCCACCGGCGAGCGCCTGCCCGAGCACGTCGACCTGCCGGTGCAGCTCGGCGGTGTCCCCCGTCAGACCGTAACGCGCCTGGTGCACGCGGGCCAGGTTCGACAGCCACCCCGGCCGGTCCGGGTGCTCCCCGTCGGCGGCCACGGCCGCCTCGATCGCCTCCGCCGCGAGGTCGAGGTCCCCGACGGACCCCTGGCTCTCGTACAGCCGCAACGACGCCAACCCGAAGTTCGCCGTGAACCGCGCCCACTCCGGGTGCTCCGCGGGCAACCGCCCCAACGCCGAACCGAGCAGCACCACAGCCGCCTGGAGAACCCCCCGGTCATCGGTGTGTCCGGTGGCCAACAACAACCTGGTCCCCGTGTCGGCCTGCACCTGCGCATCCGCCTCCGCACCGATCATCGACCGCAGCGCGGCGGGAACGGTCGCACCCGCGGACGCGATCGGCGACAACCGCAACACCGCCCTGGCCAACTCCACCACCGCAGGCAGCCCCGGCCCCAGAGCGGTGTGCCTGCAATAGGCCAACCACCCCAACACCAGGCTCGCCGCCGCCCGCCGCTCCTCCTCCACCCCGCTCACCCGACCCGGGTCCGCGGGCTGGGCCGCACCCCACAGCGCGTCCGCCTCGGCCTCCACCGCCGCACCCAACACCACCGCGGCGTCGTCCGGGCCGTCGTAGCGCCGCACCCGGGCATCAACCCGGCGCAGCAACTCGTCGAAGTCCACGATTCCCTCGCCCGTGGGACCTAGGCCTTCCCCGGCCGCGCGGGCCGGGTACCGGTGGCGACCAGGTCGTAGTCGTACGCGCTCATCACCCGAGCCTGGCACACTTCCAGCCCACCGGTACCCCCGCACAACACATCACCCTGGCCCGGTTCGACAACCGTTATGGTCGGCGCGTGACTGTGACAGCGCGGAGCGTGGTGGCGGGCGGACTGGAATTCGGGCTGCTCGAAGCCGGATCAGGACCACTGGCCCTGTGCCTGCACGGCTTCCCCGACACCGCCCACACCTGGCGCCACCTGCTGCCAGCCCTCGCCGAACAGGGCCACCACGCCGTCGCCCCGTTCCTGCGCGGCTACGCACCCACCGCCATCCCCACCGACGGCGCCTACCAGGTCGGCGCCCTCGCCGCCGACGCCAACGCCCTGCACCACGCCCTCGACGGCACCGACGACGCGGTCCTCATCGGCCACGACTGGGGCGCCTTCGCCGCCTACGCCGCCGCGAGCACCGGCCGCTGGCGCAAACTGGTCACCCTCGCCGCACCCCCCGCCGGGGCCTGGAACCACAGCTACGAGCAGCACAAGCGCTTCTTCTACTCCTACCTCTTCCAACTCCCCGGCGCCGAACGCGCCGTCGCCGCCGACGACTTCGCCTTCCTCGACGGCCTCTGGGCCGACTGGTCCCCCGGTTACCCCGCCGCCGACGACCTCGCCGAGGTAAAAGCCGCCCTCGCCGACCCCCGCAACCTCACCGCCGCCCTCGGCTACTACCGGGCCCGGATGAACCCCGACCTGCACCAACCCCGCTACGCCACCGAACAGGCCGCCACCGAACGCACCCCCGACACCCCCACCCTCTACCTGCACGGCGCCGACGACGGCTGCATCCTCCCCCCGGACCCGACCACCACCCAGGCCCTGCTCTCCCCCGGCTCCAAGGCCGAGGTCATCCCCGGCGTCGGCCACTTCCCGCACCTGCAAGCCCCCACCGACATCAACCGGCGCATCCTCGACTGGCTGACCTGACCCCACCCCACACCCGCGCCGACCGGTCGGCGATGTCGACGAACGAACCGACCAGCGGACTCCGGTTCCCCACCGCCCAGGCCACCACCAGCGAACTCGGCGGCATGTCGGCCAACGGCACGCAGACCAACCCGACAGGCAGGGCGTGGCCCAACGGCGCGACCCCGACCGAGCCGTTCCACAGCACGGCCTGCACGCACTCGTTGACCGTCCGCACCACCGGACCCGCCAACCGCCCCCCAACCGGGGTCGCCCCGTTCCAGAACGCACCCCACACCGGGTCCACGCCCTCCGGCAACTGCGGCCACGGGCGGTCGGCGAGGTCGGCCAGGCACAGGGTGTCGCGGCGGGCGAGCGGGTCGTCCGCGCGCAGCACCACCCCGGTCGGGTCCGACCGCAACACGCGCGAACCGATGCCGGTGTCGTCGAAGGGGGTCCGGGTCAGCGCCACATCGGCCAGACCGGTGCGCAACCCCGCGGTCGGATCGGTGAAGTCCGCCTCCCGGAACCGGATCGACACCCCGGGGTGGCGCTCCCGGAACGCCTCCACCACCCGCGTACCCACCTCGGCCGCACTGTCCGCGAGCATGCCCACGGTCAACGCCACCGCACCCGCCGCCGCCACCCGCCCACGAGCCCGCTCAGCCCGCTCCAACAACGTGCGCGCCTCCGCGTACAGGACGTCCCCGGCGGGCGTGGGCTCGACACCGACCGCCGAACGGAGCAGCAGCACGACCCCCAGGTCGGCCTCCAACTGCCGGATGGCCCGACTCAGCGGCGGCTGCGTCATGTGCAACCGGGCAGCCGCCCGACCGAAGTGCCGCTCCTCGACGAGGGCCACGAAGTAGCGCAGCAGGCGAAGCTCCATCACCAGCGACAATACCAACGCGGTATCGGCGGTGCGGGATCGGTGTTGGACGCCCGCCACCCCCGACCACCAAGGTCAGGACATGGCCTTCGAACCCCTCACCCACGACCCGGCCGTCACCACCACCGACGCCCGGGAAATCGCCGACGACCTGGTGGTCATCCCCAACCGCGGGGTGGAACTGGTGCCCAACATCGGCATCATCGGCGGCAGCCACTCCATCCTGGTCGTCGACACCGGCCTGGGACCGCGCGCAGGCACCGACGTGCTCACCTTCGCCACCGAGTACGCCCGGGGCCGCAAGATCCACCTGACCACCACCCACTTCCACCCCGAACACGCCTTCGGCGCCCAGTCCTTCGCGGGCGAGGCGACCTACCTGCTCAACCGCGCCCAAGCGGCGGACCTGGCGGACAAGGGCCCGGCCTACCTGGACATGTTCCGAGGCCTCGGAACACCGGTCGCCCGCCGCCTCGAAGGCGTCGAACCGATCACCCCGGACACCGTCTACGACAGCGCACACGACCTCGACCTGGGCGGCCGGACCGTGCACCTGCGGGCCACCGGCCGCGCCCACAGCAAGGGCGACCAGGTCATCTCCATCCCCGACGCGGGCGTGCTGTTCACCGGCGACCTGGTCGAAGCCGGGCAGTTCGCGATCTTCCCCTGGTTCCCGCCGTACGACACCGACGTCTCCGGCACCCGCTGGATCGACGTCATGGGCACCCTCATCACCACCACCCCGGACACCGTCGTCCCCGGCCACGGCGACATCTCCGGCCCCCGGGTGCTCGACGAGGTCCGCACCTACCTCGAATTCCTGCGCGACGAAACCTGGCTCCGACGCGACTCGGCCGTGAGCCGGGAGACGATCGTCGCGGAGGTCTCGGCCCTGGCGATCGAACGCCACCCGGAATGGGTCGGCCGCGACTGGATCGAGAAGGGCATCGACTGCTTCTGCGCCGAACACCCGTGACCCCCGAGAACGCGGCACCTGCCTCAGCTCGGGTACAGCCAGGCGGGGTCCCATCTTCGCATTCGTCCACCTCCTACCCGGATATCGTTCCCACCACGTTTCAGGCTCTGAAATATCTTGATAGGAGATAGCTTATATTTACCTCCGAGAACTTGCGACGGCCGAGGGTTGGGGCATCCGGGGTACGCCGGGGGAAACCTGGGTGAATGGCGGGTGCGCGCCTTGGTCCGGGCCGAACCCGTTGGCACCATGCCGGGCATGAGACGTACGGGCTGGGCTGTGGTGGTGGCGGCGCTGGCGGCGGGGCTCGTGGTGGCGCCCGCGGACGCGGCGCCCGGGGAGCGGCGTGGGTTCGACCTGCAGGCGCACCGGGGTGGGATCGGGCTGCGGTCGGAGAGCACGCTCAGCGCGTTCGGCAACGCCCTGCGGCTGGGGGTGAGCACGCTGGAGTTGGACGTGCAGATCACCGCCGACGGGCAGGCCGTGGTGACGCACGACCGCAAGGTGGACGGGAACAAGTGCGCCGACACCGAACCGGGGGCGCGGTACGTCGGCCACTACGTCAAGGACCTGACCCTGGCGCAGGTGCGCACGCTCGACTGCGGGTCGAAGCGGCTGCCGAACTTCCCCGGCCAGGTCCTGTCGCCGGGTTCGCGGATGCCGCTGCTGAGCGAGGTGTTCGCGCTGGCCGCCCGCCACCGCGCCGACGACGTGCGGTTCAACGTGGAGACGAAGGTCGAGGCGGGCGCCCCGCAGGAGACCGCGCCGCGCGAGCAGTTCGTGCGGGTCACCGCGCGGGTGATCGCCGAGGCGGGCGTGGGTGACCGGGTGTCGGTGCAGAGCTTCGACTGGGGCGCGCTGATGCGGATGCGCCAGGTGTCGCCGAAGCTGCCCCTGGTCGCGCTGACCAACTTCGACTTCCTGCAGACCGGGCAGCCCGGCCGCTCGCCGTGGTTGGGCGGGCTGGACGTCGACGACTTCGGCGGCGACCCGATCGCGGCGGTGAAGTCCTTCGGTGCGAACGCGTTCTCCCCCGTGCACGGGTTCCCGCAGGCGGGCAAGGTGACCGACCCGGACTACCGGTCCTACGTCACCGCCGAACTGGTGCGGCACGCGCACGCCAACGGCGTCGAGGTCATCCCCTGGACGGTCGACGACGCCCCCACCATGGCCAAGCTGGTCGACGACGGCGTGGACGGCCTGATCACCGACTACCCCGACCGGTTGCGCGAGGTCCTGCGCGGGCGCGGTGTCGCCCTGCCCCGCGGGTACGCCTCCCCCTTCGACGTCCAGGCCCACCGCGGCGGCCGGTCGGTGCGCCCGGAGAACACCCTGGCGGCCTTCGGGTACTCGCTGGCCGAGCGCGACGTGTCCACACTGGAACTGGACACCGGCATCACCCGCGACAACCGCCTGGTGGTGCTGCACGACCGGACGGTCAACGGTTCGCACTGCGTCGACACCGCCCCGGTCCGCGCGGGCGACCCGCTGTACCCGTACGTCGGCAAGCAGGTGCGGCAGCTCACCCTGGCGCAGCTCAAGACCATCGACTGCGGCAGCAAGACCCTGCCGGAGTTCCCCAGGCAGCAGGCGGCCCCCGGCCAGCGCATCCCGACGCTGGACGAGGTCTTCGCACTGGTCAGGCGTAGCGGCCGGACCGACATCCGGCTCAACGTCGAGACCAAGCTCAGCCCCACCGCCGACGACACCGCCCCCCACCAGCAGTTCGCCGTGCAGTTGGTGGCCGCGATCGAGCGGGCCGGGTTCGCCCGCCGCGCCACCATCCAGTCGTTCGACTGGCGGACGATCCGCCTGGCCCGGGCACTGGACCCGCGCATCGAAACCGTGGCCCTGGTCTGGCAGTACGGCCCGGAGGAGTGCAAGACCGCCGCCGACGAGTGCTCCTTGCAGGCGGTCTACGGCGACCCGTCGGTGCGCAGCCCGTGGACCGGCGGCCTGGACTGGTGGCGGTACCGCGACCTCGGCAAGCTGGTGAAGGCTTCCGGCGCGTCCACGGTGTCGGCCAACTGGCAGGTGCACGACCCGACCCAGACCAAGTCCCCGAACGACGACTGGTACCTGCGCACCGACCCGGCCTACTACTTCGGCCCGGACGTGCGGACCTTGCAGTCCCGGTACGGGCTCAAGGTCGTCCCGTACACCGTGAACGACGAGGCCACCATCCAGCGGGTGATCGACCTGGGCGTCACCGGCGCGATCAGCGACGACCCCGACCTGCTGATCGCGGTCGCCCGCCGCAACGGCCTGCGCTGACCCCGGGCGGGGCGGCGCCGGGCATGGCGCCACCCCGCCCCACCCGGCAGCCAGACCCAGGGTTCCGGCACCGGCAAAATCTGGTCATTCCGGTTTTCTGGAACAGTGGGTAGCGTCGTGGTCACACAGCGGTCACTCCTGGAGGAGCGGAATGCGACGCGACGACCACACCAGCGGCGATGGCACCGATCCGACAGCACGGACGGGCCTCGGCATCAGCCGTGCGACGTTCCTCAAGGGGGCCGCAGGCGCACTGCTCGGCGCAGGCACCGGGCTCGGCGGGCTCGGCGCCGCGACGGCCAGCGCAGCCGGCACACCGCGGGCCGGCTACCTCAAGGACCTCACGGGCAACGAGACGGCCCGGTTCGGCTTCCGAGGCACCGACCTCGGGTTCACCGCACGGACCAACCACGGCTACTGCATCTCGATCTTCGGCGACACCTTCGACCAGCCGGTGCCGGTCAACGTCACCGGGTGGCGTTCGCCCGTCGGGCTGCGCCAGTCGAACACCGACCTGCAGAACGGCATCCGCTGGGACAACGCCATCGGTGGCTCACGGGCCAAGGAGATGATCCTCTACCGGCACAACGATCCCGCCTACGCCAGGAACACGCCGGGGCAGGTCGTCACCGAGATCCCCAACGACCTGATCCACCTGCCCGACGGCCGCTACATCATGTCCACGTTCGGTGTGCGGGACTGGGCGATCCCCGAGCAGGGCGGCATCCCGAGTGCCGGTGGCAGTTGGCGCACCTGGTACTCCCGGCTGTGGACGTCCACCGACACCAACGCGGAGAACTGGACCACCACGTGGAACCTGGAGACCAACCGGGAGAACATGGACTACTGGAACAGCGGCGACATGAGCCTGTTCCAGAACAACACCATGATCATGTGGCCGGGTGAGAACTTCGTCTACGTCTACGGGACCAACGAGGGCCGCTGGAACGGCGGTGGCATCCACCTCATGCGGGTGCCGTGGGACAAGATGTGGAACTACAGCCAGTACCGCTTCTGGGGCGTCGACGGCTCCGGTCGCTGGGACTGGCGCCAGTACGGGCCGATCACGCCGATCATCAACGCACCGAGTCGCAACGAAGCCATCGGCGAGCTGTCGGCACAGGTCATCGAGGGGCGGGTCGTGTTGTCGTTCCTCAACGGCGGCCGCGGCGCGGTCACCCAGACGGCGACGTACCCGACGGGCCTGTGGACCGCCCCGAAGACCCACGTGACCTACGCGCAGGCCCAGAACATCTACGCGCCGATCGTGCATCCGTACTCGACGTTGGCGAACTCCCACATCCTGTTGTCGCAATGGGTCGGGTTGGAGTACTACGGCGTCCGCCAGTGGACCGGCAACATGTACGGCACCGTCGCGGCGCGTGGCTCGGTCGGTGCCACGCTGGCGGTGACGAAGGACGAGCCCGCCCTTCCCGGGCACGTCGGGCCGGTGTCGCCGCAGTGGCAGAAGCTGCCACTGGCCGAGCAGATCGCGGTACTCGGTGACAACACCGACAACCGCGTGAGCAAAGCCGACATCGCGGCGGTGACCAGGACTGCGGCGAGCGCCAACACCGGGGTGTCGGCGGCACGCCACCGAGCGGGGGCGATGGCGTCGACCGGCTAGCCTGCCACCCCGCAACCGCCGGCCCGGCGAGCGAACGCCCGGGTGGGCGGAGGTACCCGCCCAGCCGACCACCCGAAAACCGCTGGCCCGGCCAAGCAAACGCCCGGGTGGGCGGGTGTGCTTGGCCAGCCGATCACCCCGAGAACCAGCGACCCGGCGAGCCAACTGCCCGGGTGGGTGGATGTGCTTGGCCAGCCGACCACCCAACAAACCGCCAGCCCGGCTACGCCCCTGCCCGGGTGGGTGGATGTGCTTGCCCAGCCAACCACCCCCGAAACCGGCGGCCCGGCAAGCCAAATGCCCGGGTGGGTGGATGTGCTCGGCCAGCCGACCACCCAACAAACCGCCGCCCCGGCTACGGCCCTGCCCGGGTGGGTGGATGTGTTTGGCCGGGGGTGGCGATCATGTGACAGCCTGCCTGGGCGGTGGGGCATCTTTTCAGCCCCACCTGACGCACTGGAGCACATGATCGCCATAGGGGCCCCGGCCAAACACATCCACCCAGCCGGGCACACCCACCGAACGACCGGCGCTTGAAGCAGGCACCAGACCCCGGGCACCAGCCACAAGACCGGACTCCCAGCAGCTCCTAGGACACCGCAGACCGTCGATCCACAAGCGACTCATAAGCCGCAACCACCTGCGGCACCACAGCCCCGGCGAAGTACCGCCGCGCATCCACCCGCCCCGCCGCCCCCATCCTGCCCCGAACCCTGGGGTCAGCGAGCAACGAGTCCAGAGCACCCGCCAACGCCGAGGCATCCCCCGGAGGCACCAGCAGCCCGGTCACCCCATCGGTGACCAGCCCGGGCAAGCCACCCACCCGCGAAGCGACCACCGGCGTACCCACCGCCAGGGCTTCGATCGCCACGAGCCCCTGCGGCTCGGCCCACCGCGACGGCACCGCCACCACGGCGGCGGCGGCGAACGCGGCCATGATCTGCGGGTGCGGCACCGACCCGTGCACGATCACCGGCCGACCAGGACTCCCCACCAGTTCCGGTGTGTCGGCCCGGCGGGGTCCGATGACCACCAGCGGCACGGCCGCCGCCATCCGGCGGTGCGCCTCGACCAGCGGCCCCAACCCCTTGTGCTCGCCCAGCGCGCCCACGAACAGCACGAAGTCCCCGTCGGGCAGGAAGTCCGGCCGTGGACCCACCTGCGCGACCGAGTCCGCCACGAACGACGGCACGACCCGGATTCGCTCGGCGGCCACCCCGGGCAGGCACGCCCGCGCCACCGCGTCGCTGATCGGCAGGAACAGGTCCACCCCGTCCAGCCGCGTGCGGGAGAGCCCCAGCGTCAGCGCGGTCCCCTTGACCGCGCCGTAGAAGTCCTTCGCGCACCCCAGGCACTTGCGCGGCTCGGGGCCCGAGCAGGCGGTGTCCAGGGAGTCCTTGTACGTCAACGTCTTCTTGGCGCACGCGATGCCGTAGTCGTGCAGTGACACCACCAGCGACGACGACGGCGGCAGGCGCAGGGACAGGCACGAGTGCAGCATCCAGCTATGCACGTGCACGACGTCCGGGCGCAGTTCGTCGACCAGTTCCCGCAACCGGCGCACCAGGACCGGGTCGGCGACGGTGGGGTGGAACAGGTGGTTGGGGTCTGCGGAGAAGCGGCGCAGGTGCCGGGTCAGGCCGGAGAGCCTGTGGATCGTGACCGGGCCTTCCGCCTCCAGGTCGGGGGCGTCGGTTCGGCTCAGCGTCGCGACGTGCACCTCGTGGCCGCGGGCGGACAGTTCGTGCGAGAGAAGCTGCACGACCCGTTCCAGGCCCCCGGTCGCGGGGGCGTAGTTGTCGGTGACCTGGAGGACCCTCACGGCGTGGTGATCCGGCGCCAGGACACGACGACCCACAGCGCGCCGACGGTCTGCGCGCCGAGCCACGACCAGCCGACCGCGGCGATCCCCAGGCTCGGCAGCAGGAACCAGGACGCCACCAGGCTGGCCAGCAGCATCGACAGGTTGAGCCAGAGGGCGGCGCGCAGCCGGGTGGTGGCCCGCAGGACGGCGACGGCGACGTTGGTCAGGGCGTCCGGGATCGCCGAGAGCGTCAGCAGGACCAGCAGCAGGCGCCCCTGCCCGGGGTACTCCGGGCCGAACAGCGACAGCAGCAGGCCGCCGCCGAGCAGGTACACCAGGATCGGGGCGACCAGCAGCGCGCCGATGATCCGCAGTCCGCGCCGGGCGGCCCCCGCGACCGCGGCGGGGTCCTCAGCGGCGGCGGCGAACAGCGAGGTGGACACGGCCGGGCTGACCATGAAGAACACCGCGCCGAGCATCCAGGTGGCGTAGAAGTAGGCGTTGGCCTCCGGCGAGACCCTGGCCACCACGATGATCGGCAGCAGGTAGGTGCCCATCATGGCGGCGACGGTGATCAGGTGCTGGCCCAGCAGCGACGCGCGCATCTCGCGCAGCGCCGCGCCGAACCCGGGCAGGGCGGGGCGCAGCGACCGGCCGTGCGCGCTGCGGCGGAAGCCGACCACGGCCAGCAGCAGCGACAGCCCGGCCGCGGCGGTCCACGCGGTGAGGATCTGGTCGCCGGTCCCGGGCAGCAGCCACGGCAGCACGACCAGCGGGACGCGCAGGGCGGTGAACAGGGCGTTGCGGGCGAGCATCATGGTCCCGCTGCGCTCGGCCACCGCGGCGTAGTCGTAGACCGTGCCGACGGCGAAGAACACCGTGCCCAGGCAGAACAGCACCCCGCCGACGGGTCCGCGCAGCGCGGGCAGGGTGTTGAGCGCGTACCCGAGCAGCGCCACGACGAACACCCCGCCGAGCAGGCCGCCCACGGTCGCGACGGTCACGCCCACGGTCAGCCGGGAGCGCCACTGCGCGGTGGAGGTGCTGCGCGGCAGCCACTCCACCATCGCGGCGGCGGCGCCGACCGCGGCGAACAGCGCGGCGGCCTGCAGGGCGCTGGTGGCGGCGGCACCGGCACCGCTGACCGCCGGGGTGGAGGTGCGGGCGACCACGAGCCAGAACACGTACCCGAACACGGAGGTGACCACGGTGGTGGCCATGATCGCGATCGAGTTGCGCAGCATGGCGTCGGTGGCGAGCCGCTCCCGCAAGGAGACCGGCGCCGCCTCGACCGGCCCGCCCGGGTCGGCCGCGACCCCGGCACCCCCCGCGAACCCGGGGTTCTGGGCGGCCCCGGTGGTCTCGGTGGCCCCGCCGTTGTCGGTCGTCCCGGTGTTCCCCGGGGTCTCGCTGGTCTCCGGCACCGTCACGAGATGACCTCCAGGCGCAGGACGAGCGTCGCCCAGGGGTCGCGGCCGACGGAGACCCGCACGTCGTGCAGGCCGGGCGCGGTGGGGGCGGCGAAGCTGACCGACCCGCGCCGCTCGTCGACCGCGCCCGCCGCCGTGCTCGGGCCGACCGCGCCGCCGGTGACCTCGACCGGCGTGACCGTCTGCCCGGCGACGGCCACCCGGACCTCGGGGGCGCCCTCGGGCAGCGGCGAGCCGTACCCGGTCAGCGTCCACGGCACCGTCACGGTGCTGCCCGCCACCGCCCGGGGGACCGCCGTGCTCAGCGAGAGCTGCGCGTACGACTCGACCACCGGGGGCCGCATGGCGGCGGCACCGGCGACGGCACCGCCCAGCACCAGGACGGCGACCAGCGGCCCGACAGTCCGGCGCAGGCCGGTGGGCCAGGTCGGCGGACCGGCCGCGACGTGCGCGGCGCCCACCAGCAGCAGCGCCACGGCCCCGGTCCCGATCGCGATGCCCGGGGTGTCGACCGGGATGCCGAAGACCGCCAGCAGCAGCACCACGGCCAGCGGCACGAGCAGCGCCACCAGCACCGGCAGCGTGAACCGGAGGTCGTCGTCGGCAGTGTCATTCCCGGGAGTGCGGGTGCCCAGCACGAGCCGGGCGGCGCTCCAGCCCGCGACGAGGATCAGCACCGGGAACAGGACCAGGGTGCGCAGCACCACCGGCACCGGCAGCAGCGACAGGACCACCGCGGCGACGACCGAGGAGGCCAGGATCAACGTCCGGTTCACGACCCGCCCCCAATCGGCGCGTTCATCAGGAAGAAGTCCAGGTGGTAGACCCGCAGGTGCTCGGTGGTGATCACCCGGGTGGCCCAGGGCACCCGGTCGAGGCGGGCCAGGTTCTCCTTGGGGGTCGCCTGGCCGATCAGCGGGTCGGTGGGGCCGTAGTTGTCGCCGATGAAGGACGGCTCCTCGGCCATGCGCGTATCGACGACCAGGTAGTCGTAGCCCGCGGCGCGCATCTCGGCGGCGAGCTGCGTGCTCGGCCCGTCCGGGGTCTGGGTGAGCTGCCAGGCCGGGAAGCCGACCGAGGGCGCGGCCACGTCCAAGCCGCCGTAGGCGACCAGTTGCAGCGCGGTGTACCGGTCGGTGATGACCCGGACCCGGCCCGCCCGCGCGGACAGCTCCTCCCCCACCGTGCGCGCCTCGGCGCTGGCGGAGTTGGTGTCGGTGCCCCAGCGGAACGGCCCGGGGAAGCGGTACGGGTCGTTGAGGCCCGCGCCGACGTTGCCCACGAGCACGACGACGAACAGCGCCATCAACACCCACCCGCGCCCCCACCACCGCACCGGTCGGCGTTCCCGCCAGCGCAGGACCATGAAGGCGGCGATGAGCGCGATGCCCAGGTAGCTGAACGCCCACGACCGCCGGGCGCCCTCGGCGCCGGAGGGCGCCAGCAGGAACAGCACCGACGGGAAGTACACGAGCCCGAACGCCATGAGCGCCAGCGTGTCCGCGCGCCAGTCCTTGAGGACCTTGCGCAGCGCCAGCAGCGCGGCCAGGCACACCAGCCCGACGATGACCGGCGACAGCGCGGTGAGCCCGCGCTCCCAGAGCGGTTGCGGCGACGGGGCCAGCACGACCCGCCCGGTGTCCTCCTGGGACGCCATGCCGCTGAGCTGCTCCACCGACCCGCCGAAGTACGGCGACAGGTAGGTCAGCGTGGGCGTGGCGACGAACAGGACCCAGGCGACGGCCACCAGCACGGTGCCGCCGAAGAGGACCAGCCACACCCCGGTGCCCTCGGCGGTCTTGGACCGCCACCGCCGAAACGCCACGATCGCCGCCACCCCGCCCAGCAGCAGCACCAGGAACAGCGTGGTCAGGTGGTGGGTGGCCACGCAGCCGCCCACGCACAGCAGGGCCAGCGCCAGCGCGGCGGTCCGCCGCCGTCCGCTCGACCGGGCGGCGATGCTGCCCAGGGCGAGAATCCACATGAAGAACGCGACCGCGATGCCCTCGTAGGCGTACTGGGTGTCGAAGTACATCTCCGACGGGTTCAGCGCGTAGACCACGGCGGCCAGCGCACCGGCCGCGGCGGACCTGAGGTGCACGCGCGCCAGCACGACGACGGCGAACAGGACCAGCACGTGCGCGGTGAACAACACGAGCTGCCCGGAGGACCACACCGACAGCCCGGTGAGCCGCTGCACGGCGGCGGTCAGCCCGGAGGTGCCCGGGTAGTACTGCACGATCGGGATGATCGAGTTGGGCTGGAACAGGGTGCCGGTCGAGAGCACGTCCACGGCTTCGCGCCAGTGCGCGTACTCGTCGTGGTAGGCGGGGGCGCCCGGGTTGCGCAGGAACTTCGGCACGTAGGTGAGCACGCCGAGCAGGGCGACGCCCCAACCGGCGGCCACCCGGTCGCCGGTGGCGATCCGCGCGGTGACCGGGACGGCGGCCAGCAGCATCCCGAGCCAGAACACGCCGTAGCGGATGTTCGGGTTCCCGCCCTCGGCGGCGAGCCGGTAGGACAGCCCCACGACGAGGATGCCCACCGCGGCGGCGCCGACCACGGCGGGCCACGACGTCCAGCGGGCCGGGGGGCGGGTGTCCTGTGTGGACGCGGCAGTGCCCGGGGTGTCCGCGGGGGCCTGCGTCGGCGGGTGGGTCGAGGTGGTCACACCGCCGCCGGGGTGGTCCGGGCCGCGGCGGTGAGCGCGGTGGTGAGCCGGTCGACCGCGGCGGTGGTCGCGGCCCACGAGTGCGGGTCGGCGAAGCGCTCCGCGCGCCGGTCCGGCAGGTCCAGCAGGGCGGCGCGCAGCGCGGTCACGTCGTCGGGGGGCAGCAGGACCGCGCCGGGGTAGTCGGCGACCGCCTCGACCAGGCCGCCGACGGCGTAGAGCAGCACGTGGATGCCGCCGCTCATGGCGATCTGCAGCGGGCCGCTGGCCGAGCCGCGCCGGTAGGGCAGCACGAGGGCGTCGGCGTCGGCGAAGAACCGGCCCGCCTCCTCGTCGCTGACGTAGCGGTTGACGAAGGTGATCCGGTCGGCGTGCGGGCTCGCGGCGATCAGCTCGGCGGGCTTGGTCCAGCCCTCCCAGGTCTCCCCGACCACGGTCAGGGTGAACCGGGCGGCGTCCTCGGCGGACAGGGCGTTGAACGCCGACACCAGGTCCTCGACGCCCTTGTAAGGGCGGATCAGCCCGAAGAACAGCAGCCGGGTCACGTCGGCGTCGGTGGCGGGGGCCGGGGGCAGGTGGTCGTACGGGCCGTGCGGGGCGATCTCGACGGCGAGGTGGTCCAGCGCCGCGCCGTAGGTGCCGCGCAGCAGCTCCAGGTCGTGCCGGTTGTGCACCAGCGCGCCGGAGGCCTTGGCCAGCAGCCGCGGCATCACCCGGCGGCAGTAGCCCGCCACCAGCGGCACCGACGCCTCGCCGGTGTCCTGGGTCTCGTGGAACTCCAGCACGACCGGCACCCCGGCCTGCCGGGCGGCCCTGGCCAGCACCAGGTAGGTGTGCAGCGTCGCCGCGGTCCACCACTGGAGCACCAGCACGTCCGGGCGCTCGCGCTTGAGCCGCCGCACGACGGCGCCCAGCTCCGCGCCCCAGTACCAGTCGACCTCACCGGCGACGCGGACCCGCTCGTCGTAGCTGAGGCTGGTCAGGTCATCCCCGGTGCGCTTGCCGCCGGGGTAGAGCCGGGCCGGGATCAGCTTGCGCAGCAGCACGACCGACACGTCGTGTTCCTCGGCGAGCGCGTTGGCCAGCCGGCAGGTGTAGACCGACAGGCCGCTGAGGAACTCGAAACCCGGCCCGACCAGCCACACCCTGCGCCGCTCTCCCACTTCTCCGTTGCCTTTCGGTGGTGCGCCCGCTCAGATGGCGAGCGGGGTCTCTTCGCTGGTGGCCGTGACCGCCCGCGGCGCGTCCAGGTCGACCGCGTGCGGGACGACCGGCGCGGGGACGTGCGGGGTGTTGGTGGCGGTGGCGTAGGACAGCCCCTGCGGGTGCCGCTCGGTGCGGACCTTGGCCAGGATGGACAGGCAGCGCACCCCGTCCTTCCAGTTGATCTTCTTGCCGTCGGCCACCGAGCGGCCGACGTAGCTGACCGGCACCTCGAACGGGCGCACGCCGCCGCGGATCAGCCGGGCGGTCAGCTCGGTGTCGAGGCCGAAGCCGTCCTCGGTGAGGTCGAGCGCGCGGAAGTCGGCGACCGGCAGCAGCTTGAGGCAGGTGTGCATGTCGGTCAGGCAGGAGTCGTACATCAGGTTCGCCGCGAGGGTGAGCGCCCGGCCGCCGACGGCGAACCGGAACGACTGGTAGCGGGTGTTGAGGCCGAAGACCCGAGCGCCGAAGACGTGGTCGGCGCGACCGCGCAGGACCGGTTCCAGCATCGCCGGGATGTCCCCGGGCGAGTACTCCAGGTCCGCGTCGAGGATGATCATGTGGGTGCCCTCGGCCTCGCGCACGCCGGAGCGCACGGCGGCGCCCTTGCCGAGGTTGCGCGGGTGCTCGACGAGCCGCAGGCCCCGGGGGGTCAGTTCGCGCAGGATCTCCGGCGTGTCGTCGGAGCTGCCGTCGTCGACGACGATCAGCTCCACCGGGCAGGGGTAATCGACCGACAACACGCGCTCGATGGCCGATCTGATAGTGGCGCTCTCGTTGTAGACCGGCATGACGATGGAGAGGCGCACCATCAGTTCTCCCAAGTCTTCTGACAGGTGGGGACGAGCTACGGACAGGATTTCGCAATCATCTTGTCCGCTGTTACTCAAATGGGCCAAACGTGCGCGGTTTCACTCTTTTGGCCTCACCACGCGTCACCACCCGAAGGTGTAACACAGCGTAACTTGAGGGACATCTAACTACACACCGTTCATCAACTCCCCGCTGAGAACAGTTTCTGTGCCCGAGTGACACAACCTGTCCGGGTAACTGTTGCCAAGTAACATCACCCAGTGCACCCGACCTGACAACGCCGTGAAGAGCGCTGATCCACTGTCCACACAGCACTGGACAAATCATGAACAACTTTCCGGAGTGCGGTCGAGGGCATTTGTAGTACCCTTCGCCCGGAGAACATGAATCGCGCCTGGCTCCCGCGCGTTCGCAAGTACGAGATGTCGGGTTTCCGCCTGCTTCACCTTGCGCTCCCGCGGTCCCCCGCTTTGTCGTGAACTCCACCCCCGGTCGGAAGGAACGCGCTCCGTGTCGGTTCGCCTGTTCGCGGCGGCATCCGCCGCCCTGTTCGCGCTGTCGGGGTGCGCGGCGACCTCGACCGCCGCCGCCCCCGGCGAGCGCTACTACGTCTCCGTCGGCGACTCCTACGCCGCGGGCTACAAGCCGACCGGCGCCGACGGCGGCGGCACCTCCACCGACGGGTTCGCCTACCGGGTCGCCGAGCAGACCGTCGCGCACGGCCTGCCGATGCGGTTGGCCAACTTCGGCTGCTCCGGCGTCAGCACCGCGCAGTTGCGCACCGAGCCCGGCTGCGCGCCCACCGCGCTCGCCCCCGGCGCCCCGGACTACGGCGGCCTGTCCCAGGCGCGGGCGGCGGTGGAGTTCCTGTCCGAGAACCGCGGGCGCGTGGGCCTGGTCACCGTCGTGGTCGGCGGCAACGACGTGCGCCCCTGCCTGCCGATCGGCGCGGCCCCCCGGCCGGACGCCATCGACTGCGTCACCGCCTCGGTCGAACGGCTGCGGACCGACCTGGCCGCGGTGCTCGCCGAACTGCGCGCCGCGGCCGGACCGGACGTGCCGATCGTCGGGGTGAGCTACCCGGACATGCTGCTCGGCTACTGGGTGACCGCGGGCGCCCCGGGCCGGGACGTCGCCGCGGCCTCCGTCGGGGTCTTCCGCGACCTGGTGAACCCGGTGCTGCGGGCGGAGTACGCGAAGGTCGGCGCCGAGTTCGTGGACGTGACCGAGGCCGCCCAGGGCTACGTGCCGCTCACCCAGACCACCTCGGTCCCCGGTTACGGCACCGTCCCCACCGCCGTCGCCGCCGCCTGCCTCTACACCTACTTCTGCCGGTACGGCGACGTGCACCCCACCGCCGACGGGCACCGGCTCATCGCGGAGCACGTCGTGCGCGCGGCCCACATCGCATGACCGCGCCGCTGCGGGTCACCCTGGTCACCCCCGGTTTTCCGCCCGAGCGCGGCGGGGTCGAGGCGCACACCGGGCACCTGGCGCGCGAGCTGAGCGCGCGCGGGGTCGACGTGCGGGTGCTCACCGCGCGCCGCGGCGTGCCGCGGCCGGTGCTGGAGCGCCCCGGCGGCATGCCGGTGCGGGTGTTCCCGGCCTGGCGCACCACGGTCATGTCGATCTCGCCGCGGCTGCTGCTGGCCGGGTTGCGCGCCGGTCGGGGCAGCGACGTCGTGCACGTGCACAGCTACCACGCCGCCTGCGGGTTCGCCGCGCTCGGCGGGTTCGCCCGCCCCGTGGTGTTCACCCCGCACTACCACGGCGGCGGGCACAGCAGGCAGGCCTCGGCGCTGCACGTGGTCTACCGGTTCGTCGGTCGGCTGCTGTTCCGGGCGGCGCGGGCGGTGGTGTGCGTGTCCCGGGCCGAACGCGACCAGCTCGTGGGCGACTTCCCGGGAGCCGCGGACCGCGCGCACGTGGTGCCCAACGGCGTCGACGTGGCGGCGATCCGGGCAGCGGAACCGTTCCCGGACCAGCCGCGCACGGTCCTGAGCCTGGGCAGGCTGGAGCCCTACAAGCGGGTGGCGGCGCTGCTGCGCGCCCTGCCGCTGCTGCCCGCCGACGTCCAGGTCGTGGTCGTGGGCACCGGTTCCCAGTCCGACGAGCTGCGCGAGCTGGCCGCCGGGCTCGGCGTCGCCGGGCGGGTGCGGTTCACCGGCGGCGTCGACGACCACGAGGTGCACCGCTGGCTGCGCACCGCCGCGGTGCTGGTGTCGCTGTCGGAGCACGAGGCGTTCGGCATGGCCCCGGTGGAGGCCGCCGCGGCGGGCGCCGGGGTCGTGCTCAGCGACATCCCCGCCCACCGCGAGATCGCCGCCGAGCACCTGGGCGGGGCGGCGCGGCTGGTCGGACCCGAGCCCGCCGCGGTCGCCGCGGCGGTCACCCAGGCGCTCGCCGAGACCCGGCGGGACGAGGCCGACGTGCCGGACTGGGGGCGGATCGCCGAGGAGACCCTGGCGATCTACCGGTCCGCGCTCCGTGGAGAGGACTGACCATGACCGACAGACCGCGCCCGCGCCGCGTCGGCCCGCTCGACCGCCCCTGGCTGCACCAGCGCTCGGTCCTGCTGGTCACCCCGGTGGCCACCGACGTCGAGGCCATCCGGGCGGCGCTGCTGCGCTTCACCCACCTGCACCCGGACTCGCCCGTCTCCTCCCGCCTGGACGAGGCCACCGGCCGCTGGCTGCCGGTGCGCGCGGGCGACCGCGCCGAGCACGTGGCCCGGATGGTGGTGACCGCCCCCGACCCGGACCCCGAGGACCTCACCGGGTACATCAAGGCCCACCTGGCGCCGCCGCGCGACCTCCCGGTCCGCCTGGTGGTCAGCCCGACCGCGGTGCTCGGCGACATCAGCCACGCCGTCGGCGACGCGTCCACCTTCACCCGGCTGCTGATGGCGGCCACCCGCGGCGAGGGCCTGGACGAGCTGGCCGCCCGCACCCCCACGCGCACCGTGCTGCACGCGCTGCGCGCCGGGCTGCGCACCCACCGCCGGGACTGGGTCGACTACGTGCGCCACCGCACCGCTCCCCCGGTCGCCGCGGCCACCACGGCCCCCGAGCGCACCCGCCCCGACTTCACCGGGGCGGTCATCCCGAACCCGGCGCTGCGCGAGATCACCCGCTGGCGCAACACCCACGCCAAGGGCATCTCCATCACCAGCGTCCTCACCAGCATGACCCACCGCGCGCTGGTCTCCCACGGCGTCCCGCTCAACGGGGACGGGCTGTGGGCGCTGATCGACGTCCGCGGGATGCTCGGCCCCTCGGACGACCCGCGGTGGGGCAACCTGTCCAAGAGCCTCTACCTGCGCACCGACCTGGGCGACCCGGCCGCCGTGGAGGCCGCGATGAAGCAGGCGCGCGACACCGGCCGCGCCCTGCCCGCGCTCGCCCTCGGCTCGCTCATCGGCGCGGTCTCGGCCACCCCGAAACCCGCGCCCGCCCTGGCCCCGCGCCCGGACAGGGTCACCCTGACGTTCAACTCCATGCCCACCCTGCCCGGCCTGGCGGACATGCCGTGGCTGGACACGGGGACCAAGCGCTTCTTCGGCTTCAGCCCCTCCTACGGCCCGGACGGCATCACGGTCTTCGCCATCCGCACCCGCGACCACATGGAGCTGACCGCCAGCCACGACGAGAACGTGGTCAGCACCGAGACCGTGGACAAGGCGCTGGCCGCCCTCGCCGCGCCCACGGCCCTGCTGGCCGACATGGCGGGCTGAACCGCCGGTCGGGGGGAGCGGTACGCCGCTCCCCCCGGCCGGGTCAGGCCTCCTCGACCGACTCCTCCTCCAGCGGGGCGGGGTCCTTGCGCCACTTGAGCTTCACCTCGAACTGGCCCTGCACCCCGGTCCGCGCGATCACCGCCCCGACCTCGGCGTCGAGCTTGATGCCGAACTTCAGCTCGATCTCCTCCGGGGGCCGGGTCATGGTGGTGAACTGGGCCAGCGCCGCCACCGCGGCGTCGCGCACCTCGGCGAGGGCGCCGTCGAAGCCGGTCTTGGCCTCCAGCAGCACCCGGGGCAGCCTGCCCGCCCGCTCCACCCCCGCCCGCCCGTCCACCTCGACGAGCACGGCCCCGCCGCCCGCCAGCGGGAACCTCGCCAGTTCCGGGTTCGACTCCGTCATACCGCCACTCCTCGTCCCTCGCCGGTGCCGCGCCGGGGGCGTTGTCGCCGCGCCCCCGGACCGGCCGAGCACCCGAGCACGATAGACGACCAGGTCGAGGCGCGATCGGGATTCAGCATCCGGTCCACCCCGCCGGAAGGCCGTTCGGCCCACCGCGGTACCGCTGATCGCGGACGACTTCCGGGTCTCTCGACCGGTGCGGCGGCCCCGGCCGGGCCGCTAGCGTCCGGATCATGGTCCGACACCCCCTGACGTCCGAGGAGCGCGAACGCGGCAGGCGACTCGGCTCGCTGCTGCGGGCCGCGCGGGGAAACCTGACCCTGGCGGCGATCGCGGAGCGGGCCGGGCTGCCGAGCGAGACGCTGCGCAAGATCGAGGCCGGGCGGATCGCCGGGCCGTCGTTCTTCACCGTGGCCGCGATCGCCGCGGCGCTGGGCCTGTCGCTGGACCGGGTCGTCGCGCTGTGCGCGCTGCCCGGTGCCGAGCCGCTGCCGCAGCCCGCGGCGGTGGCGTGGGCCTGGCCGGGCGACCCGCCGAGCCCGGCCACCGCCGGGTCGGTGCGGCGCCCCGCCTGAACCCGGCCCGACAAACCGAGGAGTATTCGAGCTGCGACGATCGGGTGAGCTTCGTGGCCCAGGTCACTGCCGTTCCGGTTCGGGTGCCACCCTCGCGGCATGGCAGCACAGCGCGCGGTGGTGATCGGCGGCGGCTTCGGCGGCCTGTGCGCGGCCCGGGTGCTCAGCGGGCACTTCGCCGAGGTCGTCGTGCTGGAGCAGGACCCGGTGACCGCGGAATCCGCGCACCGGCGCGGCATCCCGCAGGCCCACCACCCGCACGCCCTGCTGGCCAGGGGGTCGGCCGTACTCGAAGGCCTCTTCCCCGGCCTCGGCGACGAACTCGCCGCGCGCGGCGCCACCCGGGCGGACTTCGGCGAGAGCGCCCGCTACCGCCTCCCCACCGGCTGGGCCCCGCGCGGTCGGATCGGCCTGCCGATCCAGACCGCCACCCGGGTCACCCTGGAGCGCTGCCTGCGCCGCCGGGTCCTCGACGACCCGCGCGTCACCACCCGACCCGGCTTCACCGTGGACGGCCTGTGCTGGGACGCCGAGGGCACCCGCGTCACCGGGGTCACCGGGTCCGCCCTCCCGGACGCGCACGAGGAGATCGGCGCCGACCTGGTCGTGGACGCGAGCGGCCGCCTGACGAAGCTGCCCACCTGGTTGCGCGCGGCGGGGTTCGGCAGGCCGGAGGAGGTGTCGGTGACCGGCGAGGGCGTCTACACCACCCGCCTGTTCCGCGCACCGTCCACAGCGGACTGGACGACGGTGGCCGAGTTCCCGCGCGCCCCGGACCGCCGCCGCGGCGGCGTTCTCGTCACCACCGAGGACGGGCACCGCCTGCTCACCCTGATGGGCGCCGACGGCCAGGCGGCCCCGACCGACCCGGCCGGGTTCCTCGACTACGCGCGCACCCTGAGCAGCCCGGAGTTCGCCGAGACGATCACCGGCGGCGAACCCCTCGGCCGCGCGCACCGCATGGCCCACCTCGACAGCCGCTGGGTTCACTACCACCGGATGCCCCGCTGGCCCGGGGGCCTGCTCTGCCTGGGCGACGCGGTGTGCACGCTCAACCCCGTCCACGCCCAGGGCATGACCGTGACCGCCGTGCAGGCGCAGATCCTCGGCGACCTCCTCGACCGGGGCGCGGCGGACCTGCCGCGGGTGTTCCAGAAGCGGGTCGCCCGCGCCCTGGCGCTGCCCTGGGCCATGGCCACCGCCGCCGACCTCACCTGGGACCCGCACCCCACCCCGGCCCGCGCCCGCCTCGCCCAGTGGTACCTCGCCCGCCTGGACGACGTCATCCCCGGCGACCCGGACGTGTTCCGCCGCTTCTTCCTCGCCGCGCACCTGGTGCGCGGCCCGGCGGTGTTGCTCGCCCCGAGCGTGCTGTGGAAGGTGCTACGCCCGCCCCGCCGAGGCGACCAGGGCGGTGCAGTGCTCGACCAGCCGGGCGCGGGGGACGGTCAGCGTGCCGTCGAGGAAGGCGATGAACAGGGTGGTGAGCGCCCCGACCACGCCGAGGGCGATCATCTGCCGCTCGGCGGGGTCGGCGGCGGTGAGGTGGTCGTGGACCAGCGCCACGAACGCGGGGGCGAGTTCCTGCCCGCGCGACCCGAGGGTGGCCTCGGTCAGCGGCCCGAGCAGCAGCACCCGCCCCACCGCGGGGTCACCCACGATGAGGTCGACGAACGCGGCCACGGCGGCCCGCGGTAGGTCCTCCCGGTCGGCGCCCCCGGTGGCCGCCACCAGGGCGTCGTGCGCGCGGGCGCCGACGTCGTCGTAGACGGCGCGGACGAACTCGTCGCGGTCGGGGAAGCTCTCGTAGAAGTAGCGCTCGGTCAGCCCGGTGGCCCGGCAGACCGCCCGGACGGACACCCCGGGGCGGCCGGGGTCACCCAGCAGCGCCACCCCGGCGGCGAGCAGGGCGGCGCGGCGGGCGGCACGGCGGTCGGCGAGTGAGGAGGCCATCGCGGACCATTCTCACCCCTGACCACCCGGTCGTGGCGGACAGGCGCGGGGCGGGCGGGTCGGGGCGGGTCGGAAGGTGCCGATCGAGGGGTGCTGGGCACCCGATGGGGTGGTCGCGCCGGTACCGGACCGGAAAGTGCAGCAGGCTCGTCCACGTGGGGCGCCCGGCAAGGCGGCGCCACGGCCCCAACCGGGAGGAACACCATGGGGAAACGTCTTGTGCGGACCGCGGCGGCCCTCGCCGGGACCATCGCGCTCATCGTGTCGCAGGCGGGCACGGCCACCGCCGCCACCCCCGGCGACGGGGTGTGCGACGAGGGCGAGTTCTGCCTGTACTGGGGCCAGGACCAGTCCGGCGCGCTCGCCGACTTCACCGCCACGGTCGCCGACTACGGCGACACCGCCCCGGACTGCCAGACCTTCACCGGACCGGGCCCCGGCCTGGGCGCCTGCGTCAAGAACAACGCCACGTCGGCGTGGAACCGCTCCACCACCCACACGGTCACCGTCCACTTCGACGCCGACAACCAGGGCGCGGCCGACACCGTCGCCTCCGGGCAGAAGGTCGACCTGGCCAAGACCTGGCTGGAAAACGCCTCCCACGAGTTCACGGCGAATCCGGCCCCACAACCCACCAGGTGACCGCCCCGCATCCTGCCCCGACCACCCTCGATCAGCCGTTCGCCGCGCTGAACTGGGGTTCCCATCGCCGAGCCACCACGACACCATCCGACCCAGGTCACCCGAGAAGTCCGGGGAGTGCCCGCGAAGATGATCGAGACTCACTCGTCCACCCTGCCCCGCCAGTAGTCCAGGTTGCGGCGGGTGGCGAGGGTGTCGGGGTGGAGAGCCGACGGGACCGAGGAGGCCCCAACGGTTGCCTGCGATGTCGCGGAAGACGACAACCCGGCCGTAGGGCTCGGTTCGGGGTTGGGTGAGGAACTCGACACCTGCGGTGCGCATGCGTCGGTAGCTCGCGTCGAAGTCGTCGACGCGGAGGAAGAACCCGACCCGACCGGCGTGCTGCTCGCCGATCGCGGCGATCTGGTGTTCGCCGTCGGCGCGGGCGAGGAGGATGCCGGTCTCCGCGCCCGGCGGGCGGACGACCACCCAGCGCTTGGGACGACCGTCGTCGGTGCGGGCAGACGAGTCCTCGGCCAACTCGAATCCCAGTGCCTCGGTGAAGAAGTCGATCGCGTCGTCGTAGTCCTCGACGAGGATCGCGGTGAGTTGCAGGAACGCCATGGACGCCATGGTGGCCCAGCGCCTCGCCTGCCTCGGAACCCCGGGGTGGGGGTCCACAGGTCCGAACACCGACAGGTCGGGCCGAACGGGATCGCCGCCTCGCGTTGACAACGGGCGTTGTCGGCTTCTAGCCTGACAACACCCGTTGTCAGCTCGGCGGCGGGGTGGTCGATTCCTGCCGGAGGGAACGTCATGGCGGAGGGGCTCGGACCGGGGTCGGTCACCTGGGAGTACTTCGGCGACTGGCGCGGGATGCTCCAGGGGCTCTGGGCCGGGTCGATGCAGAACATGCACCCCAAGCTCGGCGCCGCCGTGGAGGAGCACTCGGAGTTCTTCGAGGAGCGGTGGGAGCGGTTGTTCCGCTCGCTCTACCCCATCGGCGGTGTGGTGTTCGACGGGGAGCGGGCCGAGGAGACCGGGCGGGAGGTGCGGGACTACCACCGCGACATCAGGGGCGTCGACACCCGGGGCAGGCGGTACCACGCGCTCGACCCGGACGTCTTCTACTGGGCGCACGCGACGTTCTTCTACGGCACCCTGCTCACCGCGCAACACTTCTGCGGCGGGATCGGCGAGCGGGAGAAGCGGGAGCTGTTCGAGGAGCACAAGACCTGGTACGCCCGGTACGGCGTCAGCATGCGCCCGGTGCCGGACACCTGGGAGGACTTCCAGCGCTACTGGGACCACATGTGCCGCGAGGTGCTGGAGGACAACAGGGCCACGCGGGACGTGCTGGACCTGACCACGATGCCCGCGCCGCCGTTCGCGCCGTGGTTGCCGGACTGGCTGTGGCGGCCGACCCGCGCGGTGGTGGCGCGCGGGTTCGCGTGGGTGACCGTGGGCATGTACGACCAGCCGGTGCGGGACCTGCTGGGCTACCGGTGGTCCACGTGGGACGAACGGGCGCACCGGGTGTTCGGCGCGGCGGTCGGGCTGGCGTTCCGGCTGGTGCCGCCCCGGCTGCGCAAGCACCCCCGGGCCAGGGACGGCCTGGACCGCGCGTCCGGCAGGCTGCCCGCCTCGACACCGCTGGTGCACACCCCGGAGCGGTACCTGCCGCGCGACCGCACCGATCCCCGCCACTACTGCCCGGTGCACGCCGAGCGCCGGGGCTGAAACGCCCGAAAACCCCGACTGGACCGAAAGGCCCCTTGACGGACGGGAGTCACGGTCGCATCATTGCCCGACATACCGAACGCTCGGTATGGTCGGTCCCAGATAGTGGGACATTCCGTGAGGACAGAGGCGTCCGAAGGAGTTGGCCCCGATGCAGAGCGATCCCGCGCTCACCGTGTCCGCAACCACCGTCCGCTTCGGCGGGCTGACCGCGCTCGACGACGTCTCCCTGGCCGTGCGCCCCGGCACCGTGCACGGCGTCATCGGCCCCAACGGGGCGGGCAAGACGACGTTGTTCAACGTCATCTGCGGCTTCGTGCGGCCGGTGCGCGGGGAGGTGCTGTGGCGCGGGGAGTCCCTGCGCCGCCACCGGACCCACGACCTGGCCCGGCTCGGGATCACCCGGACCGTGCAGGGGCTGGGGCTGTTCGCGGGCGCGACCGTGCTGGACAACGTGCTCGTCGGCGCGCACCGGCACCGCGGGTCCTCGGCCCTGGGCACCCTGCTGGGCCTGCGCGGGGCGGCGCGGGACGAGCGGCGGCTGACCGAGCGCGCCCTGGGCATGCTGGACGAACTCGACATCGCCCGGTGGCGCGACGCGCTGCCCGGGGCGCTGCCCTACGGCGTGCGCAAGCGGGTGGCGCTGGCCAGGGCGCTGGTCGCCGAGCCGGAGCTGCTGCTGCTCGACGAACCCGCCTCCGGTCTGTCCGAAGTGGAGGTGGAGGAGCTGGTGGTGCTGCTGCGCGGGCTCACCGACCGCACGGCGGTGCTGCTGGTCGAACACCACGTGGACATGGTGATGCGGGTGTGCGACCACATCACCGTCCTCGACTTCGGCCGGGTGATCGCCGACGGGCCACCGGAACAGGTGCGCGCCGACGAGCGGGTCACCGAGGCCTACCTCGGAACGGCGGGCTGACCGTGCTGCGAGTACAGGACCTGGCGACCGCCTACGGACCGGTGCGCGCCCTCGACGGGGTGGACCTCGCCGCCGAGGCGGGCGTGATCACCGCCGTGCTGGGGGCGAACGGGGCGGGCAAGACGACGCTGCTGCGCACCGTCAGCGGCCTGGCCGCGCCGAACGCCGGCACGGTCACCTTCGACGGCGAGGACATCACCGGCTGGGCGCCCGACCGGATCGTGCGCCGCGGGCTGGCGCACGTGCCGGAGAACGGCGGCGTGATCACCGAGCTGACCGTGGCGGACAACCTCCGGCTCGGCGGCCTGTGGCGGGCGCGGGCCGACCGCGAGCGCACCCGCCGGGAGGTGCTGGAGCTGTTCCCGCCGCTGGCCGAGCGGCTCGACCGGCAGGCGGGCACGCTCTCCGGCGGGGAGCGGCAGATGCTGGCGATCGGCCGGGCGCTGATGAGCGGGCCGCGGGCGGTGATCCTCGACGAGCCGTCCCTCGGGCTGGCGCCGATGGTCACCGCGCGCATCCTGCGCGTGCTGCGCGAACTGGCGCTGACCGTGCTGCTGGTGGAGCAGAACGCCCGCGGCGCCCTGTCGGTGGCCACCCACGGCTACGTGCTGTCCCTGGGCCGGGTCGTCGCCGACGCCCCCGCCGCGGACCTGCTCGACAACGACCGACTCCGACACGCCTACCTGGGGTTCTGATGCCCGACTTCCTCACGCTCACCCTGGGCGGGCTCACCAACGGCGCCATCTACGCCGCGCTGGGGCTCGCACTGGTCATCATCTACCGGGCGACCCGGGTGGTGAACTTCGCGCAACCCGCCCTGGCGCTGCTGTGCGCCTACCTCGCCCACAGCGTCAACCGCGCGACCGGCGGCTACTGGCTCGGGCTGCTGGTGGCGCTCGTGGCGGGCGGCGTCCTCGGCGCGCTCACCGAGCGGGTGCTGATGCGACCGCTGCGCCGGTCCGGGGAGCTGGCCCCGGTGATCGCCACCCTGGGCCTGCTGATGCTGTTGCAGGCGGTCAGCGGGATGATCTGGTCGGCGGAACCCAAGTCGTTCCCCTACGCCTTCGACTTCCGCGGCGCCTTCTCCCCCGCCGCCGTGTTCGTGGTGGTGGTCGTGCTGGTGACCGCCGGGGCGGTGCTGGCCCTGTTCGGGGCGACGACGCTGGGCCTGCGGATGCGGGCCGCGGCGTTCAAACCCGAGGTGGCGAGCCTCGTCGGGGTGAAGGTGGGCCTGATGCTGACCATCGGGTGGACGCTGGCCGCGGTGGTGGGCGCCCTCGCCGGGGTGCTCGCGGCGCCGCCGTTCCTGTCGCCCACGGTGCTCGACGCGGTGTTCGTCTACGCGCTGACCGCGGCCGTGCTGGGCGGGCTGGAGAACCCGGTGGGCACGATCATCGGCGGGTTCGGCCTGGGCGTGGTGCTGTCGTACGTGTCCGGGTACGTCGGGCCGGAGCTGGTGACCCTGGCGTCGTTGGCGATCCTGGTGCTGGTGCTGACCTTCCGCCCGCACGGCCTGTTCGGGCGCGGCGTGGCCAGGAGGGTGTGATGGTGTCCCAGGAGGAGATCCAGGCAGCGGAGAGCCGAGCCGGGGGAATCCGGTCCGGGCGAGCGCCGAGGCGGGCGGCGCTGCCGCCGCTGGTGCGCCACCTGCTCTGGGCGCTGCTCGCCTTCGCCGTGGTGGTCGCGGTGTCCTCGGTGGTCGACCCGTTCACCAACGTCCGGGTCGCAACCGTCGGGTACCTGCTGCTGGCCGCCGCCGGGCTGACCGTCCTGACCGGGCTCACCGGGCAGGTGTCGCTGGGCCACGGCGCGTTCCTGTTCGTCGGCGCGTACACCGTGGCGCTGCTGGTCACCCACGTGCCGAGCCTGCCGTTCTGGGCCGACCTGCTCATCGCCGCCGCCGTCAGCGGGGTCGCCGGGGTGCTCACCGGGGCCGCCGCGGCCCGGCTGCACGGCCCGTACCTGGCCGGGGCCACGCTGGCGCTGGCGGTCGGCCTGCCCGCGATCACCCAGCGCTTCCCGGACTTCCTGGGCGGCAGCAACGGGTTGGGCTTCACCGTCAACAGCATGCCCGCGGGCCTGGACGTGCCCACCACCCGCTGGCAGGCGTGGGTGGTGTGGGCGACCGTCCTGCTGGGAATGGTCGTGCTGGCCAACATCACCTCCGGCCGGGTCGGCCGGGAGATGCGCGCGGTCCGCGACGACGAGGTATCCGCGGCGCTGGCCGGCATCCGGGTCGGGCGGACGAAGGTGCTGGCGTTCCTGGTCAGCGCCGTCTGCGGTGGGCTCGCGGGCGGGTTGCAGGCGTTCCTGCTGGGCACCGCCGCCCCCGGCTCGTTCACCCCCGCCCTGTCGCTGACGCTGCTCGCCGCGGTCGTGCTCGGCGGCGTCGGCAGCCTGTGGGGCGCGCTGTGGGGCGCGCTGGCCCTGGTCGCCCTCCAGGCGGGCGCGGAAGAACTCGCCCACGGCCTGTCCCTGCGCACCGACGTCGCCAACTTCCTGCCGCTGGCGATCTTCGGTGTCGTGCTCATCGTGGTGGTGCTGGTCCTCCCCCAGGGAATCCACGGCCTGCTCAGGAAGATCCCGCTCCGGCGTCGGAAGGACAGCCATGTTGAAGGCTAGGATCATCGGGCTCTCGGCCCTGTTGCTGCTCAGTGCCTGCGGGGGCGCGGGCGAGACCGACCCCGGTGGCGGCGGCGCCGCGAGCGGGGTGAAGAACGAGACCGCCGGGATCACCGACACCTCCATCGTGATCGGCACCCACCAACCGCTCACCGGCCCGGCCGCCTCCGGCTACGCCTCCATCTCGGCGGGCTCCAGGGCCGTCTACTCCTACGTCAACGACGCGGGCGGCATCAACGGCCGCAAGATCGACTACCGGGTCGAGGACGACGGCTACAACCCGACGAAAACCGTCGAGGTGGTCAAGAAGCTCGTGCTCCAGGACCAGGTGTTCGCCGTGGTCGGCGGCCTCGGCACGCCGACGCACTCCAAGGTGCTCGACTTCCTCACCACCGAGGGCGTGCCGGACGTCCTGGTGTCCTCCGGGGCGCTGGCGTGGGACGACCCGGCCGCGCGGCCGATGACCTACGGCTTCCAGGTGGACTACACCCGCGAGTCGAAGATCCTGGGCAAGTACGTCAAGGAGAACCTGGCGGGCAAGAAGGTCGGCGTGCTCTACCAGAACGACGACGTGGGCCGCGACGCGCAGGCCGGGCTGGACCAGTTCGTCAAGGACGCCGTCGTGTCCCGGCAGCCCTACGACTCGGCCAACACCGACGTGCTCCCGCAGTTGACCGCGCTCAAGGGCGCGGGCGCCGAGGTCGTGGTGTGCGAGTGCGTGCCCGCGTTCACCGCCCTGGCCGTCCTCACCTCCGCCCGGCTGGGCTACAAGCCGCAGTTCGTGGTGAACAGCATCGGCGCCGACACGCGCACGCTCAGCGGCCTGCTGTCGGCGTTCAGCAAGCAGGCCGGGGCGGAGGTGTCGCCGTCCGCCCTGCTCACCGGCATGATCGGCGCGGGCTACCTGCCCGGTGTGGACACCGACGACCCGTGGATCACCCTGTTCAAGGAGATCCACCAGCGCTACATCCCGGACGTGCCGCTCACCAACACGCTGGTCTCCGGCATGGCGCAGGCGTACACGTTCGCCCAGGCGGTCAAGCTGGCGGGCCGCGACCTGACCCGCTCGAAGCTGCTGGAGGCCATGTCGTCGGGCTCGCTGTCCGGGCCGGGGATGACCCCGTTCGCGTTCTCGAAGGACTCCCACGCCGGCTACACCGGGGCGTTCGTGTTCACCGTCTCCCCCGACCTGACCCCGAAGGTCGTCCAGGAGCCGATGGTCACCGACCGCGGCACCGGCCCGATCACCGCCGCGCCGACCGCCCGCCGCACCCCGGCCGAAGTGGCTCTGGTTGGCTGAGCCGGTGCCTGTACGTGACCGAGTTGTGCGCGCGGCCATCACCCTGTTCGCGCGCAAGGGCTTCGACGCCACCCCCGTCCGCGAGATCGCCGACGCGGCGGGGGTGACGACGGGAGCCCTCTACCACTACTTCGCCACCAAGGAAGACCTGCTCGTCGAGGTCTACCGGCAGATGCAGGGCGGGCAGCGGCTGCGCATGGAGGCCATCGCCGACTCCGACCTGCCGCTGCGGGAGAAGCTGCACGCCATCATCAGCGACGTGGTGGAGTCGACGATCGCGGACCTGGACGAGGCGGTGGTCTTCTTCCAGTCCTTCCACCTGCTGTCCCCCCGGGTTCGCGAGATGGTCCGCGGTGAGCGCCGCGGCTACCACGACCGGGTCAAGGCCCTGATCGAAGAGGGGCAGCGGGACGGGACGTTCCGGTCCGACGTCCCGGCGACACTGGCGGTCAGCTACCACTTCGGCGCGGTCCACCGGCTCGGCCTGTGGTATCACCCGGACGGTCCGCTCAGCGCCGAAGAGGTGGCGCGGCACTTCGCGGACCTCACCCTGAGCAGCCTGACCCCCTGAGGAGCCCGCGCGGGCGGGAAGGGTTGCCCCCGAGGGCAGGAAAGCGTTGGCGGGCCCCGGGAACGGGGCCCGCGGTGCTCTACTCGGGGGCATGACCCGAGCAACCCCACCCACCCGAGGGCAGCGCGCGGTGCCGCGCACGGCCGCCGTGATCGCGGCGCTGCTCACCACGTCGGCGATCGGGGCGGCCGGGTCGCCCGGTGCGCGGGCGCGGCAGGGGGCGCACGGCGACCCGGCCCCGGTCCGGCCGCGCGTCGTGGAGGGTGTGCCCGCCCCGGTCCCCGGGGCGGACGGCGGCACCCCGCCGACCGCGGCACCGCCGGTCGTGCCGGTGGTCGAGCGCACCTCGCCCGGCGGCGGGACCGTCGTGGACCGGCCCGCGTCGGTCTCGGGCATCCCGGCCCCCGTGCTGGCCGCCTACCGGCGGGCCGCGCTCGCGCTGGCCGGTTCGCAGCCGGGGTGCGGGGTGCCGGTGCCCCTGCTGGCCGCCATCGGGAAGGTGGAATCCGGCCACGCCCGCGGCGGCCGGGTCGACGCGGGCGGCACCACCGTCCAGGCGATCCTGGGACCGCGGCTCGACGGCGCCCCCGGCGTCGCCGCCATCGGCGACACCGACCTGGGCGGGCTGGACGGCGACGCGCGCTGGGACCGGGCGGTCGGCCCGATGCAGTTCATCCCCGGCACCTGGGCCAGGTGGTCCACCGACGGCAACGGGGACGGGGTCGCCAGCCCGCACAACGTCCACGACGCGGCCACCGCGGCGGCCCGCTACCTGTGCGCGGGCGGCCGGGACCTGCGCACCGAGGCGGGCCTGGACTCGGCGGTGCTCAGCTACAACCACTCCACGGCCTACCTGCGCCTGGTCCGGTCGTGGATGGCCGCCTACGCGGGCGGTGTCACCGCCGTGGCACCGACGGCCCCGGGAGGAACCCCGGCGACCGAGGGCGGCGGCGGTGCGGTCGCCCTGCCCGCCGCACCGCAGGCGGTCCCCGCTCCCCCGCACCAGCCCGGCACCACACCACCCACCACACCGCCCACCACCGGCCCGACACCGCCCCCGCCCGGCACACCGGCACCCCCCGGAACCTCCCAGCCCGGAACGCCCCGCCCGCAACCGCCCGCCCCGGCACCACCCCCGCCGCCGGTGCCGCCGGTACCGTCGGTGCCCGAGTTGCCCCAGGTGGTCGGTGGTGTGGTGCAGGGCGCGGTCGGCACCGTGGGGCAGGTGCTGGTGGACCCGGTGACCGGCCTGACGTGCGTGCTCGTCCCGGTGACCGGCCTGCTCGGCGGCTTCCTCGGCCTGCCCTCCCCCACACCCACCTGCACCCCCGCCCCGTGACCGCCGTGGCGGTCATCGCCCCGGCACCGCCGTGGCGGGCTCAGGAAGCGGCGACGTCCTCGCCCGCCCGGTGCGGCGTCCCGGTCCGCACCAGCCGGGTGGCCAGGTGCAGCGCCAGCCGCTCGTCCGGGTCGGTGAAGTCCACGGTGAGCAGGGTCCGGATGCGGTCGAGCCGTTGCAGCACGGTGTTGCGGTGCACCCCGAGCACCGCGGCGGTCGCGGTGGCGGAGGACTTGTTGTCCAGGTAGCAGGACAGGGTGTGCAGGAGCTGCCCCGAGGCGTCCGCGCCGAGCGGGCCGAGCAACTGGTGCGCGAGGTCCTGCTGGACACCCGTGGTGTACCTGTTGGACAGCAGGCGCTTCACGTCGTTCGCGCCGATGTGCTCCACCGCGCCCGCGACGTCGCGGGCACCGGCGAGCACGCTCGCCCGCCGGGCCTCGCGCAGCGAGTCGCGCAGCCCGGCGGTGCCCTCCGCCGCGGACCCGACGCCCGCGCACAGCCGCAGGTCGGGGCAGTCGTGCTCGGCGGCGAGCAGGGCGCGGCGGACCGCGTCGATCAGGTCGACCTGCGCCTGCGGGCCGGGTGCGACCGGGGAGGTGGTCCACAGTGACCACCCGTCGGCGTACGGGACGGGTTCGGCGCGGACGCCCCGGGTGGCCAGGTGCTCGCGCAGCCGGTCGCGGACGACCGCGGTCGGGGTCTGCCCGGCGCGGAAGCGCACGTGCACACCGCTGTGCCAGCCGCCGAGCCGCCAGCCCGCCGCGGTGGCCTGCTCCAGCACCGGCAGCCTCGGCGCGCCCGCCTCCTCCAGCAGCCGGGTCAGCAGCGCCTCCAGGCGCCTGCCCCGGCGCTCCAGGTCGACCGCGGCGGTGGCGAAGTGCGCGACGAACGCCCACGCGGCCACACCGAGGGCCTGGGTGACCACGCGCACGTGCGCCGCGGGCGACACCGGGACCTCGGCCGCCAACCACAGGTTCGCCGGTCCGCCCGGGGTGGGGTGGACCGGGTGCAGGAGCAGCAGCGCGTCCGGCCCGGCCGAGCACACCCGGGACAGCGGGCGGGCCGCGGCGAGCCGGGCGGCGGTGGGCGCGGTGAGCGGCAGCAGCGCCGGGCGCAGGTCCCCGGCCACCACCCGGCCCGTCGGGTCGACCAGGCCGACCGGGTGGCGCAGCGCCGTCCCCAGCAGCCGGACCATCTCCGCCGGGTCCGGTGGGGCCGCGCGCAGCCGGTGCGCGACGAGGCCGACGAGCCCGCTGTCGGCGGATTCCGGGGCGCGCACGTAGCGGTCCATGGCGGGCACCAGCCGGTTGGGTTCGGCGTCCTCGACCAGGACCAGCGCCACCCCGGACCGCTCGGCCAGCGACCGGGTGGCCTGGGGCAGCGGCTGCGGTGGCCGTTGCAACAGCAGACCGGTGGCCCCCCGTTCGGCGGCGAGCCGGATCGCCAGGTCGGTGTCGACGTCCTCGGCGCGCAGTTGGGTGCGGCCGAACACGACGAGGGAGGCGGGGGTCACCTCGGCCACCGCGGCCGCGGCCGGTGCCGCGGTGACCGAGTCGACGGGCGTCTCGAGCGAGCGCTCGGAGGCGAAGACGGTCTGGTCGCTGAAGAATCCGACGGACAGCAGGCGACTGAGCGCAACGGACATTGACTGGGTCTCCTCAGTTCCGCACGACGCGGGCGGCGCACCCACCGGCGCGTCACCTTTTCACCGACCGCGCGCCCGGTTGGGACGCGATCCCCCGACCCCGTTCGGAGTCCGCGGGCGACGCTGCCGGGCGGTCTCCGTCTTCTGTTCACCAGGACAACGACGATCACCGGCCCGGTGGTACGGTCCGTTCAGGCGTCACCCGATCGGACGATTCACCAAAGAGGGCAAGCATTTCGGCCCGGTACGCCTTCCACTGTGGTCGCGACGGCGCGAGGCGCGCTCGGATTCGTCCTGTTCGCGCTGGTCGATCCGGATGCGGGCTCCCCGGGTGGCGTCCGGTACCGCCCGGACCACGTTGTGATCAACTCCACTGTCGGTGACAGCCCCCGCCGGGGGTCGGTGGTGCGGACCCCCGGCTCAGATCATCCCCTCGCGCAGGGCGAAGGCGACCGCGTGCGCGCGGTTGCGCAACTGGAAGCGGTTCACCACGTCGTGCAGCGTGTTCTTGATGGTCCGCTCCGAATAGGACAGTTCGTGGGCGATCTCGCGCACCTCCATGCCCTGGGCGATCAGCCGCAGCACCGACGCCTCCCGGTCCGACAACCCGGTCAGCCGCAGGCCCCTGGGCGCGAGCACCTGGTTCTGCAACCGGTTGACCTGGTCGAGCAACCTGCCCAGCAGCTTGGGCGAGAGCACCCCGCCCATGCCCGCGGCGTGCCCGATCGCGGCCACCAGCCGCTCCGGGGTGGCCTCCGCGCGCGGGACGATGCCGCAGGCGCCCGCCTCGATCGCGGCCAACAGCGCGCTGTCGTCGATCAGCGCGAGCACCATCACCACCTGGCGCACCCCCTGGCCGCGCAGCTCCCGCACCAGGGCCAGCGCGGCGTCGTCCACGACGTCGCTGACCACCACGCTGACCACCCCGGGCTCCTGGGCCGGGTGGGCGACGAGGAGCAGTTCCGGCCGCGACCGCAGTTGCGAGTCCACCCCGGTCCGCAGGATCGGGTCGATGGCGGTGACGTGGACAGGGATGCGGTTCATCTCGTCGCCCCTCTGGTCGGTGCTGCGCTGTGCCGACCCCCACTGTGCGCGGCGGGCTCAACACCGGCTCAACACAGCGCGACGGCCGCTCAACGCGGTCGTCCGACCCGGTGCGGCTACCGCACCAGCGCGGCGGTGAACACCCCCTGCGGTGTGCACGGGTCGCGCGCGTTGCCGCAGGACACGGCCAGCACGAGCGATTCGCCGGGGGCCACCAGCGGCGGGTCGTCCGGGCGGAACAGCAGCCCGTCGCCGCCGTCGCGGTCGACCGCGGCCAGGTCGACGGTGCCCACCACGGTGCGGTCGTGCCGGATCTGGACCTGCCCGACGTCCGCGGCCGGGTTGCGCAGCAGCACCGAGGTCACCCGGTGGCGCGGGCCGTCGGGGACCACGTAGGAGAAAAGCTGCGGACCGCCGCCGACACCGGGGTAGGCCTGCGCGGCGATGGTGAACGTCGTGGTCACCGGGGCGGGGGCGGAGGTCGTCCGGCCGGTGGTGGCCGCCGACCCGGCACCGCCGACCCGGGCGGGCGGCACGGGCGCGGTGGTCGTGGGCACCGGGGCGGACGACGTCGGGGCGGTGCTGCTCGGGGCGGGCGTCGTGCTCGGCGGCGCCGGGGTGGACGACGGGACGGGCGCGTGCCCCACCAGCGACAGCGGTCGCTGGCGCAGGATGGTGGTGATCAGGATGACCAGGAGCAGCATCAGCGCCAGCAGGACCGCGAACAGCCGGACGAACCGGCGCGGCAGCAGCGCCGCCTGGTCGAGGGCGGCCTCCACCTCGATCGGCGCCCCGTCCGGGCCCAGGACGCGGATGGTGAACGGCAGCAGCCGGTTATCCCCGCGCCAGAAGTACCTCTTCGGCTTGGCCACCACCCGGACGAAGGTGGCGGTGCCGGGTTCGACCAGGGGCGCGCGCGGCTTGACCTTGAAGGTGAGCCTGCTGTCGGCGTCGGTGGCGCTCACCTCGACGCCGTGGCTGTGGTTGCCCAGGTTGTCCACCGCGAGGGTGTGCTTGCCGGTGCGCCTGCTGGTGGAGGTCACCGGCACCACCGCGGCCTCGACCTCGGTGAACTGATCGAGGGTGAGCAGCCCCTCCTGCACCACCGACCCGGCCGGGTCCTCCCGCGAGGCGACCACCAGCGCGAAGGCGTGCTCCCCGGCGAGCACCCCCGGCGAGCGCGGCGGGGTGAAGGTCAGCTCGACGCCGACCTCCTGCTGCGGCATCAGGTTGACCCTGGCGGGCTTGACCTCGGTCCAGTCGACGACGTCGCCGCGCACGGTGAAGGCGAACTGGTCGACCACCGCGGAGTTGTTGCGGATGAGCACGTGGCACCGCGCGGCCCCGCCGGGGGCCACGGTGACCTGGGTGGTGCGGAGCACCGCGCTGACGGCCATGCGGCAATCGTGGCGGGCGCGGGCGGGGCCGCGCAGCGGCGCGGGAACCGTCCGCGCGGGCGGTGAACGGTGGCCGCACGGGCAACCGGCTGCGCCGAATGGCGGCACGGGCCTGTGCGGGTTGCCCTGTCGGGCACCACCCGGTGGGCGCTTTGCCCGCTGACACCCGCCGCGGCGGCGTCCACACTTCCCGCGTGTCCGCACAGCAGAGCACCCCAGCGCGTGTCCCGCCCCGGCCCACCGAGGCGGGGACGCTGCGCCGGGAGCGCCTGCTCACCCGGCTGGCCGCGGTGGCCGACGCCCGGTTGCGGGTGCTCCTCGGCCCGGCCGGGTCCGGCAAGTCGGTGCTGCTGCGCCAACTCGCCGCCACCGCGCCCGAGCCGCTGCCCGTGCGCGCCGCGGCCGGGGACGGCGGTCTGCTGGCGGGCCTGGGTTCGGCGCTGGGCTGCGCGCCCGAGGTGGACGCGGTGCTGACCGCGTTCGACCGGCTCGGGCGCGAGGTGACCGTGCTGGTCGACGACGCGCACCCGGGCACCGCCGCGCTGACCCGGCTGGTGCGCGAGGCACCCGCCTGCGTGCGGTTCGTGGTGGCCACGCGGGACGAGCGGGCGGTGTGGGCGACGGACGTGCCCGGCGCCGTGCACTGGTTCGGCTACGCCGACCTGCGGTTGCGCACCTGGGACGTGGAGGAGCTGTTCTCCTCGGTCTACGGCGTCGCGCTGGGCCCGGAGGAGGCGGCGGCGCTGTGCGCGCGGATCGAGGGGCTGCCGGTGGCGGCCAGGCTGCTGCACGTCGACACCGTGCTGTCGGGGGCGCGGGAGCGGGCGGCGGCGTTCGCCGAGCCGCTGGCGGGGTCGCGGCAGCTCGCGGGCTGGCTGAGCAGGGAGGTGCTCGGGCCGCTGCCGCCGGAGGTCCAGGAGTTCATGGTGGGCGTCAGCCCGCTCGGCGTGCTCGACGGCCCGCTGTGCGACGCCCTGCTGGACCGGCGCGACAGCGGCGCGGTGCTCGCCGACCTGGCCGCCGGGCAGGCGCTGACCCTGCCGGTGCCCGGGGGCGTGCGGGCCTACCGGTTCCACACCCTGCTCCAGCAGCACCTGGAGGGCGAACTGGTCGAGCGCCGGGGCAGGCACCTGGCCCGGCAGGACCACCACAGCGCCGCGGGCCACCTGGTCACCGCGGGCCACTGGGCCGAGGCCCACCGCGGCTACGCCCGCGCCGAGGACTGGGTGGCCGCGGCGGAGGTGCGGCACCGGGCCAGGGCCGGGGTCGGCGGGCTGCGCGCGGCGGCCTCGGTGCCGCACACCCTGCTCGACGACGACCCGTGGGTGGCGCTGGCCGAGGCGCGGCGCCTGCGCGGGGAGGGCAGGCTCGCCGAGTCCTACGACCGCTACCTGCACGCCGAGGACCGGCTGTCCGACCCCGGGCTGCGCTGGCAGTGCTCGCTGGAGCGCTCCGGGGTGGCCAGGTGGATTCCCGGCGGGGAGGGCGAACGCGACGGGGACCCACTGGTCGACGATGTGTCCGGGCACGTGGCGGCGGCGGTGCGCGGCAGGCCGGTGCAGCTTCTGGCCAGGGCGGTGCCCGCCACGAGCCCGGAGTGGGACCTGAGCCGGGCGGTGGCGGCGATGCTCGACGGCAGGCCGCGGCTGGCCGCGGAACTGGCCGAACCGCTGGGCACCGGCCGCGGGTTCGTCGCGCTGGCCGCCCGGCTGCTGGTGGCGGTGCTGGCGGCTTCGACCGCGGGCCGGGTCACCCCCGCCGAGTTCGCCGCGCTGAGCACCGACGCCCAGGGCGCCGGGTGGCTCTGGCTGGCCAGGGTGGCCAGGGCGGGCGCGGCCCTGCTCGACCCGGACGCGTGCGCCGACGCCGCCGCGGTCCTCGACGAGTGCCGCGAGGTCGGCGACGAGTGGGGCGCCCTGCTGACCGGCTACGTGCTGGCGGTGGGCCTGATCCGCGCCGGGCACGACGAGGCGGTGGACGTCCTCACCGCCACCGCGGCCAGGGCCGCCCGGCTGGGGGCGCGGGTGCCGGAGACGTGGCTGCGGGTGCTGCTGGCCGACGAACTGGGCCGCCGGGGCCACCCGGCCGCGGCCGCGGAGCGGGAGCGGACCGAGGCACTGGTCGCCGCGACGGCGGTGCAGCGGGCCGCGCGGCAGGGCGCCGCCGCCGCGCGGGCGATGCGCACCCCGGCCGCCCCGGCGGGCCCCGCGCTCGCGGTCGTCCCCGAGCCGGTCGCGCCGGTGCCGCCGGTCGCGGTGCGCTGCCTGGGTTCCTACTCGCTGGTCGTCGCGGGCACCCCGGTCGACCTCGACGTGCTGCGCGCGCAGGCCCGCCGGGTGCTGCGGGTGCTGTCGATGCACTACGGGCAACCGCTGCACGAGGAGCGGCTGGTGGCGGCGCTGTGGCCGGACGCGCCGCTCAAGCAGGCCAAGCACCGGCTCCAGGTGGCGATCTCCAGCCTGCGCGCCCTGCTGCGCGGGTACGCGGTGGACGGGTTCGGCGTCCTGCGCCACGGCAGCACCTACCTGCTGGCGCTGCCCCCGGGCAGCGCGGTGGACGTGGTCGACTTCGCCGGGGCGGTGCGCGACTGGCGCGAGAGCAGGCGCACCCGCGACCTGCCCGCGATGGTCGAGCGCGGCCACCGGGTGCTCGACCTCTACCGCGGCGAACTGCTCAGCGAGGAGGGCGCGACGGAGTGGGTGCTGGCCAAGCGGGAGAGCCTGCGCGGCGAGGCCGCCGGGGTCGCCGTCGCGCTGGCCGGGCTGGAGATGCGGCGCGGTGACCTGACCGCCGCGATCGAGGTGTGCGAGCGGGCGCTGCGCATCGACGAACTGGACCACCGGCTGTGGTCGCTGCTGGCCGAGGCCCGCAGCCGCGCCGGGAACGTCGCGGCGGCCCGGCGCGGCCAGCAGGCGTACCGCACCCTGCTCGCGGAGGGCTGACGGGTGCCCCCCGGCCGGTGCGGCCGACCGGGGGGCACCGGATCACTTGAGGGCGAAGAACTCCAGTTCGCTGATCGCCACCGTCTGCCGCTTGGTGCCGCTGTAGGTGTCGACCACCTCGACGGTCACCGAGGACACCAGGGTGGTGTTCTTGAGGTCGATCGTCTGCCCCCGGGAACTGTCCTGCGGCAACACGTTCTCGCTCTTGCCGGTGTTGTAGGTAAGCCGCAGGATTGACGGCCGACCGTCCTCGGTGAACGACTCGAGCGCTCCCGAGTGGAGGATGATGCTGCGCAGCAGGTAGCTCTCCCCGAACGTGAAGACCACCTTGGGCCGGGCACCGCCGAGCTGCGCGGCCCAGAAGGTGTTGTCGTAGGTGTCCACGAGCATCCCGGGCGGGTGGTCGGGGATGGCCGTCGGCGAGGACACGGTGGTGGGCCGGATCGGGTCCAGGGTGGGCGCGACCTTGCGGTACAGGGCGCGCACGTTGTCGATGACGGTGGCCCGGAACGGCGGGTAAACCGCGTAGACGAGCCCCAGCACCACCGCGACGACCACCAGCACCGTGCGCAGCCTGCGCAGCGACAGCGTCGCCAGCCAGTTGCGGTGCTGGCGGGTGCCCTTGGCACCCGGGCGGGTGCCCGCGGGGTGCCGCTTGGGCTTGCGCCGGAACAGCCTGCGCCACCAGGCGAGCCGCACCACCCCGGCGTCGGCCAGCGACTCCCCGCAGCGGCTGCAGAAGTTGCGGGTGGGGGCGTTGCCCTCACCGCAGACCGCGCACACCAGGTCGTCGGGTTCGAGCCTGCGGGTCGGCTTGGTGCGCACGATCGCCCGGGTCTTCTTGACCGCGGGCGCGGGCGCCAACTCGGGCGGCTCCTCCGGCCGCGCCTCGGCCACCCCGGTGACCGACAGCGCCAACGCGGCCACCAACTCCGGGTCGGCCGCGGGCCGCGCGGGCCCCGGCCCGGCCGCGGGCGGCTTCCCACCCGGCTGCTTCGCCCCGGGGGGCGGCACCTTCGCCGCAGGCGGCATCTTCGCCCCGGGCGGCGGGGGCGGCGCACCCGCACCGCCCCCGCCGGGCGGCTTGGCCCCCGGGGGTGCAGGCGGCGCACCCGCAGCACCCGCAGCACCCGCCCCGGGCGGCGCAGGCGATTTCGCCCCCGGGGGCGGCGGTGCGGCACCCGGCAGAGGCGGGGCCGTGGCTCCGGAGGGCGGCGGCTTGGCCCCGGGCGGCAGGGGCGGAGCACCCGCTGCGCCACCACCGGCCGCACCACCACCAGCCGCGCCACCACCGCTGGCGGCACCACCGGCCGCCGCACTGCCACCGGCCGCACCACCAGGCGGCGCGGGCGGTTTCGCCCCCGGAGGCAGGGGCGGCGATGCAGCACCCGGCGGAGGTGGAAACTTGGCCCCGGGCGGCGAGAGCGGAGCGCCCGCCGCACCACCACCGGCCGCCGCGTTGCCGCCAGCCGCGCCACCACCACCAGCCGCCGCACTGCCACCGGCCGCACCACCACCGGCTGCCGCGCCACCACCGGCGGCGGCACCACTGGCCGCCGCGCCACCACCGGCCGCACCACCGAGCGGCGCGGGCGGCTTCGCCCCCGGGGGCGGGGGCGGCGGCGATGTGGCGCCCGGCGGGGGTGGGGGCTTCGCCCCGGGGGGCGGCGGCTTGGCCCCGGGCGGCGGGGGCGGAGCGCCCGCCGCACCACCACCGGCTGCCGCACTACCACCAGCCGCACCACCGGCTGCCGCGCCACTACCACCGCTGGCGGCGCCACCAGCCACACCACCAGCCGCCGTGCTGCCGCCGGGCGGCACGGGCGGTTTCGCCCCCGGGGGCGGGGGCGGCGGTGCGGCACCCGGCGGAGGCGGCGGCTTGGCCCCGGGCGGCGCCGGTGCCTTCGCACCGGGCGGCGGGGGTGGCGGCGCCTTCGCTCCTGGCGGCGGAGGCGGCGGCTTGGCGCCGGGAGGTGGGGGCGGCGGCGGCTTCGCGCCCGGTGGGGGCGGAGGCGGCGGGGGCGCACCCGCTGGCGGCGGGGGTGGCGGGGGTGGCGGCGGTTCGGCCTCCGAGGTCCAGGTGGCCAGGGCCGCGGCGGCGGGCGCGGGTTCGCGCCTCTCCACGTAGACCCGCTCGGGCAGCCAGGACGCGACCTTGTCGCGCACCCGCTGCCACAGCGTCAGCTTCTCCGGCTGCGGCGGCGGGGGCGGTTCCTCCACCACCACTACCACCTCCGGCGGCGGGGCGACCTTCTCGCCGTTCCACTCCAGGAACTTGCCGCAGTCGCCGCAGAACGCGGCGGCCTCGTCGTTGTGGTTGCCGCACACCGTGCAGACGATCACGGCAGCACCTCCAGCGAGTGCGCGATGTGGACCGGTTTGGCCGCGCGGATCACCGCGGCCACGGCGGCCTCGGACAGCGAGTCGGGCACCCGGGGGCGGACGGTGACCCGGACCCAGTGCTCCACGTCGGTCGGCGGGTCGGGTCGGGGGCGCACCGAGGACGACGTGCCGCCGCTCTCGGTGATCTCCACCTCCCCGTCCACCACGACCTCCAGGTGCCTGCGCAGCCCGGCCATGGTGCCGCGCATCCGGAACAGGTCCACCGCCTCGGCGACCACCGCGCGCTGCGCCGACAGCGGCCAGCTCTCGTCCAGCAGCACCCCGAACCAGCTCGACAGCCAGCGGACGAACCCCTCGGGGGCCAGCAGCGGGTCGACGTAGCCGTGCACGCAGTCGATGGTGTTGATGATCGGGGCGAGCACGTCGTCGAAGGCCGCGGTGAAGCGCGCCGCGAACCGGTCCTCGGCGAACACCGCGGGCAGGTGGTCGATCAGCGGGTACGGCGAGGGCAGCGGGGCGGGGGAACCGGGCACCACGGCCCGGCCGGTGGGGGTGCTCACGACCGCTCCACCCGGACCTGGTGGTCGTAGGAGAAGGCGAGCCCGCCCGCGCCCACCGGCAGCCGGGTCACCTCGGCGCCGCGCTCCCCGGTCACCGGGTTCGCGCCGTAGAGCCGCACGTCCTCCACCACGTCCACCCCGCGCACCGATTGCAGCAGCGCGAACACCTCGCCGTGCGAGACCCGCCTGCCGAACGCCCAGCCGGTGCCGTCCTCGCCGCCGGTCAGCGGGTTGATGAAGGAGTACAGCGCGGTCAGCGCCCTGGTGCGGACCTCGTCCGGGTCGAGCCGGGTGCGCGCCACCAGCCGGGCCACGACCGTGACGCCGCGGTAGCGGGGTGGTTCCACCAGGACCCGGGTGCCGACCAGCCGCACGTCGTCGAGCCTGCGGGCGATGCGCTCCAGGGTGTCGGCGGCGGGCACCAGGTCGGCGAAGAGCAACTGGCCGTCGCGGTGCGCGGCGGCGGGCACCACGAGCACCTTCACCGCGCCGTGCGCCACGTCGTCCTCGCCCGCGGTGAGGCAGTGGATGCGGGCGACCTCCGGGGCGGCCTCGCGGGAGATGGCCTCGTAGTCCTCGGCGGTGACCGCGCGGCTGCGGGTGCGCAGCATGATCGGCCCTCGGGTCTTGGCCTCCTCCAGGGTCTCCCCGTCGACGCCGCCGGAGGCCGGGTGCAGGTTGGTCACCCCGGCCACGAACGGGATGGAGCCCTTGAGGGTGTCCACGGCGTGGCGGGCGACGTTGCCGCGCAGGCCGCCGCCGCTGTAGTAGCGGCGCGCCCGGACCCGCGCGCCCGGCGGCGGGACCGCGCCGTACTGGTGCAGCCCGCGGTCGGGCAGCCGCACGGCCGGGCCGAACTCGACCTCGCCCGCGACCCCGTCGAGCACGAAGTGCCGGTCGTGCGGGCCGCTGGTGGCGAAGCCGTCGACCTGCGTCCACTCCTGCCACCCGGTCTCCCCCGCCACCTCGATCACCGCGGCGTGCGCCCCGGCCAGGACCGGGGCGTGGTTGAGCCGGAACCGCTGCCCCGGCACGCCCTCGGACTCGCCGAGTTCCTCGAACTCCACGATCCGCCCGTGCACCGCCGCGGCGGTGGCGCCGACGGTGCCCGCGGCCAGCGACCGGACCACCGGCGAGGAGCTGTAGGACGGTTGCCCCGGCAGCGGTTCGACCACCCGCACCCGCAGCCAACCCGCCCGCTGGTCCTCGATGACGCTGGCCTCGTGCCCGCGCGGCAGGTGCACCACGATCCGGCCGGACCGGTTGAGCCCGCCGGTCTCGTCGGTGGTCACGTCGCACCCGGTCCACCCGGTGCCCGTCCACGCCTCCCACACCAGCGGCGGGTGCAGCGGGTTGACGCCGACGCCGGTGGTCTCACCGCGGAAGTCCAGCCGCATGGCGCAGGCGGGCGCGGGGTCGCGCAGGCCGATC
Source organism: Actinokineospora spheciospongiae (assembly GCF_003182415.1). Taxonomy (NCBI): domain Bacteria; kingdom Bacillati; phylum Actinomycetota; class Actinomycetes; order Pseudonocardiales; family Pseudonocardiaceae; genus Actinokineospora; species Actinokineospora spheciospongiae. Next base: position 67,176 of record NZ_QHCP01000001.1, on the reverse strand, counting down.
AGCAGCGCGTCGTCGAGCTGCGGCGGTTCGCCGAACGCGGCGAACTCCTGGCCGATCTCGTGGGCGGTGGTCTGGTTCTCGCTGGCCACCCCGCTCCCGGAGACCCGGCGCACCGCGGCGATCGAGGTGGGCAGCACCGGCAGGTCGGCGATCGTGGAGAACACCACCGACTCCTCGCTCTCGGTGCGGGTGGTGGACACGGCCGTGCCCGCCCGGATCACCAGCGGGGACCTGGCCGGGGTGGACAGCCAGAACGTGACCGGCACCTCGGCCGGGGTGGGCGGCAGCATCCGCAGCCCCAGCAGTTCCAGGAACTTCACGTACAGCCGGTCGGGCACCCGGTCGAGCCGGTAGCAGAGCTGCTCGGTCATGAAGGCGAACGCCTCGATCAGCGTGACACCGGGGTCGGAGACGTTGTGGTCGGTCCACTCAGGACAGCGGCGCATCACGTACCGCTTGGCGTCGTCGACCAGGTCCTGGAACCGCCGGTCGTCCAGGCTGGGGGCGGGAAGCACCATCAGTAGTCCCCCTCGTCGGGAATGGTGTAGAAGGGGTGGACCAGGTTGCGCGCGTCGTTCTCACCCTTGACCAGGTAGGTGATGTCGATGTTGAGCAGGTTCTCCTGGTTCTCGTCCGGGTGGACGAAGACGTCGCGCACGGTGACCCGCGGCTCCCACATGGCCAGCGAGTCGTGCACCTCGCGCTGGATCTGGGCGAACACCACCGGGGTGGCGCCCTCGAAGACGAAGTCGCGCAACTTGGCCCCGAAGGCCGGGCGGAACGGCCGCTCCCCCGGGTAGGTGGACAGCACCAGCGTCATGGCCTGTTCGAGCTTGCGGACGCCGCCGACGGTGGCGATGGTGCCGTTGCTGGTGACGTCGAAGGGGAACGCCCAGCCGCGGCCGATGAATTCGTCTTCTATCATCGGGGGCTCCTAGATCGGGATGGGGACACCGTTGACCAGCGGCAGGCCGACGATGTTGACCGTCGGCGCGTTGAGCGTGATCGCGGTGGAGGACTTGATGACCAGGTTGGCGCCGCCGTCGATGAGCATGGTCCCGGTGGGTCCGGCGCCGATGTTGACGAAACCGTTCGCGGTGCTGATGTTGATGTTGGTCAGCGGTGTGGTGGTCACCCCGGGCACCGGGGCGGCGGTGATGTTGACCCCGCCGTTGACCTGGTCGACGGTCACCCCGATCTCCCCGTTCTGCGAACCCACCCGCACCGCGGAGCCGAGCGCGCCCGCCCCGGGCGGGACGATCGGGCCCGCGCCGCCGCCGGTGCCGCCGCCCGCGTCCAAGTCCATCCCCACCGCCTGCCCCGCCTCGGCCGCCGACGGCGCGTCGAGCGGGGCCGGGACGTCGTAGAACAGCAGGGCGTTGCCGGTGCTGGAGACGAACCCGCGGTGGTGGATCTCGGTGATCATGCCCGGCGTCAGCGCCGACCCGGCGATGGACTCGGTGGCCTCGTTGGCGATCTCCCCCGCGACCTGGTTGCCGATCGCCCCGCCCACCGCGCCGCCCAGCGGCCCGGCCATGGGCCCGGCCAGGGCGGCGCCCGCCACCTGCCCGGCCATGCCCGCCGCGGCGCTGCCCAGGCCGAGCAGCCCGCCCGCGAAGATCGGCCCGCCCGAGGCGATGCTCCACTCGGTCAGGTTGTTCATCATCGCGCCGAGCACGTAGGGCCTGCGGGCGTCGCCGAACTCGAAGGCGACCAGCACCTCGTCGCCGATCTCCGGCATGAACATCGCGCCGCTGCGCTGCCCGGAGCAGAACTGCACGTTCGGCGCCCAGTCGGTCTCGAAGTCCGGGGACAGCCACGGCAGGGTCACCTTCACCCTGCCCTTGCCCAGCGGGTCGCCGCAGTTGCTGACCACCCCGCACACCACCCCGTCGAGCACCGGGTTGCCCGAGGAGCGCTTGGCGCCCTTGGAGGTCAGGCCAAGCATGGTGCGGTCCTGCCTGCCGTGCGCGGAAAACACCACCCGGTAGCCGAATTCGGAGTCGTCGAAAACGTGCCGGGCGCGGGAGACGTGCCAGGTGCCCGCGAACACGGACGGCACACCGGATATCGAGACCTTGCCGCCCGGCTGGATGCCCGCGTTGCCCTTGGCCTCGCCCTCGGCCTCGGCGAAGGTGCTGCCGACGTCGCTGCCGAGCGCACCGGCGACCATCGGGCCGGAGGTGGCCATGGTGGTGCCGTCGGCGAACGGGCGGTCGACCACCACGTGCGCGGTGTTGCTCGGCGGCGGGCCGAGGAAGCCCACCGGGGAGCCGACCAGCCCGCCGGTCGCCTGGGCCACCTCGTCGCCCGCGGCGTCGAGGGCGCCGTCGACGCCGTTGACCGCGCCGGTCAGGCTGAACGAGGTCAGCGAGTCGGCGGCGGACTCCAGCGAACCGGTGACCGCGCCGAACGCGCCCCCGGTGAACTGCCTGCCCAGGGCGTTGGGCGACGGGTCCGCCCCGACCGGGGTGGAGGTCGCCTGGGCCAGGGTCTGGCGCAGCATCGGGTCCCACACCCGGACCTCGACGTCCGGGGTCAGGTTGCCCGCGGTGACCCGCGGTCGGAAGCTGATCAGGTTGTCCGGGAACGCCACCTCGACCGTCGACCCGATGCCCGCCAGACCGGCCAGCACGCTGCGGCCGAACCCGGCCAGGCCACCGCCCGCCGAGGAGAGGCTGTCGCCCGCCGGGCGGAAGTGGAACAGCCCGCCCGCCACCCCCATCTCGAACCCGATCTCGGTGGCCCTGGCGCGCAGGAAGTCCCAGTCGGTCTGGTTGACCTGCGCCAGGTAGGCGTGCGTGGTGCTGGTCGCCACCACCTGCCCGACGCCCAAGCCCGCCTCCGAGGCCACCCGGCGGGCCACGTCGGCGTCGGTGACGTTGAGGAAGCTGCGGCTGCGCTTGGCCCGCTGGAGCCGGTGCGCCCCGGTGTAGCCGCGCACGACCGTGCGGGCGGTCAGGCCCTGCAACAGGCCCTCGATCGCGGTGACCTCCCCGACGATCAGCGGCACGCTCGTGCCCAGGGCGCCGGGGCCGCTTACCGTCACCTCCGACCCGATGGACAACCCCGCCAGCGGAAGCGTGGAGCCGTCGAGGTCCAGGAACGTCAGCTCGAACATGCCGGGCAGGGCGACGTCGTTGTCCACCACCACCCGCAGCAGCCGCGAGTTGACGACCGGGCTGAGCGGCACACCGCCCACCGCCACCCCGGCCCGGCCGGTGGCCTCGCTGTCGGCGATGCGCTCGACCGGCTGGCTCACGACCGCTCCCCGGGTGCGGGCAGCCGCAGCGCGCGGCCGGGTCTGACGCGCAGCGGGTCGTCGAGGTCGTTGGCCTCGGCCACCGCCCGCCACGCCTGCGGGGAGCCGTAGGCGCGGGTGGCGATCTGCACCACGCCCTCCCCCTGGGTCACCACGTGCCTGGTGCGGCCGGGGAGGCCGCCGGAGGTGGGGTTGGTGCCCGGCAGGTACTCGGTGAACTTGACCAGGGTCAGGCCGACCTTGGCCCACACCGGCACCCCGCTCCCGTCGAAGCGCTGGTACTCGATCTCGAACTTCTCCAGGTTGACCATCATGCCGCCGCCCGCGGGACCGCCGACGCCCCACATGAACTGCAACACCGGCAGCCTGAAGTAGACCGGCGGGCTGGGGGCGACCGAGGACGGGTCCGGGTCCTTGGTCAGCGGCGAGGAGTCGCCGCCGGGGGTGGTGCTGTTGGGCTTGAGGCTCATCCGCTCGGTCAGGGTGTTCCTGGCCAGGTCGAAAGCGGCGTTGACCAGGCTGGCGTCGGCCCCGGTCATCGGGACCGGGGTGGCCCAGGCGGTGAGCATGTCGATCGCCGCCTGGGTGACCAGGGCGCCGGTCAGGTGGGCTTCCTTGAGCTTGAGCCGGATGTTGCCGGTGGCCTTGATCGCGTCCTTGAACGAGCTGGTGATCACACCGCGCTCGCTCTCGCCCTTGTTGGTCTTCTCCAGCGAGACCGACTTCGGGTTCAGCGTGAACACCAGCGGCATCCCGCCCTCCGCGGGCACCAGCATCGCCTTGGCGTTGCCGGTGAGCGCGAGGCCGAGGTTGAGGGCCTGGCTGAGCTTGTTGCCACCGCTCAGCGGCATGACCTTGGGGATGAACACGTCACAGGAACCCTTCGTGATCCAGCTCCAGCCGCTCGATGGCGACCGCGCTGTCCTTGGCGACGAGGGAGGGGCCGTACCAGCCGGAGGGGTAGACGTTGCGCAGCTCCCAGGACGACACCTCCTCCCAGGCGGAGTCGAGCAGGGTGATCCGCGCGGTGCTGCCACCGAGGACCGCGTTGAGGACGTCGGGCATGAACCCCGGCTGCTTCCAGGCGCTGAGCTTGTCGGCCAGCCACTCGCGCAGCACCTGCGAGGACGCCTTCTCCATCGCCCGCTCCAGCTTGACGGTCGGGTACTCGACGTCGGCGAAGAGGATCTTCTGGTACCCGAACTCCCCGTTGTCGTAGAACTTGTGGATCTTGCACTTGAGGTCCAGGCCCTTGCACGAGGTCCAGTTCCCCAGGTTCACCCCGTCGATGACGACGTTGAACCGCATCGCCATCCCGAGCGCGAGATTGGTCCCGCTCACCGTTCTCCCCTCCCCGGCACGCCGCTCACGCGCCGTTCTGCTGCGCGGAGAGCAGGAACCCGGAGTAGACGATCTCCAGCGTCTCCACGGCCACCTTCCCCGCGGTCGCGTCGAACTCGCTGATCTGCCAGGCGATCGGGAACATCTCCCGCAGCGTCCACACGATCACCGAGTCACCCGCCGAGGTCAGCATCTCGACGGCCCCCTCCTCCGGGGTGCCGCCACCGGCCTGCACCTCGCCCAGCCAGGCCTGCACCGCCTTGGTGCCGGTGGTGTCGGCGGCCCGGCTGAGCTTGAGCGTGGCGAACTTGGGCACCCCGGCGAACTTGAAGTACTGGTCGGAGTGCCCGACCCGGTACTCGGCCAGGTCCCACTTGACCGACAGCCCGGCCACCTTGGACCAGGCACCGAGGTCCCGCGACCCCGCGGACACCACGAACCGGTGCGCCATCCCGTGCGCCAGGGTGGGTGGATTCACCATCTGCTGCTCCTCAGCCGAAGTCCAGTAGCGTGCCGGTCCGCTCGCGCTCGACCAGGACGTCGAAGCGCAACCGCCCGATCAGCGTGGTGTAGAGCCGATCGGCCAACTCCTCGAAGTGGTCCTGGTCGTCGAGGTCCATCCACCGCAGCGGCGGGTCCTCGACCAGGTGGTCGTCGATGTCGTCGAGGGACAACCCGGGGTCGGACCCGTCGCTGTCGTCACCGTCCCCTGGCGGGCTGGAGCCCACCCGGGGCGGGCCGTCGTCTGTGGCGGAACCCGCGTCGTTCCGGAAGAACTGGTCCAGGGACCACTGCTGGGCACCCCCGGGGAGTTCGGTGCCCGACGGGATGGCGCGGATGTCCTCGGGGGTGATCCCGGACGGAAGGGCCTGCGGGCCCACACCCAGGTCGGTCGCACCCTTCGCCGCGACGGCGGCACGGAGCCGGGCCAGGAACTCCCGCTTGCGCTCCTCGTCCTCCTCGGACCCGTCCTCGTCGGAACTCCCGGGCCGCGACACCTGCGGCAGGTGCCCGTGCACCAGGGGCGGCGCCGCCTGCACCCCACCGGCCACCCAGTGCTCCACGGCCACGGCCTCGTCCTCCAACTGCCTGCCCACGGCGGTGTCCGGCCCCGGCAGCGCCGCCCCGAACCGCCGCTGCTGGGCGACGTGGGTCAGCTCGTGGGCCAGCAGCGGGGCGGCGGCACCGGCGAGGTCACCGGCCGATTCCGGCACGTGCGCCACACCGTCCCTGGCGAACCCGCGCGCCCCGATCCGGTGCGCCACCCGGGACACGTCGTCCCCGCGCCGCACGGCCACGTCGGCCAGGTCGACCGCCAGCACCCGCCGCAGCGGTGCCACCAGGACGGCGGGGACGAAGCTCTCCACGGCGGACTGGACGATGGTGCTCACGGCCGCCACCCCCGGAGCCCGCTGGACGTCGGCGTACACCGCCCCGGCCGGGTGGACCACCTCGGCGGGGTGGCGTGCTTCGGCGGGGTGGGCTCGGGTTTCGAGGTACCGCAGGGGCAGGGCGGCGGGAACCACAATGCCTTCGGGACCGCTGGGTGGGGTGTGCGGGCCGGGAACCAGGGGCGCTTGGTCGGTGTGCGCGTATGCCGCACCGGTCAGCGGTGCCGGGGCGGTGGAGCCGGGAGCCGAGGGGTCCGTCGAGACCGGGCCGGACAATAAGGCGGAGTCCGGCGGCGCTTGGTCCACTCCGGCAGGTGCGCCCGTGCTGACGTCCGGCTCCGGGGTGGCCTGCGGGGTCGGCTCGGCGGGGTTCGACAGTGCGGTTTCCGCTTCGATGGGGGAAACCACGAAAGCAGTGGGGCCCGGCGGCGGAGTCGGCGAGGGGGTTGCGTCGACCACCGCAACGGCAGGGGTGTCGGTGCTCGGCGGCAGGGGTGCCGGGCGGGGCGCGTCGATCAACGGAGCGGGTTCCGGCACGGGGGTCGCTGCCGGGCTCGCGGTGGCGAGCGGGGTCGCGGGAGCCGAGGGGACTGATGAGACCGGGCCGGTGAGGGGGACGGACGAGGCGCTGAACGACCCCGGCGTGGCGGCGGATTCCCCAGACCGGGCTGCGGGCTCAGGCGTCCGGGTGACGGGATCAGCCGGGCGGGGGCGCGGGTGGTTGAGGTGGGGGTTCCTCGACGGCCGGGTGGCGGGAGCGGTTCCGGCCGGGAGGCCGCTGGCTCCTGGGGCCTGAGGGGCGGACTCGGCCCGGAGCGCGCCGACCGACGGGTTCCTTTCCGACGACCTGGTGGGCTGCGGGCCGTCCGGCGGGAGGGCACCGGACGGCGAAGTCACGGGCACAGCCGTGCGGCCGGTTCCGGCGAACAGCGAACCCGGTCCGGCGGCAGAACCCCACTCAGTGGCGGAACCAGGTGCGGCGGACCCCAGTTCGGCGGTGAAACCCGGTGCGGTGGACGCCGATTCGGCGGTCGAACCGGGTGTGACGGACCCCAATCCGGTGATCGAACCCGGTGTGACGGAACCCAGGTCGGGGGCCAACCCCGGCGTGGTGGAGCTGTTCCCGCTCGGCGGGGCAGCGGCTTCGGCAGCCATGGCGGCGGGGTGGAAACCACCGGTCACCGGGGCTCCCGCGCCATGCCCACCAGCCGCCGTGCTCTCGGTGGCCGCACCTCGGACCCGGCGGATGACAGGCAGGGCGGCATTGGCCTGCGGAGGGTCCTCGTCCTGTGGGGAGGCGGGCGCCGCGTCGCGGGTAGCCGGTGCCGAACCCGGGGTCAATGGGATGCTGCCAGGCTGCGGGGCGGTGGCATTGGCCGGTGCGCTGAGGGGGACCGCGCCCGTGGCGGCGGGCGTGCCCGCCGCCACGGGCGCGGTGCCCCCGGCAAGCGGATCGCCGGGGGCGGGGCTCCCGATCAGTCCACCGTCGGACGCAGCACTCCCGGAGAGGGGGTCGGCGGACCTGGTCGGCGAGGTGTCCCACGCCGTGGCTTCGTCGCGCCGGAGCACGGGCAGCGGGGTTCCGGGGGTGGTCGGTGCGGGGGCTTCGACGGGAACGACACGCGCAGGAGCGCCGGCCCGCGAGTCGGCAGGCACGGCGGTTCCGGTGAGCGGGGTCGCTGGGACGCCCGTATCCCCTCGCCTGTCTGCTCGCTGAGCGGAGGGCAGGTCGTTGCGAGCCGGTGTCGTGGGCGGGGTGGCGGGCGCATCCGGCGAAGTGGGCGTGCTGGGCCCGGTCTCCGGGGTGATGTGCGGCTCGGGTCTTCCGGGCAATGCACTCGTATCCCGGTGGACAACCGGCAGCGCGGCTTCCCCGGTCGCGGTGGCGGGTGTCCGGGACGCCACCGGGAACACTGTCCCGAGCGGTGCCGCGTCCGTGCGCTGAGGGGCGGTGCCGATCAGCGGGGAGGCCACGCCGCCCCCGGTTTTCACTGGTGGGTCGGCTGACGGGAGGGCGACCTCGACAGATCCCTCTGCGTCGGCCGCGCGAGGGTCGACCGGATCGGCCTCCGGCAACGGAGTGGCAGGTGCGGGAGACTCGGACAGCGCATCGGGATCGGATGGCGCTGGGGGGTTCGGCGGTGTCTGGGGCTCGGGCAGTGGGATGCCGGTCGGGGGCTGTTCGTCGTGCTCGGTGGCAGCGTGGTCGGGTTCGACCGGCCGGTTCGCAGCATGGGTCCACTGCGGTTCGGCGGTGGCGTCGTCCCACTCGGCCGTGGTGCCTGCGGCAGTTGAGGGCGGGGGCGTGGCGTGGATGAGCGGGGATTCCGGCGCGGGATCAGGAAACGCGTTGTCCACTTCGGATATCAGGTTCGGTTCCCCGGAGAGGTGCGCGGGTGTGCTCGACGGGGCGTGCAAGCTCCCGGCCACGGCGGGGAACGAGGTGGGCGGGGTCGATCCCGACTCGGTGCCGGAGGTCGACGCGGCGGAGACAGCCTGCTCCAGCTCGACACCGGGAACCAACCCAGCGGCAGCCACCTGCCCCAACTCGACACCGGAAACCAACGCAGCGGTGGCAGCCTGCCCCAGCTCAACACCGGAAACCAACGCAGCGGTGGCAGCCTGCCCCAGCTCAGAGCCGGAAGCCGCCCCGGCGGCAACCACCTGCCCCAACTCAACACCGGAAGCCGACCCGGCGGTGGCAGCCTGCCCCAACCCGGCACCGGAAACCATCCCAGCGGCAGCCACCTGCCCCAACCCGGCACCGGAAACCATCCCAGCGGCAGCCACCTGCCCCGACCCAACACCGGAAACCATCCCAGCGGCAGCCACCTGCCCCGACTCGACACCGGAAGCCGACGCAGCGGTGGCAGCCTGCCCCGGCCCAGGGCTGGAAGCTGACCCGGTGGTGGCAGCCTGCTCCGGTGCGGTTCTGGCGGGCTCGTCCGGCGGCTGCGCCTCGGTGGGTTCTGCGGCGGCGGGGGGCGGGGTCGCCGTGGTCGGGGTGCGGCCCAGGCCGAGTCTGCGGCTCTCGGCCAGCGACGCGCGCCTGCCGGGCGGGCGCACCACCGGTGCCTGCGCGGCGGTCGGTCGCGCCTCCACCGAGGTCGGGAGTTCCGGGCGCGGGGTCTCCGGGCGCGGGGTCTCCGGGCGCGGTGGTTCGGCCACCGGCGGGGGCGGCAGCCGGACCGGCGCGGGCGAGCGCTCCCCTTCCGCCTCCAGGTACAGCTCCGCCAGCACCCGGTCCTTCTCCTGGTAGGCCTTGTGCATGAACGCCGACGGCCGCACCGGCTTCTGCGGCACCACCGGCTCCGACACCCACCGGTCGTCGGCCACCGTGAGCGGCACCGGGGCCGCTCCCGCCCGCACTCGCACCGGCAGCGCCCGGGGCCGCGCCGCGACCACCACCGGCGGCGCGTACTCCCCCGCCGCGTCCACGGGTTCGGCGACGGGAACCGGCGTCACGATCCCGGCCACCCGGCCGGGCAGCCCGGCGGACCGCTCGACCGCGGGTGCCACCGCGAACCCCGACAGCACCCCGAACGCCTCGGTGACCACCGTCAGCGGCGGGTCGACCGGCACCGTGCCGGGCATCGCGGGCAGCGACCGCCACGCCGCCCGCCGCCGCCCCGGCACCTGTTCCGCCACCCGGGGCGCCGCGACTCGTTCCGCTGCCTGCTCCGCCGCGACCCGAGCGGCACCCGCACCACCGTCGCCCCCGACGAGGGGCGACGGCGCTGCTCCCGCCGCAGACCGCGCACCCGGCAACGGCGGCCGCGAGTCCACACCGGACCCACTGGCGGGCGCTGTGGCCCCGGTGACGGTGATCGGCTCGGCGGCGGTGATCGGCTCGACGGCAGTGATCGGCTCAGTGGCGGTGATCGGCTCGACGGCGGTCGAGTCGGTGGCGGTGATCGGCTCAGTGGCGGTGGCCAGCTCTGCGGCGGTCAAGTCGCCGGCGGTGATCGGCTCAGTGGCGGTGGTCAGTTCCGCGGCGGTCGGGTCGGTGGCGGCGGTCGGGTCAGCAGGGCTCGGGGCAGCCGTCGGGGCGGTGGTCGCGCCGGGGGCGGTGGTGCGGCGGGGGCGGCGCAGGGGCCACAGTGGCATGGGTCGGTCCTCCCGTCAGTACTCGTCCTGGTCAGCGCCGTCGATGCGGGCGTTGATGTTGCCGATTTCCTGGATGACCCTGGCCCGGGTGCGGTGGTCGAGTTCCAGGATCGAGTCGAACGACCAGTGCAGGTAGTAGGCGATGTAGACGATCTCCTCCCACAGCCGGTCGGGTGGGGCGCTCACCCGGTGACCTCACCGGCCACGTCCACCAGGAAGCGGTGGGCGCACTCGGGGCAGGCGACCTCGGCCTCGGTGTGGCCCTGTTGGTTGACCCGGCGGTAGAGGTCCTGCAGGAACGCCAGGTCCGAGGCGAACAGGTGCTCCACCACGAACCGGTCGACCACCGGGAGGGTGCCCAGCCTGCCCACCGTGCGCATCAGCAGGTAGATCGACAGGTACGCCGGGTTCTGCCGCACCAGGGGTTCGGCGTGGGCGGTCAGTTCGTCCTTGGCGGTGGCCAGCCGCAGCACGCCGTCGCGGTGGACGGTGCCGTGTTCGTCGACGAAGCCGCGGGGCAGGACGAACGGGTACTCGGTGCGCAGGCCGGGCCCCGCGGCTTCGGCGGTGGCGGTCATCATCAGCCCTTCGTGAGGTCGATCTGCTCGCAGGTGAGGGTGACGGTGGCGATGACGGCCTCGCTGCCGCCCGCTTTGAGGCCGCCGATCTCCAGCTTGGACGGCCAGGCGTTGAGGAGCTGGTAGGTCTGCTTGGGCACGTTGGCCATGTCGAGCAGGATCAGCGAGCAGGTGCGGCGGGCGGTGGACTGCCCGGCGAGGACTTCCTGGTGCCAGGTCCACAGCGCGTAGTCCTGGTCGACACCGCGCTTGAGGACGACGGTGGCGGGCTTGGTCTTGCCGAACTGCTTGGACATCGACACGCCGACCTTGCCGCTGGCCAGGTACTCGGTGACCTCGACCTCGGAGGTGATGCCGGACATCTCGGAGAAGGTGATCTCGGAACCGCCGTCGAACTGGACGACGAAGCGGGCGGCGCTGACCAGCGTGGAGGTGTTGCTGCTGGCCATGGACACGCGGGGCATGGTCATGGGTCACTCCTTGAGGAACGGGGGTGGACAGGTCACTCTTCGAGCGCGGCGCCCTGCGGCATTTGCGAGATGCGGAACACCACGAACTCCGCGGGCTTGACCGGCGCGACGCCGATCTCGATGAACAGGTTGCCCGCGTCGCGGCTCTCCGGGGGGTTGTTCTCCTCGTCGCACTTGACGTAGTAGGCCTCGGAGGCGGATCGGCCGACCAGGGCGCCGCTGCGCCAGATGCGCTGGAGGAACGCGCCGACGACCCGGCGCACGGACTCCCACAGGTAGGCGTCGTTTGGTTCGAACACGACCCAGTTGGTCCCGTTGAGGATGGACTCCTCGATGAAGTTGAACAGCCGCCGCACGTTGACGTAGCGCCACTCCGGGTCGCTGGAGAGGGTGCGGGCGCCCCAGACGCGGATGCCCTGGCCGGGGAAGGCGCGCATGCAGTTGATGCCGAGCGGGTTGAGCTGCTCCTGCTCGGCGCGGCTGATGACCGTGTGCAGGGAGACCACGCCGCGCAGCACCTCGTTGGCGGGGGCCTTGTGCACGCCGCGGGTCTCGTCGCTGCGGGCCCAGACCCCGGCGACGTGGCCGCTGGGCGGCACGGAGATCCGGTTGCCGCTGCTCTGGTCCATGACCTGCACCCACGGCCAGTAGAGGGCGCCGTACTTGGTGTCGTACCCGGCGAACTCGGTGCGCCACTCCTTGACCTGCTGGGAGTTGAGCCCCGGCGGCGGGTCCAGGACGGCCACCCGGTCCGACATCAGCTCGCAGTGCGCGACCATGGCCAACTGCACCGCCTTGACGCCTTCGGCGTCGATCAGGCCGTGCTGGTAGGCCGACATCAGGTCCGGGGCGAGGACCATGGTGATCTCGTCGATGGCCTCGAACCCGCCCAGGCCGGTGCGGTCGATCGGGTCGCCGACGTAGGAGGCGGCGCTGACCTTGGCGGGCGGCGGCGAGCTGGGCACCAGCGCGACGGCGGCGTCCTTCTTCGGCAGCGCGACCGCGGTGGACTTGCTGTCGTCCAGGGCGATCAGCTTGGACTGCTTGGCCACGACGGTGGCCACGTGGTGTGGGCCGCGCTTGGCGGTGACGTTGTCGAAGGACTCCACCACCTTGCCCGCGCGCAGCACGTCGAGCTTGAAGGTGTCCTCGCCGGGCTGGCTCGCCTCGCCGACCGACACGCTCAGGTCGTCGCCCTTGGTCAGCGCCCGCACGGTGAACGCGGGCTGGTCGTCGCCCGACGCGGCGGGCACGACCGCGTGGTTGGCCGCGGGCTGCTCGCCGTCCACGGCGGGCTGGGGCAGCCGGATCACGTACGCGGCGCCGCCGCCGTTGAGGAAGTAGCCGTAGATGGACTGCGGCAGGTAGGCGCCCTCGACGAAACCGCCGAAGGTGCGGGTGAAGTGGGTCCAGTTGGTGACCAGGGTGGGCTCGGAGACGGGGCCCTTCTCGGCGAAGCCGACGAATCCCGCGACCGCCGTGCCGACGCCCTCGATGGGTTTGGAGCCGGACGACACCTCTTCGACGTACACACCTGGAGCCAGATAGTTGGGCATCGACTCTCCCCGTTGTCAACCGGATCGGACAACGACCAGGCTGGCACCGCGCGGCCCCCGTCCGGCCCGTCGCGCGCGCAACGGCACGGCCACCCGCGGTTGCCCTCGAAGGCAACCGACGGTGGCCATGGGGCGGGCCGCGACGCGGCTGCCCGGGGAACCCGCGGCACTGGAGACTGCGAGATGTGCTGGCAGACATGGCTTCCTCGATCCGAGCGTGGCTCGACTCCGAGCTGGCGCCCGGCACGGAGATCGGCTTCGACCCGCCCGGGCTGCTCGCGGGCATCCAGCGCAGACCCCGGCGCGCGGGCATCCTCAACGTCTTCCTGTTCGGGGTGGCGGAGGACCTCGACGGGGTGCCCGCGGCGCGGGTGCGCGTGCGCAACGCCGACGGCCGGGTCACCGGCACGGTCGCCCCGCTGCGCAGCTACCACCTGTCGTACCTGGTCACGGCTTGGGCGGCGGACACGGTCGAGGAGAACGAGCTGCTCGGCGCGGTCATCGGCGCGCACGCCGAGCAGGACGCGCTGGGCGTGGACCACCTGCGCGGGTCGCTGCACGCCCTGACCACGGCGCTGCCGCTGCGGCTGGGCTGGTCGCCGGTGGCGCGGGGGCCGGACCTGTGGGGTGCGCTGGGGGTGCCGATGCGCACCGCGCTGGAGCTGACCGTGACCGCCCCGGCGCTGCCGTCGCGGTTGCGCCAGGCGGCGCCGCCGGTGCGGACGATCGAGTTGGACGTGCACGACACCACCCACCCCGACGCCGAGGCGGGCCCTTCCCCGGCGCCGCGGCGGCGCTGGGAGCGCACCACCATCACCGAGCACTGACCACCGAGGCGAACCGTGTCCGACGAACCCGCCCGACCCCTGATCCGCAGGCCCTGAGGGAGTCCCCGTGTACCGCATCTGGGCCGCCATCGGCCTGCTGCTGCTCGCCTTCGCCGTCGTGCCCGGTTCCGAGGTGGCCGCGCCCGGCGGGGTGGCGCCGTCGACGGACGTGGCGCAGCCGGGTCTGCTGCCCGCGCCGCCGAGCCCGACCGTGGCGCCCGGGTACCGGGACGCGGTGTACGGGGACTTCCTCCAGGCGGGCAACAGCGTGCTGCGCTGCCCGGTGGGCGAGGAGGTGTCCGGGGACCACTCCCCCGCCGAGTGCGCCGCGGCCACGGCGGCCTCCGGGCCGTCCGACAGCGCGCTGCTGGACAACAGCGGCAACAACAACGGGTACTACATGCACCTGGCCGACGACGACGGCCGCCCGGACTCGTTCACCTCCAGCCGGGCGGAGATCACCATCCCGGCCGGGGCGACCGTGCGGCACGCGCAGCTCAACTGGGGCGGGCACACCGGCACGTTCATCGGCTTCTCCGGGGTCAACTGCGTGCGCCCGCTGCTGTTGCAGGGTGAGCCGCCGCCGCCCCCGGCCGCCGCGTCCCCGGCGCAGCAGCAGGTGCGGATCGCGGTGGCGGGCGGCACCCCGGTGCCGGTGCGGCGCGACCCCGCCCACTTCCGCACCACCGACGGGCTGACCGAGCCCAGCCAGCTCTACAGCGACTGGGCCGACGTCACGCGGGCGTTCGCGGGCGCACCCACCGGGACGCCGATCCCGCTGTCGGTCAGCAACGTCTGGGCGCCCACCGGCCCCGGCTGCTCCGGCGGCTGGTCGGTCGTCGTGGTGTTCGGCTACGACGAGCCCCGGGCCCCCTACACCCAGCCCAGGGTGATCGACCTCTACACCGATGACCTGCCCAAGAGCGGCGCCCTGCTGCCCGGTCTGATCGAGCCCTTGGTGCCCGGCTTCCCCACGCTGGTCGACGGCCTGCTGCCCGGTCTGGTCCCCGGCCTGACGGGCACGAGCGTCGTCCTCCCCGGGGTGGCCCGCAACCGCTCCACCGCCGACGTGGCCATTGGCCTCACCGCCTACGACGGCGACTGGCGCCAGGGCGGGGAGACGTTCACAGTGGACGGCGCCGCCGCGGTCGAACCCTGCGGCGGGCGCAAGACCGAGGACTTCTTCCGCTCCTGCGCGGTCGGGGCCGTCGACCCGGTCGACCCGGCGAAGCGGCCGGTGAACAACCTCAGCGTCGACGCCAAGACGATCCGCCCCACCCTCGCCGACAACGACTCCGGCGAGGTCGAGATCGGTGTGGCGGGCATCGGCGACTTCGTGGTGGTGCACAACGTCGTGCTGGCCGAGACCGTGGCCCCGTCGATCTCGGTGGTCAACACCGGCCCGACCGAGCCGGTCACCCAGGGCGAGCTGGCCACCTTCACCGTCGACGTCCGCAACGACGGCGCCCTCCCGCTCACCGGGGTCACCCTCACCGACACCAGCGACCCGACGTCCGAGGAGATCCGCTGCACCCCGACCGCCCTGCCGCCGCTGGCCCCCGGGGCGACGACCCGGGTCACCTGCCTGCAACCGGCGGGCGCGGGTCCGCGGTTCACCAACACCGCCACGGCCACCGGCACCTACCTGGTCGGCCCCGGCGGCGAGCGGCGCACGGTGAGCGCGTCGGCGAGCGCCGAGGTCCAGGTCGAGCTGCCCGACTACGCCATCACCCGCGTCCCGGACCGGCTGGTGGTGCGCGAGGGCGACCCGGTGGTGTTCGCGGTGACCCTGACGAACAACACCACCGCCCCGCTGACCGGCATCGCCTACGCCGACGGCGCGGCCCCGGACTGCGCGGGCCCGACGGGCACCACCCTGGCGGCGGGCACCTCGACCAGCTTCACCTGCACCGCGACCGCGCCCGCCGAGAGCTTCGAGAGCGCGGGCAGGCTGACCGGCCTGGACGCCACCGGCGCCACGGTGACCATCACCAGCCAGCAGGTCCTGGTGACCGTCATCGCCCCGGCGGCGACCATCACCACCGCGGTCGACAAGGACACCGTCTACCGGGGCGACTCGGTCGAGCTGACCTTCACCGTGACCAACACCGGCGACGAGGCCGACGAGGCCCTGAGCGACCTGCGGGTGGCGGTCGCCGACCTGCCTGACTGCGCCCCCGACCCGATCCCGTCGCTGGCCCCCGGCGCCACCGCCGAGACCACCTGCACCACCACCCCGAGCGAGTCCCTGGAGGTGGTCGCCGCGCTCACCGCGGTGGACGTGGGCGGGGCCGGGGTGACCGCCACCGCCGAACCGGTCGCCGTCACCGTCCTGGACCCGCTGATCACCCTGACCCAGCAGGTCGACCGCACCCCGGTGCGGGTGACCGAGGGGGTCACCCTGACCTTCGCGGTCACGAGCACCGCCACCGCGGCCGAGGGCCCGGTGACCGACGTGCGGATCACCAGCCCGACCCTGCCCCCCGACTGCCTGCCCGAGCCGATCCCGACCCTGGCCCCCGGTGAGACCGCGACCAGGACCTGCACCGCGGTCCCGGACCGCAGCTTCGACAACCAGGCGCTGGCCTCAGCGGTGGACGGCGGGAACCGGCTGATGCGCACCCAGGCGGCCCCGCTGCGGGTCACGGTGATCAACCCGGCGCTGACCATCAGCACCACGGCCGACCGGGAGCAGGCCAAGCACGGCGAGGACGTCGACTTCACCGTCACCGTCCGCAACATCGGCGACGTGCCCGTGGTGGTCGAGGTCGGCAACGACCGGGCACCCGACTGCGACTTCACCCTGACCGGCGAGGGCCTGCGCGCCGGGGCGGCCAACGGCATCCGCTGCACGACGACCACCCCGACCGACGACGCCACGACGGAGCTGAAGAACACCGCCACCTACACCGCGAGCCCCACCCCCGCCGTCGGCGACACCGGCGAACCCCTGACCGGAGCCGACGACGCCACGGTCACCCTGCTGGCGGGCGACGCGCCCCCACCGCCCACCCCCGGCCCCGACCCGGTGGGCGGCGACGGGATCAGCGGCGGCACGGCGGGCGGCCCGACCCCGGGGACCTCCGGGGGCGGCTCGACGGGCGGCTCCACCTCGGACGCGGCGGGGCGGAAGTCCGACGGCGGCCTGGCCAGTACCGGTGCGGACATCGCCCTGCCCCTGGGCATCGGCGTGGCCCTGCTCCTGGTCGGCGGCGGTGTCCTGGCCGCCACGTCGCGCAGGCGCGAGGACGGCACCTCGCCGCTGTCGCGCTGGTGGCCCGGCGGCTGACGGCCCATCCGGCCGGGGCCGCGCGTGGCCCCGGCCGGACGCTCAAGCGGACTTGCGCCTGCGGGCCAGCAGGTTGCCGATCGAGAGGCCGAGCGCGAGCGCCCCCACGACCAGCGCGGAGACCGCCAGCCACGGTGTCCCGGCCGTGGTCTGCTGAGCGGCCGGAGCGGCGTGCGCGTCGTGCTCCGCGCCACCGTCGGTCAGGGTGAGCACGGGGGCCGGGGAGTTGGGCTCATCGCCATTGGGCAGGGGCGGGTCGGCCCAGTCGACGACCTTGCCGTCGTCGTAGGTCTGGGTGACCGGGAGCAGGATCTTGTCGGTGTTCTGCGGCAGCTCGCCGAGCAGGACCTCGAAGAGGGTGAAGGTCGACGGTTCCAGCCGGGTGCCGGGGGTGGCGGTCCAGGTCACCGTGTGCACGGTCTTGGTGACCTCGTACCCGTCGATGTCCAACGGCTTGTCCAGGTCCTCCTCCCCGATGGCCGTGGTCCAGCCGGGCTTGGCCGCGGGCATGGCGAAGGTGACCGGGGTGTCCAGCGGCAGGGTCAGCCGAACCGAGACCGTCCCCGCCGTCGGGGACTCGTTCGGCACCTGGAAGGTGAGCCGGGACACGCCCTCCTTGCTGACCGCCGTGGGCGACACGGTGACGTGGGCCGAGGCGGGCACGGCCGGGGCGACCGCGAACAGCGCCGTGGCCGCCGCCAGGACACCGGCCCGCGCCGCACCGCGAGAGGGGAGAACAGCCAACGTGGGCACCCGTTCCTTCCTGGTCCACTGTGGACGTGGACGGTGGTCGACGCCCACACCCTCCCGCACCGGGCGCGGCCCGTCCAGGCGATGCCCGGATGTCGGGAAGATCCGGCTCTTTCTTGTCAAGACCTGCGGACCCTCGCACCCCGGGTGCGCAGGTGAGGATGGCCACCGACCACCCGACCCGAAGAAGTCCCGCACCTCCCCGACCGCCGATGACGACAGTCGCCCGCGCAGCGGGCGGAGTGTTCCGGCATCGGCGGGGAGCAACCGGCCGGGGTCCGCTCGGGAATCGTCAGCGCGGCTCTCGTTCGACCACCACCCGGAGCCGCACGGGTCCCGTTCGGCGGTGGGCGCGCACTACCCGAGCCGGAAGAAGGCCCGCATCTCCTCGACCACCGACACCCGCCGCGTCGTGCGGCCGAGGAAGAGGGGGGCCTTCACCGGGCCCGGGATCACGTGCCCGCCGCCGTGCACGGTGAACAGGGTGACCGGCTTGTGGCCGGGTTGGCGGTGGTCCAGCCGCTCGACTCCGGTCCGGTCCGCGCCCACCTCCGCCACCAGCGTGGTCGTGGGCTCGGCGGTGATGCCGTTGCGCTCGGCGAAGTAGGCGGCGGTCTCCCGCGCCGACCGCCCGAGACCGCGCGACTCGGAGCCCCACAGGCTGTTCACGCCGCCCGCGTACGGCACCAACCGGTCCTCGGTGCCGTGGAACAGCAGCACCGGCACCGGCACGACCGGGCTGTCCATCGGCAGCAGGTTCTCCGGCGCGGGCTGGGTCGCGGCGATGGTGGTCGCGCCCGCGAGGCGGGAGCCGAGCTGGTGGACCAGGCGGATGACCATGGACCCACCGTTGGAGTAGCCCACCACGTGCACCCGCGTGGCCCCGACGTGGTCGATGACCGCCTCGGTGAAGCCCACGTCGTCCACGTCGTCGCGGCGGGCGGGGAAGTCGACGCCGAGCCGGGCGTCGTTGAAGTGGCCCCGGTGCCCGTCGGGGTAGGCCACGGTCACCCCGTCGGCGGCGAAGGCGTCGAACACCCCGCCGGAGAACTCGCGGAACCGCTCGCCGCTCTGGTCGGAACCGTGGAAGGCGATCAGCAGACCGCCACCGGCCACCGCCGGGCGGACCACGGTGAGCGAGCGATCCCGCCCCCCGACCCGCAGCACCACCCGCTCAACCGACCACTGTGGACTCATCGACCCCTCCTCGACTTCCCGGCGAGCATAGCGGGTGGCAGGATCGCCCCCGTGGACCTCAAGCAGCTTGAGTACTTCGTGGCGGTCGCCGAGGAACTGAACTTCACCCGGGCCGCCGAGCGCCTGTACGCGGTGCAGTCCACTGTGTCCTCGGGCATCCGCTCCCTGGAGACCGAGTTGAAGGCGACCCTGTTCGACCGCTCCACCCGGCAGGTGTCGCTGACGGCGGCGGGCCGGGCGTTCCTGCCCGAGGCGCGCGCCGCCCTCGCCGCACTGCAACGGGCCAGGGAATCGGTGCGGGAGGCCGAGGGCGGGCTGCGCGGCAGCGTGCGGATCGGCACCCTCACCCGCATCCCGGTCGTCGACCTGCCCGCCCTCTTCCGCGCCTTCCGCGCCCGCTACCCCCTGGTCGACCTGCACGTCACCGCCTCCCCCACCGGCTCGACCGGCCTGGCCGACGACGTCCGCCAGGGCAGGTTGGACATCGCCGTGCTGGGCCTCCCCCGAACCGACCTGGTCGGCCTGTCGGCGCGCGAACTGGCGAGCAGACCCTACGTGGCCCTCCTGCCCACCGACCACCCCCTGGCCACCGCCTCGGCGATCGGCCTGGCGGAACTGGCGGGCGAGGCGTTCATCGACACGCTCCCCGGCTTCGGCAACCGCCTGGCGGTCGACCGCGCCTACGCCACCCTGGGCACCCCCCGCCGGGTGGCGATCGAGGTCGCCGACCTGACCACGGTGCCCGACTACGTCCGCGCCGACCTCGGCGTGGCCGTCGTCCCCGACGTTGCCCTGCCCCGCTCCCCCGGCCTGACCGTCCTCCCCCTCCGCAACAGCGACCTGACCTGGCAGTTCTCCGTCGCCACAGCCGCCGCGACCACCCCCAGCCGCGCCACCCGCGCCCTCTTGGAGCTCTTCACCCCACCCACCAACAGACCAGCCCCACCCACGACACCGCTGACCTGACGGCCAACCACCCAGCCGGGCACCCCCACCCGAAAGACCGGGCTTCGCAGGACACGGCTCAGGAACGACGCCCGGCACGAGCCGCCCACACCACCAACCCCGACATCGGCACAGCGAACACCACCAACGCCACCGCCGCGGGCAACCACACCAACACCAACCCCACACCCAACACCGGCAGCGCGATCCCCACATAAGCCGCCAGGAACAGCGCCGCCAACACCTCAGCCTTCGCCCCCGGCGCCGCGAGCCCGCTCACGGTCTCAACCGAGGACCGGAACAGCAACCCCGACCCGGCCCCACCCAGCACCCCACCGACCCAGAACAGCAACTCCACCCCCAGCAGCGCCGACACCGGCGTCAGCACCAGCCCCGCCAGCATCGCCGCGACCCCCCACCGCGACCGCACCGCAGCGTCCAGCCCGGCCAACCCCACCTGCGCGACCGCCCCGGCCCCGAGCACGGCGAACGCCACCAACCCCCCGACGACCCGCGACGGCTCGTCGAACACCCCCGCCATCAGCGTCGGTGCCAGCGAGGTGAACAGCCCCAGCACCGCGAACGCCACGAACACCCCGGCCGCCGCCGAGAGGAACGCCGCCCGCGACCGCGCGGGCACCGACACCCGCTGCGGCCGGTAGGCGGGCGGCCGCGCGGGCCGGTCCACGGTCTCCGGGATGAGCGGCAGCAGCGGCAATGACAGCGCGAACAGCACCACGAACGGCACGAACGCCCCGGTCAGCGGCGCGTCGAGGACCTCGGCGAGCACCCCGCCGACGACCGGTCCGAGCGCCAGCCCGCCCATGGTCACCGCCGTGGCCGCCAGCGCCGCCCGGGACGGGTGCTCGGCCGGGCGGGCGACGGCGCGCAGTTCGCCCATGTGCGCGGTGACGGTGGCGGTGAGCACCCCGATGCCCGCCCCGCAGAGCAGCCGGGCCACGATCAGCCCCGGCACCTCCGGCCACACCAGGAAGACCACCGCGGACACCAGTTCGGTGACCGTCCCGGCCAGCACCACCCGCCGCCTGCCGACCCAGTCGCTGATGTGGCCCGCGAAGTACAGCCCCGCCATGACCCCGACGGCGTACGCGGCGAAGACCACGGTGATGACCGGGGCGGCGAAGTGGTCGCGCAACTGGTAGAGCCCGTAGAGGGGGGTGGGCAGCGTGGAGAACACCAGCGCGATGGCGAACACGACCGCGACCAGGTGGAACCCGACGGCGTGGCGGCGGCGGTCGGTCTGCGGCAGGGCTGTCCGGGGCATGCCCCCACGGTGCCCGCGCCCGGGCGGGGAGTCCAACGAGGAGTTTCGATCAGTCCCATCGACCGGACCGTTCGACGCCGCGACCGCCTGCCACACACCCGGTGGCCCGGAAAGTCGCGGCCCGGGTGCGATGACGGCCGGATCGCACTCGCGATGCCATCGTCGAGTACCGACAAAATCGGTGAGACCTCGCGCGGAATGGGTGAACGGCCCGGTCCGCGGGCCGGGTGGTGCGGCACCGCTGCGGGACGCGTCCCGCATTCCCACCTGAGCTGTCAGAATGCTCACGGAACGCCTCGCCCGACGGCGATTACAGTGCGAATCATGAGCGAACCCCTGCGGAGCACGACATCGTCGAGTGCGGACGGATCTCGCGATCCGGTGGTCGGCAAGGAACTGGACACCCCGTTCTCCCTCGGCTCGCTGCGCACCGCCAACCGGTTCGCCATGGCGCCGATGACCCGCAGGCACTCCCCCGGCGGCGTCCCGGGCACCGACGTGGCCGAGTACTACGCGCGCCGGGCGGCGGGTGGGGTGGGCCTCATCATCACCGAGGGCACCTACATCCCCGACCCGGCCACCGGCCCCGACCCGGACGTGCCGCACCTGTACGGCGAGGAGAGCCTGGCCGGGTGGGCGCACGTGGTGCGGCGCGTGCACGCCGAAGGCGGCCGGATCATCCCGCAACTGTGGCACCTGGGCTCGCAGCGCGGCGCCGAACCGGCGTACCACCCCGACGCCGAGACGGTCAGCGCCTCCGGCATCGCCACCAACGGCGACCAGGTCGGCCGCGCGATGACCACGGCGGACCTGGACACGGCCCTGCGCGCCTACGCCGAAGCGGCCCGCAACGCCAAGTCCGTCGGCTTCGACGGCCTGGAACTGCACGGCGCCCACGGCTACCTGCTCGACGGCTTCCTCTGGGACCGCACCAACCACCGCACCGACGCCCACGGCGGCTCCCGCGCCGCCCGCACCCGCTTCCCCGCCGAGGTGGTCGCCGCCGTGCGCGCCGAGGTCGGCCCCGACTTCCCCATCGTCTTCCGCTACTCGCAGTGGAAGGACAGCGACTTCAACGCCCGCATCGCCGGGTCGCCCGCCGAACTGGAGGAAGTCCTCACGCCGCTGGTCGCCGCGGGCGTGGACGCGTTGCACCCGTCGACCCGGCGGCACTACCTGCCCGCCTTCCCGGACCTGCCGGGGCGGGACGGGGAACTCGGGCTCGCGGGGTGGACCAAGAAGGTCACCGGGCTGCCGGTGATCACGGTCGGCTCGGTGGGGCTGGACACGGCGTTCCTGAGCAAGGGGGACGGTGCGGCGTCCTTCGCCGGGGTGGAGCGGTTGGTGGAGCAGTTCGAGGCCGGGGAGTTCGACCTGGTGGCTGTGGGGCGGGCGTTGCTGGCAGACCCGGAGTGGGTGGTCAAGCTGCTGGGTGGGCGGAGTGACGAGATCGTGGCTTACACGCATGAGCATCGGAAGGTGCTGCGCTGAGCGGTGGTTCGAGCCCGGGGGGTTTGTTGATGCTCGGGTGGGGATCGCTCCGTGCTTCGGCTCAAGGGTCGGGGTTTGGTGGTGCTCGGGTGGTCCGCTGCGCCGTGTGCTTCGAATCAAGGGCCGGGGTTTGGTGGTG
Source organism: Actinokineospora spheciospongiae (assembly GCF_003182415.1). Lineage (NCBI taxonomy): Bacteria > Bacillati > Actinomycetota > Actinomycetes > Pseudonocardiales > Pseudonocardiaceae > Actinokineospora > Actinokineospora spheciospongiae. The sequence continues at coordinate 44,548 of NZ_QHCP01000001.1, read as the reverse complement.
GTGCCCGAGTGGTCCGCTGCGCCGGGGCTGCGCCGTGTGCTTCGGCTCAAGGGCCGGGATTTTGTCGCTGGTGCCCGGGTGGGTGGATCTGCTTGGGCGGGGCCCCTACAGCGATCATGCGCCCAGTGTGACCGAGTGGGGCTGAAGAGATGCCCCACAGCCCAGGCAGGCTTGCACATGATCGCTTCCCCCACCCAAGCAAATCCACCCACCCGGGCAGAGCCGTAGCCGGGCTGGCGGTTTTCGGGGTGGTCGCCAGGCTGCGCCCGGTGGGGTTCGGGGTGGCTGGCCGCCGGGCCGGCGGTTTTCGGGGTGATCGCTGGCTGCGCCCGATGGGGTTCGAGGTGGCTGGCCGCCGGGCCGGCGGTTTTCGGGGTGATCGCTGGCTGCGCCCGATGGGGTTCGAGGTGGCTGGCCGCCAGGCCGGCGGTTTTCGGGGTGGCTGGCGGCTGCGCTTGTGGGGTTCGGCGTAACGGGTCGCCAAGCCAGCGGATGGCAGGGTGGTCGGCCGCTGCGCCGCTGGCGCTTCGCGTGGTTGGCCGCCAGGCCGCCGGTGTGTGGGGTGCCCGCCGCTGCGCCCGGTGGCGTTAGGTGTGGCCGGCTGCCAGGTGGGCGGTTCGGGGGTGGTCGGCGGCCGGGTCCGTGGTGGGCGGGGTGGCTTCGTGGGGTGGTCAGCGCAGGGTGAAGCGGGACCACACCTTGTGGTGGTCAGACTGGTCGGTGGGGACGACGTCGATCCAGTCCGGGTTGAACTTGCCCGCCAGGGCGAAGGTGTAGTCGATTTTGCGGCCGCCGTCGGCGGTGGCGGGGCCGCCTCGGGTGCAGCAGCCTGTCGCCTCGGTGAGCCTGCCGGTGGCGCCGCCGCCGTAGGCGGGGAGGTACAGGGGGTCCAGTTGGTCGTCGGTGGGTTCTGCGTTGAAGTCGCCGCCGATGTAGGTGGCGTGGCCCGCTGCGGTGAAGTCGGCGATCAGGGTGGCGATTTCCCTGATCTGGGCGCCCCGGGTGCCGTCGGCGTGGAAGTCGATGTGGGTGGAGCAGGCGAGGGTGGCCGGGGTGCGCAGCATGGCGCAGACCGCCTTGCGCGGTTCGTGGCCGCCCGGGTTGGGCAGTGGGTGCACCCGGTGCCAGGCGGCTTCGCCCCGGTGGACCAGGGCGATCCCGTAGTCCGATCCGTCGTCGCACCGGTGGGCGGTGGGGACGTGGATGACCTTGTAGCCCGCGGCGCCCAGGCGGGTGCGGAGGCGTTGGGCCTGGCCCGCGCACACTTCTTGGAGGGTGGCGGTGCGCGGGCGGGTCGGGCGGTCGAGGATGGCGTCGGCGGTGGAGTCGGCGACGGCGAGTCTGCCGCCGTTGCACTTGTTGCCGCACAGGTTGAAGCTCAGGTTCAGGAAGGAGAACTCGGCTGCCCGCGCGGGTGCGCCGGGCAGCACCAGGCCTGCGACCAGGAGCACCACCGCCATGAACGAGCGCATCTCGACCCCTCTCGTGGACGACGCGCCCAACGTAGCGATCGCACGTGAACGAGTCACCACGATCGGGTGGATCAACCGCGCCTGCCCTGGTGCGGCACCGCAGCGGCCAGATCCGCCTCGGCGTCCTGCGGGCCGCACCGGGGCGGGCGTCAGTGGGCCTCGTGCGGGATCTTCTCCCCGGCCTCGACGGCGAACGGGAGCCGGTTGCCCTCGGGCGGCAGCGGGCAGGTCGCGTACTCGGTGAACGCGCACGGCAGGTTGACCGCGCGGTTGAAGTCCAAGCGCACCCGGCCCCGCTCGTCGGGCTCCGGCACGCTCAGCGAGCGGTTCGCGGCGTAGGTGGTGACGCCGCTGGTGGCGTCGGTGAACAGGATGCTGAAGCCGTCCTTCTTGCCGTTGAACGCCGTCAGGGTGTGCTCGGTGCCGTCGTGGGTGAAGCGGACGACGCCGGGGGCGGTGTAGACGTGCGTCAGGCCCGCGACGACCGCGCCTACCGTGGTGGGGCGGGGCTCGTCGAACGGTTCGTAGGTGCCCTCCAGGACCCAGGACTCCTGCGGCTCGTAGCTGGGCACGCCCCGGAAGGCGCGGACGGCTTCGGCCTTGGGGTCGTGCACGCGGATCAGGTACCCGCCGCGCCGGGCGACCTCGATCTCCAGGTCACCGCTGCTGACCCGGGTGCCGGGGCCGCTGTTGACCAGCTCGAACCGGCGCACCCCGGTGAGCGCGGTGCCCTCGTGCTCCAGCACCGCCCCCTGCGGGTCGACGTGGGCGGCGTCGGCGTCCTGCCACCAGCGGCCGGGCAGGCCGGGGTACTCGCGCGGCTCGTCCTCCAGCCAGTCCAGCGACACCAGCGCCAGCCAGCCGTGCGGCTCGGCGAGGTCGCACTCCCTGGCCGTCTTCCAGTCCTGCCACTGCGCCGTGAAGCCCATGGTCGTCCTTCCCGCGTGTGTTCCCGTCACCGGGGACAACGCGGTCCAGGGACAGCGGATTCCGTTCCCACATGGTGGATGCGGTGAGCTTTCTGAGCCGCTGGGGGCGCCCTAGGATCGGCGGGGTGACGGACAGCGCTGAGGTGTTGTGGCGGCCCACGGCCGAGCAGGTGGCCGGGTCGCCCCTGGCCGACTTCCTGCGGTGGCTCGCCGCGTCCCGGGGGTTGGGGTTCGGCGGCTACCTGGAGCTGTGGGGGTGGAGTGCCGAGCACCCGGCGGAGTTCTGGGGCGCGGTCTGGGAGTACTACGGCCTCGACCGGGTCAGCTCCTACGAGGAGGTGCTGCCCCGGCGGGAGATGCCGGGGGCGCGGTGGTTCAGCGGGGCGCGGCTCAACTTCGCCGAGCGGTGCCTGGCAGGTGCGCGCACCGACCGCCCGGCGCTGATCGGCGTGGACGAGCGCGGCGAGCCGGTGGAGACCTCCTGGGAGCGGTTGCGCGTGGAGGTGGCGGCGGTGTCCGCGCTGCTGCGCGCGGAAGGCGTCCGGCCGGGTGACCACGTCGCCGCGTACCTGCCGAACGTCCGGGAGGCCGTGGTCGGCGTGCTGGCGACGGCGGCCGTCGGAGCTGTGTGGACGGCGTGCTCGCCGGACTTCGGGATCGCCAGCGTGCTGGCCCGGTTCCGGCAGGTGGAGCCAGTGGCGCTGCTCGCGGGCGAGGGCTACGTGTACGGCGGCAAGCGCTTCGACCGGCGGGAGCACGCGGCGGAACTGCTGGACGGGCTGCCCTCGGTGCGGCTGCTGCTCACCGTGAGCGGCGAGTGGCCCGACCGCCCGGGCGTGGTCACCCGGACGTGGCCGGAGCCCGGGGGTGAACCGGAGTTCGCCGACACCGCGTTCGACGACCCGCTGTGGGTGCTGTGGTCCTCGGGCACGACCGGCCTGCCGAAGGGGATCGTGCAGGGCCACGGCGGGATCGTGGTGGAGCTGCTGAAGTCGCTGGGGCTGTGCGCGGGCATCACCGGCGACGACCGGTTCGGGTTCGTCACCTCGACGAGCTGGATGGTGTGGAACTACCTGGTCGGCGGGCTGCTGCACGGTGCCACGGTCGTGCTCTACGACGGCAGCCCGACGCACCCGGACGTGGACCAGGCGTGGCGGGTCGCCGCGCTGACCGGCACCACCGTGCTCGGTGTCGGCGCCGGGTACCTGGTGGCGGGTGAGAAGTCCGGGGCGGAGCCGGGGACGCGGTTCGACCTGTCGCGGCTGCGGTCGGTGTTGCAGACCGGGTCGACCATGCCGCCCTCGGCGTGGCGCTGGGTGTACCGCGGCGTCAGCGCGGACGTGTGGTTGCAGTCGATCTGCGGCGGCACCGACGTGTGCTCGGCCCTGGCGGGCGCGGCGGCGGACCTGCCCGTCCACACCGGACGCATCCCCGCTCCCGCGCTCGGGGTGGCGCTGGCGTCGTGGAGCCCGGACGGGGTGCCGCTGGTGGGTGAGCAGGGCGAACTCGTGGTGACCGAGCCGCTGCCGTCGATGCCGCTGCGGTTCGTCGACGACCCGGGCGGCGAGCGGTACCGGGCGGGTTACTTCGACGTGTTCCCCGGTGTGTGGCGCCACGGCGACTGGGTGACGGTGCACGCCGACGGCAGCCTGGTCGTTTCGGGCCGCTCGGACTCCACGCTGAACCGGATGGGCGTGCGGATGGGGTCGGCGGACATCTACGCCGTGGTCGAGCGCTTCCCGGAGATCGCCGACAGCCTGGTCATCGGCGCTGAACTCCCCGACGGCGGCTACGCCATGCCGCTGTTCGTGGTGCTCACCGGTGGCGCGGAACTGGACGACGACCTGCGCGCCCGGCTGCGGGCGGCCATCCGCACCGAGCTGTCGCCCCGGCACGTGCCCGACGACATCGTGGCCGTGGCCGCCGTGCCGCGCACGCTGACCGGCAAGAAGCTGGAGGTCCCGGTGAAGCGCATCCTCCAGGGCGCCCCGCCGGAGCAGGTGACCTCCCCCGGCGCGGTCACGAACGCGGAGACGCTGCCGTGGTTCGCCGAGTACGGGACCCGCCTGGGCTGAAACCCGGTGGACAGCGCCCGCCCTCCCCCGCTGTGATGGTCGGACACCACGAGGGAGGGCGCCCGCGTTGACGGTCGACATCGATGTGCCACTGGTCCGGCGGCTGCTGGCCGCACAGTGTCCACAGTGGTCCGATCTGCCGGTGGTGCCGGTGGCGAAACCCGGGTGGGACAACATGACCTTCCGCGTCGGTGACCGGCTCTCGATCCGGCTGCCGAGGTACCCCCGCTGGGAGGAGCAGGTCACCCGCGAGCAGCGTTGGCTGCCCGTCCTCGCCCCGCACCTCCCCCTGGCCGTGCCCACACCGGTCTTCCAGGGCGAGCCGGGCGAGGGCTACCCGTTCCCCTGGTCGATCATCGAGTGGCTCGACGGCGAGGACGCGGTGGGCTTCACCCCCACCGAGGACTCCGTCCTGGCCCTGGCGGGCTTCTTCCGCGCGCTGCGGGCGATCGATGCGACCGGCGGCCCGCCACCGCAGTGGAGCAACGGCTTCCGCGGTGTCGCCGTCGCCGACGAGCGGGATTCGGCGATCGTGGCCGAACGCCTCCGCCCGAAGCTCGAAGCCCTGACCGGTCTGGCCGATGTGGACGGTCTGACCGCCGTCCGGGAAGCGGGGCTGGCCGCCCCCGCGTGGTCGCACCCGCCGGTCTGGGTCCACGGCGACCCCGCCCCGGGGAACCTGCTGGTCCACGACGGCCGCCTGGTCGCGGTCATCGACTTCGGCACGGTGGCCGTCGGCGACCCGGCCTGCGACCTGATCGCCGCCTGGGCGTCGGTCCCCGCCCGGCACCGCGCCGCCTACCGCGAAGCCCTCGGCGTGGACGACGCCACCTGGGCGCGGGGCCGGGTCTGGGGCATGACCGCGACCCTGCCCACCCCCGAGGACTTCACCACCGACCCGGCGGACGCCCACCGCCGGGTCGCCGAACTGCTCGACGACGCTCAGGTGGACGCGACCGCGTAGTCCGACAGGTCGATCGCCTCGGCGGGCGGGGTGGCGAAGTGGGCGCCGACGCGGATCAGGACAGTGCGGCTCATCAGGAGTTCACCTCGATCCGGGAAACCTGTCGGTCTGCGGTCATGGCGTCGGCGGCGGAGGTGTAGACCGCGACGACGTCACCCAGGAACCGCGACACCACCTCGCGGTCGGCGGGGCTGAGCGCGCCCACCAGCCGCTCCACCCCGCCGAGCAGGGGTCGCAGGTGGTCGAGCAGGCGGACGACAGACTCCTCGACGGGGTCGACGAGCACCTTGCGCCGGTCGGTCTCGTGCGCGCGCCGCCGCACGTGCCCGGCCCGCTCCAGCCGGTCCACCACGTGCGTGCTGGCCGCCGTGGAAATCCGCAGCCGGTCGGCCAGCTCCCGGCCGGTGAGCGGTCCCTCGGTGATCAACCGGTCCATCGCGGCCAGGTCCGTGGGGTTGATCCCCAGCGCCCGCCCCAGCCGCTGCCCGACCACCACCGTCAGCACGCCGACCTCCTGCAACCGCTCCATGACGTCGTTGTCGGCACCGGGGGTGGACACACCTGCCGGGATCGCGGCGTACCGCCGCGCGGGGCGCTCTGCCGGGTTCACGAAACCCAGACTATCAACGAAGTAACTAACCAGCTTAGTCAGTCGGACAATGTCGGGTGAACAGTTCACAGCCGCGATCGGACAGACAGACGCTGGTCAGCGCGCGATGGGCGGCGGTCCCGAGTGTCCGAAGCGGCTCCCACCAGGCTGGATAAAGGGACGCGAACCTACTCCGCAGTCGGTCGAGGACGGTGGGCCGGAACGCCTTCGGGCACCGCGACACAGCCCATGCGCCCGTGTACGGTGGCGGTGTCGACGGCGTATCGCGGGTTGGCGGTCCGGCCGACCTTCCGTCGCCGACGCCGGACGCCATACCGCCCCGACTCCCACCCACTCACGACCCAGGAATGGTGGCGGCACGTGACGTCGCTCGACACACCGGCCACGGCCGTCGGCAACTACGCCGAACTGGCCCGGGCCATCCGCGCCGAGGGCCTGCTCGACCGCCGCAACGGGCGCTACGTCCTGCGCATCGCGCTCAACATGGTCGCCTTCGCCGCGGGCTGCGTCGCCTTCGCCGCCCTGGGCGACTCCTGGTGGCAACTGCTCGTCGCGGTCTTCTTCGCGGTGATGTTCGCCCAGCTCGCCTTCGTCGGCCACGACGCCGGGCACCACCAGATCTTCAGCAGCAAGCGCGCCAACACCGCCATCGGCCTCTGGCACGGCGGCATGGTCGGCATGAGCTTCGGCGCCTGGATCGACCAGCACAACCGCCACCACCAGGCCCCCAACCACGAAGAGACCGACCCCGACGTCAACATCGCCGTGCTGGCCTTCACCACCGGCCAGAGCCTGGAGAAGCGCGGTTTCCTGCGCTGGATGGCCAAGCACCAGGCGTACCTGTTCTTCCCGCTGCTGCTGCTGGAGGGCTTCAGCCTGCACGTGAACGCCGTGCAGTCGCTGCGCCGCAAGGAACTGCGCGGCAGGCGCGTGGAGATGTTCCTCCTGCTGGGCCACTTCGCGGTGTACCTGACCGCGGTGTTCCTGGTGCTGTCCCCGCTGACCGGCGTCGTGTTCATCCTCGTGCACCAGTGCCTGTGGGGCCTCTACATGGGCTGCTCCTTCGCCCCCGGCCACAAGGGAATGCCGACGATCGCCGCGGGCAGGCGCATCGACTTCCTGCACCGCCAGGTCCTCACCTCCCGCAACATCAGCGGCGGTCGCCTGGTCGAGTTCGCCACGGGCGGCCTCAACTACCAGATCGAGCACCACCTGTTCCCCACCATGCCCAGGATGAACCTGCGCCGCGCGAAGCCCATCGTCGAGCGCTACTGCGCCGAGCACGGCATCGAGTACACCGAGTGCGGCCTCGCCGCCACCTACGGCCACGTGCTGCGCCACCTGCACGCGGTCAGCGCCCCCCTGCGCACCCCCGTGGCGGTCCCGGCCTGATCCCCGCGCGCAGACGCGGCTGCCCGCAGCGACGGCGGGCAGCCGCGTCCGGTCGCGGTCGACCACCTGCCGGACCCGGCGCCCCGCGAACAGCCCCAGATCCCGCCAAGGACCTGTGCCCCGCCGGGCACTGCCGATAGGCTGTGCCCATGGCTGGAGGTGTCGCCACCCACCGCCCCCTGAGCCGGGCGGCGGTGCGCAGGCGGCACGCGGCGCTGCTGCGCGAACTGCCGGTCCCGACCCCGTTCGACGCGGCCGCGCTGTGCGCGCGGGTCGCCGAGCGGCGCGGCAGGCCCATCCGGCTGGTGCCGATGGCCGGGCTGACCGGGGTCTGCGGCATGTGGGTGGCCACCGACACCGCCGACCTCATCTTCCACGAGAGCGACACCACCCCACCGCACCGCGACCACATCGTCCTGCACGAACTGGCCCACCTGCTCTGCGACCACCGGATCTCGATCCCGCTGGCCGACCAGGCCCGCGCCCTGCTCCCCGACCTCGACCCCGACGTGGTCCGCCGCGTCCTCGGCCGGGCGGGCCAGGCGGGCCACGCGGGCGCCGAGGAGCGCGAGGCCGAACACCTGGCCTACCTCATCCGCCACCGCGAAGCACCGGGCACCACCCTCACCACCCGCCTCCGCGGTGCCCTGGGCGGCGACAGCCTTGTCTGAACCGCCCACCTCCGACACCACCGGGGCCGGGTGCCCGGGCGACCGGCAGCACGCGGCGCGCGCCCCGGCGGAACAGGTCCACCCGAGGACCGGCAGCCGACACCCCGGCGGCGGGGCCCGTGGCTGAACCGCTCCGCCAGTGGGCACCCGCCGCGGTGGCCTGGCTGCTCCTGCTGAGCAGGTGGAGGGCGGGCGACCCCACCCGCCGCTGTGTGCGCCTGGTGCTGCTCGGCCTGGCCTGCTCCCTGACCGCCCAGATCCCGGCCGCGGCCACCGCCTTCGGCGACCTCGTCGGCGTCCCGCACGCCGCCCGCCTGGTCAGCCACCTGGGCATGGTCCAGGCCGTGTGGGCGGGCCAGGCGTTCCTGGCCCTGGTCAACGGCCACCCACGCGGCGCCCGGTGGCAGGCGTGGTGGGCGGCGGGCGCAGCCGCCCTGATGTGCGCCCTGTTCGCGGCCATGCCCGACACGCTCCCCCAGTCCCCATGGGTCATGGAGTACTGCCTGGTCTACGCGCTCGCCCAGGCACCGGCACTGGCCGCACTGGTCCACCTCGGCCTGCGCCACGCCCGGCAGGCGCAGGACCGGACCACGGCGATCAGCCTGCGCCTGGTCGCCGCGGGCGCGGCCCTCGGCCTGCTGTACCTGGTGAACAAGTCCGCCCTGGCCACGGCGCCGAGGCTGGGCTTCGAGTTCCCCTTCGGCCGCACCGCCCTCCCCGGCAAGGTGCTGCCCACCACGGCGTACCTGCTGGTCCTGCTGGCCGCCGCGCTCCCCGCCTGCCTGGGCTGGCTGCGCCGCTACCGCCTGCACCGCAGGCTGGGGCCGCTGTGGCGGGCCCTGCACCGCGCCGACCCGGGCATCGCCCTCGACCCGCCCGCGGTGCCCGACGCGCTCGTGCTGGGCAACCTGCGGCCGCGCCTGTACCGCCGCGTCATCGAGATCCGCGACGGCCTGCTGGCCCTGCGCCCCCACCGCTGCCGCGAGACCGCGGCGGCCGCCCACGCCGCGGCCGTCGCCGCGGGCCTCACCGGCCGGGAGCTGGCCGCCGCCGTGGAGGCCGCCGCGGTGGTCGCTGCCCTGCGCTCCCGGGCGGGCGGTGCGCCCCCGACCGCGCACGCCGCCGCCGTCCCGGGCGGGACCGACCTGCTCGACGACGCCGACTTCCTCGGCGCCGTCTCCCGCCGGTTGGCGATCAGTCCCGCGACAAACCCAGCCAGACCCGGTCCCGGGTCAGCGGCAGGTCGGTGAACCGCACCCCGGTGGCGGCGCGCAGGGCGTTGGCGTAGGCGGGGGCGACCGGGTTGAACGGGCTCTCGCTCATCGACTTCGCCCCCAACGGCCCCAGCGGGTCGGTCACGTCGGCGAAGTGGACCTCCGTACGCGGCACGTCGGCGAAGGTCGGCACGTGGTACTGCCGGAACGCCGCCGTGGTGACCGCGCCGTCCGCCCCGGTGTCGACGTGCTCGGCCACCGCGGCGCCGAACCCCTGCGCCACACCGCCCTCCACCTGCCCGCGGCACTGCATCGGGTTGAGCACCTGCCCGGCGTCGGCGGCGTGCACGCTGCGCAGCACGCGGACCTCCCCGGTGCCCGGGTCGACGGCCAGCCGGAACCAGTGCACGTTGAACGCGACCGACCGCGGCGTCCCGTCGCAGTGACCGGTCGTCGTCAGCGGCTCCCCGGCGGCCAGCTCCGAGAACGGCACCACCCGCCCACCGCAGTCGACCCCCCGGTCCACCAGCGCGCACCGCGAAACGTCCACACCGGACCGCTCAGCGGCGGCGCCGAGCAGCGCGCCGACCATCGCCTCGGCCGCGCGCAGCACCGCCGTCCCGGCGATCACCACCCCGGTCGACCCGAACGCCCCGGTGTCGTGCCGGACCAGGTCGGTGTCGGACTGCCGGATCGACACCCGCGAGGTCGCCACCCGCAGCGCGCTCGCCGCGAGCTGCCGGTGCACGGTGGTGGAGCCGTTGCCGAACTCCGCCGTCCCCACCGACAGCTCGAAGGTCCCGTCGGCGAGCAGCCGCAGCCGCGCCTCCCCGAAGTGCCCGCGCGGCGGGGCGGTGGCGATCATCGACAGCGCCGCGCCGTCGCCGACCAGCCACCCCCCGGGCACCGGCCCGACCGGTTCGGCCCGCGCCGCGCGCACCACGTCCAGGCACTGGTCGAGCCCGTAGCTGCCGATCAGCAGGTCTTCCTCGGGGCCCGACGCCGTGGTCAGGGTGTCGCCGTCGCGGACGGCGCTGCGTTCGCGCAGTACCAGCGGGTCGATGCCGAGCCGGTGCGCCAGTTCGTCCAAAGCGGACTCCACGGCGAAGATGACCTGCCCCAGACCGTAACCCCGGTAGGCCCCGGAGGGCACGTTGTGGGTGTAGACGGCGTACGCGTCGGTGCGCTTGTTCGGGCAGCGGTACGCGGCGATCGACTCCCCGCAGGAGTGGAACAGCACGCCGGGGCCGTGGTTGCCGTACGCCCCGGTGTCGCTGACGACGTGCACGCGCAACGCGGTCAACGTGCCGTCCGCCTTGGCACCGACCTCCACCTCCACGGTGAACGGGTGGCGGGTGGTGGTGCCGAAGAACTGCTCGGACCGGGTCAGCTCCAGCTTCACCGGCTCTCGCAACCGCAGCGCGGCCAGCACCACGACGTCCTCGACCAGCATCTCCTGCTTGCCGCCGAACCCGCCGCCGACCCGCCCGGCGACCACCCGCAGGTCGGATTCGGGCAGGTCGAACAGCGCGCACAGGGAGCGCCTGGTCAGGAACGGCGTCTGCGTGCTGGTCCGCACGGTGAGCCTGCCGGTCTCCGCGTCGAACCAGGCCAGCGCGCCGTGCGTCTCCAGGGCGGCGTGCTGGGCGCGGGGGGTGCGGAAGGTGCCCCGGTACACCGCGTCCGCCTCGGCCAGCCCGGCGGCGAAGTCGCCGAACTCGTCGTGCAGCTCGGCGAGCACGTTGTCGGTGGGCCGGGCGATCCGCGCCTCGACCGGGTCCTTGTCGTGCACCACCGGCGCGCCGGGGCGCATCGCGGCGTGCGCGTCGGTCACCGCGGGCAGCACCTCGTAGTCCACCCGTACCAGCCGCGCCCCCGCCTCGGCGGCGGCCTCGGTCTCCCCGACCACGGCCGCCACCCGCTGCCCGACGTGGCGCACCACGTCGTCGAAGACCCGGGTGTCGCACGGGTCGTCCTCGACGATCTCGTGCTGCGCGCTGGAGTACAGCCGCTGCGGGGCGTCCTCGTGGGTCAGCACGATCCGCACCCCGGGCACGGCGAGCGCGGCGGCGGTGTCGATGCCGGTGATCCGCGCGTGCGCGTGCGGGGAGCGCACCAGCTTGATGTGCAGCAACCCCGGCACGTCCACGTCGAAGGTGTAGCGGGCCGTCCCGGTGACCACCTGCGGCCCGGCGGGTGCCCCCAGGTTGCGACCGACCGCTTCCCCGTCGGCGGGCTCCTCCACGTGCTTGACGCCGGTGATCGCGTCCTCGATGGCCCGGTACCCGGTGCAGCGGCAGAGGTTCCCCTTGAGCGCCCGCGGCAGGTCGGCCCGCCCCTCGTCGTCGAGGGCGGCGGCGGTCATGAGGAACCCGGCGGTGCAGAAACCGCACTGGAACCCCTGTGCGGCCAGGAACTGCTCCTGCACCGGGTGCAGTTCACCGTCGGTGGCCAGACCCTCCACAGTGGTCACCTGCTTGCCGTCGGCGCGCAGGGCCGGGTAGAGGCAACTGTGCACGGGTGTGCCGTCGACGTGGACGGTGCAGGCGCCGCAGTCCCCGGCGTCGCACCCCTTCTTGACCCCGAACCACCCGTGCCCGCGCAGGTAGGTCCGCAGGCACTGCCCGGGCCGAGGGGAGTCGTCGTGCGTCCGGCCGTTCACCCGGACCTCGAAGCCGGTCACGCCAACTCCTCCCGGATCTCCTCGGCCAGCCGCAACACCATGTGCCGCCGCCACGCGGGCAGGCCGTGGATGTCGTCGTACCAGTCGGTCACGGTGCCCAGGATGGCGGAGCGCAGTTCGCCCGGGGTGGGCGCGGTGGGGAAGTCGAGGCGCACCGGGCGCGGGGTGGCGGCGGTGATGGTGAGCGCGAACCCGGTGCCGGCGGTGCCGATCAGCAGGGCGCCGGAGCGGCCGTGGGCGTGCAGGGACACCTGCCGGAAGGCGGACCTGCGGTGCAACGCGGCCTCGGGGATGGTGATCGAGCGCAGCAGCTCACCGTCGGTCAGCACGGACTCCCCCGCCCCGCGCACGAAGTCGACCACCGGCACGCGCCGCTCCCCGCCGCCGGTCCGGAGCAGGCAGACCCCGTCGAGGGCGGCGGTCAGCGAGATCATCGGCCCGGCGGGCAGCGCGTTGCACAGGTTCCCGCCGACGGTGGCGGTGTTCCAGACCTTGAAGGAGGCCAGGAACGCCCGGCAGCACTGCTGCACCAACTCGGCCACCGGCAGCCCACTGTCCCGCCCGAACCGGGACAACTCCGCGATCGTGCAGGTCGCGGCCAGTTCCAGGTCACCGCCCAGGGTCACCGGGGGCCACCCGAACCTCGTCAGGTCCACCAGCCTGCGCACCAGGGGCTGCGGCTCGGAGAAAAGCTGCGTGCCCCCGGCCAGCCAGGCGTCACCGGGCAGCCAGGGGCCGGGCACGCGCGGGTCGCGCACCTCGACCACCGTGTTCAGGTCCATACCGCCACGCTGCCACGTTTCCCGCCCGCACGGGGTGCGCGGGGGTAAAACCGCGGTTGCCCGCCGTCGGGTCGTGCCGAGCTGCCTCCACCTGCCGAGGCCGCGCCCCCACCGTCAATCCACGGGCGCCCGCACCGCGTCGTCCACCGGGGTGCTCCCACCGACCAACCCCACGGTCCGCCGCACGCACCACGGCCCCGTCACCAGCGCGGCCAGCACGGCGGCCACGTCCGCCCGGGGCACCTCCCCCTCGGACACCCCTCCCCCGAGGCTGACCAACCCGGACCCCGGGTCGTCGGTCATCCGCCCGGCCCGCACGATGGTCCAGTCCAGGTCGCGGCAGGCGATCTCGGCCTCGGTCTCGGCCTTGGTCCGCAGGTACTCGGCCCGTTCCGGGCTGTCGTCGGCCCGCGCCTCCCCCGCCATCGTGCTCAGCAGCACGTAGCGGCGGATGCCCAGCGCCCCGACCCCGTCGGCGAACGCCAGGGCGGCCGGGCGCTCGGTCGGCCCGAGCGCGGTGCCCCCGGTGAACACCACGGCGTCGGCCCCGGGCAGGGTCTCCACCAGCCCGCGCGAGTCGAGGACGACGGGTCGGGCGCCGTGGGCGCGGACGTCGGCGCGGTGCCGGTCGGAGGGGACGAGGGCGACCACCGCGTCGCCCCGGGCGGACAGGAGGGAGGCCAGGCGCAGGCCCGCGCCGCTGTGGCCGCCCGCGATCACCACACGCATCCGCGAGACTCTAGAGGCCCCCCGCGCCCAGACCCGCCCACCCTCACCCGGGTGGGTTAATCCACGGAACACCGCCCAAGAAGCGAGCAATAGTCACGAAAAGGGCGGTCGTCGCCCTCCCCGCCGAAACGCGGCGGACCCGCACCCCCACCTCGCCCCGCGCTCCACCGACCCGGACCCCCCGGGCTTCCCGATCACCCGCGCGATCACCGGCCGCCCCCTCCAGGCCCTCGGCCCACCACGGCCCGGGCCAACTCCGCCAGCGCCCACACCATCGGGTGACTGGGCGGTGTGGTCCAGGCCAGCACCAGGGGAACCGGGGCCACGCCCGTCAACGGCACGTAGGCCACCTCCGCGTGCGGGTAGGTGCTGACGGTGGCGGTCGTGGTGATCCCCACGGCGTGCCCGGCACCGATCAGGGTGATCCAGTCGTCGGTGCTCAACACCTCGACGGCCTCGGCGGGGCGCCGGTCAGCGGGCCACAGGTCCAGGCTGGTGGTCCCCGACACCGGGTTGACCGCGATCGTCTCCCCCACCAGGTCCGCCAACGCCACCGAAGCCCGCCCGGCCAACGGCCCGCTCGCGGGCACGGCGGCCAACCGGGGTTCGCTGAGCAGCACCTCGGTGTGCAACCCGGCAACCCGCACCTGCCCCCGCAGCAGCGCGGCGTCCACCCGCCCCCGCACCAGCCCGGCGGTCCGGTCGTCCACCCGGTTCAACTCCAACGCGGTCTCCGGGTGAGCGGCCCGCCAAGCCCGCAGCAGCGGAACGGTGTACTCCCCGAAAGCCGACCAGGCGTGCCCCACCCGCAACGGCCAACTCCCCAACTTCCCGGCGTCCAACACGTCGTCCACAGCGGCCACCGCCGCCTCGGCCCGGACCCGCGTGGCCATCCCGGCGGGCGTCAAGCGCACGTGGTGGGTGGACCGGTCGACCAACCGAACCCCCAGGTGCGCCTCCAATTGCTGCAACGTCCGCGACACAGCGGGCTGGCTCAGGTGCAACCGCACCGCGGCCCGACTGATCGTCCCCTCCTCGGCGATCGCCAGGAACGCCCGCAGGTGACGCAGCTCAACCGACATGCCTGTAGAGCATAACCACTGGTGAAACAGCATTTCCGCGGAGTGGTCCACCCTGCATACGGTCACCGCCGTGACAACCCTGGCAACCCGGACCACCCCCCGAGCAGCCGCCGTGGCCATGGTCGTGACCGGCGCCTTCTGCCAACCCTCCGGCGCGGCCGTCGCGGGCCTGCTCTTCCCCCGAGCGGGCGCCCTCGGCATGGTCATGCTCCGCCTGGCCTTCTCCGCGATCCTGCTCGCGATCACCTGCCGCCCCCGCTGGCGCGGCCACACCCGCGCGGACTGGCTGGTGATCGCCGGGTTCGGCCTCGCCCTGGCCACGATGAACACCCTGTTCTACCTGGCCGTCGCCCGAATCCCCCTCGGCGCGGCAGTCACCTTCGAAGTGCTCGGCCCCCTGGTCCTGGCGGTCGCCACCACCCGCCGCTGGCTGTGGGCAACCCTCGCCCTGGCAGGCGTGGCCACCCTCAGCCGCGCGGGCCTGACCACGGGCCTGGACCTCCCCGGCGTCGCCTTCGCCCTCGGAGCGGGCGCGATGTGGGCGGCGTACATCGTGCTGTCCCAACGAACGGCGGGCCGCTTCCCCAAGACCGACGGCCTGGCACTGGCCCTGGTCGTGGCAGCGGTCGCCACCCTGCCCCTGGGCCTGTCCACGGCGGGCCAGGCGCTGGCGGACCCGGTGGTGCTGGGCCTGGGGCTCGTCGTGGCGGTGCTGTCCTCGGCGCTGCCGTACTCGCTGGAACTGCGCGCCCTGCGAACCCTCCCGGCGGGCACGTTCGCCGTGCTGACGTGCCTGACCCCCGCCATCGCCACGGTGGTCGGCTTCGCGGTCCTGGGCCAGGCCCTGACCCTGGTGGAGGCAGCGGCCACAGCGTTGGTGGTCACCGCGAGCATTGGCGCCGTCCGCGCAAGACCACCGAGCCGGGAAGGTTGACACCGTCCGCAGCACCTGTCGCGCCACCGCTCCCGGCGCCGAACAGGGCGGTGCCGTGGATATGCTCGAAAGATGGTGCTGAAGGGCGCGGGCGAGAGCGGTGACCTCCCGTTCGGGGGGCGCCTGCGAGCCGAACTGGGTTCACCGACCGCGGTGGTCCCACTGGACAGCAGCCCCCGATCACGGGTGTGGCGGGTGGAGCTGGCCGGAACACCCGCCGTGGTCAAGCAGTTGGTGGCAGACCCGGAAGCGGCCGACCGCTACACCCGCGAGGTCACCGCCCTGCGGTTGGCTTCCCGAGCAACACCCCCGGTCGCCCCCTCGTTGCTCGCAACCGACCCGGAGCACCACGTACTGGTCCTGGAGCACCTGGAACACCACCACCCCGCCGAGGACTGGCTGATCGACCACGCCACCACCCTGGCCCGCCTCCACGCCACCATCGACCCCGACGCACCCCTCCCCACCTGGTCCGCCCCAACCCCCACCGACGCCGACGCCTTCCTCCGCCTCGCCCACCACCTCGACGTCCCCACCACCCCCGGCGTCCAAGACGAACTGAACGCCCTGCTCGGACGCCTGCGCACCATGCCCACCACCGCCCTCCTCCACGGCGACCCCTGCCCCGGCAACGACATGCACACCACCGCAGGCGTCAGGTTCATCGACTTCGAACAGTCCTCCCTGGGCAACGGCCTGGTCGAACTCGCCTACCTCCGCATCGGCTTCCCCACCTGCTGGTGCGCCACCGCCCCGCCCCCACACCTCCTGCACGCCGCCGAAACCGCCTATCGGACAACCTGGCTCACCACCACCGGCACCACCCTCCCCAGCACCACCGACGCCTGCGTGGGCTGGCTGCTCCGGGGCGACGCCCTGGTTCCCCGAGCCCAACGCGGCACCATCGACCACCTGGCCGAAGCCACCACCCGGGACTGGCACTGGGGAACCGCCACCGCCCGCCAACGCCTCATCCACCGCCTCGGCGTGGTCAGCGAACTGACCGCCGACGACGGCGCCTTGGCGCAATTCGGCCTGCTGACCTCGGCGATGCACGCCCGCGCACTCGCGCGCTGGCCTGGACTCGGCCCACTGCCCACCCGGCGGCCGTGAGGAAGTCCGAAGCCGCGCGAGGCACCCGGCAGCAGCCAGGGGCGCACAAGCCCCCTCGGGCACTTTCCAGTGGGGAACCATCCCCGATTTCTGGTGTGTCCGAGGTTCAACCTGGATCGCCGGGCGGTGCTGCCCGTCTACAGATCAAGCCGTCGAGGGTGAGTGACCAGGCCGTGCTGTCGCAGGCGGGAGCCACCCGGGCTGTGACGGGTTCGGCGGATCGGGGATGTGGATTGCGCGGCGCGGACGTCTCCGGCGACCGGGAGAAAGCTGCCCGCGGACGTGATCATCGCGATCGACAACGGCGACCTGAGCCACTGCTCCTGGTCCACCGGCAGCGGCCTGCTCACCTTTGACTCGGGCCGCTGGTGCCTGCGGACCCTGGAGATGGTCGGCGATCCTGACCAGCCCTGCCTCTCCGCCACCCCGACCCCCACCTCCTGACCCTCCCGCCCTGGCACCGCCCCAGGAGGAGACAACCCGGTGATGATCTCCTCGGCCCCCACCGCAGCTCCGATTTCGTCGAACCCCGGTCACAGGGAGCACCCGTGCTGATACCTTCGGTGGGATTCCACTGGGGGTGAAATGACCGGTTTCGACGTGGGTCCCGATGTGCTGCGCGCCGCGGCCGCCGCCGCGCGACAGGCTGCGGGAGTCGTGCGGGCACTGGAGTTGGGTCGGGTGGCGGACTTGGCCACCGCGCTGCCCGGGGCGGCGTCCGGCGCGACGGCCCGCGAACTCGGGCCGCAGTGGGAGGACACGAGTACGCGGTGGGCCGAGGGCATGGATTCGTACGCGACCGCGCTGGCTGCCTCGGCTGAGGCCTACCAGGCCCAGGAGGATGCCGCGGCGGACGGCTTCGGGCGGATGGGAGGTCGCTGATGGCCACCTGGGACGAGGTCAGGCAGTGGCGGGCCGATGCCGTCGGGCAGGTGGGCGACCACTTGGTGGCGCGGCGCAACCTCGTTGTCGGTCTACAGGACGAGCTCGACGGCAGCAAGCCCGCCGGGTGGGCGGGGGAAGCGGCGGAGGCCGCTGACAACGACCTGCGCACCCGGCGCCAGGGCCTGGAGGAGTTGGCCTCGCGGTTGTCCGCGGCGGTGAAGGTCATCGACGACACCGAGCACGCCGTGCGGGAGCTGGTCGTCAGGGTCGAGGCGGTCGAGGACCAGGCCGCCCGCAACGGCATGCGGATCGTCAACGGTGAGGTCGTGGCGGAGGGTGGGGGCTTCTTGACCACCGTGGTCTTGCAGGCGGAGGTGCAGGCCACCTTGGCTCAGGCGACCGCGATCGACAGCGAACTGGACTCCGTGCTCCAGGGCATCCGCTCCGGCGAGATCGACGACGCGGGGGCGACGACGCTGGCCGACGCCGCGGCGGCGGGCGAGGACCACGTCACCGACGAGCAGCGCCACCGCGACCTGCTGGAGAAGTACCAGGTCCGGACCGACGCCACCACGACGTGGCCCAGCGGTCTGACCGGTTGGCTCGCCGAGCAGGCGGGGTTCTCCAAGGAGCAGGTCACCGAGGCCGAGGCGGCCATGCTCGACGACCTGCAAGCGCGCAAGGGGCTGCTGGGGGTCAAGGAGTTCGCCGACCTCCGGCAGGACGCGCTGCACGTGGCGGAGGGCAGGTTCGAGGGCAAGGGCCTGACCGACGGGCACGCGGACGCCTTCCGGCACGCCTACTGGAACGCGCTGATGACGCAGCGGTACGGCGAGGAGTGGGCGGGCGAGTTCGCCACCGCCCACGAGCGCAACCCGTCCAGCCACCCGGTTCCCGTCGGCATGGACCTGCACAACAACGAGGTGGGCCGCGAGATCGCGCGGGCCAACCCGGACGCGAGCCCCGAGGAACTGGCCTCCCTGGTGGAGCAGGCGGTCAAAGACGGCAGAATGGTGGTCATCGACAACGACGACACCCTCGTGCCGTCCAACGAGGTGAACCCCGGCGAGACCCGGGACACGAGGAACAACCCCTGGCCGACCGACAACCCGGGACGCGGCGACGACCGCGACCCCGGCAGGCCCTCAGCGAAGCCGGACCAGTACTGACATGCGTGTGATCGCGACCCTGCTCGTCCTGCTGGCACTGCTGGCGGGATGCGGCGGCGACACCTCGGGAGCAGCCGTGGAATTCGACGAGACCCTGCAACGGTCTGTCACCGAACTGGCCCGCGCGGGCGGTTCACGACCGCTCAAGGAATTGGCCCCGGGCGACTGGACCTCCGTGCACATCCTCCTCGGCCCCGCATCCGGCGCGCGCATCGAACGCGAACTGGGCCAGCCCACCGAAATCGACGGCGACGGCACGCACGGCGGGGACTACGTCCAGGACGGCAACCTCCTGGTCTTCCGGCGCGACGACGAGATCGTGCGGATGGTCAGCCTGGGCCAGGTCGCCGCGCTCGGCGAAGGCCGGTACGACGCGGACGTGGTCCTGACGGCGCGGGAGGGCGCCATCACGATGACCGAACCGGCGGATCTCTGACCTCGAACGGGGTCCTGGCCCGCGCACATGACCGGCCGGGTCACGAGGTCCGAATCGGCCCGGCGGGCACCCCATCGACGGTCAGCCGGAATTGACGGGACTGGCACTGGGAACCGCCAACGCCTCACCCACCGCCTCGCCGTCGTCAGCAACTGACGGCCGACGACGATACCCTGACGGACGTCAGTCTGCTGACTTCGGCGATGCACGCCAACGCACTCGCGTACTGGCCCGCACTCGAACCGCCGCCTGCCCGACGCCCACGAGAAGTCGAAGCTGCGCGAGGTATCCCTGGGTGCACGGCCGCCGCGCACCGGCTCAGTGTGGTCCTCATCAGAGGTGGGTTGCGTGCGGCGTAGCGGTTGGGTCGTCGGAGAAGCGGGGGCCTTGCTGGGGCATGGTCATGCTCCCGGGTGGTCGTAGCCCGCGGGCAGCGGGTGGGCCTTGAAGGCGCCGTTGCTGCCGATGATGTCCAACACCCCGCCGTTCACGGCGCGGACGGTGTTCTGGATGTTCATCAGCATCATGGGACTGATCATGTTGCCGAGGTCGTTGACGATCTGCAGCGGGTTCTGGAAGCCCTCCGGCCTGCCCGGCTCGGTCAACCGTCCGCTGGGGAAAGCGGTCTGAACCAACGCCATGGGCACGGTTTTCGAAGGCATTCCCGGCAAATCAGGCACCTGGGGTGGCCGCCCGGGTCCGGGTGGGCTTGGTCGAGCCGATCGGCAGCGGCGGCATCCCAGCGGATCACCAAGGGGTGGCGACGTCCAGGAGGCCGATCATGCCGGAGACCAGGCGCATCTGCGGAATGGTGCGGATGTCGGCTTCGACCAGGTGGGGGGAGCAGACCAGGACCGCCACCGCCTGGGCTCGGGACAGGGCCACGTTGAGGCGGTTGCGCGACAGCAGGAAGTCCAGGCCCCGAGGCAGGTCAACCGCCGACGACGAAGTCATGGTGGCGATGACGACCGGGGCTTCCTGCCCCTGAAAGCGATCCACCGTGCCGACCCGCACCCCACCGAACCCCGCCTGGTCCAACGCACGCGAAACCACCCGGGACTGCAAGTTGTACGGCGCCACCACGAGGAAATCCTTCTCCCCCAACGGCCGCACCTCCCCCCGGTCGTTCCACGAACGACCGATCAAGGCGGCCACCGTGGAAACCACAGCCACGGCCTCCTCCGGAGACCGCGTCGTGTTGCCCTCGTGTTCGACCGAGCAGACGTACAACCCCGGGGCGACACCGTCGACGGAGCGGTCGGCGGCGGTCGGGTGGGCGTGGAGGAGGCCCGCGTAGGACAGGTCCGAGACCGGTTTGCAGACCGCCGGGTGCATTCGGCGGGTTTCGTCGAGGAAGTAGCCCAGTTCCGGGGGGATGACGTCGGCTTCGCCGATGAGGTGGCCGAGGGCTGAGGCGTCCGCGCCCGCCGGGTGGGTGCCCTGGACGACCTGGGGGAGCTGTTGGGGGTCTCCGAGCAGGACCATCGTCCGGGTGGCCGTGGACACCGCCAGGGCGTCCGCCAGGGCGAACTGGCCTGCCTCGTCGATCAGGAGGACGTCGAAGGGGTCGGCTTTCAGGGCCGGGTTGGCGAAGGTCCAGGCGGTGCCGCCGACCAGGTGGCCTTCGGGGTGGTCGGCGCGCCAGGCCGCCAGGGCCTTGTTGTCCTTGGGGGTTTCCCAGAGTTCTTCGGCGGGGGTCTTGGACTTGGAGATCTTGGCGGCGGGGATGTCGGGGGCGGTGGTCAGGGCCGCGGTGAGGACGTTCTCCACCGCTTTGTGGCTGGTGGAGGTGACGGCGACGGTTTTGCCCGCGCGGATCAGGTGGGTGATGAGTTGGCCCGCCAGGTAGGTCTTGCCCGCGCCGGGTGGGCCTTGGACGGCCAGGACTGATTGGTCGAGGTTGTCGACTGCCTCGATGACCGTGGCGACCAGGTCGAAGCCGGGGTCGGGGAGGCGGCCGCCTCGGCGCATCCGGGGGGAGAGCCTGCGGAGGAGGTCGATGCCGGGGTGGGGTGGGAGGGTGGGGAGGGTGGCGATGACCGTTTCGGCCAGTTCCTCGATCGCCTTGTCCTTGGGGGTGGCGGAGATGGGGCGTCCGGGGAGGACCGCGGCGGGGGTGGCATGGGATTCTTCGCCCACCGCCGCTGTCTCCTCGACGGTGAGGTGGTCGGCGGTGGCGTGGGTGACCTTCGCTTCCGTTCCCTCTGCGCCGTAGCGGAGGCGGACCTGGTCGCCCGCGGTGAACGGGTGGGGGCGGTCGGGGTCGCAGGTCAGGTGGAGTTCGCGGCGGGATTTGCGTTGGCGGCCGGTGGGTTTGACCCACTCCCCCACCTCGATCGCGACCGGGACCGCGCAGTTGGTGTCGACCTCCAGGTCCGACAGCGGGGTCTGGAGGCGGTGGAAGAACTCCCACCACGCCGGGTTGGATTCGCGTCGGTGGTAGCCGACGGCGGCGGCCAGCAGTGCGCGGGCGCGGTGGTCGTCGGTGAAGTCCGCGACGTCCTCGGGGAGGCCGTCGAGCAGGGGGGCGACCAGGGCGGCGATGCGGGCTTCGCGTTCGGCTCGCTCCTCGGCCTTGCCGTCGTCGGGGAGGGCGAGTTCTTCCGGGTCTCGGGTGGCGATGCCCTGTTCCACCCGGACCCGGTGCAGGAAACCGAACAGCTCCAGCGTGGAGACGCAGTCGTACTCGTTGTAGTCGGCGATGCCGCGCAGGACCTCGTCGGCGCGTTCGGGGTGGCCGAGTTGGGTCAGGGTCAGGTATTCCTCGTACGCCTCGATGCTGGAGACCGCGTTCTTGACGTCTCCTTCACGTTCCGTGGGCATGTAGAGGGGTTCCAGGTACTTGATGGAGTACGAGCGCTGCGACACGCGCAGGGCCTTGCGCACCACCGCGTACAGGTCGACCAGCGCCCCTCGGCGCAGCAGGTCGTCGACGGCCTGCTCGCGGGTGCCGTGCAGGGCCGCGAGGCGCTTGACCGCCGTGGCCTCGTACGGCGCGTAGTGGTAGACGTGGGCACCGGGGTGTTCGGCTAGGCGGGCGGTGGCGAAGTCGACGAAGTCCTCGAACGCCTTCTTCTCCTGCCTGCGGGAATGGGCCCAGAACGGGGTGAACCCGCGGGCGCCGTCGGCGGTCACCGCGCCGAACAGGTACTCCAGGCCGTCGCCGTCGAGGGCGTACGGGTCGCCCTCCATGTCGAAGAACACGTCGCCGGGGCTGGGGGCGGGCAGGGAGGCCAGGGCATCCGGGTCGACGACCTCGTAGCTGATCTTGCCGGTGGCGTCCTGGCGGACCTGGATCGCCGCCTGGGCGCGCAGGGCGGTGAACGAGGCGGGCGAGATGCTCTTGGGCCGGGCCTCGGGTCCGGCCTGGGCCAGGGCGTCGATCGTGCCCAGGCCCGCGGCGGCGAGCTTGCGCCGCTGGTCGGTGCGCATCCCGGCGACCAGGGACAGGTCGCGGTCGGCCTCGCGGCCGTCGGCGCAGTGCTGGGCGAAGGCGCAGGTGCCGCAGGCGGCGCGCTCGTCGGCCCACAGTTGCTCGGGCAGGCCGGGTTCGCGGCTGGTCAGGCGGTCGCGCAGGCGGCGCAGCAGCGGCAGGAAGTCGTCCACCCGCAGCGTCTCGGTGCTGCCGTCGCCGAGAAGCAGGTGCATGTTCGGGCCGCTGGGCCAGCCCGCGCGGCGCAGGGCGTCGGCGTAGGCGGCCAGTTGGATCACCGCGCCCGGCCGGGCCCGGCGGGCGAGTTTGGTGTCGTAGACCTCGTAGCGGCCCTGGGCGTCGCGCTGGAGGAAGTCGGCGCGGCCGGAGAAGGTCTCGTCGAGGAAGACGGCCTGGTAGACGACGTCGGTGCCCGCCGCGAGCGCGGCGGCGGTCTCGGTCGCGGCGGTGGCGGGGTCGCGCTCGTCGATCTCGACCAGGGCGGTTACCTCCTCGCGGAGGCGGGTCAGCGTGGCCTGCTCGTGCGCCCGGCCGTGCTTGGCGGCGAGTTGGTCGCCGCCGCGCACCGGGCGGGGGGCGCCCGCCACCCCCGCCGCGTGCGCCTGCCGCAGCACGCTGCGGTGTTCGCAGTCGAGCAGGTCGGCGAGGTCGGACGGGGTGTACACCGGCGGAAGTCTGGCAGCCGGGATCGCCCGATCGGCTTACCGACACGCCGCCGTTGATCAGCCATGCTGACACAGCGGACATTTCGGACGGGCTCTGGTAGCGTCGCCGGTGTGCCTGTCCGAAATGTCCGAAGCACTGGACTCGGTGGGCAGTGTTCCACGTCAGCGGCGGACCACTCGGTCCCCGCGTTTCCCCTTCCCCCTCTCGGAGGTACGGCATGGACAAGCTGGTCGCGAAGCTCGCCCAGGACGACGTGTGGGCCAAGTGGGTGGCCGCGAACTCGGCCACCAAGGACGGGTGCATCTCCAAGAAGCAGGGTTGCATCTCCAAGGGCTGACGGGATTCCCCGCACCGGTGGTCGGCGACGCGCGTCGCCGACCACCGGCGTGTTCCAGAAGGCAGGTCACAGAAGGGGTGCGCATGACGGGCCGGCCCGATCCGGAGATGCTCGACCGGATCAAGGACATCCCCATCTACCGGGAGAACCTGCGCAGCGGTGAGTTCCCGATCCTGGAGAAGGACGTCATAGCAAGGGGTTTCCCCGACAACTGGATGACACCGGACCTGGCGGCGGCGCTGGAGACCGGGGCGGCGGAGTTCGTGCTGTCGACCGGCACCAACCACGCCAGGATGCAGATCATCCGCCCGCCGTACTTCCTGCTAAAGAGCTACTACCGGCTGTGGGGTGAACACCCCGACATCAAGCACACCTGGGAACTGGGCTGCCCCCGGGTGTCGGTGACCACCGTGCTGGCCACCGAGCACGTCGCCCGGATCAACGCCAAGGCCCGTGGTGAGCAGCCCGCCGAGCACCCGGAGCTGGCCGACCGGTGGCTCGACGAGCGGACCGTCTACGTCAACCAGCAGGTCGACCCCGCGCTGTGGACGCGCGCGGAGGTGCGGCGGATGCTCGACGAGATCGAGCAGACCCGCGCGGCGCACCCCAGCGGCCAGTACCACCTCGACTGTTCGAGCTACCACCTGGCGCACCTGGTGCGCAAGGCCGACGAATTCGGGCTGGCGCAGGACTTCCCGCGCCCGTCGAGCATCATCCACGCCTACGAGTACACCCCGGACAACGTGTCCCGGTTCCTGCGCGCGCACTTCGACTGCCCCATCGTGGACCTGTTCGGCAGCACCGAGTTGGGCTACCTCTACTACAGCGACAGCACCGGCGGCTACCACCCGCACCTGGACCGGATGCGGGTGGAACTGGTGCCGGTCGAAGAGGGCAGCACGCTCTACAGCCTGATCGTCTCCAGCATCCGCAACCCCTGGATGCCGCTGATCCGCTACCGCTCCGGCGACTGCGCGCGCACCGTCGACGGCAGCCCCGACCCGGAGCGGATCGCCCGGTTCTGCGGCCGGGAGAAGGAACTGATCCGCGTCGGCTCCACGCTGCTGTGCCACGGCGACCTCGACCGGTGGATCGGCGAGACCGCGCCCGGGGTGTTCCTGTACCGGCTGCGGGTCGGCGAGGGCACCTCCGGTGAGCTGGAGTACACGACCTTCGACGACCGGCCGCTGCCCGACCCGGCCGCGCTGGCGCGGGTGCTGGCCGAGCACCTGGAACTGTCGGTCACCCCGGTCCACCGCGAGCACATCCCCATCGGCAAGTCGGGCAAGTACGCCTGGCTGCACCCGGATTCCCGCACCCGTTAGGAGAACCGTGCCGACCGTCTCCCCCGCCGACCTGCGCTCCCTGCTGGGCGAACCGCTGTACGCCGAGGTCGTGGAGCACTTCGCGGCCAAGACCGGCGAGCCGGCCGACTTCGTCGAGCGGCAGGCGCTGGAGTGCCTGCGGTACCTGTACCTCGTCTCCGCGCACCGCGAGGAGCTGGCGGGGCTGTTCCTGCCGGTGGAGCAGGAGATCGACGAGGTGTGGCACTACCTGATCCTCCAGACCGCCGAGTACCGCGAGCTGTGCGCGCGGCTGCCCGGCGGATTCTTCATCGAGCACCGCAGCGTCAGCTACACCGCCTACGAGGAGGAGTCCACGCGCGAGCGGGCCGCCGCCGAGGCCCTCCGGTGGATTCCGCTCTACCGCGACGCCTTCGGCCCGTTCGACGAGGGTGCGCTGCCGCACTGGACCATGGTGCGCTTCCTGCACGGCGAACTCGGCCTGTCCATGGCCCAGATCGCCGACCTGGACGCCGCCGCCGTCCGCTGACGAGCACCGGCGGGCGCCGGTCGCGCTCAGCCGACCGGCGCGAGTCGCGCCATGCCCCGGCCCGCGAGGGCCACGCCGAGGCCGATCGCGAGCTGCACGCCCAGCACCACCGCGAACGCCGTCGCGTTGCCCTGTCCCACGGTCACCGTGGCGTACAGGGTGCCGAGGGCGGCCACACCGATCGCCATCGAGCCCTGCTGCGTGGTCACCAGCACCCCACCGCCCACGCCCGCGTAGGCGGTGGGGACCGCGCCCAGCACCGAGATCTGCGAGGCGCCCACGACCAGCGCCTGCCCGAGGCCGACCAGCACCAGCCCCGGCAGCGCCGCCCACACCGGGGCGTGCAGCACGCCGAGCAGGACCAGCAGCCACACCACCCCCGCCGCCTGCACGAGCGCGCCCGCGGGCAGGACCCGCTCGCCCAACCTGGTGCGCAGCGCGGGAATGGCGAACGAACCGAGCAGGAACGCCAGCGACATCGGCGCCACGGTGAGCCCGGCGGTCAGCGGGTCGAGGCCGAACCCGTGTTGCAGTGTCAGCGGCAGGGCGAACAGGAAACCGGCCCAGGCGGCCAGGAACGGCGCGACCAGCACCAGGCCGCCGCGGACCCGCGGTTCGGCGAGGACGGCGGGCGGCAGCAGCGGTACCCGCCCGGCGGCGACCACCCGCTTCTCCACGCGCCACAACGCGATCGCCGCCACCGGCACCAGGAGCAGCAGCGCGACCGTCCACCACGGCCAGCCGAGCAGCGGACCCCGGTTGAGCGGCACGAGCAGCAGCAGCACCACCGCGCCGAGCAGCGCCGTGCCGCGCAGGTCGACGCCGGTGGGGTTCGGCGACCTGGTGTCGGGGACCGCGAGCAGGCACAGGACCGCCGCGAGCACGCCCAGCGGCAGGTTGACCAGGAAGATCAGCCGCCACGACGTGCCGAACAGGTCGAGTTCGACCAGCAGGCCGCCGAGCACCAGCCCGAGGATGGCGGCCAGGCCGCTCACGGCCGCGTACCGGCTCATCGCCGCCGCCCGCCGCTCCGGCGGCACGGCGGCCTGGATCGTGCCGAGCACCTGCGGTGGCACCAACGCCGCCGCCGCGCCCTGCGCGACCCGCGCGGCGACCAACCACGGCGCGGTGGTGGCGAACGCGCACGCCAGGGACGCCACCACGAACACGGCCAGCCCGGCCACCAGCACCCGCCTGCGGCCGAACGCGTCACCAAGGCGCCCGCCCAGCACCAGGAACAGGGTGAACGCCGTGCCGTAGCCCGCGACGACGAGTTCGAGGTCCGCGCTGCTCGCGGACAGGTCGGCGGCGATGGTGGGCAGGGCGACGTTGACGATGAACGAGTCCATCATCGGCAGCAGCACACCCAGCAGGACGGCGGCGAGGCCGAGCGCGGACAGCGGGCGGGCGCTCACGCGGTGACCCGCGCCGGGGTGAGCCGGAAGCCGCGGTAGCCGTCCTCGGCGACGGAGTCGCAGATGCGCCGGTAGGTGTCCAGGCCGCCCGCGTACGGCATGAACACGCGCGCCTTGCCCTCGACGTTCGCGCCGAGGTAGTAGGAATCGGTGTGCCCGTAGAGGGTCTTGGCCGCCGCCGCGGCGACCTGCTCGACCCAGTCGTCCTGGGCGGCGGTCTCGGCCTCGGCGGTGGCGTCGGTTTCGCGCAGGTGCACCAGCAGGTCTCGAATCCAGGTCACGTGGTGCTCGATGGCGCGCAGCACGTTCGACAGGACCATCGTGCTGCCGGGTCCGGTGATGGTGAACAGGTTCGGGAACCCGGCCACCGCCAGCCCGAGGTAGCTGCGCGGCCCGCCCGCCCACCGCGCGGCGAGTTCCGCGCCGTCGCGGCCGGTGATGTCGATCCTGGTCAGCGCGCCGGTGAAGGTGTCGTAGCCGGTGGCGAGGACCAGCACGTCGAGCGGGTACTCCGCCGCGGTGGTGCGGACGCCGTCGGCGGTGACGCGCTCGATCGGTTCGGCGCGCAGGTCGACCAGGCGCACGTGGTCGGCGTTGAAGGTGTCGAAGTAGCCGGTGTCGACGCAGAGCCGCTTGGTGCCGATCGGGTACCCGGTGGGGGCCAGGCGCTCGGCGGTGCCCGGGTCGGCGACGGCCTGGCGGATCTTCGCGCGGAAGAAGTCGGCGAGCCGCGCGTTGGCGTCGAGGTCGCGGCCGGTGTCGGTGAAGGTGGCGACGATGTGCGTGCCGCCCGCGGCCCACCTGGCCTCCAGCTCCGCCAGGGCGGTGTCCGGGTCGGTGTCCAGGATCGCCCGGCCGGTGCCGGTGACCGGGTGGCCGAAGCGGGTGGTGCGCGCGGACTCCACGCGGTCGTCGTAGGTGTCGGCGGCGCGGTCGAGTTCGGCGTCGGTCAGCGGCCGGTTCCCGGAGGGGACGCTGAAGTTCGGGGTCCGCTGGAACACCACCACCTCGGCGGCGGACTTGGCGATCTCCGGGATCACCTGGATGCCCGAGGACCCGGTGCCGATGACGCCGACGCGCTTGCCCGCCAGGTCGACGGGTTCGCGCGGCCAGCGGCCGGTGTGCGGGCGCGGACCGCGAAAGTCGTCCAGGCCGGGAATTCCCGGGGTGTGCACGGCGGACATGCAGCCCGCGGCGGTGATGAGGAACCGGCAGCGCACCTCGGCGCCGTGCTCGGTGCGCACCAGCCAGCCGGACCCGTCGAACTCCGCGGCGGTGACCCGGGTGTCGAAGGTGATCAGCGGCAGCAGCCCGCGCCGCCGCGCGACGTGCTCGGCGTAGCGCAGGATCTCCGGCTGCCCGGCGAACCGCTCGGACCAGCGCCACTCCCGGTGCAGGTCGCGGTCGTGCAGGTAGCAGTAGTCGAGGCTCTCGATGTCGCAGCGGGCACCCGGGTAGCGGTTCCAGTACCAGGTACCGCCCACTCCCCCGCCCGCCTCGAACGCGTGGCAGGTGAACCCGCTCCCGCGCAACTCCGAGAGCATGTGCAGGCCCGCGAACCCGGCCCCGATCACGACGGCGTCGTACTCGACCCGCGCGTCCTCGCCCAAGGCGTACCCCTTCTCCCGGCTGCGCTCTGCGACCACCCTATCGGGTATTCCGGCCAAAACGGTCATACCGGTGGAAGACTCGGGCGGATCAGGCCCGGTGGTGTTCGAGGCCGAACCCGTCGCCGACCCGGGCAAGTTCGCGCCGAGGCCCGCGACCCCCACCCCCGAGCAGGCGGCGGCCGCACCCGGGCCAGAGTGTCCACTGTGGAGTGATGTGGTCAGCGGACGAGGTGTTCGAGCGCGGCGACGGCCTGTGCGACACCGTCTTCCGCACGCACGACCCGGCCGCCCCCTTCCGCTCGGCGGCGGATCGCCTCGTCGTGCACGGCGGTGGTGATGGCGGCGGCGAGCGCGGTGGCGGTCAGCTCTTGCTGTCGCAGCGGCGGCGGGGCGACACCGAGGAGGTGGGCGCGGTGCGCCCAGTGGGGTTGGTCGGCGACGAAGGGGCACACCACCTGGGGAACGCCCGCGGCCAGCGCGGCGGCCGTGGTGCCGCCACCGCCGTGGTGCACGACGGCGCTCATGCGCGGGAACAGCCGGTCGTGCGGCGCCTGGTCGATGACAAGCACATCCGTCGACCCCGTGGACGCGATGCCGCCCCAGCCG
This sequence comes from Actinokineospora spheciospongiae, assembly GCF_003182415.1. NCBI lineage: Bacteria > Bacillati > Actinomycetota > Actinomycetes > Pseudonocardiales > Pseudonocardiaceae > Actinokineospora > Actinokineospora spheciospongiae. Next base: position 15,508 of record NZ_QHCP01000001.1, on the reverse strand, counting down.
GTGGCGAGCACCGCGCGGACACCGGCCGCGCGCACGGCCTCGACGACGAGCCTGCCGGTGCGCGGGGCGTCGCGCCCGGCCATGCGCCTGCCCACCGGACACCGCCTAGGCTCGTGGTGAGCGGTGGGAGGTCCGGTGCGGTTCGAGGACGTGGTGCGGCCCGGCGGTGTCCGGCGACTGGCCGGGGAGGTGCTGTTCGAGCGGGTGGCCGGGCCGGACGGTCCGGCGGCGCGCTCGCGCATCCACGACACCCCCGGCCCCCGGTGGTTCGGCGAGGACCGCCCGATCCGCGCGGTGCACGGTGACGCGTCGATGTTCGTCGGCGGGTTGCGGGCGCTGCTGCTGCAATCGCTGCACCCGCTGGCCATGGCGGCGGTCGCGGCCCACTCCGGCTACCGCGGCGACCCGTGGGGGCGGCTGGCCCGCACGAGCACCTTCCTGGCCACCACGACGTTCGCCACCGCCGAGGACGCGCAGCGGGCGGTGGACCAGGTGCGCGGCATCCACCAGCGGGTCCGCGGCACCACCGCCGAGGGGGCGGCCTACCACGCGGCCGACCCGCACCTGCTGGCCTGGGTGCACGTCGCCGAGGTCGACAGCTTCCTGCGCGCCCACCAGCGCCACGGCGCACGCCCGCTGGACCAGGTTGGCCGCGACGGCTACGTGGCCGACGCCGCCCGGGTGGCCACCGCCCTGGGGGTGACCGACCCGCCGCGCACCGAGGCCGAACTGGCCGAGCACCTGGAGTCCTACCGCCCCGAGTTGCGCCCGACCCCGGAGGCGCGGGACGCGGCGCGCTTCCTGCTGCTGACGCCGCCGATCCCGTGGCCGGTGCGGCTGCCCTACGGCGTGCTGGGGGCCAACGCGGTGGCGATGCTGCCCCGCTGGGCCCGCGACCAGCTCGCCGTGCCGCGCCTGCCCGGCCTGGACAGCGCGGCCGTCCGGGTCGCGGGCCACGGCATGGTCCGGGCCATCCGGTGGGCGCTGAGCGGCTGACCGGGGAGGCGGGGCGGGCGGGCGCGTCCGCACCCACCTGGTTCGGGCCACCTCGGGCGGGTTCGACGAGGCCGACCTGGTCGTGGTGGCCGACCCCGGCTGCGCCAGGCGAACCGCGCCGAGGCGGAGCGGCGACGGGCGCGGCGTGGCCCGGGGCCGGACCCGGGCGCGTGGTCGGCCTCCGGGGGCGCACCGGGGTAGCCTGGGAGTGTCGCCCCGGCCCCCGCGGTAGTAGACCACGGGACACCAGGGACGACATCACAGGACTGGGCGGATGCCAACCATGGACGCGCTAGCGAATTCCTCCACCCCGAATTCCTCCACCCCGGGTGCTTCGACACCGGATGCCGGTGACCACGCCGAGGAGACCTGCACCGCGTGCCCGCACCCGCTGGACGCGCACGACCCGATCGCCCTGCGGTTCTGCCGCGCCGGCGCCGCGGGCGGCCCGGCCCGCAAGTGCCTGTGCTCGGGGGAATCGGCGGGCATGACCTACGGCAACTCCAACAAGGGCCCGATCAACCGCAAGGCCACCAGCGGCCGGTGACCCGGGCACGCGGGCAGGGGTGCCCGGCCAACCCGGGGCGCGTAGAGTGAGGCGATCGCGAGTACCCGGGCGGGAATCCCGACCCACCTTCGACGGGGAGCACAGCACCACAGCGCCGTGGTGGCAGGGCGGACCGGAGGCCCCACCCCCCGAGTCGCACCAGTGAGGTAGCTGTGGTGAACGCCGACCGGCTGGCCGAGACCTTCGTCGAGCTGGCCGACACCCTCGTCGAGGACTTCGACGTGGTCGAGTTCCTGCACCTGCTGACCGACCGCTCGGCGGAACTCGTCGGCGTCGACGCGGCGGCGCTGCTGCTGGCCGACCCCCACGGTCGACTGGAGCTGATCGCCACCTCCGGCGACCGGCTCCGAGCCGCCGAACCCCACCGGCTGCACACCGTGGAGGGCCCTGGCGTCGACGCCTTCACCACCGGCGCCCACGTCGACGAACCGAACCTCCGCACCGACGGCCACCGCCGCTGGCCCAGGTTCGCCCCCGCGGCCGGGGCGGCGGGCTTCGCCGCGGTGGACGCGGTGCCGATGCGCCTGCGCACCGACGTCCTCGGCGCCCTGACCCTGTTCCGCACCTCACCGGGCCCGCTGGGCGCCACCGCGCTGCGCACCGCCACGTCCCTGGTCGAGGTCGCCACCATCGGTCTGGTGCAGCACCGATCGCTGCGCCACCACCAGGTGCTGGCCGAGCAGCTCCAGTCCGCGCTGACCAGCCGGGTGGGCATCGAGCAGGCCAAGGGCCTCGTCGCCGAACGCCTGCAGATCGACATGGACGGCGCCTTCGCCGCCCTGCGCGGCTTCGCCCGAGCCGCCAACCTCAAACTGGGCGACGTCGCCCGAGCCGTCATCGAGGGCCGGATCAGCACCCGGCAGCTCCTGAGCCCCAACCCCCGCCGCGGGCCCCACCGCCCCTGACGCCGCCTCCCACCGGCGCGGCGTCGACCAGCGACCCCGCACACCGCCCCAACGGGAAGACCATCCCCTGTCGGGTGAAAGCGGGCACCGGTGCCTGTGAGCTGTGCCACCATGAATTCCCCACCTCGCCCCGGACCCCGACGGCCGTACCGCGCAGCCAGCACCCGCCGCCGGAGGTACCCCATGCCCGAGCCGGTCGAACGACCCCGAGAGCACCCCCGCACCGAGCCGTGGGCGAGACGCGGCCGGATCGGGCACACCGACGTGACCGCGGTCGTCGACTTCACCGGCAGGCTGCGGCGACTGGACTACCGCCACGGCGGCGGTCGCTGCCGGGACGCCGCGGTGGCGCGGCTGCCCGCGGCCAGGGCGCTGCTCGGCCTGCACGTCGCCGACGACGTGCTGGGGCCGCTGTGCACCGCGGTGGCCGACCTGCACAACCTGGCCGGGTGGGCCTGCTTCGACACCGGCGCGGTCGACGAGGCGCTGGTCCACTTCGGGGTGGCGCTGGAGGTGGCCGCCCTGGGCGGGGACCGGGTGCTGCTGTCGAACATCCACTACCGGCGCGGGCGGGTGCGGCTGCACCACGACTCCCCGGAGCAGGCGCTGGCGGAGTTCCGGCTCGGGGAACGGGCGGCGGGGGCGGGCGGGTCGGCGCTGGCGCTGGCGGTGACCGGGGCGAACCAGGCGTGGGCGCGGGCGAGGCTGGGGGACGAGGGGGCGGCGCTGGCGCTGCTGGCCGGGGCGAGGGACGACTTCGCCGGGGCGCGCGGGGAACCGGTGCCCGCCTGGGCGGCGTTCTTCACCGCCGCGGACCTCTCGGCGATGACCGGGGTCGTCCACACCGAACTGGCGCGCAGCGTCGATCCCCGGCACGTCGAGTCCGCGGTGCCCGCGCTGGTGGCCGCGCTCGACGGGTACGGGCCGGACATGGCGCGCAGCCGGGCGTTCACCCTGATCTCGCTGGCCACCTGCCTGTTCATCGACGAGCAGGTGGAGCGGGCGGTGGCCGTGGGCGAGCAGGTGCTCGACCTGTGCCGCGGCCTGGCCTCGGTCCGCACCGCGGCCCGGCTGCGACCGCTGCGCGACGAGGCGGCCCGGCGGCGCGGCGACGCCGACGCGCGCGCCCTGGCGCGGCGGATCAGCGCGTTCCGACCGGAGGCCGGACCGGTGTGAGAACCCCCGCCCGAGTGGTGGACCTGGGGCGTGGTCGATCGACGCGCTGGGCGGGGACCGGTGACCTTCGGTCCAATTCGGACACCGGTCCGGCGGCCGGGTCCGCGCGCACGTGAATCCGCCTGCGCCACCGGGAACCCGAGCACGGTGGCGATCGGAGCGGTGGGCTCCGGGCACCGCTCAGGCCGTGGTCCGGCCCAGCAGTTGCTCGGTGCTGAGCTCGCGGGAGATCACCTGGTGGGCCACCTCGCCGAGCTTGCGGCCGTGCGAGCGCGCGTAGTCGCGCAGCGCGGTGAACGCGGTCCCCACCTCGACCCCGAGGCGCTCGGCCACCAGCCCCTTGGCCTGCTCGACGACCACCCGGTTGTGCAGCGCGGTCTGCAACTGCTCGGTGATGACCTCCTGCTGGCGGATCGCCCGCTCCTGCAACAGCCCGATCGTCGCCACGTCCACCAGGGCCTGCGCGTCCCGCCGCGCTGCCGGGCTCAGCGCCCCCGCGTCCGCGTGGAACAGGTTCAGCGCGCCGATCACCTGGTCGCGCAACCGCATCGGCAGGGCGTCCACGGCGAGGAACCCCGCCGCGACGGCGGTGGAGGCGAACCGCGGCCAGCGGGTGTCGTCGGTGCGCAGGTCGGCCACGCTCACCGGCGCGGCGGTGGCGAACGCCTCCAGGCACGGGCCCTCGTCGCTCTGCAACTGGAACAGCTCCAGCAGCCGCACGTGCTCGTCGGAGCTGGCCATGAGCCGGAGGTGGCCCTGCTGGTCGGCCAGCAGCAGCCCGGCGGCGTCCACCCCGAGCACGCCCACGCACCGGTCCACGAGCAGGTGCAGGAAGTCGATCACGTCGAACTCGTCGACCAGGGTGTCGGCGAGTTCGACGAACACCCCCACCAAGCGGTCTTCGGCCATCTTCGTCTTCTCCTCCGTCGCCCCCAGCGTAGGACCGGGCGGTGGGGGACGCCCGCCCCCGCTCATCCCGCCTCGTCGGCGGGGTCGAACCGCAGCCGCCGGGCCACCACGTCGGCGGCCAGGTCAGCGAGCGGTCGGTCGTCGGCGAACGCCCTGGCCCGCAACCGGGTGAACGCCTCCTCCACGCCGACCTCCAGTTGCGCCGAGACCATCCCGGTCGCCTGGTGCAGCCGGGGGTCGTGCAGCCGGGGCGCGGACCCGTCGCGCCCGATCCGGGTGTCGAGGTGCAGCCGCAGCGCCAGGTGCGCGAACGCCACCGCGTCGGCCAGGGTGGCCGGTGCCAGGCGCTGGGACTCGGTCAAGTGCAGGGCGAGCACGCCGACCCGGATCGCGCCCACGGCCAGCGGGAAGGCGAACAGCGCCGCGGCGCCGCAGCGCACGGCGGACGGCGTGAACAGCGGCCAGCGGCGTTGGGTGGTGGGGGTGTCGAGTTCCGGCACGAGCACCGGTCCGCCGTCGCGCCACACGTCCAGGCAGGGCCCCTGGCCCACGGTGACCTGGAGTTCGGCGAGCCGCGCCCCCAGTTCGTCGGTCGCGTGGACGGTCTGCGGCCAGCCCCCGGGCAGTTCCGCGGTCTGCGTGGCGCCGGAGACCCCCAACCGCAGCACCGCGGTGTCGCACAGCACCGGTATCGACACCGGGACGTCGAGGTCCGCCGCGCGCTCGGCCACCCACGCCCACACCCGGGCGCCCCCGGTGGTGTCGTCGCCGGTCGACATGGTGTGGCCTCTCCGACCCGGCGGGCGCCCGCGTGCTCCGACATGACGACCGCCGTGACGACCGCCGTGTCCGGCTGGGGAGGCGTCAGACTCTCGACGGGCGTCCACCGTACCGCCGACCCACCGGCACCGCCGACGCAACCCCGCGCGGTGGACCGGCTGTCGAACACCCACCGGGGGAACCGCGCACCCTCAGCGGATCAGGTTCTCCAAGGCGCTCCGGCGGTGCGCGACCTCGTCGGGGTCGTCGCCGAACACCAGCGAGCGCGAAACCCGTGGCCCGCCCCGCGGGGGGAACGCGGGACGGGCCACGGGGATGGAGGACCTTCGGCCGGGGCTCCCGATCAGGGGATGGCGGCGGCCTGGGCGCGGGCGACTGCCTCCGCGCGGTCCTCGGGGAGGAGGAAGCCGAACCGGACGGCCACGTCGGCCGCGTCGGTGAACTTGGTGACGTACGCCTCGCGGGTGGGGTAGAGCTGCTTGAGGCGGTCGGCGGTGAACGGCTTGGTGGTGCCCAGCAGCAGGCAGGCGCCGGTGACGTTGCCGCCGCTGTTGTTGGGGCCGTACGCGGCGACCGGGGCCACCAGGTCGGGCAGGCGCACGCCGCCGAGGGCGTTGCCGTCCTTGTCGCGCTGGATGAGGGTGCCGAACCAAGCGTCGATCGGCTGGGCGCTGGGCGGCGGCGGCCCGCCCTGGGCCCAGGACTCCAGGTGGGAGAAGGCGGCGTTCTCGGCGTAGCGGAAGGTCATCGAGTTGATCGGGGTGTCGCAGTACGTCGCGGCACCGTCGTTGATCGCCTTGTCGCGGGCGTTGACCGGGTTGTAGGTGTCCAGCCCGTACTGGTCGGCGTGGGCGGTGCCCGCGACCTCCCAGGTGCGCACCCGGTCGGTGTTCTGCCGGGCCGAGGACGACAGCGGGACGTCGGTCTCGGACTGGAGGACGAAGACCGGGACGTTCAGGTCGGCGCGGATCTTCGCCGAGATCGGCGGGAGGCCGCCCGCGATGGCCGCGGCGCCGCCGCTGCGCCCGTGGACCATGATGCCGTCGAACACGTCGTCCTTGGGCTGGATGGCGTTGGCGTAGGTGACGAGCCTGCCCGCGGACTGCGAGTGCCCGGAGGCCAGGACCGTGCGCGGGGTGCCGCCGCCGATGATCGACGGGTTCGCCCGGACCGCGCGGGCCGCCTGCGACAGCACGTCGTAGGAGATGGTGTCGTTGGGCAGGTCCACCCCGGCGTAGCGGTCGGGGTCGAGCTGGGTCAGCTTGTCCGCGCCGCGCTTCTGGGCGGTGACGCCGATGTAGGCGTAGCCCTCGCGGGCGAAGTGCTCGTAGGACTGGGACAGGTCGACGGGGATGTCCACGCCGAAGCTGACGTTGAGCCACTCGACGACGACGGTGCCGTTGAACTTCGCCGGGTCGCTGGGCCGCTCGACGAGGAGCCGGGTGGTGTAGGCGGTTCCGGTCCCGGTGACCTTGGTGTTCCACCGGCCGTCGTCGGTCCACAGCCCCGACTGGTCGTAGGTGGTGGCGGTGCCGGACATCAGGTACTCGTCCTCGGTGTACCCGAGCCGGTCGAGGTCGACGATCCCCTCGGCTCCGCTGAGCGGGTGCCCGCCGCCCGCCCCGGGGGCGATCCTGGTGACGGTCGGCTCCCCGGCCGCCTGCGCCGCGTCGGCACCCGACACCCCGACGGCGACCACGCCCGCCGCCACGCAGGACACCACGGCCGCTGCCCACGGCCACTTGGAGCGGAACCTCGCACCCATGCCTTCTCCGACCTCCGGGTCGCCGCACTGGTTGGTCATCGAAGTGTTGCACCCCCGATACCGCGCCGCAATCGTTGCGCGCCAAGGAAAGTTGTCATTTCGTGCTTGGTCCGGCGGTGTTTTCCCGCATCGCGCGAGCGGGTTCGCCCCCGGTTGACACCTCGCCGCGCGGGACCTGGCAGGAGCGTGACAACCGCGGGCCGGGTCAGCGCGAGACCCTGCGCAGCCTGCCCCGCAGCGCCCGCCGGGCCACCGGCCCCAGGTCGTCGACGACCTCGACCAGGACGGCCAGCCGGTCCAGGGCGTCCAGGGCGGCCGCGGCGCCGCCGGGGTCGACGCCCTCGTACAGCTCCAGGCCGATGAAGGCCGCGCTCACCGCCCTGGCCAGCCCGGCCGTGTCGAGGACCTCCGCCGCGGGCGAGTCGGCCAGCAGCCGCACCAGTGCCGCCTCGATCGGGTCGATCCACAGCCGCAGCGCCGCCGCGGTCGCCTCGGCCAGGGACGGGTCGGTCTGCGCGCCCGCGAGCAGTTGCGCCAGCACCGCCACGTTGCCCGCCGCGCGCTCCTCCGCGTGCAGGGCCAGGCCCAGGGCGAGCAGGCCGCGCAGGTCGGCCACGGCGGCGATCCGGTCGGCGAACCGGGCGACCCTGGCCTCGGTGTTGGCCAGGCAGGCGGCCCGCAGCAGGTCGTGCACGGTGCCGAAGTGGTAGAAGACCAGCGCCTGGTTGACCCCCGCGGTGGCGGCGATGGTGCGGGCCGAGGTCCCGGCGAAGCCGTGCGCGCGGATCGTCTCGATGGCACCGTCGATCAGGCGCCCGCGGGTGTCGGCCATGGGCCCACGGTAGCGCCGGTAGCGTGGCCGGGCGGGCGGGGATTCCCCCCGGGTCGGGAGCGCCCGGAGCGGACCCCGGCACCAGGGGATCGAGGAGGCACCGGAGTGCGGGCAGTGCGGTTCCACGAGTTCGGCGACCCGGGTGTGCTGCGGCTGGAGGACGTGGCGGACCCGGTGCCCGCGGCGGACGAGGTGCTGGTCCGGGTCGAGGCGGCGGGGACGTCCTACTTGGACGCGCAACTGCGGGCGGGGTCGGCCGCGACGCGGTGGTTCCCGATGCCCGGTCTGCCGTGGGGCCCGGGGTTCCAGGTGGCGGGCGCGGTGGTCGCGGCGGCGGACCCCGGGCTCATCGGCACCCGGGTGGTGGCGGGCCTGTGCGGCGGCGGGTACGCGGAGCTGGCGGCGGTGCCGGTGGCGTCGCTGGTGCGGCTGCCGCCGGGGGTGGGCGTCGAGCGGGCGGTGGCGCTCAACGGGCACGGGGCGATGGCGGTCGGGCTGATGGAGACCGGGCTGCCCGCCGCCGGTGAGGTGGTGCTGGTGCTGGCGGCGGCCGGGGGCGTCGGCGGGCTGGTGGTGCAGTTGGCGAAGCGGGCGGGCGCGGTCGTGGTGGGGGCGGCGGGCGGGCCGGAGAAGTGCGCGACCGCGGCGGCCCTGGGCGCCGACCACGTCGTCGACTACTCGCGCCCGGACTGGGCGGACCGGGTCCGGGCCCTGGTCAGCCCGGTGGCCCTGCTCTTCGACGGCGTCGGCGGGCACCTCAGCGCGACCGCGATGGGCCTGCTGGCCCCGGGCACCGGCCGCGCGGTCGTGCACGGCACGGCGGCGTCGGACTCCCCCGGGTTCACCGCCGCGGACGTCCTCGTGCACGGCCTGACGGTCACCGGTTTCGGCCCCCGGGTGGCCCACGAACCGGCCCGCGCCATGGGTCTGCGCACCGAGGCCATGCGCCTGGGTGTCCTGGGGCTGCTCAACCCGATCACCGCCCCGCCCGTGCCCCTGGCCGAGGCGGCGACCGCCCACCGGCTCCTGGAGGCCCGCCGGACGATCGGCACCGTGGTCCTCACCCCCTGAACCACCCGCGCGGCCTCGGAACTGGTAAGAGGCAGCCATGCGCATCAACGCCGCCGTCCTGGCGGCCGTCTCGGCGGGCGGGGTGCTCGGCGCCCTGGCCCGGTACGGGCTGGGCACGCTGCTCCCGGCGCCCTGGGCCACCTGGCTGGTCAACGTGAGCGGGTGCCTGCTGATCGGCGCGCTGATGGCGGTGATCACCCGCACCGGCCCGCACAGCCCGCTGCTGCGCCCGTTCCTCGGGGTCGGGTTCCTCGGCGGCTACACGACCTTCTCCACCGCCGTGGTCGACACGGCGCACCTGCCGCCGCCGACCGCGCTGCTCTACCTGTTCGGCACCCTCTTCGCCGCCGTGCCCGCGGTGGCGCTGGGCTGGGCGGCGGCGGCGAAGGTGCTCCGGTGACCGCGCTGCTGGTGGCCCTGGGGGCGGCGGTCGGGGCGCCGCTGCGGTACCTGGTCGACCAGGCCGTGCAGCGCCGGAGCGGGGGGCGGTTCCCGCTCGGGACGCTCGTGGTCAACGTGGTGGGCAGCCTGGTCCTGGGTTTCCTGGTGGGCCTGCCGGTGCCGGCACCGCTGATGGCGTTGCTGGGCACCGGGTTCTGCGGCGCGCTGACCACCTACTCCACGTTCGGCTTCGAGACGTTCCGGCTGCTCCAGGGCGGCCGGTGGGCGGCGGCGGTCGGCAACGCCGCCGTCAGCCTCATCCTCGGGCTGGGGGCGGCGTTCCTGGGGTTGTCGCTGGCTTGACCACGCAACCGCTGCACGCGGTGGCGGCCGGGGTGCGGTAGTGCAGGCAGCAGCTACGCCGCCTCCCGTCCTCGGCCAACGCCGCCGCCAGCTCGGGGATCGCGGTCAACCGCTCGGCGGGGGCGTTCGGCACGGCCCGCAGCGCGGAGGCCAGCGACGAGGCGGCGTTGCCCCACAGCAGCCCCCGCGCGATCCGGGTCGTGGCGTGCAGGGCGTCGTGCAGGGGCCGCAGCAGGTCGTCGACGACGACGCGGGTCAGCAGCGGGACCGGGTCGGCGGCCGTCCAGCCGCCGGGGTCGGGCAGGCTCAGCCGCAGGGTGGTGGTCGGGTCCAGCCGCACCCGCAGCCGGTCCAGGTCGGGCACCAGCCCCGGCGCGGCCAGCGCCAGCGACCACACCCCGGCCACCAGCCGGTAGTGCAGCAGCGACGCCGCCACCCGGGTCTCGCGCACCCCCAGCTCCCCGGCGACCTCGTCGACGTGCGCGGCGAGCAGCGCCCGGTCCGCCAGCAGCGCCCGCAGCGCGACGCCGTCCCCGGTGTCGGTGTCGGTGTCGATGTCGGTGTCGCTGACGTAGCGGCACCGGGTGGCCGCGTCGGTCACCGCCGCCCGCACCCGCCCCGGGTCCGCCCGGCGCGCCCCGGCGCCGGGCGCGAAGGCGGCGGCGATGTGACCGGCCTCGGTGAGGCGGGCGGGGGTGCCGGTGCGCACGAGGCCGTCGGGGGTCAGCAGCCACAGCGTGTCGCCCGCGGCCACGGCCAGGTCGGGGTCACGGGTGCCGACCACCACCGCGGCGTCGTGCCGGGCGGCCAGCTCGCGCAGGCGGGCGGTGAGGCGGGCCCGGGCCGGGCCGTCGAGGGCGGGGTCCGACTGGTCCAGCAGCAGCAGGCCGGGGCAGGCGGGGACCGCGTCGCCGGGCAGCAGGGCGACCAGGCGGGAGCGCTCGGCCGGGGCGAGCGCGTCCAGGTCGGCGCCGTCGAGGCACACGCGCCCGGCGAGGGCGGGGCTGCCGCCCGCCAGCGTGCGCAGCAGGGTCGACTTGCCCACGCCCGCGGGCCCGAGGACGACCGTGACCGCGCCCGCCCTGGCGTGGGCGGTGACCCCGCTGAAGAGGACGTGGTCGTCATACCCGACGGTCAGGTTTATCAGGTGAACGCACATGCCACACATTCCGTTGCTCGACGCGGTTGGTCCGGGAAAGCGCTCGATAAAGCTTTCCCGGGAATTGCGCCCGGAGTGACGGAATCGCATTCCAACACTGTCACCGCCCCACCGGGTGAAGCGGCGACGCGCACGGATGCGTTGCACAGCATGACAAAGACCCTTCCAGGGGAATTTCGGCCGGGTTCAACCGAATGATGACGATCTTCCCTGGAATCGGCACGGTGAAGTGTTGCGGATCACACCGTCCAGGTGAAACAGTGGGATTCCGCTTCCATTCCGATAACCGCCGGAACTTTTCCGGCGCCCGGCCCGACCCGCGCGGCGCGGCCGGGGTGCGGGTTGAGCGGGCGGAACCGGTCCACCGCCTACGGCCGGGCCGCGCCCGGACCGGGGAGCAGGTCGATGTCGCCCGCGTGCATCGGCAGGCCGCAGTGCGCGCACCGCAGGTCGACGGCGGCGACCTGCCCGCAGGCGTGGTGGCGGTAGAGGACCGGCGGGCCCGCCTGACCCGCGAGCCACCTGTCGCCCCAGCCGACCATCACCATGAGCACGTCGACGAGTTCGGTCCCCTTGTCGGTGAGGACGTACTCGTACCGTGGCCGCCGGTCGTAGGGGCGGCGTTCGAGGACGCCGCGGTCGACGAGGTGGTTGAGCCGTTCGGTCAGCACCTTGCGGGAGATGCCGAGGTCGGCCTGGAGTTGCTCGAACCGGGAGAGGCCGACCCAGACGTCGCGCAGGATCAAGGGGGACCACGGCTCCCCGATGACGTCGAGCGTCCGCGCGATCGAGCAGGCCATCCCGCTGAAGTCCGTCCGTTGCATGGGAGCAGCCTAGCGTTCAGGGTTCCCTGAGGGAACTCCGACTGCTACGGTAACGGAGTCTTCTCAAGGAACCCCGAAGGAGAACCCGATGCTGACCCCCGCCGTGCGCCGAGCCCTCGACGGCACCTCGCTGGCCCACCTGGCCACCGTCCTGCCCGACGGATCGCCGCACACCACCCCGCTCTGGATCGGCACCCACGACGACCACGTCGTCTTCTTCACCGGCCCGGACTCCCGCAAGGCCCGCAACCTGCGCCGCGACCCCCGGGTGGCGCTGTCCCTGACCACCCCGGACAACCCCTACGAACCCATCACCGTCCGCGGTCGCGTCACCACCTGGCTCGACGGCGACGCGGCCTGGGCGATCATCGACCGGATCGCCACCAAGTACACCGGTCAGCCGTACTCGCGCGACGAGGACCGCGTCGTCGCGGTCATCGCCCCCGACCGCCAGACGGTGGGCGTCGGATGAGCGGCGTGCGGCGGTTCGACCACGTCGGCGTCGTCGTGGACGACCTGGACCTGGTCGCGGGGTTCTTCGTCGACCTCGGGTTCGAGCGCGGCGACCCGATGCGCGTCGAGGGCGGGTGGGTGGACCGGATCGTCGGCCTCGACGGGGTGCGGGCGGACATGGTGCCCGTCAACGCCCCGGACGGCGGCGGGTGGCTGGAGCTGACCAGGTTCCACCGGCCGGTCGACCCGGCGCCCGCACAGGGCCCGCAGGCCAACCGCCTGGGCTTCCGGCACGTCGCGTGCGTCGTCGACGACCTCGACGGCGTCCTCGAACGGTTGCGGGACAAGGGGTGGGGCACGGTCGGCGACGTCGTCGACCACGAGAACGCCTTCCGCCTCTGCTACGTCGGCGGGCCCGAGGGGCTCATCGTGGAACTGGCCGAGCGGGTCGAGGCGGCGGCCTGAGCGGGGTTGGTCAGTACTTCTGGAGGAGGAAGTAGGTCTGGGAGGAGTTCGTCGAGCAGTTGGTGGTGTTCGTGGTGGCCGAGTAGGTGTAGCCGGGGGGCACGTTGCACGACCAGACCCCGGTCAGGTTGCGGCGGACCGGGTCGAGCACGGTGAACTCCGCGACGTACTGCGAGGTGCCGCAGGCGGTCGTGTTCGTCATGCGGGCGATGGCGAAGTTCGGCGGGACCCAGCACACGGTCGAGTTGCTGATGTCGAGGTTCGTGTAGTCCGAGAGCGTGAACTCGGTGGCGTACTGCGAGGTGCCGCACCTGGGCGACCAGGAAACGCGCGAGTAGGTGTACCCGGACGGCACCCAGCACGCCTGGGTGCCGTGCAGGCTCGTGGTCCCGGCCGCGTCGGCGGAACCGCCCAGCAGGACCGAGAACCCGGCGGCCAGGGTGGCGACCAGCATGCCCGCGAACCGCTTCTCGCGCCCCATCGTCTTCCCCTCGTCCGATCCTCCCGGCGACCTGCCGCCGTCGAGGGCCAGTTGATCACCAGGCGCGTCGGGGAGGTACCTCTGAAAGACGCAACGGGGTTCATCCCCAACGGAATTCACCCTGTGTTCACCGCCTTGCCCACGCCTCTTCCCGACCCGGCGGAGGCGTTGACCGGTGCTGCGGATCACCGCCTCCGAGCACCCCGCGTCCGCCCACCGGCTCAAGCGCCCCCGGCCGCGAGCAGGTGGCGCAGGGTGTCCCGGGTCGCGGGGGTGGTGAGGGCGGTGGCGTCGAGGTGGCGCAGGAACTCGGCGTGCCGGGCGGTGGCGGTGGGGTTCTCCAGCAGGAGGTCGGTGCCGAGCTGTTCGATGTGGACGATCGGCGGGAAGTGGCCGGTGTTCAGGACCCGGAAGCCGGGGTGGGGAGCGGTGGAGCCGGGGAGCAGGCGGATTCTCGGCAGGTGGGCGTCCAGCAGGTGGTGGAGTTGGTCGCGCAGGACTTCGCCGGTGAGGGCGGGGTGGCGCAGCACCCGGGGGTGCAGGAGGAACCGGCTGATCCGCAGCGCGGCCTGGTGCCCGGGTCGCGGGTCGGCCGACTGCTCGACGGCGCGGTCGTAGGCGGCGGTGCGCAGCGGTCGGGGGATCAGGTCGGAAGCGAACCAGGTGATGGCGTCGGCGATGGCCTCGACGTCGTGCACGATGGTCCGGCCGCCGCCGGGGTGGATGATCCACTCGGTGCGGTCGGCGGTGGCCCGCCGCTCGTAGAGCACGGGGCGGCGGGCGGCGGGGACGTCCAGCACCGCGCACAGCCCACCGATCTCCAGGGCGGTCGGCACCCGGCGGCCCGTCATGACCCGGTTGACCATCGCCGGGGACATCGACATGGCCTGGGCGAGGTCCCGGGTGCTGAACCCACGCGCCCGCCGGGCTTCGTCGAGTTCACGCGCGAGCAGCAGGCCGCGCAGGGTCTTGGCCCGGGAGAGGTCGTTGTCCTGCGGTCGGCTGGTTGTGTTCACTGTGGACATGGTGCTGTTCCTCGGTGGGTTCGTGCCCGGCGGCGGACACCGGCGCGACCGTGCGGTTCGGGTGTCCCACCTCCCGTACGGGAGGTGACTTACGTAAGCACAATGTGCTCACGTAAGCAATGGGAACCACCCGATCAGGGCATGGTCGGCCAACATCAGCCAGGGCCTAGGCTGCTTACATGTCTGAAAGCACGACCGCGGCGGCCCGCGAGCTGGGCGCCGACCTGAAGCGACTCCGCACGGCGGCCGATCACACGCTGCGCTCCCTGGCGGACGTCGTCGGGTTCTCCGACACGAAGCTGTCGTTCTGGGAGCAGGGCTCCCGCCTGCCCGCCGTCGACGACCTGACCATGGTGCTGACCGTGCTGGGGGTCGAGGCCGACGAGCGGGACCGCCTGCTCGGACTGCGCCAGCAGGCAGCCTCGCCGGGGGAACTGGTCGCGGGCTCCCCCACCATCGGCCCGCAGTTGGCCAAGTTCGTGAACATCGAGCAAACCGCCCGCCGCATCACCGAGGTCAGTCTCGCCGTTCTCCCCGGCCTCTTGCAGACCGAGGCCTACGCCCGAGTCGTCCTCGGCGCCGAATCCGAGTCGGAGACCAAGGTCAGGCTCAGGATGGACCGGCAGCGCATCTTGACCCGCGATGATCCCAGCGAGTTCCGCGCGCTGATCGATGACACGGCCCTGGTCCGGCCGATCGGGTCCCGCGCGGTCATGGTCGAGCAGTGGCAGCACCTCATGGCCATGGCGGAGCGGCCCAACATCACAGTGCAGGTGATCCCCTCCACCGTGCCCGGTTACTCGCCCCACCTACTCGGCAGTTTCATCCTGCTGGAGTTCGCCACCGCCTCGCCGATCGTGCACTTGGAACACTTCGCCGCGTCCTCGTCCCTGTGGCGGACGCCGGATGTGAGCGCGTACCAGGCGGCGGCAGAGGAGGTTGATCGGCGCGCGCTCACACCAGCCGACTCAGCCGAGCACATCGCTAAACTCATCGATGGCACTGCACCGAACGGAGACCGATGAACACCCTGCACGACTCGGATGGAACCCGCTGGCGCACCGCGAGCAGCGGCAACAACACCTGCGTCGAATTGGCCCACCACGGCCACGGCATCCGCGACAGCAAGAACCACAACCAACTCCACGGCATCGACACCCGCGCCCTCCTGCGCGCCGTGACCACCGACCTGCTCACCCGCTAGCCCCCGCACGGCGGGCGGGGCACCACCGACCGGGTGGTGCCCCGCCCGCCCCCATCCGGCGGGCGTCCTTCACCGGTGACCTCTCCGCCTTCCCCACCGATGCGGACAACGCCGCGTAGACGGGGACGGCCACACCGCCTTCTTCAACGAC